>NZ_JBVIMX010000001.1:0-797809 GCF_055579625.1 Streptomyces sp. NPDC032721 | reverse complement strand
AACAAACCCACCACATCACTCCAACCTCTCTTAGGACACCCCGCCGCCCTAGTAACCAACACCCTTCGGGGGGTGGGGGTTGGGGTTCACTCCCCCCCCCCCCCCCCCCCCCTCCGCCGTCTCCGTACACCTCCGCCGTCTCCGTAAGGGCGGATCAGGGTCCTACTGCTGGTGCAGGCCCCGGCCCGCCAAGGTCAGGAACGTCTCGCCCACCGCCTCCGACAGGGTCGGGTGGGCGTGGATGTGGTGGGCGACGTCGGAGGGTTCGGCGTCCCAGCCGACGATGAGCTGGCTCTCGGCGATCATCTCCGAGACGTGGGGGCCGACCAGGTGCACGCCCAGGACCCGGCCGTCGCGCTCGGCGACGACCTTCACCATGCCGCCCTGCCCGTGCACCATGCCCTTGGCGACCGCGGTCAGCGGCATGGTGTTCGCCACCACGTCCAGGTCACGGGCGCGGGCCTCCGCCTCGCTCAGGCCGACGGCGGCGGTCTGCGGCGAGGAGTACGTGACCCGGGGCACCGCCGCGTAGTCCACGGGCTGCGGGGCGAGCCCGGCCAGGGTCTCGGCCACCAGGAGCCCTTCGGCGAACGAGGCGTGCGCCAGTCCGAGGGACGGCGGCGGCAGCAGGTCCCCGACCACATGGATGCCGGGCACCGGGGTCTCCAGCCGCGCCCAGTCGGCCGGGGCCACGAACCCCCGCTCGTCGGTGGTCAGTCCGGCCGCCGCCAGGCCGAGACCGTCGGTCACCGGGACGCGGCCGACGGCGACGAGCAGCCGTTCCGCCGCGACGGTACGGGTCTCGCCGCGCGCGGTGCGCACCGTCGCCCGTACCCCGTCCGCCAGCACTTCCGCGTCCAGCATCCGCGCCCCGGTCCACACGTCGACACCGCGCTTCTTCAGCCCGCGCGTCAGATGCCGGCTCACGTCGGCGTCCTCCAGCGGTACGAGCCGGTCCGCCGCCTCCACGAGGGTCACCTCGGCGCCCATCGAGCGGTGGAACGAGGCGTACTCGACCCCGATCGCCCCGCCGCCCAGCACCAGCACGGAAGCGGGCAGCGCGGGAGCGAAGAGCGCGTCGTCGCTGGTGACGACCCGCCGCCCGTCCGGGTCCAGACCGGGCAGGGTGCGCGGCCGCGAGCCGGTGGCCAGCACGATGCCCCGGCGCGCGGTGAACTCGCCCCGCCCGGCCACCCGTACCGAACGCGGCCCTGTCAGCTCCGCACTGCCACGCACCACCCGCACCCCCGCGTGCGACAGATGCCCCTCCACGCCCTTGTGGTTGCGGGAAACGATGTCGTCCCGGGTTGCCACCAGCGCAGGCCAGTCGACCGAGTCGAGGGTCGCCTTCACGCCCCAGCGCTCCCGGGCCTCCGCGATGCCGTCGACGAGTTCGGCGGCGTGCAGCATCGCCTTGGACGGGATGCAGCCCCGGTGCAGGCAGGTGCCGCCCACCTTGTCGCGCTCGGCCAGCACCACGGTCAGGCCGAGGGCGGCGGCCCGCAGGGCGGTGCTGTAACCGCCGGTGCCGCCGCCGATCACGATGACGTCCACGTCGTTGCTCACGTCGTTGTTGTTCATGGCTTCACCCTCCGCCGACCAGCGGTGATGCGTCCAAGGCAATAATTGTCTGGCTGCGATGCACGATCTTTATGAGCGATGAGCGACGGGGAGCGGACGGTCATGAGCCTGCGTCAGATGGAGTACTTCCTCACCGTCGTCGAAGAGGAGTCCTTCACCCGGGCCGCCGAACTCCTGCACGTCACCCAGCCAGCCCTCTCGCACCAGATCAAGGCCCTGGAGAAGTCCGTCGGCGGCCCGCTCCTGGAGCGCAGACCGCGCGGCGTCGGCCTCACCGTCATGGGCCGCGCCTACCTCCCGCACGCCGAACGCGCCGTCCGCAGCGCCGTCCAGGCCGGCCGGGCGGCCCGGGCCGCGGCCGGTGCGGACGGCGGCGAACTGCACGTCGCCGCCCTCCACTCGGTGGCCGTCGGCATCCTCCCCGACGTCTTCGCCCGCTGGCGCCGCGAGCACCCCGGTGTCGCCCTCCACCTGCACGAGTACGCCACCACCGACGCCCTGGAGGACCACGTCGAACGCGGTGTCGCCGACCTGGCCGTGGGCCCCGAACCCGCCCACTGGCCGGGGCCCGTGGTGCGGGTGGGGCAGGAGGAGATCGTGCTCGTCGTCCCCTTCGACGACCCCCTGGCGGGCCGTACGACGGTACGGCTGGAGGAACTGTCCGAGCATTACTGGGTGCGGTGCGCGATGGAGGCCGTGGTCGAGGGGCGCGCCTTCCTCGACTGGGTCTGCGAACGGGCCGGGTTCGTCCCGCGTACGGCGGTCCGCACCGAGCACACCTCCACGGCCGTCCGGATGGCCGCCGCCGGTGTGGGCGTGGCGACCGCCCCCGCCCATGTCGTACGGGGCGCGGTGGGCGAGGACTGCGTGGTCCTGTCGGTGGACCCGCCCTGGAGCCGCGCCCTCACGGTCTACTCCCGGGTGGAACTCACCGGCGCTGCCGCCCGCTTCACGGACCTGCTGCACCGCTCGTCCTCCCTGGGAGGGCTGGGCGCCCGCCACGAGGAAGCGTGCGGCGCCGTCTAGCCGCCCAGCCGTCCAGCCGCCGAGTCGTCTAGCCAGGAACAGGTTCCGCCCGCACCAGCAGCCCCACCGGCCGTTCCCCGAGCAACCTCCGCAACAGCACCGCCCCCTCGAACTCCCGCCCCGCCCCCGCCCACTCCACCCAACGCCCCTCCGGCAGCTCCACCACCGTGGACTGCCAGCCCCCCGCCTCCGCCAGCCGCAGCGACAGCCGGGTCACCACCGTCACGGCCTCCCCGCCCCGCACGAACGCCACACAGTGACGCGCCGCAGGGCCCCGTACGGCCAGCGGTGCGTACGTCCCCGTCTCGCCGAACACCTCCGGCCGCTCCCGCCGCAACCGCAGCACCGCCGAGGTGAGAGCCAGCTTCTCGTCCGAAAGGCCCCTGGGCCCCGTCGGCTCCTCCCGCACCCGGGCGAGCTCCGCGGGATCGAATCCCACCACCCCCCGGTTGTCCGGATCCACCAACGCCAGGGACTCCCGCTCCGTCCCCTGGTACAGCTCCGGCACCCCCGGCATCGTCAGCTGTACCAGTACGCCGCCCAGCACGTTCGCCCGCACAAAAGGTGCCAACTCCCGCTGGAACACCACCAGTTCGTAGGATGCCGCCCCGCAGGGGCCCGACCGTACGAAGCCCTCCAGCGCCTGCTCGTACGCCGTGTCCTGCTCCGTCCAGCTGGTGTGCAGCCCCGCCTCCCGCGCCGCCTTCAGCAGTGCCGGAACCAGCCGCTCCGCCCCCGCCTCCGGCAATGCCACGGCGGTCTGCCAGGCCACCCACGCCGCGTGCGGATCCGGCGCGGCGGCCGTGCCCGCCACCCGTTCCAGGAGGCCCGCCCACCGCTGCGGGCACTCGGTCAGCACCGCGAGCCGCGCCCGTACGTCCGCACTGCGCTTGGTGTCGTGCGTGGACAGTACGGTCCCGGTAGCCGGCCAGTCCCGGGCGATCCGTGCGCAGAAGGCGTGGAACTCGTCGGGCGGGACGGCGGGCCGCCCCGGGGCACCACCCACCTCGGCCGCCGACAGCAGCGGGGCGTACCGGTAGAACGCCGTGTCCTCGACGGACTTGGCCCGCAGCGCCGACGAGGTCTGCGCGAACCGTGCGCAGAACGCCTGGTGGTCGTCCCCCGTCCCCAGCCGCCCGAGCGCCAGCTCCCGTACGACGTCCACCGCTTCGGCCTCCTCCGGCACGGAGAACACCGCCTTCGCCTCCCGGACCGCCTCGGGCGGCAGCGTCGCCTCCGCCTCCTCGGGGGTGGGCCCGCCCGCCGCCACGTACGGGCGGTACACCGGCATCCGGACGAGCAGCTCGCGCAGCGCGGTGCGCAGGGCCCACGGGGCGTGGTCGCGCAGGGCGGGGTCGGCCGCGCAGATCCGTCCGGCGGCGCGCACCAGGAAGCCGGTCTCGGCGGCCAGTTCGTGGGTGAGGATGCGGTACGCGGCCCGGCGCGCGGTGGCCGCCCAGTAGCCGCCCCTGTCGCCGGGCGGATCGGCGAACACGCGGTAGAACTCGGTGAGTTCGTCGGCTCCGGTGGGGTCGTGGAACAGTCCGTCGATCCTGTGCAGCGCGTCGTAGCCCGTGGTGCCCGCCACCGGCCAGTCGGCGGGCAGCCGCTCCTGCCCCGTGAGTATCTTCTCCACCACGGTCCACACGGTCCGCCCGGAGCCGGCCCCCTCCACCGCCTCCGCCAGCCGTCGCAGGTAGTCCCCGGGCGCGGCGAGCCCGTCCGGGTGGTCGATCCGCAGCCCCTCCGCCACGCCGTCCCGCACCAGCTCCAGGATCTTCGCGTGGGTGGCGGCGAACACCTCCGGATCCTCCACCCGCACCCCGATCAGGTCCGAAATGGTGAAGAAGCGCCGGTAGTTGAGCTCGGTGCGGGCCAGCCGCCACCAGGCCGGGCGGTACCACTGGGCGTCCAGCAGCTCCGGCAGCGGCAGCTTCTCGGTGCCCTCGCGCAGCGGGAAGGCGTGGTCGAAGTAGCGGAGCACGCCGTCCTCGACGGACAGGTGAGCCAGCTCGTCGCCGAGCCGTCCGCCGAGCACCGGCAGCATCATCCTGCCGTCGCCCGCCGCCCAGTCCACGTCGAACCAGCGCGCGTAACGGGAGGCCGGACCGTCCCGGAGCACCTCCCACAGCGGGCCATTGAGGTGCTCGGGCGAGGGGACGGCCATGTGGTTGGGCACGATGTCCAGGACCAGGCCGAGGCCGTGCTCCCGGGCCGTGCGGGCGAGCGCCCGCAGTCCCTCCTCGCCGCCCAGCTCCTCGCGCACGCGCGCGTGGTCCACCACGTCGTAGCCGTGCGCCGAACCCGGCACGGCTTCCAGGACGGGCGACAGGTGCAGGTGCGACACCCCGAGGGCGGCCAGGTACGGCACCGCCGTCGCGGCGGCCGCGAACGGGAAGGAGGGCTGCAGCTGGAGGCGGTAGGTGGAGGTGGGCGTCATGCGAACCTACGTACCCGCATTCGGGGCTTCTGTGTCATCGACCCATGCACCTACGTGCGTACGCCTGAGCTAATTTCGCCCAATGGCTGGAGACAACAAGGTACGGAACGGCAAAGGCAGTTCAGGAGCACTCAGTACCTACCGGCAGAGCTACCGGGAAGCGATAGCACTCACCGGACCCGTACTGCCCCTCGTCTCCTTCCTGGGCCGGCTGCCGCTCGCCATGTGCCAGCTCGGCACCCTGCTCCTGGTCGCCGAGACCAGCGGCAGCCTCGCCACCGCGGGACTCGTGGGCGGCGCGCTCGCGGCCGGACAGACCGTCGGCGGCCCCCTGCTCGGCCGGGCCGCCGACCGGCGCGGACAGCGCGTCGTGGTGCTCGGCGCGACCCTCGTCAACGCCCTCGCGGTGACCGCCCTGGTCCTCGCCGCCCTCGCCCGCACCGAGACCCTGCCGCTCGCGCTGATCGCCGTCGTCGCGGGCGCCTCCGTACCGCAGATCGGCCCGATGTCGCGCACCCGCACCCTGGCGCTGGCCCGCCGGAAGAACGCCGACGAACGGCTCATCGGCACGGTCCTGTCCTTCGAGGGCACCCTGGACGAGGTCACCTTCGTCCTCGGCCCCGCCCTCGTCGGCCTCGCCGTGGCCGTCGCGCACCCGGCCGCCGCCCTGCTCGCCGCCGCGGGACTCCTCGCCGTATGCGGTACGTGGTTCGCCCTCCATCCGACGGCAGCCCTGCTACGCCCCGCCGCGCGCACCGCCTCCGCCGAACGTACGAGGCTGCCCGGCTCCGTCTACGCGCTGCGCACCGCGATGGCCCTCCAGGGCGCCATGTTCGGCGCCTCCCAGGCGGGCATCACCGCCCTCACCGAGGACCTGGGCATGCCGGAACAGGCCGGACTCGTCTACGCCGCCATGGGCGTGATGAGCGCCGTCGCGGGCTTCTCGATGGCGGCCGTACCCGCCCGGATCGGCCTCTCCACGCGCTGGCGGATGGCCACCGCCGCCCTCGTCGTGCTGTCCGTACCGCTGCTCTTCGTGGGCAGTCTGTGGGCGCTGTACGTCGTCGTGGTCGTGCTCGGCGTCGCGTACGCCCCGCACATGATCACGATCTTCGGCCTCACCGAACGGGTGGTCCCCGCGAACCGGCTCGCCGAGTCGATGGCCTTCCTGATGAGCGGTGTCGTCGGCGGCCAGGCACTGGCCCTCGCGCTCTCCGGGCGGCTCGCCGAGACCAGCGGCCCGCCCGCCGCCTTCGCCGTCGCGATCGGCGCGGCCGTCCTGTGCGCGGGCCTCGCCTGGGCGGTGCGCCCCCGGGCCGCGCGCGGACGCACCGTACACACGACTCCCGGAACCGGCCCCGGCGCGGCTCCCGTCAAGCAGGACGCTGAAGGACCGTCAGGCTCCGGCCGATCAGCGTGACGTGCTCACCGGCGTCGTGCTTGGCACCGGTCCCCGGCGGTACGCCGTCCTCGCGCGCGGTGTCCACCACGACCTGCCACCGCACCCCGTGGTCCGCGGGAACCATGAAGTCCAGCGTCTCGGCACTCGCGTTGAACATCAGCAGGAACGAATCGTCGGTGATCCGCTCCCCGCGCGGCCCCGGCTCCGAAATCGCCGCCCCGTTCAGGAACACCGTCAGCGCCTTGGCGTGCGCCGCCTCCCAGTCCTCCTGGGCCATCTCGTCGCCCTCCGGCGTGAACCACGCGATGTCCGAGAGCTCGTCCTGCGTACCGCGCACCGGACGGCCGTGGAAGAAGCGGCGGCGCCGGAAGACCGGGTGCTCGCGGCGCAGTGCCACCATCGCGCGCGTGAAGGACAGCAGTGTGCCGTCCTGCGGTGGGCTGCCGTCCGCGTCGGGGCGCGGCCACGGCACCCAGGACAGCTCGTTGTCCTGGCAGTAGGCGTTGTTGTTGCCGTGCTGCGTGCGCGCGAACTCGTCCCCGTGGCTGAGCATCGGCACGCCCTGCGACAGCATCAGGGTGGCCACGAAGTTGCGCATCTGACGGTCCCGCAGGGTCAGGACGGCGTGGTCCTCGGTGACCCCTTCGGCGCCGCAGTTCCACGACCGGTTGTGGCTCTCGCCGTCCCGGTTGCCCTCGCCGTTGGCGCTGTTGTGCTTCTCGTTGTACGCGACCAGGTCGTGCAGCGTGAAACCGTCGTGGCAGGTGGTGAAGTTGATGGAGGCGAGCGGGCGCCGCCCGTCGTCCTGGTAGAGGTCGGAGGACCCGGTCAGCCGCCCGGCGAACTCCGCTATCGTCTGCGGCTCGCCCCGCCACATGTCGCGCACGGTGTCCCTGTACTTGCCGTTCCACTCCGTCCAGAGCGGGGGGAAGTTCCCCACCTGGTAGCCGCCCTCGCCGACGTCCCACGGCTCCGCGATCAGCTTCACCCGGCTCACCACCGGGTCCTGCTGCACCAGGTCGAAGAACGACGACAGCCGGTCCACCTCGTGGAACTGCCTGGCCAGCGTCGCCGCCAGGTCGAAGCGGAAGCCGTCCACATGCATCTCGGTCACCCAGTACCGCAGCGAGTCCATGATCATCTGGAGGACGTGCGGGGAACGCATCAGCAGCGAGTTGCCGGTGCCGGTGGTGTCCATGTAGTACTTCGGGTCGTCGGTGAGGCGGTAGTACGACTGGTTGTCCAGCCCCCGGAACGACAGCGTCGGCCCCAGGTGATTGCCCTCCGCCGTGTGGTTGTAGACCACGTCGAGGATGACCTCGATGCCCGCCTCGTGCAGCGCCTTGACCGCCGTCTTGAACTCCAGCACCTGCTCGCCCCGGTCGCCCCAGGAGGCATAGGTGTTGTGGGGGGCGAAGAAGCCGATGGTGTTGTAGCCCCAGTAGTTGCGCTTCCCGGCGTCGACCAGCCGGTGGTCGTTGACGAACTGGTGCACCGGCATCAACTCCAGCGCGGTGACGCCCAGTTCCACCAGGTGGTCGATGATCGCCGGATGGGCGAGCGCCGCGTACGAACCGCGCAGCTCGTCGGGGAGCTCCGGGTGCAGCATGGTGAGGCCCTTGACGTGCGCCTCGTACAGGATCGTCTGGTGGTACTCGGTGCGCGGCGGGCGGTCGTCGCCCCAGTCGAAGTACGGGTTGATCACCACCGAGGTCATGGTGTGCGGCGCGGAGTCCTGGTCGTTGCGGGAGTCCGGCTTGCCGAAGTGGTAGCCGTACACCGACTCGCCCCACTCGATCTCGCCGCTGATGGCCTTGGCGTACGGGTCCAGGAGCAGTTTGGCGGAGTTGGACCGTAACCCCTGGGACGGCTCGTACGCGCCGTGCACCCGGTAGCCGTAGCGCTGGCCCGGCATGACGCCGGGCAGAAAGGCGTGCCGTACGAACGCGTCGCTCTCGCGCAGTTCCACCGCCATCTCCGAGCCGTCGTCCTGCAGCAGGCACAGCTCGATGCGGTCCGCGGACTCCGAGAACACCGCGAAGTTGGTGCCGGCGCCGTTGTACGCGGCGCCCAGGGGGTAAGCCTCTCCGGGCCAGATCTGCATGCGGTCGACTCTTCCACTCGGTGGGCGCCGTAGCGTCAGATCTTCCCCGGAATCCTCCCTCAATGCGGGCCGGGCGGCCTGCTGTTCCGGCCTTGGGGCGCCTTGTGGCGCTTTCTCCCCGCCGTCTCGGGGAACGGCTGCACCCGCCACCCCATGCGGAGTACCCTTCCTTGATCGTTGACGATGGTCGGAAAAGCGTTCAGAAGGCGGTGCGTGGGTGAGCTCGGGAGGGCTGGAGCTACCCCCAGGTGACACGGGTCACGAGGGGGGCTCGGGCGACATCCCGCCCGGTACGGTCTCGCTCGCGCGGCCGGTGGAGATCGGCGCGGAACTGGACTGGGACACGGACGCCTGGAGCGAGGTGCGTACGCGCGCCCAGCGGGCCGGCCGTGCCTACATCTGGCTCAACCTGGTCGAGCAGCGGATGCGCGCCGTCGTCGCCGCCGTCCTGCGCCCGGTGTACGAACCGGTGCACGGCGAGGAGTGGGTGGTGGCCGCGGCGGGTCCCGCCGGACAGGAGTGGGTGCAGCGCGCCGTCGCAGTCCGCGAGGTCAGCCGCCGCAAGGGCTATCTGCTCGACCCCGCCGACGACAACATCCTCAGCTTCCTCACGCTGCCGCAGCTGCGCGAGCTGATGGTGCAGCACTGGCCGTGCTTCGAGCCGTACTACGACGACCGCAGGGACGTCGAACTCGCCCTGGACGAGCTGGAGGTCACCCGCAACGTCGTCTCCAGGAACAGGGCCCTGTCGGTGACCGTGCTCGCCCAGGCGGAGCGGGCGTCCGCCCGCCTCCTGGAGATCCTCGGCGCGGGCTCCGGCGCCCCGGCCGCCGACCGGCTGCCGGTGGACGCGGTCGAGGACCTGGTCGGCGACCGGTACGCGGACGTGGTCTCGGTCCACCCCGACCGGGTGAGGCTCCAGCGGCAGCTGCCCGCCGAGGACCTCTTCGGCGGGGCGCGCAGGGTCGACGCGATCGGCATAGGCCTCAACCTGCTGGTGCAGAACTTCTCCGGGCGGCGGCTGGTCAGGCTCGCCGAGGCGGGCTGCCGGGTGCGGCTGCTCTTCCTCAACCCGGCGAGCAGCTCCGTCAAACGGCGGGAGCGGGAACTCGGCCTGAAAAAGGGCGAGTTGAGCCGCTCGGTGGAGATGAACATCCTCCACATGCGGCGGGTGCGGGCCAGTCTCCGCGACCCCGGCGCCTTCCAGATCCAGGTCTTCGACGAGACGCCGCGCTTCACCGCGTACCTCGTCGACGGCGACGGCCCCGGCGGGCTGGCCGTCGTCCAGTCGTACCTGCGCAGGGCACGCGGCATGGAGGCACCGGTGCTGGTGCTGCGCGGCGGCGGGCGGGGCGGCCGCGACGGGGTGGTGCGGCACGGACAGGACACCGAGCACGGCCTGTTCGAGACGTACCGCGAGGAGTTCGAGGCGGTCTGGACGGACTCCCGGCCGGTCTCCTGACGATCTTCGTGGCCGGATTGTCAGTGCTGCGTGCGAGGGTGGTTCTCCGTTGGGGGAGCACATCGAAGGAGGCCCAGGACATGGGATGGCACGGGGAATCGCTGATCGGCTTCGACCTGGAGACCACGGGCACGGAGCCGCTGGAGTCGCGCATCGTGACCGCGGCGGTGGTCGAGGTGCGGGGCGGGGCCGTGACCGGTCAGCGGCTGTGGCTGGCCGATCCGGGGGTACGGATTCCGGCCCAGGCCTCGGCGATACACGGGATCAGCACCGAGCGGGCGACGGCGGAGGGGCGGCCGGCGGGGGAGGTCGCCGACGAGGTGGCCGGGCTGCTGGTGGAGAACTGGGCGCGCGGCGTTCCGGTGGTCGCGTACAACGCCGCCTTCGACCTGACGCTCCTCTCGGCCGAACTGGCCAGACACGGTCTGCCCGCACTGGGGGACCGGATGGCCGCGCTGACGGGTGACGGGGGGATCGGCCCCGTCGTGGACCCGCTCACCATCGACCGGGCGGTGGACCGCTACCGGCGCGGCAAGCGCACGCTGGAAGCGGTGTGCGTGGAGTACGGGGTGGTGCTGGACGGGGCGCACGAGGCGTCGGCGGACGCGCTGGCGGCGGTCCGGGTGGCCCTGGCGATAGCGGAGCGGCACCCTTCGATCGCCGCCCTCCCGCTGGCCGACCTCCACCAGGAGCAGGTGCGGTGGTACGCGGACTGGGCGATCGGCTTCCAGGACTTCCTGCGCAAAAAGGGCACTCCGGATGCGGTGATCGACCCGACCTGGCCCCTGCGGGCCCCGGCCCCGGTCTCCACCACGAACTGACCCGGGCGGCAGCGAAGTCCCGGCAGCAGGGTCAGAACGGGTACCAGCGGACCTTGGGGTCGTTCTCCCTGAGCGAGGTCACCCGGCGCCGGAACTCGGCGAGCGCCTTCGGGTTGGTCGGCGCGTGCTGGGCGACCCAGGCACAGCTCGCCGTCTCGCGGGCGCCGCGCAGCACCGTGCAGCCGTCCCACTCGCGGACGTCCCAGCCATAGGTGGTGACGAACGCGTCGTACGCCTCGGCCGGCAGGCCGTAGCGGTCCCGGGAAAGAGCCATGACCACCAGGTCGTGCTCGCGGAAGTCGAAGGAGAAGGTCTCCAGGTCGACGAGGACCGGACCCTCGGGGCCGACCAGGACGTTGCGGGGGAGCGCGTCGCCGTGGATCGGCCCGGGCGTGAGGTGCGGGTTCAGGGCGGCGGCCGCCGTGGCGAAGCCGTCCCGGCGCCCGCGCAGGTACACCGCGTCCTCGGCGTCGATCGCGTCACCGGCCAGCCGCAGCCAGCGCTCGACCCCGTCCAGGAGTTCGCGCGGCGGCAGGGCGAACGGCGGGGCCGGCAGGGCGTGCACCAGGTTCAGGAGCGCGGCCACATCACGCGGCTCGGAGGGCCGGACCGCCTCGGGCAGCTTGTGCCAGAGGGTCACCGGGTGGCCGTCCACCAGCCAGGGCTTCGACGCGGCCGGACGCACCGCGGGAATTCCGGCCGTGGCCAGCCACTCCCCGACGGCCAGTTCGCGCTCCGCGCGGGCCGCCAGATCGGGGGAGTCCCGTCCCACCTTCGCGACGAAGGAACCGTCCGGGCCCGTCACGGCGAACACCGCGTTCTCGCCCAGGGACAGCAGCTTCGCCCCGGCGGCAAGCCCGGTCGCCTCCAGCACCTCGCGTGCGCGCGTCTCGTCCATCGTCGTGCTCTCCGTTATGGCATGGGCCCCGGATGCCGGTGGTCCCGGATTGTCGGGGAACGGGTGGTGAATCCGTCAAAGTCTCGCATCCGTGCAGGCAGACGTGCCGATTGGCTTGACGAACAGACGGGGCGTCAGCACGATGACGGAGGCCGCCCGGGCGGCCAGACCGGTACAAGCAGCCTGAACTGCCCTAAGGAGCCGAATTCGTGTCATTGGCTACTGAAAAGGGGCAGTCGGGGAGACCCGGCCGACCAGCAGGGAGACCGGCAGGGCGGAAGGAGGGACGAGGGACCGACTTCGGCACCTGGTTCCTGGTGCTGCCCGCCCTCATCCCCATCCTCATCCTCAGCGTCGGCCCTCTGCTTTACGGCATCGCCCTCGCCTTCACCGACTCCCAGTCCGGCCGCACCGCCCCCACCCAGTGGATCGGCGCCCTCAACTTCCAGGACCTGCTGCACGACACCCTCTTCTGGGACTCGTTCCGGATCGGCCTGCTGTGGGCGGTCGGTGTCACCGTTCCCCAGTTCCTGCTGGCCATGGGCCTTGCCCTGCTGCTCAACCAGAACCTCCGCTTCCGCTGGCTGGCACGCGCCCTGGCGATCGTCCCGTGGGCCATGCCCGAGGTCGTCGTCGGCATCATGTGGCGCCTGGTCTACAACCCCGACGCGGGCATCCTCAACGAAACGCTGCGCAACCTGGGCCTCGGCGAAGGCCGCGACTGGCTGACCGGCCTGGCCACCGCCCTGCCCGCCGTGATCCTCGTCGGCATCTGGGCCGGCATGCCGCAGACCACCGTCGCCCTGCTCGCCGGACTCCAGAACACCCCGCACGAACTGCACGAGGCCGCCGCCCTCGACGGTGCGGGGGCCTGGCGCCGGTTCCGTACCGTCACCTGGCCCGCCCTCAAGCCCATCGCGCTCTCCATCACCGCGCTCAACTTCATCTGGAACTTCAACTCCTTCGCCCTGGTCTACGTCCTGACCAGCGGCGGACCCGGCGGCCGGACCCGGCTGCCGATGCTCTTCGCGTACGAAGAGGCCTTCCGGTACGGCCAGTTCGGATACGCCGCCGCGATGGGCTGTGTGATGGTCGCGGTCATCTCCGTACTGCTCGCCGTGTTCCTGGTGGGCCGGCTCAAGGGAGGCGAGGACAGTTGAGCCTCCGTACCAGCAGACCCGCACGCGCCGGACAGTACCTCGCGCTCCTCGCGTACCTGGTCTTCCTCGCGTTCCCGTTCCTGTGGCTGATCTCCACGTCGTTCAAGTCCCCGCGCGAGCTCGGTGATCTGCACCCGACCTGGATCCCCAAGGACCCGAGCCTCGACAACTACCGGCAGGCCTTCGAGGAACAGCCGCTGCTCCAGGCCGCCCTCAACAGTCTGGTCGCCGCCCTGGCCGCCGCCCTGATCGCCGTCCTCATCGCCACCCCGATGGCGTTCGTGATGGCCCGCCACCGCTCCCGGCTGACCCGCGCAGCGACCGGCTGGGTCGTGGTCAGCCAGGCGTTCCCGTTCGTCCTGGTGATTATTCCGCTGTTCCTGATCCTGAAGAACCTGCACCTGATCAACTCGCTGCCCGGCCTGATCATGGTGTACGTCGTCTGGTCGCTGCCCTTCGCGCTGTGGATGCTCGTCGGGTACGTCCGCGCGGTCCCCCACGAGCTGGAGGAGGCCGCCGCCGTCGACGGCGCGAGCAAGCTCCGTACCCTCGTCTCGGTCACCGCACCGCTGCTCGCACCCGGTCTCGTCGCCACCGCGCTGTTCGCGTTCATCACCGCATGGAACGAGTTCTTCTTCGCGCTCGTCCTGCTCAAGTCCCCGGAGAAGCAGACCTTGCCGGTCATCCTGACGCACTTCATCGGTACCGAGGGCGTCGCCGACCTCGGCCCGCTGGCCGCAGCCGCCTTCCTCGCCACCCTGCCCTCCCTGGTGATCTTCTCGGTCATCCAGAAGCGGATCACCGGCGGCATGCTGGCCGGGGCGGTGAAGAGCTGATGCGCACCACGCCCTGGCTTCCGGCGGCCCTCTGCGGGGTCCTGCTCCTCTCCGGCTGCGCGGCCACCGACCGGGGCCCCGACAAGGACGGCGTGATCACGCTCCGCTTCCAGTCGCTGGCCTGGCAGAAGGAGTCCGTCGACATCAACAAGCAGCTGGTGAAGGAGTGGAACGCGGCCCACCCCAAGGTCCGCATCGAGTACGTCCAGGGCAGCTGGGACAACGTCCACGACCAGCTCCTCACCTCCTTCGAGGGCGGCGAGGCGCCCGACATCATCCACGACGCCTCCGACGACCTCGCCGACTTCTCCTACGGCGGCGACCTCGCCGACCTCACCCCCTACCTGACGGGACCCCTCGCCCGGCTGAAGAAGGACGTCCCGCAGCGGAGCTGGCAGACCGCGACCTTCGACGAGAAGGTGTACGGCGTCCCCTTCCTCCAGGAGCCGCGCGTCCTGATCGCCAACGCCAAGCTGCTCAGGACGTCGGGCGTACGGATCCCCACGCCCGCGAAGCCGTGGACCTGGCAGGAGTTCCGGCAGGTCACCAAGAAGCTGACCGCCGACATGGGCGACAAGAAGTACGGCGTCGCCTGGCCGCTGAAGGAGCCGGTCTCCGCCACCCTCAACCTGGGGCTGACGGCGGGCGGCGAGCTGTTCCACAAGGGCGACGACGGGAAGTTCCAGGTCCGCTTCACCGAGGGCGACGCGGTCGTGCCCGGCACCGTCCACGACCAGGTCAACACCGACCGCTCCGCCTCCTCCGCCACCCTCGGCATGGGCGGCTCCGACACCCTGCCCGGGTTCTTCGGCGGCAAGTACGCGATGGTCCCGCTCGGCTTCTCCTACCGCCAGCAGATCAACGAGCAGGCACCCGAGGGCTTCGAGTGGACCGTGCTGCCCGCCCCGGCGGGCCGCGACTGGCTCGCCCAGGGCGTCAGCCCGCAGACGCTGTCGGTGGCCGAGGACAGCCCGTACAAGAAGGAGGCGGTCGAGTTCATCGACTTCTTCCTGCGGCCGGCGAACATGGTGCGCCTCGCCAAGGGCGACTGGATGCTGCCGACCGGCACCGAGGCCCTCAAGGACCCGGCGCTGCACGCCGAGAAGGACGGCTGGGCCACCGGCACCGCCCTCGCCGCACACCTGCGGGCGGCCCCCGCACAGGAGGTGCGCGGCTACCCGGAGTGGAAGGACAAGGTCGCCACGCCCGCGTACCAGGAGTACTACAGCGGAGCCATCGACGAGGCGGCGCTGCGCCAACGCCTGGAGAAGGACGGCAACTTGGTGCTCGCCCGCTACCAGCGCTGAGGAGGACCCGTACGGAAAATCGCTTGCACGAGACGTCTCGTCTCGCCTACGGTGTGCGCATGACTGCCACGCCCCGCACGGGCACACCCCGCGCCGCCGCCCATATCGCCATGTTCTCCGTCGCCTTCCCCGGCCACGTCAATCCGAGCCTCGAAGTCGTACGGGAGCTGGTCGCGCGGGGTCACCGGGTGAGCTACGCGATCCCCGCCCCGTACGCCGACAAGATCGCCGCCACCGGCGCCCGGCCGGTGATCTACACCTCGACCCTGCCGGACGAGAACGCCGACCCGGAGGTCTGGGGCACCGAACTCATCGACAACCTCGAACCGTTCCTGGAGAACGGCATCCACGCACTGCCGCAGCTGATCGAGGCCTTCGAGGGCGACGAGCCCGACCTCGTCATCCACGACATCACCGGCTACCCGGCCCCGATCCTCGCCCACCGCTGGGGCGTCCCCGCGATCTCCCTGTCGCCGAACATGGTCGCCTGGAAGGGGTACGAGGAGGAGGTCATGGCCCCGATGTACGCAAGCCTCCTGGAGACCGAGCGGGGGCAGGCGTACATGACCCGCTTCGGCGACTGGCTGCGGGAGAACGACATGCCCGCGGACGACTTCTTCCAGTTCATCGCCCCCACCCGCTCCCTCGTCCTCATCCCCAGGGCCCTCCAGCCGAACGCGGAGCGGGTCGACGAGAGCATCCACACCTTCGTCGGCGCCTGCCAGGGCGAGCGCGCGGACCAGGGGGAGTGGCACCGCCCGTCCGACGCGCAGAAGGTCGCCCTGGTCTCGCTCGGCTCGTCGTTCACCAAGCAGCCCGCCTTCTACCGCGAGTGCCTGAAGGCCTTCGGGGAGCTGCCCGGCTGGCACCTGGTGCTCCAGATCGGCAAGTTCGTCCAGGAGTCCGAGCTCGGCGAGATTCCGGCCAACGTCGAAGTCACGCACTGGGCACCGCAGTTGAGCATCCTCAAGCAGGCCGACCTGTTCATCACGCACGCCGGTGCAGGCGGCAGTCAGGAGGGGCTGGCCACCGCCACGCCGATGATCGCGGTCCCGCAGGCCGTCGACCAGTTCGGTAACGCCGACATGCTCCAGGGGCTGGGCGTGGCCAAGCGCATCGACACCGAGGACGCCACCGCCGAACTCCTGCGCAGCACCGCGCTCGACCTCACCTCGGACCCCGAAGTGGCACGCAGGCTCCAGGAGATCGCGCGCGAGATGGCGGCGGAGGGCGGCACCCAGCGGGCCGCCGACCTCATTGAGGCGGAACTCCCCTAAAGGAAGCACGCCATAATCCATCCGCAATTGAGGAGATGAAGAGAAGAAGTGAAGGAGCCCGGCCCTTGCGATATTCGCAAGGGCCGGGCTTTTTGTGAAGAGGTGAACTGACTTCAAAGTAAGCCCAGTCGGCAATCTGTCCGACTCGGCCCGCGCTGTCCCCATTTTTGATTACGGATTTTTGTTTAATGGATTACGGCCGTATGGAGGTCTTGATCTGACGCCGTCAATCCGCCAGTGTTTCGACCCAACCCCCGGAGGACTTCCGGTCCTTGGGGGGTACCCCCACATTTTCCCCCCACAAAAGAATGGCGAGGAGTCTCCTCTTCATGGCCATACACAAGACCAAGCTGATCGCGGCGATAACCACCGTTGCCGCCGTGGCAGGCATGACCGCCCTCACCGCCCCCACGGCTGGTGCGGCCCCGGCCGAAGGCATCATCTACGGTGCGAACGCCGAAGGCGCGGTAGCGGGCAGCTACATCGTGACGCTCGACCAGAAGGCGGACAAGCAGGCCCTCGCCAAGAACTACGGCGGCGAACTGAAGCGCAACTACAACGCCGCCATCAACGGCTTCTCCGCCTCTGGCCTCACCGAGACCGAGGCCAAGCGGCTGGCCGCCGACCCGGCCGTCTCCAAGGTCGTGCAGAACAAGAAGTTCACCGCCGACGCCACTCAGGACAACCCGCCGTCGTGGGGCATCGACCGCATCGACCAGGCCGACACCGCCGGGGACAAGAAGTACACCTACCCCGACAGCGCCGGCGAGGGCGTCACCGCGTACGTCATCGACACCGGCGTCCGGATCACCCACAAGGACTTCGGCGGCCGCGCGGTCTCCGGCTTCGATGCCATCGACAACGACGACAACGCCGACGACGGCAACGGCCACGGCACCCACGTCGCCGGCACCATCGCGGGCGAGGCCCACGGCGTCGCCAAGAAGGCGAAGATCGTCGCCGTCCGCGTCCTCGACGACTCTGGCTCCGGCACCACCGAGCAGGTCGTCGCGGGCATCGACTGGGTCACCAAGAACCACAAGGGCCCCTCCGTCGCCAACATGAGCCTCGGTGGCGGTGTCGACCCGGTCCTCGACGAAGCTGTCCAGAAGGCCATCGCCTCCGGAGTCACCTTCGGCGTGGCCGCCGGAAACGACGCCAGCGACGCCAAGGACTCCTCCCCGGCCCGCGTCCCGGAGGCCATCACGGTCGCCTCGTCGGTCAACGACGACAGCCAGTCGGACTTCTCCAACTTCGGCTCGGTCGTGGACATCTACGCCCCCGGCTCGGACATCACCTCGGCGTGGAACGACAGCGACACCGGCACCAAGTCCATCTCCGGTACGTCGATGGCAACGCCGCACGTGGTCGGCGCGGCAGCCGTCTACCTGGCCGGCCACAAGGACGCCACCCCGGCCCAGGTCGGCGAGGCCCTGACCGCTGGCGCCACCCCGGACAAGATCACCAACCCGTCCGCGGGAACGCCGAACAAGCTCCTCAAGGTCGTCGAGTAGCCACCGGCAGCACCATCTGAGGAACCTCAACACCGAGGAACCGAGGAACCGAAGAACCGACAACTCGGCCGCCGTGCTCTCCCCCCACGGAGCACGGCGGCCGATTGTCAGTCCCGGGATCTATCGTCGAGGCATGACGAACAGGACCGGGACGACGACGAAGAAGTACGCAGCCCTGCTGCGCGGCGTCAATGTGGGCGGCGCCAAAGTGCCGATGGCCGAACTCCGCACCGTGCTCGACGAGTTGGGTCATACAGACGTAGTCACCTATCTCAACAGCGGCAACGCCGTCTTCGGCGCGGACGCCGCCGCCTCCGAGGACGACCTCGCCCGCGACCTCGAAACCGCCGTCGAGAAGCACTTCGGCCTCAAGGTCCCGATCCTGGTCCGCGACCACGCATACCTGAGCGCGGTGGCCGACGCCTGCCCCTTCCCGGCCGCCGAACTGGAGGGCAGACAACTCCACGCGACTTTCTACGCCGCACCCCTGGACCCGGACCGATTCGCCGCACTGGACAGGGCGGCTTACCTCCCCGAGGAATTCGCCCTCGGCGAGCGGGTCGTCTATCTCTACGCCCCGAACGGCCTCGGCCGCTCCAAACTCGGCGAAGCCCTCGCCAAACCCGCCCTCAACAAGGGCCTGACCGCCACCAGCCGCAACTGGAACACCGTGGTGAAAATGATCGCCCTCACCGCCCCGTGACGGGCCCGCACTCCCTCGGGCATGATCGTCGGACGACAAGCGACCAGCCAGGGGGACACATGCGGTACATCGTCATCGGCGCCGGTGCGGTGGGCGGCACCATCGGCGGACGCCTGGCCGAGAACGGCCACGAAGTGGTCCTCGTGGCGCGCGGCAGCCACCTCGCGGCACTGCGCGACACCGGCCTGCGGCTCACCACCCCGGAGGGGACGCGCACCCTGCGGCTCCCCTGCGCGGCCGGGCCCGAGGACGTCGGCCTCCGCCCCGACGACGTACTCGTCCTGGCGGTCAAGACCCAGGACAGCATCGCCGCACTCGACGCGTGGAGCGGACGGCCGGTCGCCGGCGGGGGCACCGCGGGTGAACTGCTGCCCGTGGTCTGCGCCCAGAACGGGGTCGAGAACGAGCGCCTCGCCCTGCGCCGCTTCCGCCGGGTGTACGCGATGTGCGTCTACCTCCCGGCCACCTTCGTCGAGGACGGCGCGGTGTCGGCGGCCGGAGACCCGGTGACCGGCATCCTGCACCTCGGCCGTTACCCCGAGGGCGCCGACGACACGGCCCGCGCGATAGCCGCCGACCTGGAGAAGTCGTGCTTCCTGGCACCGGTGGTGCCCGACCCGATGCGCTGGAAGTACGCCAAGCTGCTGCACAACCTCGTCAACTCCCTGAACGCGGTGTCCGGCACGGACGGCCTCCAGTCCCCGGCGGGCCGCTCCCTGGTGGCCCGTGCGCTGGCGGAAGGCAGGGAAGCACTGACGGCAGCGGGCATCGCCGTGGCGAGCGACGCCGAGGAGGAGGCGGCCAGGGGCGGCCGGATCGCCATGGTCAAGCTCGACGGCAAGGAGCCGGGCGGCGGCTCGTCCTGGCAGAGCCTGGTACGCGGCACCGGCAGCATCGAGGCCGACCACCTGAACGGCGAGATCGTCCTGCTCGGCAGGGAGCACCGGGTGCCGACACCGGTGAACGAGGTACTGCTGCGACTCGCGAACGACTTCGCCAGGGAACGGCGGGCGGCGGGCTCGATGCCTGCGGAGGAAGTGGCGGCCCACGTAGCGGCGGCGGAAGAGCGAGCAGCCGAAATGGCCCAGCGGGACGCGGGCTGAATGGACCGGGATTCCGGGCCGCTCCATGCCTAGGGTCGCAGTCATGACGACAACGACCTCGGTGGACTTCTACTTCGACCCCGCGTGCCCCTTCGCCTGGATCACCTCCCGCTGGATGCTGGAGGTCGAGAAGCACCGCGACATCCTGCTCCGGTTCCGCCCGATGAGCCTCTACCTGCACAACGAGGGCAACGAACTGCCCGACTGGTACCGGGAACTGGTCGACAAGTCGATCGGCCCCGTACGGGTTGCCGTCGCAGCCGCCGAGCAGGCGGCGGAGCGAGCGGGGGCAGGCGCGGGGGAGGGCGCGGCGGAAGGCGCCGAGGACGCCGTCCTGCGCGACCTCTACACCGCCTTCGGCACGCGCATCCACCAGGAGAAGAACAAGGACTTCGACGAGGTGATCGCGCAGTCGCTCGCGGAACTGGGCCTGCCTGCCCGGCTGGCGGACGCCGCGCACTCCGCCGAGTACGACGAAGCGGTACGCCGCAGCCACCGGGCGGGCTTCGACCCGGAAGCGGACGGCTACGTCGGCACGCCGACCATCCACGTCGACGGAACCGTGTGGTTCGGCCCCGTACTCCAGTCGATCCCCCGGGGCGAGGAGGCCGCACGGCTCTTCGACAGCTTCCGGGTGATGGCCAACCACCAGGGGTTCTTCGAGCTGAAGCGCACCCGCGCGGGCAAGCTCGACTTCAGCTGAGGCTGAGGCAGCCCGCGCCGCCCCGGGACTACGCCGCCACCGGCACCCGCGCCCCCGCCTCCTCGTACCGGTGCAGCACCAGCCGCGCCAGTTCCCACGAGGCGCCCAGCACCCCGGCCAGTACGTCCGCCCCGGCCGCGCCCCGCGCGATCCGGTCCGGCAGCCGGCCGGGGGCCAGGACGTACGGGGCCACGGCCACCCGCCGCACCCCCGTCGCCCTCAGTTCCCGTACGACGTCCTCCGTACGGGGCAGTGCCGCGGAGGCGAACGCAGGCCGCACGGCACACCAGCCGGTGTGCCGCAGCTCCCGCGCGATTTCAGCGATCACTGCGATCGCCTCCGGGTCGGTGGAGCCCGCCGAGGCAAGGACGACCCCGGTCGAGCTCTTGTCGGTGGGCCGCAGCCCGGCCTCGTACAGCCGCCGCTCCACGGCGGACAGGAGGAGCGGGGACGGGCCCAGTACGTCCGCACGGGTGACGTGCAGCCGGGGGTGCCTGGCCCCGGCCTCCCGCAGCACGGCCGGGATGTCCGACTTGGCGTGGAAGGCGCGGGTGAGCAGGAGCGGCAGCGCGACGACCTCGCGCACCCCCTCGGCGTCCAGGCGGTCCAGCTCGTCCGGTACGGAAGGGGAGTCGAAGTCCAGGAAGGACACCTCCACCCGGGTCCCCGGCCGCTGCTCGCGCACCCGCGCGGCCAGCGCCCGTACGGTCGCCGCGTGGCGGGGGTCGCGGCTGCCGTGGGCGATGAGCAGGAGGACGGGGCCGGAGGAGTCGTACATGAGGGGGATCAGCTCCTGACGAGGAGGCCGCGGCTGCGCAGCACGCGACGCTCCAGGGGAGAGAAGAACAGCAGGTCGATGCCGATGCCGACGATCAGGATGAGGATGATCGTGGCGAGCACGCCGGACATGTCGCTGTTGATGCGGAAGTTTTCCATCAGCTGGCCGAGTCCGGTGCCCAGGTCCGGCGAGTTGGCGATCAGCTCGGCCGCCATCAGGGACCGCCAGGAGAACGCCCAGCCCTGCTTGAGTCCGGCCAGATAGCCCGGCAGCGCGGCCGGGAGCAGAACGTGGCGGACACTGTCGAGGCCACGCGCACCGAGGGTGCGGCCCGCCCGCAGGTAGAGCGGCGGGATCTGGTCGACGCCGGAGACCAGGCCGTTCGCGATCGAGGGGACCGCGCCCAGCAGCACCACCGCGTAGATCGTCGCGTCGGTCAGGCCGAACCAGATGATCGCGGCCGGCACCCAGGCGACGGAGGGCAGCGACTGGAGGCCGGAGAGGATCGGGCCGATCGCCGCCCGCACCACCTTCACCCGGGCCACCAGCAGCCCCAGCGGCGTACCGATGGCGACGGCGACCACGAAGCCGAGGGCGCCGCGCGAGATGCTGGTCCAGATGTAGCCCAGCAGGGTGCCGTCGAGCCACATCGTCTCGACGGCCTTCCACACGTCGAGCGGACCCGGCAGGACGTAGTCCGGCTTGAGGTCGGAGGCCGCCGCGAGCTGCCAGACCGTCAGGACGAGGACGACGGCGACGAGCGGCGGGACGACCTTGGCGAGGACGATCCGGCCCAGACCGACGCGCTCGCGCGCCGGACCCGACTCCAGGGCGTCGAGGCCCGCTTCGAGCCCGGCCAGGCCGGTGGTGCCGCCCGAAGTGTCTTCGCCGGCGGCCTTCCCGGCCTTTTCGGCCGACCCGCCCGGCCCGGTCGCCTCGGTGGCCGTGGTCGTCGTCTCAGTGCTGGCCATGTCGGCGGATCTCCCCACGCAGCTGTTCGGTGATCTCTACGGACAGGTCGGCCACCGCGGGGTCCTCGATGCGGCGCGGTTGCGGGATGTCGACCTGCCACTCGCGCGCCACCCGTCCCGGGCGGGACGACAGCAGCACGACGCGCTGCGCGAGCCGTACCGCCTCGCGCACGTTGTGCGTGACGAAGAGGACGGAGACGGACGTCTCGGCCCAGATCCGGGTCAGTTCCTCGTGCAGGACGTCCCGGGTGATGGCGTCCAGTGCCGCGAACGGCTCGTCCATCAGGAGGAGTTGGCTGTCCTGCGCGAGCGCCCTGGCGAGCGCGACGCGCTGGCGCATGCCGCCCGAGAGCTCGTGCACCCGCTTCCCGTACGCACCCTTCAGCCGTACGAGTTCCAGCAGCCGCTCCGCCTCCGGGCGGCGGTCCGCCTTCGGCACGCCGCGCAGCTTCAGCGCGAGCTCGATGTTCTTGCCCGCGGTCAGCCACGGGAACAGGGCATGCTCCTGGAACATCAGCGCCGGGCGCCCGCCCGGTACGTCGATGGCCCCGCTCGACGGCTTGTCGAGCCCGGCCACCAGGTTGAGCAGCGTCGACTTGCCGCAGCCGGAGGCTCCCAGGAGGGTGACGAACTCACCCGGCGCGACATCGAGGGTGATGTCGTCCAGTACGAGCTGTCCGCCCGCGCCGGGCCTGCCGAACGACTTCGAGACGTGGTCGATGCGCGCGGCGTACGACGACGCTCCGCCGGTGACCGGGACAGCGGCTGCCGGTACGTCCTGCTTGGCGAGTGCGGTGGCCATGGGTCTCACCTCCTGGGGGTTGCTGCGGTGACGAACTGCGGTGGTGCGGGGCTTACTTGACGCCGAGACCCGCATCGTCGACGGCCGGCTTGCCCGCCGCCTTGAGGACCTTGTTCAGCGGACGCAGGTCGTAGATGCCGTCCAGCAGCGGCTCCTTGAGCAGACCGGCCTTCACCGCGTGCTGGGCCTCGTCGCGCAGGGTGGAGGCCAGCGGGTCGTCGATCACCTCGACGTTCTTGAACGCCCGGTCGAGTACCTTCGCGGGCAGCTCCTTGCCGGAGTCCGCCTTCAGCTTGGCGTTGACGCTGGCCTTGGCCTTGTCCGGGTTGGCCTTGATCCACGCGTTGGTGTTGACCGAGCCGCGCAGTACGGCCTCGACGACGTCCGGGTGCTCCTTGAGGAACTTCTGCGAGACGATGATGTTCGTGATGACGAACTTCTCGTCCTTCCACAGCTTCTTCTCGTCGAGCAGCACCTTGCCGCCCGCGTCGACCAGCCGGGCAGCGGTCGGCTCCGGGACCCAAGCACCGTCGATGGCACCGGACTTGAAGGAGTTCGGGATCTCCTTGTTGTCCTGCCGCAGAACGGTGACGTCGCCCTTTCCGGTGGCCGCGTCGACCTTGTGGCCCTTCTCGGAGAGGTAGTTGAGGAGCGCCACGTCCTGGGTGTTGCCGAGCTGCGGGGTGGCGATGCGCTTGCCCTTGAGGTCGTTCAGGGACTTGATCTTGTCGCCGTTGACGACCAGGGAGACCCCGCCGGACGCGGAGCCGCCGACGATACGGAGGTTCTGGCCCTTGGACTTGCTGAAGCCGTTGATGGAGGGGGAGGGGCCGATCCAGCCGATGTCGATCGCACCGGCGTTCAGCGCCTCGATCTCGGAGGGGCCGGCGTTGAAGACCTGGGACTTGATCCTCGTACCGCCCAACTCCTTCTGGAACAGGCCTTCCTGGAGGCCTGCCAGGGCGGTGGCGTGGGTGACGTTGGCGAAGTAGCCGATCTTCACCTCGTCGAGGCCGCCGGTCTTCGCGCCCTTGGCGACGGGTGCGGTCTTGTCCTCGCTCTTGGCCTGGGATCCGTAGCCGCAGGCGCCGAGCACGCCGACCAGCAGGGGCAGGGCGGCGACGGCGGCCAGTGAGCGGCGCAGGGTGGTGCGACGGGCAGTCATGGTGATGGGTCCTCAGGTCTTCGCTTGTGCGGCTCGCGCGGCTGCCGGTGCGGCGGGCGCGGCGCGTACGGGGGAAACGGGGAGCACGGGGAAAAGGAGCATCGGTGGCCGGGGGCGTACGTCATCGCGCACATCGCCCGACCCCGCCCTGCCCGCTGCCGAGGGTGCCGCTGCCGATCCGGCCGCCCTCCTTCGCGAAGGACGCGTACACATCGATGGTCGTCGTCATGGTCAGAAGTCCCAGCCCTCGTCGTCCGCGGCGGAGTCGGCGGAACCGGCGGAGCCGTCCGGCTTCGCGGCGGCGGCCGCGAAGGACTCGCCCGCCATGCCCGCCGCCAGCGTCGTGCCGTCCGCCGGGTCGATCAGGAGGAAGGAGCCGGTGCGCCGCGAGTCCACGTACGCGTCTAGTGCGAGCGGCTCCGCCGTGCGGACCACGACCCGGCCGATGTCGTTGGCGACCAGCTGCCCGGGGGCCGGGTGCTGGGAGAGGTCGTCCAGGGTGAGCCGGGACGGGATGTCCTTGACGATCGCCTTGACGGTGCGGGTGGTGTGCTTGAGCAGCACCCGCTGGCCCACCGAGAGCGGCTGGTCGGCGACGTGGCAGACGGTCGCCTCGACGTCCTGCGTCGGCGCCGGGGCGTCCGAGCTCGGCGCGATCAGATCACCGCGCGAGACGTCGATGTCGTCCGCCAGGCGCAGCGTCACCGACTGCGGCGCCCACGCGATGTCCACGGACCGGCCCAGTGCGTCGATGCCCTCGATGGTGCTCGTACGGCCCGACGGCAGCACGGTCACCCGCTCGCCGACCCGGAACGCGCCGGCCGCGATCTGGCCCGCGTAACCCCGGTAGTCGGGGTGCTCGGCGGACTGCGGGCGGATCACGTACTGGACCGGGAAGCGGGCGTGGCAGGCGGTCAGGTCGTGGGCGACCGGCACCGTCTCCAGGTGCTCCAGGACGGTCGGACCGCCGTACCAGTCCATGTGCGCCGACGGCTCGACGACATTGTCCCCGGCGAGCGCCGAGATCGGGATCGCGGTGATCTCCGGAACGCCCAACTCGCTGGCGTACGCGGTGAATTCACGGGCGATGTCGGCGAAGACGGGCTCCGCGTAGTCGACCAGGTCCATCTTGTTGACGGCCAGCACCACGTGCGGGACGCGCAGCAGGGCGGCCACCGCGGCGTGCCGGCGGGTCTGCTCGACGACCCCGTTGCGGGCGTCGACCAGGACCACGGCCAGCTCGGCGGTGGACGCGCCGGTCACCATGTTCCGGGTGTACTGCACGTGCCCGGGGGTGTCGGCCAGGATGAACCGGCGCCGGGCCGTCGCGAAGTAGCGGTACGCCACGTCGATGGTGATGCCCTGCTCCCGCTCGGCCCGCAGCCCGTCGGTCAGCAGCGCCAGGTCCGGCGCGTCCTGGCCCCGGCTCAGCGACGCCTGCTCGACGGCCTCCAGCTGGTCGGTCAGCACCGACTTGGAGTCGTGCAGCAGCCGTCCCACGAGGGTCGACTTGCCGTCGTCCACGGAACCCGCGGTCGCGAAGCGAAGAAGGGTGGTGGTGCTCAACTGCTCTGCCACTGTGGTCATGGTTAGAAGTACCCCTCGCGCTTGCGGTCTTCCATCGCGGCCTCGGACATCTTGTCGTCGGCCCGTGTCGCGCCCCGCTCGGTGAGCCGGGACGCCGCGATCTCGGTGATGACCTGCTCCAGCGTCGTCGCGTCCGAGTCGACGGCGCCGGTGCAGGACATGTCGCCGACGGTGCGGTAGCGGATCAGCCGCGTCTCGACCGTCTCCGACTCCTTCGGGCCGCCCCAGTCGCCCGCGGTCAGCCACATGCCGTTGCGGGCGAACACCTCGCGCTCGTGCGCGTAGTAGATCTCCGGGAGTTCGATCTCCTCCCGCTCGATGTACTGCCACACGTCCAGCTCGGTCCAGTTGGACAGCGGGAACACCCGGACGTGCTCGCCGGGGGCGTGCTTGCCGTTGTAAAGCTGCCACAGCTCGGGGCGCTGGCGGCGCGGGTCCCACTGCGAGAACTCGTCACGCAGCGAGAACACCCGCTCCTTCGCGCGCGCCTTCTCCTCGTCGCGGCGCCCGCCGCCGAACACCGCGTCGAACCGCATCTCCTGGATCTTCTCCGTCAACGGCAGGGTCTGGAGGGGGTTGCGGGTGCCGTCGGGGCGCTCGCGCAGCACACCCCGGTCGATGTAGTCCTGTACGGAGGCGACGTGCAGCCGCAGCCCGTGCCGCGCCACCGCCCGGTCCCGGTACTCCAGGACCTCGGGAAAGTTGTGCCCGGTGTCCACGTGCAGCAGCGAGAAGGGGACCGCCGCGGGGGCGAACGCCTTCAGCGCCAGGTGCAGCATGACGATCGAGTCCTTGCCGCCGGAGAAGAGGATCACCGGCCGCTCGAACTCACCCGCCACCTCGCGGAAGATGTGCACCGCCTCGGACTCCAGCGAGTCCAGGTGGCTCAGTGCGAACGGGCTGCCGAGACTCTCGTCGTCGGCGGTGACGGCGCTGGTCGTCATGCCAGACCCCTCTCGGTGAGCAGCGCGTGCAGGGCCGCGGCGGACTCCTGCACGGACTGGGTGTGCGACTCGATGCGCAGGTCCGGCTCGGCGGGTGCCTCGTAGGGGTCGTCCACCCCGGTGAGGCCCGAGATCTCGCCGGCCGCCTGCTTGGCGTACAGCCCCTTCACGTCCCGTACGGAGCACACCTCGACCGGCGTCGCGACGTGCACCTCCAGGTACGCGGTGCCCTCGGACTGGTGCCGCTTGCGGACCGCCTCGCGGCTGGCGGCGTACGGGGCGATGACCGGGGCCAGCGCCAGCACACCGTTGCGGGCGAGGAGTTCGGCCACGTAACCGATCCGCTGGACGTTGGTGTGCCGGTCCTCGCGGGTGAAGCCGAGCCCGGCGGAGAGGAACTCGCGGATCTCGTCCCCGTCGAGCACCTCCACCCGGCGGCCCTCGGCGCGCAGCCGCTCGGCGAGCGCGTAGGCGATGGTGGTCTTGCCGGCGCTGGGCAGGCCGGTGAGCCAGATGGTGGCTCCGGTCACGGTGGTCTCCCGAGGGGTCTGGCTGTCCTGGCTGTCCGTCATCCGTGCAGCCCGCATTCGGTCTTGCCGCGTCCGGCCCAGCGTCCGGCCCTGGCGTCCTCGCCCGCCAGCACCCTGCGGGTGCAGGGCGCGCAGCCGACGGACGCGTAGCCGTCCATGAGGAGGGGGTTGGTCAGGACGCCGTGCTCGGCCACGTAGGCGTCGACGTCGTCCTGCGTCCAGCGGGCGATGGGCGACACCTTCACCTTGCGGCGCTTCTCGTCCCAGCCGACGACCGGGGTGTTCGCCCGGGTCGGGGACTCGTCGCGGCGCAGTCCGGTCGCCCAGGCGTCGTACGAACTCAGGCCGTCCTCAAGGGGCTTGACCTTGCGCAGCGCGCAGCACAGGTCCGGGTCGCGGTCGTGCAGCCGGGGACCGTACTCGGCGTCCTGCTCGGCGACGGTCTGCCGCGGGGTGAGCGTGATGACGTTGACGTCCATCACCGCGTCCACCGCGTCGCGGGTGCCGATGGTCTCCTCGAAGTGGTAGCCGGTGTCGAGGAACACCACGTCGACACCGGGGAAGGCGCGCGAGGCGAGGTGGGCGACGACCGCGTCCTCCATCGAGGAGGTCACGCAGAACCGGCTGCCGAAGGTGGCGGTGGCCCACTTGAGGATGTCGAGCGGGGAGGCGTCTTCGAGGTCGCGTCCGGCCTGCTCGGCCAGTGCGCGCAGATCTTCCTGAACGACTGTCATATTCCTTCCCCTTCGGTCGAGTTGGTCGAGTTGGACGAGGAGACGGTGGTCGTGGTGACGCCCCGGGAGAGGAGACCCAGGTACTTCAGCTGGAACGCCCGGTTGCAGGAGTGGCACTCCCAGGCGCCGTGCCCGGTCTCGTTGGGCCGCAGGTCCTCGTCACCGCAGTACGGGCAGTGGAACGGGGCCGCCCGCTCGCTCACGACAGGTCTCCGTCCGCCGCACGCGTCACCCAGGTGGCGAACCGCTCGCCGTCCTCGCGCTGGTCCTGGAAACGGGTCAGGACGCGCTCCACGTAGTCGGGCAGCTCGGCCGAAGTGACCTTCAGGCCACGGACCTTGCGACCGAACCCGGCCTCCAGGCCGAGCGCGCCGCCCAGGTGCACCTGGAAGCCCTCCACCTGGTTGCCGTCGGCGTCCAGCATCAGCTGGCCCTTGAGACCGATGTCCGCGACCTGGATACGGGCGCAGGCGTTCGGGCAGCCGTTGATGTTGATGGTGAGCGGCTCGTCGAACTGCGGGATACGGCGCTCCAGTTCGTCGATCAGCGAGGCGCCGCGCGCCTTCGTCTCGACGATCGCCAGCTTGCAGAACTCGATGCCGGTGCAGGCCATCGTGCCGCGCCGGAACGGCGAGGGGGTGACCCGCAGGTCCAGCGACTCCAGACCGGAGACGAGCGACTCGACCTGGTCCTCGGCGACGTCGAGCACGATCATCTTCTGCTCGGCGGTGGTACGCAGCTGGCCCGAGCCGTGCCTGCCGGCCAGCTCCGCGATCTTCGTCAGCGTCGATCCGTCGACCCGGCCGACGCGCGGGGCGAAGCCGACGTAGAACCTGCCGTCCTTCTGCGGGTGGACCCCGAGGTGGTCGCGCCACGTCCCGGCGGGCTGCTGGGGGGCGGGCCCGTCGCTGAGCTTGCGCTTCAGGTACTCGTCCTCCAGGACCTGGCGGAACTTCTCCGGGCCCCAGTCCGCGACCAGGAACTTCAGCCGGGCGCGGTTGCGCAGCCGGCGGTAGCCGTAGTCGCGGAAGATGCCGATCACCCCGCCGTAGACGTCCGGCACGTCCTCCAGCGCCACCCAGGCCCCCAGCCGTACGCCCAGCTTGGGGTTGGTGGAGAGCCCGCCGCCGACCCACAGGTCGAAGCCGGGGCCGTGCTCGGGGTGCTCTACGCCGACGAAGGCGATGTCGTTGATCTCGTGCGCCACGTCCAGCTGCGGCGAACCGGAGATCGCCGACTTGAACTTCCGGGGGAGGTTGGAGAACTCCGGGTTGCCGATGAAGCGGCGGTAGATCTCGTCGATGGCGGGGGTGCCGTCGATGATCTCGTCCACGGCGATGCCCGCGACCGGCGAGCCGAGGATGACGCGCGGGGTGTCGCCGCACGCCTCGGTCGTCGACAGGCCGACGGCCTCCAGACGGCGCCAGATCTCCGGCACGTCCTCGATGCGGATCCAGTGGTACTGGACGTTCTGCCGGTCGGTGAGATCGGCCGTGCCCCGGGCGAACTCCTGCGAGATCTCGCCGATGACCCGCAACTGCTCGGTGGTCAGCCGTCCGCCGTCGATGCGCACCCGCAGCATGAAGTACTCGTCGTCCAGCTCCTCCGGCTCCAGGATCGCGGTCTTGCCGCCGTCGATGCCGGGCTTGCGCTGGGTGTACAGGCCCCACCAACGCATGCGTCCGCGCAGGTCGTTGGGGTCGATCGAGTCGAAACCGCGCTTGGAGTAGATCGTCTCAATGCGTGTCCGCACATTGAGACCGTCGTCGTCCTTCTTGAACTGCTCGTTGCCGTTGAGAGGCGTGTGGTGCCCTACGGCCCACTGGCCTTCGCCACGGTGGCGTCCGGCCTTGCGGCGGGCGGTGGCAGCAGCACCCGCGGCGGGCTTCTCTGGGGTGGCAGGCATGGCGATACGTCCTTCGGGGGTGCGAGCGGTCTTCGGAGAACTCGCGGGCAGGCGGCTCTGACCTGCACACTCGCGCAAAAGCGGCGGGTGGGTGCGCAGACATGCTGAAAGGCGGTGAGGCGGGGGGATGCGAAGGGGGAAGTGCGGCAGTGCTGGGCTGTCAGCAGGCCGGACAGATGGCGCTGGACATGCGGCCGAGGTCGACGTGACGTCGACTCACCAAGGCAACTCCAGCGGTATCCATGGCGGAAGCGTGGCACGGGCATCTCGGGCCAGTCCACCGTTGTCCGCGATGTGGACGAGACTGTCCCGAAATGTGGGACGGTGTGTCACCGGTCACGTCCGCGCGAAATGGTCGTACAGGGGGAAAGCGGGGCGGATCGGTCGCCCCGCTTTCCCTCATTCGATCGAGCCGGATCCCACCGTGGACCCGGGAGACCCGTGAAGGGGCTCAGGCGTGGGCGCCCGGCCACGGGCCCGGGTTGGCCACCTCCGCCTCGGGCTCCTCCTTCGTGTCGAAGAGCCGGAACCCGCGCTTCAGGTAGTTGTCCATGGCGTGCGGACCGTCCTTCGAGCAGGTGTGCAGCCAGACCCGCTTGGTGGGGGTCCGGCCCGGGTGCCGCTCGGCCAGGTCCCAGGCGCGCTGGATCCCGTACGAGAGGAGATGACCGCCGATCCGCCTGCCGCGGAACGCCGGGATGAGCCCGAAGTAGACGACCTCGACGACGCCGTCCTCCTGGGCCTCCAGTTCGACGTACCCCGCCGGGGTCCCCCTGTCGTACGCCACCCAGGTCTCGGCGCCCGGCCGGTCCACGACCCGCTGCCACTGCTCGTACGACCAGGGCAGCCGGTCCGTCCACCCGATGTCGCCACCGACGGCGGTGTACAGGAACCGGCTGAGCTCCGGGGACGGCACCTCGGCGCGGACGATCCGCAGGGCGTCGCCCGGCGGGGGCGGGACGGGTGTGTGGTCGGCGGGGGAGGTCTGTTCCAGCGACCAGGTGGTCACGGTGACGGTGCGGTTGTTCATGGGCCTCAGGGAATCACGGCCCCCAAAGCGGGCCGCACGCACGGGCTCAGATCTCCACCCTGGCCCGCTCCACCACCGCCCCCAGGTCCAGGCTCGACGGCAGCGTCCCGAAGGCCGCCCCCCAGTCGCCGCCGAGGCGCGAGGCACAGAACGCGTCGGCGACCTCGGGCGGCGCCCAGCGCACCAGCAGCGACCCCTGGAGCACCAGCGCCATCCGCTCCACGAGACGCCGTGCCCGGCCCTCGATGCCGTCCAGGTCGGCCAGCTCGGTCAGGAGGTTCTTGATCGCGCCGTCCAGCCGGTGGTCGGCGCCGCGCGCCTGGCCGACCTCGGCGAGGAACGCGTTCAGCGCCGTGGGCTCGCGCTGGAGGGCGCGCAGGACGTCCAGCGCCTGGACGTTGCCGGAACCCTCCCAGATGGAGTTCAGCGGGGACTCGCGGAGCAGCCTGGGCATCCCGGACTCCTCGACGTACCCGTTGCCGCCCAGGCACTCCAGGGCTTCCGCCGCCACCGGGGTGCACCGCTTGGTCACCCAGTACTTGGCCGCCGGGACGGCGAGCCGCAGCAGCGCCCGGTCCTGCTCTGTGTCGCTGTCGTACGCCGCCGCCAGCCGCAGCGCGAGAGTGGTCGCGGCCTCCGACTCCAGGGCGAGGTCCGCCAGCACGTTGCGCATCAGCGGCTTGTCGATCAGCTCGCCGCCGAAGGCCCTGCGGTGCGCCGCGTGATGGGTGGCCTGGGCGACCGCCTGCCGCATCAGGGCCGCCGAGCCGATCACACAGTCGAGCCGGGTCGCCGCCACCATCCCGATGATGGTGCGCACCCCGCGCCCCTCCTCGCCGACCAGCCGCCCCCACGTCCCGTCGAACTCGACCTCGCTGGACGCGTTCGACCTGTTGCCGAGCTTGTCCTTGAGGCGCTGGATACGGAAGACGTTGCGCGTGCCGTCCTCCAGCACGCGCGGCACCAGGAAGCAGCTCAGCCCGCCCGGTGCCTGCGCGAGCACCAGGAAGCCGTCGCTCATCGGCGCCGAGCAGAACCACTTGTGCCCGGTCAGCACGTACTCGCCGTCGACGCCGGTCGGCGCCGCCTCGGTCGTGTTCGCCCGTACGTCGCTGCCGCCCTGCTTCTCCGTCATGCCCATGCCGAACAGGACGCCCGGCTTGCGTGCCGCCGGCAGCAGCTCCTGCCCGTACACGGACGAGGTCAGCCGGGGCTCCCAGAAGGCGGCCAGCGAGGGGTCGGCGCGCAGCGCGGGCACCGCCGCGTGGGTCATCGACACCGGACAGCCGTGGCCGGCCTCCGCCTGGGTCCACACCAGGAACCCGGCGGCCCGGCGGACGTGCCCGTTCGGGCGGCCCCAGGCGCCGGTCAGCCCGGCGGAGACGGCGTGGCCGAGCAGCCGGTGCCAGGACGGGTGGAACTCGACCTCGTCGAGCCGGTTCCCGTACCGGTCGTGGGTGCGCAGCTTCGGCGGATTCTCGTTCGCCTGCACCCCCCACTCCTGTACCTGGGCGGAGCCCGCGGCCTGTCCGAGCGAGGTCAGTTCCTCCCGTACGCCGTCCAGGAGAGCGGCGTCGGTGTGCCGGGCGACGGCCTCGGTGAGCGCCCGGTCCGTGCCGAAGACGTCGTACCCCACCAGGGGCGGGGGCTGATTGGTCACTGTGTGGGTGGTGGCTGCCATGCCGATACGGTAAGGAGGTGCAGGCAGCAAAGGAAACACCCGAACGGCCCCGGAAACACCGGCGGGAGAATCGGCTCCACCGGGCTCGCGTTCTCTACCGCAACGTATCGAAGCGCAAGCTGGCCTGGCTGCTGCTCAAGGACACCGTCAACAGCTGCATCGAGTACCGCATCCTCGGCCTCGCCGCCGAGGCCGCCTTCTTCACCCTGCTGTCGCTGCCGCCCCTGCTCCTGGGTCTGCTCGGGCTGCTGGGATACATCGACAACTGGACGGCGACCGAGACGGTCAAGTCCATCGAGGAGAACATCCTCGGCGCGTCGAACGCGGTGCTCTCGGAGCGGGGGGTGAACGAATTCGCGAAACCGCTGCTGGAGGACGTCACCCGGGAGGGCCGCCCCGACGTCATCTCCATCGGCTTCGCCATCGCCCTGTGGTCCGGGTCGCGCGCCGTCAACGTCTTCATCGACACCATCACCGTGATGTACGGGCTCGACGGCCACCGGGGCATCGTCAAGACACGCCTGCTGGCCTTCCTCCTGTACGTGGTCGCGCTGCTGATCGGGGCGGTGGTGCTGCCCCTGATGGTGGTCGGCCCCGACCGGGTGGTGGCGCTGGTCCCCTTCGGCACCGAGGTCATCAGCGTCCTGTACTGGCCGCTGGTGATAGTGCTCTCGGTGGTCTTCCTGACGACGCTCTACCACGTGTCCGTGCCGGTGCGCTCCCCGTGGGTGGAGGACGTACCGGGCGCGCTGATCGCCCTGGGCATGTGGGTGCTCGGCAGCTTCCTGCTCCGCATCTACGTCACCAGCACGGTCGAGGGCGGCACCATCTACGGGTCGCTGGCCGCGCCCATCGCGGTCCTGCTGTGGATCGGCGTCTCCGCCTTCGCCGTGCTGGTCGGCGCCGCCGTCAACGCGGCCATCGACCGGGTCTGGCCGTCGGTCGCGACGGCCGCCGCCCGCGCCGAGAACGACCGGCTGCGGACGGTGCAGGCGGCGGAGGTGATAGCGCGTGCGCGGGCTGCGGAGGCGGAGAGCGCGGCGGCGGGGCGGGCCGAGGACGAGGAGGACTTCGAGGACGGGGAGGGGGAGTGGACCGGGGCCAACCCGGACATGCCCTCGGAGTTCCCGGAACGGTGGTCGCGGTTCCTGCCACCGGACGACGTCAAGGCCCACCTGCACAGCCCTCGGGAGTCCCGGGAGAAGGCCCAGGGCCAGGCTTCGGACACCGGTTCGGACTAGCCTGGCGGCATGACGGGTGACGACGGGGCGTACCGGGAGCGGCCCTCCCGGCTCGGTGGGGCCGTCGTCTGGCAGCGCGGCGCGGCTCCTGGCACGGGGTCCGCTCCCGCCACGTACCCCGTGCTGCCGGACGGCTGCATGGATCTGCTCTGGACCGGGGGCCGGCTGATCGTGGCCGGTCCCGACACCCGGGCCCACGGCGCCACCGACAGCCCCGGCGCGGCCTTCGCCGGGATCCGTTTCGCGCCCGGCACGGCGCCCGGCTTCCTCGGCGTACCGGCGCACGAACTGCGGGACCGGCGCGTACCGCTCGACGCGCTGTGGGCAGGGGCACGGGAGCTGGCGGAGCGGGTCTCCGAGGCCCCGGACCGGGCGGCCGCCCTGGAGGAGCTGGCACTGCGCAGAGCCGCCGAGGCCGGGCCGCCGGACGCGCTCGTCCGGGCCGTCGCGGCGGAGCTCGAAGCGGGAGGCACCGTCGCGGGCGCCGCCGATCTGGTGGGGCTCAGCGCACGCCAGCTGCACCGCCGCTCGCTCGACGCGTTCGGGTACGGGCCCAAGACGCTCGCCCGGGTGCTCCGGCTCCAGCGCGCCCTGGCGCTCGTACGGGAAGGGACACCGTTCGCGGCCGCCGCCCACGCGTCCGGCTGTGCGGACCAGGCCCATCTGGCCCGCGAGACAAGGGAATTGGCGGGGATGACGCTGAGCGCCTACGCCTCGCTGGCGGCGAAGAGGGACACCCCGCACCCGTCCGGGTCGAGCACGACCGCGTAACGCTGCCCCCACACCGCGTCCCACGGCTTCAGGTGCCCGCCGTAACCGGCGCCGATCAGGTCGTCGTACACCGCGTCGACCTCGGCCGGGCTGTCGCAGAGGAAGGCCAGCCCGACCCGGTCCCCGCCCTGCGGCTTCTGCCACTGCGGATCGAAGGACTTCATGACCTCCTCGGTGTCCCACAGCACCCGCACCCCGTTGGGCAGCACGGCCTCCACGTGCGGCTGGGAGGCGGCGTCGGCGGGGAGCGGTACGCCGAGGCGGCGGTAGAAGTCGAGGGATGCGGCCATGTCGGAGGTGACGATGCCGATGGCGTCGAGTCGAGGAGTCATGGCACGAGCGTAGACGGGGAGCACGCGACGGATCTTGAAGAAAACGGACGCGGCCGGTGCGCGCACGCACGGACGCCCACGGACGTCACGGAACGGTAAGCACCACGGGGCGCGCACGGCCGCCGGGACCGGGCGAGACTGTCCGACATGGAGAACGAGGACGACGACGGCCGACCGCAGCCGACACCCCCGGCGACACCCCCGCCGGACGCCCATGACCAGGACGTTCCGGGGCCCGGTGGCACCTCCCCGCGCCACGTCCTCGTCGTCGATGACGATCCCACCGTCTCCGAGGTCGTCACCACCTACCTCCGCAAGGCCGGTTTCCGGGTCGGGCAGGCGGGGGACGGGGCCGGGGCGTTGCGGTCGGCGGAGGCAGAGCGGCCTGATCTTGTGGTGCTCGATCTGATGCTGCCCGGTATGGACGGGCTGGAGGTGTGTGCGCGGCTGCGGGCCGAGTACGGGGCTCTGCCGGTCATCATGCTCACCGCGCGTGGCGACGAGGAGGACCGCATCCTCGGGCTTGAGGTCGGGGCCGACGACTATGTGACCAAGCCGTTCAGCCCGCGTGAGCTGGTGCTGCGCGTGGAGTCCGTGCTGCGGCGGGCGGTGGCGGCGCGGCAGGCGTCGGGGCCGTTGCTGCGGGCGGCCGGTGTGGTTGTGGATCCGGCCGCTCGGCGGGTTACCCGGGATGGTCGTGAACTAGCCCTCACGCTGAGGGAGTTCGACCTTCTGGCGCACTTCCTGGCCCACCCCGGCCGGGTGTTCGCCAGGGAGCAGCTCCTCAAGGACGTGTGGGGGTGGGACTTCGGTGACCTGTCGACGGTCACCGTCCATGTGCGCCGACTGCGCGGCAAGATCGAGACGGACCCGGCGCAGCCCGCCCTGATCCAGACGGTGTGGGGCGCGGGCTACCGGTTCGATCCCGGTGCGGGGCAGGGCGTCTCCGGCTCCGGGGAGTCCGGATGAGCGCGGTGGCAGGGCGGCTGCTCGCCGCGGGCGGCATGGTCGACAACATGGGTGGGATGGGGGATATCGCCCTCATCGCGCTGTTCGCCGCCCTCGGGGCCGCCGTCGCCGGGCTCGGCGGTGCGCTCGCTCTGCGGTTGCTGCGGCGGCGGTCGGTGGCCGTTTCGCTGACCGTCGTCGTGGCGGTGACCGTGGCGGCCATGCTCGCCGGGACGCTCTCCGTGTCCTGGGCGATGCTCATCAACGCGCACGACCTCGCCGTCGTCACCACCGTCATCGCCATGGCCGCCGTCGTCTCCCTCGCCACTGCGGCCCTCCTCGGGCGGTGGGTCGTGGCCCGGAGCAGGGCCCTGACCCATGCCGCCCGGTCCTTCGGCGAAGGGGGCGACTTCGCCGCGCCCGGCGGCACCGCCACCGCTGAACTCACCGAGCTGGCTGAGGAGTTGGCCGCCACGAGTGCGAAGCTGTCCGCCTCGCGGGAGCGGGAGCGCGCGCTGGAGACCTCGCGGCGCGAGCTGGTCGCGTGGATCTCGCACGACCTGCGCACTCCGCTCGCCGGGCTCTGTGCCATGGCCGAGGCGCTGGAGGACGGCGTGGCGGAGGATCCGGGCCGCTACCACCGGCAGATCCGTACCGAGGTCGACCGGCTCAACACCATGGTCGGCGACCTCTTCGAGCTGTCCCGGATACATGCCGGTTCGCTCACCCTCGTCCCCACCAGGCTCTCCCTGTACGACCTGGTGGGCGACGCGCTCGCGGGCGCGGACCCGCTCGCCCGTGAGCACGGTGTCCGGCTGGTGCCAGGACGGGTCGACTCCCTGCCCGTCGAGGTCGACGGCCGCGAGATGTCCCGGGTGCTCGCCAACCTCCTCGTCAACGCCATCCGCCGCACCCCCGCCGACGGCACCGTCGCACTCGCCGCCGAGCCGGGACCCGACCCCGGGACCGTCCTGCTCTCCGTCACCGACGGCTGCGGCGGCATCCCGGAGGCCGAACTTCCCCGGGTCTTCGACACCGGCTGGCGCGGCACCGAGGCCCGGACCCCGCCCGCAGGGGCGGGACTCGGACTGGCCATCGTGCGCGGCATCGTCGAGGCACACGCGGGGCGGGCGGGGGTCCGCAACGTGCCGGGCGGCTGCCGGTTCGAGGTGACCCTCCCGCTCGCGCCGTCCGCTCGGGCATGATGGCGATCATGAAGCTACTCATACTCGGCGGGACCGAGTTCGTCGGCCGGGCGGTGACCGAGGACGCCCTCGCCAGGGGCTGGGACGTCACCGTCTTCCATCGCGGCAACCACGCCCCGCCGCCCGGCGTGCACGCCCTGCACGGCGACCGGCTCGGCGACCTGTCCGCGCTCGCCGACGCCGTACGGGACGGAGCGCGCTGGGACGTCGTACTCGACACCTGGTCGGGCGTACCGGGTGCGGTGCGGGACGCCGCTGAGCTGCTGGCGCCGCACGCCGGGCGGTACGTGTACGTGTCGACCGTCTCCGTGTACGCCGACCCCCTGCCGGCCGGGCACGACGAGAGCGCCGCGCTGGTCGAGCCGGGCGACGAGGGATACCTGCACATGAAGCGGGGCGGCGAGCTCGCCGCCGCCGGGGCGTTCGGCGAGGACCGTACGGTGTTCGCGCGGGCGGGCCTGATCCTGGGCCCCGGCGAGAACATCGGCCGTCTCCCCTGGTGGCTGAACCGCGTCGCCCGGGGCGGCCCGGTCCTCGCTCCCGGACCGCGCGACCTGCCCCTCCAGTACATCGACGCCCGCGACCTGGCCGTCTGGATGCTGGACGCGGCCCGGTCGGGACTCTCGGGACCGTACAACCTGGTCTCCCCGGCGGGGCACACCACCATGGGGGAGCTGCTGGATTCCTGCGTACGGGTGACGGGGTCAAGCACCGCCGAACTCCGTTGGGCGGAGCCGGAGTTGATCCTTTCGTACGGCATCGAGCCCTGGATGGACCTGCCGGTGTGGCTTCCGCCGGGCGAGGGACACGACGCCGCTCACGGTACCGGGGTCGCCAAGGCCCTTGCGACGGGGCTCAGTTGCCGCCCGGTCGGGGAGACGGTCGCGGACACCTGGGCGTGGCTGGGGACGCTGGGCGGGGTCGCTCCGCAGCGCCCCGACCGGCCGGTGGTGGGACTCGACCCGGCGACCGAGGCGAAGGTGCTTTCCGCGCTGGGCGGCTGACGGGAGGCGGGAGGGGGGAGTGGCTGGGGCGCCGGTCACTCCTGCCAGCCCTCGGTGGCGATGAGCAGGCCCACCCGGTGCGGCTGGAAGTCGACGAGTTCGCGGCACCGCTCGGTCATCGAGTGGTGCCGCTGCGCCCAGTCGGGCCGGTACCCGTAGGCGGAGAAGAACTCCTCCAGCGCGCCGACGGCCTCGGGATGGTGGGTGCGGACGATCCACTCGCACCACGCCAGGTCCTCGACGGGGTCGCCCGCGTGCGCCCACTCCCAGTCGAGCAGTGCCGTCACCCGTGAACCGTCCCCGGTCAGCAGGACGTTGTTCGGCCCGAAGTCGCCGTGCACGAGTGCGGTACCCGGTCTGGCCCGCTGGAAGACGTCGGAGGCGTCGACGGAGTGCACGGTGCGCAGTGCCGTACCGCAGGCGTGCAGCACCTCCTCCGCCCGGCCGGCCTCGATCAGGTCCTGGCCGTGCACCCCCGCCAGGAACGTCATGCTCAGGCTCTCGCCGGTGCAGCCGATCAGCTGGGGCACGGGCAGCGCGGCCCCCATCGTCTCCAGACCGCCCAGGGCGGCGGCCTCCCGCTCCATCCTGCGTTGCGCGTCGCGGCCCCGATAGGTCTTGGTGACCACCCCCGCGTGGTGGGTGGTGTGGTTGGTATATCCGTGCGGCAGCATCTCCATGGGGTCAGCTTTGCCCATGAACCGCCGTGTGTGTGCCCGTCGTTGGTGCTACGGCGGGAGGTTGACGCCCACGGGGGTGGCAATACTGGAACATCCGTGCACTCCTCGCAAGAACAGGGGCCCTCTCGATCTTCGTCATACGTTAGGTTAGGCTCACCTAAGGAAGTCGAGGGAGGCCCTTTCATGCCCGAGCACATACCGGCACAGCTGCCGCATCAGTCGTCCGCGCCGGGCGAGTTCGCCGGCCGGGTCGCACTCGTCACCGGCGCCGGACAGGGCATCGGTGAGGCAGTCGTACGGGCGCTGGTGGCACGGGGTGCGACCGTCGCCGCCACCGACCGGGCGCCGGAAGGCATCATCGCGCTCGCCGAAACCCTGACAAAGGGGGACGAGGCGGGGAAAGTGGTGGTGTATCCCCTCGATGTCACCGACGGCGGGGCCGTGAACGACACCGTGGCCCGCGTCGAGGCCGAACTCGGTCCGCTGGACCTCCTGGTGAACGTCGCCGGAATCCTCCGTACCGCACCGGCCACCGAGCTCACCGACCGGGACTGGGCCGACACCTTCGCCGTCAACACCACCGGTGTCTTCCACACCTCCCGGGCCGTCGCCGCCCGGATGACGGAGCGCCGCAAGGGCTGCATCGTCACCGTCGCCTCCAACGCGGCCGGGATCCCGCGCACCGGCATGGCCGCGTACGCCGCCTCCAAGGCGGCGGCGGCCATGTTCACCAAATGCCTCGGTCTGGAGGTCGCCCGCAGCGGGGTCCGCTGCAACGTGGTCGCGCCGGGATCCACCGACACCCCCATGCAGCGCGGCTTGTGGGACGGCAAACCCGACGCCGAACAGGGCGTCATAGAGGGCGACCTGGCCTCCTACCGGACCGGTATACCGCTCGGCCGGATCGCCCAGCCGTCGGACATCGCCGACGCCGTGCTCTTCCTCGCGTCCGACCGGGCGCGGCACATCACCATGCAGGACATCTACGTCGACGGCGGCGCGACGCTTCGCTGAGTCGCCCGTGCGGACGTCGTACCTCTCCGTACCTCTCCGTACCTCCCTGCAACTCCCTGTACCTCTCTCGCTCCGCCCCCACATCCTCACGAGCATTGGAGACACCGTGGACACCGTGTCGACGGCACCCGAAGTCGCCACCGCCACGCATCGCCGCCCGTCCGGCGACGCGGCGCATCCCGCCGTTGGCGCGGCCACCGGACTGCTGGACGCCTACACCTGCGGCGCCCGCTTCCTCGCCACCCCCAGCCGCACCCTGCTCGCCGACGGCCCCGCGCGTGAAGTCCCGCACGGGGACGCGCCGTTGGCGCAGCGTGTCGCCGAGACGCTGGCCGCCGCGCGGCGCGACGGGCAGCCGCAGCCGGTGGTCATGGGCGCGGTGCCGTTCGACCAGAGCGCGCCCGCCGCCCTGGCCGTACCGGAGTTCGTGCAGGACGCGCCGCCGCTCGCCACCGACCCGCTGATCGCGCTGCCCGCCGACCTGCCGGCCGCGACCGAGTGGAAGGTACGGCCGGTGCCCTCGCCGGAGATGTACGGGGCCGGGGTCGCGGCGGTGGTGGACCGGATGTGGCGCGGGGAGTTCAGCAAGGTCGTCCTGGCACGCACCCTTGAGCTCACCGCCGACGCGCCGCTGGACCTGCCGGTGATGCTGCAGCGGCTGGCCCGGCGGGACTCGTCCGGGTACACGTTCGCGCTGCCGACCGGGCCCGGGCGGACGCTGATCGGCGCCAGCCCCGAGCTGCTGCTCTCCCGGCGCGGCAACAAGGTCGTGGCCAACCCGCTGGCCGGGTCCACGCCGCGCAGCGAGGACCTCGCGGAGGACGTGCGGCGTGCGGCCGCGCTGCTGACCTCGGCCAAGGATCTGCACGAGCACGCGGTGGTGGTGGACGCCGTGCACGGGGCGATGGCACCGTTCTGCGACACGCTCGACGTGCCGGCCAAGCCGACGCTGATCAGGACCGCCACCATGTGGCACCTGTCCACCACGGTCACCGGCACCCTCCCCGAGGGAAGCACCGTCTCCGCGCTGGAGCTCGCCTCGGCGCTCCACCCGACGCCGGCCGTGTGCGGCACGCCGACGCTGACGGCACGCCAAGTGATAGCGGAGACCGAACCGTTCGACCGGGGCTTCTTCACCGGGATGGTCGGCTGGGGCAACGCCGACGGCGACGGGGAGTGGGTCGTGACGATCCGCTGCGCGGAGGCGGAGGAGCGGACGCTGCGGCTGTACGCGGGGGCGGGGGTGGTGGCCGCTTCTGATCCGGAGGCGGAGACGGCGGAGACGGGGGCGAAGTTCAGGACGTTCTTGCATGCGGTGGGGGCGGAACAGTAGGAGGTGACGGGGGGCCACTCCCTGGCGGGGGCGCATGGAGGACGCCCCCCTTCCTCGGCCTGCGGTCGAGCGGCGTCACACCTGTTCCGTCCGGGCGTGCGGCCCAGGCTGTCCAAGGGTGTCGCGCCTGCGGCGGGCTGGATGCCCCTCCCCGCCCCTTCCCTAGACCGCTGGCCGCGGGGCCAGGGGTTTGCACGCGCGGGCCGGTGGGTGGTTGCTCGCGCAGTTCCCCGCGCCCCTAAAGGGGCGCCTCCCCGCCGCCCGCCTCGGCGGCGTTGCCCCCGCCTCCCTTGGGCACCGGGGCCGCCCCCCGGGGGCGGGACGGGTGGGCAAGGGGGGCGGCCCCCCGACCCCGCTCGGCCCCCGCTCCCGTCCCACCTCCGCCATGGCCCCCCACTCCACCCCCACCCGCCACACAGGGGTCGCCCCGGCGCGGTGCCGTCACTCCTGACGTTCCCTTCGTGGCATCCGTCCTACGGTGACCGGTATGAACGCATCCGACATGGATTCAGCCCGGCTGAACGCCCTCGCCGCGCTCAGCCAGAGCACCGACGACAACCGCCCCGACCTCCTCGCCACCGCCTGGCTCACCGGCACCCGCAACGCCACCGAACTCGCCTCGGTCGCCTCCACGGACCGGGACACCGTCTACGCCGCCCTCACCGCCCACAGCATCGACTGGCGCGACCCCGACGCCGCCCCCGCGCCCCGCCCCGAGCGGGTCACCGCCGAAGTGGTCGAGCCCGTCGCCCGTCAGGCCGAGGAGGCGTTCGGGCCGCTGGTCCACGACACCCACGACCCCGGCCCCCTCACCACCGTCACCTGGCAGCTCGCCATCGCGTACCGCTCCATCGCCGCCCTCCTCCTCGACGAACTCCCGGACGCCGAACGGGAGGAGACCGCCGAAGAGCTCTCCGACCGGCTCCAGATCGCCCAGCACCACTCGCACATCTACCGGGCCTCCCGAAGCACCCCGCGCCGCCTCGCCGCCCAGACCCGGCGGACCGACGCCGAGATCTCCGTACTCCAGCCGCTGCCCAGCGGTGCGACCGTCACCCTCAGCCTCCAGTCGGGCGAGACCCTGACCGTGCACCTCGGCAGCGACGAGAACACCGGGCTGGCCACCCTGACCTCCGACAGCCCCCTCCTCGACACCGTCCTGGAGCCCCACGACCACCTGGAGCTCCACACGGCCCTGGACACGATCGCCCAGGTCATCACCCGGCATCTGTGACCACCTCAAAGCGCGCTACGTCGCCGCCAGTTCGGCCGCCCCGAACGACACGTCGAAGCGGTCGCACCAGATGCTGACACTGCGGTACCCGGTCAGGTCCAGGTCGGCGGGCAGGGCGTAGTTCTGGTCGCCCTTGTTGCCCTTGAGCTTCGCCAGGGTGGTGTGCTTGCCGTCGTCGAAGACGTGCCAGCCCGCCTTCCCCGGCACCACCTTGGCGTCGCTCAGGACCACTCGCAGGTCCGGACCGTCGCTGGTGTCCAGGTTCTCGATGCGCAACGTCCGGCTGCCGTCGGGCAGACGCAGCACCTTGACCGTGCCGCTGGTCGCATGCTCGTGGCTGATCAGGGTGCCGGACGAGAGGGCGGCCGGGCCGATTTCGGCCTCCGTGGCGTCCGCGGATTTCGTCGGGGCTGCCATGGGGGCCGCGTCCCGCACCGTCGTGTCCGTGAAGAGCTTCCACGGCTGGAACCAGTACGCCCCGAACCCCGTCGCCAGCACGGCGACCACCAGTATCCCGCGCACCAGCGGGCGGCTGAAGAATCCTCGCTTGTTCATGACTTCATTCAACTGCGCGCAGCGGGTCCGTGGTCATGATCGACAGGTGACGAAAGTCTGACGCCGTCCCGCCCGAGTCGGCCGCTCAGGCCCGCCACCAGCTGGAGTCCCGCCGCCGTCAGCAGTGCCGCCGGTACGGAGCGGGCGGCCAGCGGGCCCGCTGCCGCCGCTCCCAGGGCGAAGCCGGTGATCTTGAGGCTGGCGCCCGTGGTGAAGATCCGGGCCCGCAGGTGCGGCGGTGCGAAGCGGTGGCGTACCGCGAACAGCGCCGTGAGCTGTGGCCCCGCAGCCATGCCCGCCAGGAGTGCGGAGACAACCACCGGTAGCGGTCGGAGAGTTGCCGACAGCAGGTGAGAAGTGGCCAGGAGGATAGTGCTCAGTGTGAGGACCGCGGTCGGGTGCTGTGCCGCGCGGGGGAGGCGGGTCAGCGCGGCGTTGGCGGCCAGCGCGCCCAGCGCCGTACCCGAGAGCAGGAGCGCGCCGTGTTCCGGGCTGCCCAGTGCGGCCGCTCCCAGCAGTGGCGTCACCGCGACGTAGATGCCCTCGCCCGCGCACGAGAGAGTGGTCAGCGCGGTGGCACCGGCGATCGGGCGGTTGCGTACGACTGCGCGGAAGCCGTCCGTGAGGTCTGTGAGGAGGGTTGCCGGGAGTGCATTGGCCTGTGTCGTACGGGGGAGGGCCCAGGCCGCCGGGACCGCCGCCACTATCAGTGCGACCGACACCGCCACCGCCGCCGACGCCCCCGCCCATGCCGCGACCGTGCCCGCCAGCGCGGGGCCCGCGAGGCTTGCCGCGCTGAAGGTCTGGGCGTCCCAGGCGTTTGCCCTCGGCAGCTCCTCCTCCCGTACGACGTGCGGGAGTTGCGACGTCCAGCCGCCGGACAGCGCCGGGCCCAGCAGTCCCGCGCCGACCGCCACCACCAGCACCACCCCGACCGGGACGCGTCCCAGCGTCAGCAGGATCACCAGCAGCGCGGCCGCGTACAGGGCCAGCGCCCCGGCGAGCAGTCCGCCCGGGCGGCGGGTCCGGTCCAGGAGGACCCCGAACAGCGGGCCGCCCAGCGCGGCCGCCACGGTCACCGCCGCCAGCAGGGACGACGCGTTCGCCGCCGAACCGGTGACCGTCAGGGCGAGCAGGAGCAGCGCCGGTCCCGACATCTCGTCCCCGGTACGGGCAGCGGTCGCACCGGCGACGTACCGCCACCGGTTCCGACGGGGTGAGGAGGTTCGCTGAGGCATGGCTGGAACGGTAGAGGTGTAACGCAATTAGTTGCTAGTTGCGTTACATTCTCCGCATGCTGTCGATGACGATGGAGACCGCCAGGCGGACCGTGGCACTGGTCAACGTCCTCTGTGAAGAGCGCGGGGAGGATGACGCGCTTGCGGCCGTTCGTGCGGTGCTCGTCGAGTACGGGGAGGCCGAGCCGCTCGGGATCGGGTCCGCCGACCTCGCCGAACTGCGGGCCGCAGCAGTCCTGTTGCGCGACGTCTTCGCCGCCCGGGACACCGGCGGGGCGGCTGCCCGGCTGAACGGCCTCCTGCGCCGTACACACGGGCATCTGCGCCTCACCGACCACTCCGGCACCACCGCCTGGCACCCCCACCTCGACAGTGACGACGAAGCCCCGTGGGGGGAGTGGTTCCTGGCCTCCTCCTGTCTGGCACTGGCGGTGCTGCTGTGGGACCGGGGGGCGGCGCCCGGCGGGCTCTGTGCCGCCGACGGGTGTCCGCACGTCTACCTGGCCCACGGTGCGGGACCCGAGCGCCGCTACTGCTCGCGGCGCTGCGCGACCAGGGAGCGGGTGGCGGCACACCGTAGGGCCCAGGCGGCGAATCGCGCCGTCACCGGGTGACCGGAGTGGTCTGTCCCGCCCTCTCCGTAGCGCCGCCCGCGGCCCTTTTCTCGTCCGCGTCCGCCAGCCACAAGTACACCGGCGGCATGACCAGTTCGATGACCAGCAGCACGATCTGGAACGAGTGCGGCCGGCCCTCCGCCACGAGCGACACCAGCCGTCCCGCCGCGCCCAGCAGGAAGATCCCCGCCAGCCGGCGCACCGTCGTCGCGGGGATCGGGGCCTGGCGGGCCGCCCACAGCCAGGCCAGTCCGTAACCGGCGAAGACCGCGCCGAAGAAGCGGCCCAGGCTGTCGATCGTGGCGCCCGCCGACTCCGCCCCCGGGATGACGGCGTTGCCGCCCACCACGTGCAGCAGGCCGATCGCCACACAGGCGTACCCCATCACCTGCGCGAGCACCTTGAGAGTTCTTGCCACGGCTCAACCACCCTTTTCCGTAAGCCTGGTTGGTAGTTAGTTGACATGCGTCTACCAAGCTAGCCGAGGTAAGTAGACATGTGTCAAGTAAGGTGGGCGGGTGCCTCCTCGCAGACGACTCGCCCCCGCCGACCGCCGCGCCCAACTCCTCGCCGTCGGCGCCGGACTCTTCGCGGCCAGGCCCTACGACGAGGTGCTGATGGAGGAGGTCGCCGACGCCGCCGGGGTGTCCCGCGCGCTGCTCTACCGGCACTTCGCCAGTAAGCGCGACCTGTTCGTGGCGATCTACCAGCAGGTCGCTGACCGGCTGCTCGCCCAGTCGCGGTTCGACCCCGCCGACACCCTGGAGGAGCAGCTCGTCGAGGGGCTCGACGCCCACTTCGCGTTCTTCGCCGAGAACCGGAACACCGTCATCGCGGCCAACCGCACCCTGGCCGGTGACCGGCTCGTCCAGACCGTGATCGCGGGCGAGCTCGACGCCCTGCGCGAGCGGCTGCTCGACTCCCTCGCCGTCACCGAACCCGGGGCGCGGGCGGCGCTCTCCCAGGTGATCAAGAGCTGGCTCGTCTTCGTCCAGGTGCTGGTCGTGGACTGGCTGGCCGACGAGACCTGCACCCGCACCGAGCTGCGCGACGTGGCCATCGGCGCACTGCGCGGTGCGCTCGGGCCGCTGCTCGGCGAGGAGGGGCGGGAGGAGAAAAAATAGCTGGCGCGATCCGGGAGGGCCGGTTTATCGTGTGGACCGTTCCTCCGGCAGCCGCCGCAAACGGCCGCCGGTGTCGGCCCGATCAAGGCAGGAGGTGTGACCGATGGGTGTCATCACCATGGGTGCCGTGCGCACTCGGAAGCTCGTCATCACCACCTCCGTGGCCACCGGCTGACCACTCCTCTTTCCGCGCCTTGAGGCGCGTTGCCGGGGCCACCCTGTTCGTGAAGGGTCACCCCTTGTCTTTCTCCACGCTCCACCAGACTTCGCTCCACCAGGCTTCCGCCATGCCCTCGCACCCGCTTGCCCCTTACGGGTGGGACGCGGGCTGGGAGGCCGAGTTCGCCCCGTACGCCGAGCAGGGTCTGCTGCCCTGCCGGGTGCTCCGGGTCGACCGCGGCCAGGCCGACGTCATCACCGCGGACGGAACGGTCCGCGCCGACACCGCCCTGGTCACCCCGCACGACCCGCTGCGCGTCATCTGCACCGGCGACTGGGCCGCCATCGAGCCCGCCGGTGACCCGCAGCTGATCCGGACGCTGCTGCCGCGCCGGACCGCCTTCGTGCGTTCCACTTCCTCCAAGCGGTCCGAGGGGCAGATCCTCGCCGCCAACGTCGACCACGCGATCATCGCGGTCCCGCTCACCGGCGAACTGGACCTCGGCCGCATCGAACGCTTCCTGGCCCTGGCCTGGGAGTCCGGTGCGACCCCGCTCGTCGTCCTGACCAAGGCCGACGTGGTGCCGGACGCCACCGGACTCTCGTACCTCGTCGAGGACGTCGAGACCACCGCGCCCGGTGTCCAGGTCATTCCGGTCAGCTCTCTGACCGGCGACGGCATCGACGTCCTGTCCGCCGTCGTCTCCAGCGGTACGAGCGTGCTGCTGGGCACGTCAGGAGCGGGCAAGTCCACCCTGGCCAACGCCCTGCACGGGGCCGAGGCCATGGAGGTACAGGCCATCCGGGACGTCGACGGCAAGGGCCGTCACACCACCACCACCCGCAACCTGCTCGTCCTGCCGGGCGGGGGCGTGCTCATCGACACCCCCGGGCTGCGCGGGGTCGGGCTGTGGGACTCCGAAACCGGGGTCTCCCAGGTCTTCTCCGAGATCGGGGAACTGGCGCGGCAGTGCCGCTTCCACGACTGCGGCCATGTCTCCGAACCCGGCTGTGCCGTGATCGCCGCCGTCGAGGACGGCACACTGCCCGACCGCCGGCTGGAGAGCTGGCGCAAGCTGATCCGCGAGAACGAGCGCATCGTCGCCAAGACGGACGCCCGGCTGCGCGGCGAGATGCGCCGGGACTGGAAGCAGAAGTCGGCGGAGGGCCGCGCCAACCACGCGGCCAAGCGCGGCGGCCGGATCCGGTAGGCCGCCAGGTAGCCGTCAGGGTGCCCCGGACGTCGGCTGGTCGGGCGGCGAGTCCTTGAGGAACACCAGCCCGTCCACGCTCGTCAGGTGGTCCGGGTCGAACGGGGCGTAGCCGAACCAGGGCGACACGCGGTGGGCCGGACGCGTGTCGCCCAGGGCGGCGGCCAGCAGACGGGGGTCGACGACGCAGCGGTCCTCCGGCAGGGCGTACAGGAGGCCCTCGATCGTGTCCGGCTCCGGGGTGTCCACTCCCCGGTGCCGGATCGTGCCCAGCGCCGTGGCCAGGAAGGCGTACTCCGCACCCAGCCGCGCACTCACCAGGGCGCCCGCGCTCCACCACTCCACCGGGCCCTGCCACATCCCCATCGAGCTCTTCACCCGCTGGAAGTGGGCGTTCTGGGCGTGCGCGAGCAGTGGGCGCCGGTCGGCGAGGGCGAGGAGGTTCCGGGCCATCATCAGGTCCCGCTGGGCGCACAGCCGGGACATCCGGGCAGGTGAGGTGTCGGCCATGGAGAAGTGGTAGCGCAGCAGACCGGTCGCGGTGCGGCCGTGGAGCTGTGCCCGGTCCAGGTCGGTCAGGTCCAGGTCCGCACGCGACGTCGCGGCGAGCAGGTGCGGTGTCTGCGTGTCGAGGAGTGCCACCAGGTCGTCGGCGAGCAGCCGCAGCTCCCCGACCTCGTCCGCGCTGCCCACGGACTCGGCCGGGTCCATCATCGCGGCGGGGTTCGTCCACCGGTCGTCGTCGCCGAGCAGGCGGTCGAGCGTCCCGGCGGTGCAGGGGAGCAGGTCGGCGGGCAGGTGGGCGGCGAGGTACGTGTGGAGTGCGGTGAGGGACCGGCGGGGGCTCTCGGCGGCGGCGATCTCCAGGGGGCCGTCGAAACCGGCGAAGTGGACGTGGTCGGTGGCGGGCCTGCCCTCGTTGAAGGTGCGCATCCAGCGCACCAGCTCGCGGTTGGCGGCGGACTCGCCGTATCCGTGGCTGAAGCCGTGCGCCATGGCGTCGTCGAGGGTGCCCGCGCCCTTTGTCACGTAGTCGTCCACGGCCAGGGCGCGCAGGCAGTCGCTCTCGATGGCGATCGTCCGGTAGCCCTCCTCCGCGACGAGCTGCCGGAAGAGGCCGTTGCGCAGTTCGAGGAGGGAGTCCTCGCCATGGGTGGGCTCGCCCAGGGCGAGCACCCTCGGCCTGGTGGCGAGCAGGCCCAGGACGGCGGAGGCATCGACGGGGTGGCAGGTGTCCTTGATGTCGGGCGTCATGCCTTCCACGCTATCGTTGAACCCTCGGTGGAAACTTTCCCGCGGCGGGGTCAGTAAAATGGCGCAGAACCTTAAAACCGGTGGTCGGCTCAGGCCGGTCGATCTGGCGCGCGGGCACGGCCTGTCCACCCAGGCGATCCGCAACTACGAGGCCGCCGGCATCCTCCCGGCCGCCGACCGCACGCCCAGCGGATACCGCACCTACACCCCGCTGCACGCGGCGGCCCTGCGCGCGTTCCTCGCGCTGGCGCCCGGCCACGGCCACCAGCAGGCCACGGCGATCATGCGGGCGGTGAACGAGGGCCCGGCCGAGGAAGCAGGCGAGGAAGCCTTCCGCCTCATCGACGAGAGCCACGCCCAGCTCCTCGACGACCGCCGGACCCTCCGGGCCGTGGAGGACGCCCTGCGCGACCTGGGGCCGACGACGGCGACGGCCACCGCGCCCGCTTCCGCACCCGCCTCCGCACCGGCCCCCGGCGGCACCTTCGTCGGACCCCTCGCCGCCCAGCTCGGGATCCGCCCCGCGACGCTGCGCAAATGGGAGCGTGCCGGGCTGGTGAACCCGCGCCGCGACCCGGTGACCGGCTACCGGGTGTACGAGGCTGCCGATGTACGCGACGCCAGGATGGCCCACCAACTCAGGCGCGGCGGCTACGGGTTGGACCGTATCGCCCCGCTGATCGCCCAGGTGCGCGCGGCGGGCGGACCGGAGCCCCTGGAGGCCGCGCTCGGCGACTGGCACAAGCGGCTGGCGTCGCGCGGCCGGGCGATGCTGGCCGGGGCCGCCGAGCTGGAGGAGTACCTCCGCCGCCGCGCACGCGACCAGGACCGTCCCGGGCGACGGCCTGCCTCGATGTCCGAATCCCGCGAGCCCGGCGCCGGGAGCGGGCGCACACTGGGGGCATGAGTGCATCGGAGGACACCCGCTACCAGGCTGTGAGCAGCCGCGACGCCCGTTTCGACGGAGTGTTCTTCTTCGCCGTGACCAGCACCGGCATCTACTGCCGCCCCAGCTGCCCGGCGGTCACGCCGAAGCGCGCGAACGTACGGTTCTTCCCCACGGCCGCCGCCGCCCAGGGCAACGGGTTCCGCGCCTGCCGCCGCTGCCGTCCGGACGCCGTTCCCGGCTCGGCCGAGTGGAACGTGCGCGCCGATGTCGTCGGCCGGGCAGTCCGGCTGATCGGGGACGGCGTCGTCGACCGCGAGGGCGTCCCCGGACTGGCGGGACGGCTCGGCTACAGCGCCCGGCAGGTGCAGCGCCAGCTGACCGGGGAACTGGGCGCGGGCCCCGTCGCCCTCGCGCGCGCCCAACGCGCTCACACCGCACGGGTGTTGCTCCAGACCACCCGGCTGCCCATCACCGAGATCGCCTTCGCCTCCGGCTTCGCGAGCGTGCGGCAGTTCAACGACACGGTGCGGCAGATCTACGCCCGTACCCCCAGCGAGCTCCGCGCCGAGAACGCGACCGGCCTGCCCAAGGGCTGCAAGGCCGATGCGGCCCCGGGCGCCGACGGCAGCACCGGCCGCCCCGCCGCCGGAGTCCCGCTCCGCCTCGCCTACCGGGGCCCGTACGCCGCCCGCCAGGTCTTCGACCTGCTCGCCCGCGACGCCGTGCCCCGGATCGAGGAGATCCTCGGCGAGCCGGGCACCCGCACCTACCGGCGCACCCTCCGCCTCCCGTACGGCAGCGGCGTCGCCTCCGTCGACGAGGCGCCGCACCCCGGCTGGCTGGAGGCCCGGATCAGCCTCAGCGACCTGCGGGACCTGACCACCGCCGTCCAGCGGCTGCGCCGCCTCTTCGACCTGGACGCCGACCCGTACGCCGTCGACGAACTGCTCGGCGCCGACCCGCGGCTCGCTGCGCGCGTCGAGACCAGCCCCGGGCTTCGTTCGCCCGGCGCCGCCGACCCCGACGAGCTGGCGGTACGCACCGTCGTCGGCCGGGACCGGGCTGCCGCGCTCGTCGAGGCGTACGGGGAGGAGCTGCCCCAGCCGTGCGGCACGCTGGACCGGCTCTTCCCGCTGCCCGGCGCCCTCACCGGCGACCCGGCGGCCGGGCCGCTGGCCGCCGCGCTCGCCGACAGCACCGTACGCCTCGACGCGGGGACCGACCGCGAGGAGGCCGCGCGGGCGCTGGCCGCCGTGCCCGGGGTGGACGCGCACGCCGTCGCCCTCATCCGGATGCGCGCGCTCGGCGACCCGGACGTGGCCCTGCCCGGCGGGGCGGACGACGCACGGTGGCGGCCGTGGCGCTCGTACGCCACCGGGCACCTGAGCACCGCCGAGCTGAGTCAGTCCTCGCCCAGATAGGCCTTGCGGACGGACTCGTCGTGCAGGAGGTGCTCGCCCGTCCCGGAGAGCACGACCCGGCCGATCTCCATGACGTGGCCCTGGTCGGCGAGGGAGAGCGCCGCCTGCGCGTTCTGCTCGACGAGGAGGATCGTCGTGCCCGACGAACGGAGCTCGGCGATGGTCTCCATGATCTTCTTCATCATGATCGGGGAGAGGCCCATGGAGGGCTCGTCGAGCATCAGCAGTTTGGGCCGTGACATCAACGCCCGCCCCATGGCGAGCATTTGCTGCTCCCCGCCGGACAGGGTGCCCGCCGCCTGCTTCCGCCGTTCGCCCAGGATGGGGAAGAGGTCGTAGGCGCGCCGGACGTCCTTGGCGATGGCCGCCTTGTCGGTGCGGAGGAACGCGCCGAGCTGGAGGTTCTCGGCGATGGTGAGGCGCGGGAAGATGTGCCGGCCCTCGGGGGAGTGGGCGAGGCCCAGGGCGACGACACGGTGGGCGGGCACTCCCGAAAGCGGCTTCCCGTCGAAGACGACCTTGCCGCCGGTGGGTCTCAGCAGCCCGGACAGCGTGCGCAGGGTCGTCGTCTTGCCCGCGCCGTTGGTGCCGATCAGGGTGACCACCTGGCCCTCGTCCACCCGGAACGAGATCCCCTTCACCGCTTCGATCCTGCCGTACGAGACCCGTAGGTCCTTGACCTCCAGAAGTGCGCTCACGCGGCGGCTCCTTCGCTGTCCGTGGTGCCCAGATAGGCGGCGACGACGCGTTCGTCGCCCCGTACGACATCGGCCGAGCCCTCGACCAGCTTCTCGCCCCGGACGAGGCAGGCGACCCGGTCGCAGAGGTTGAAGATGAACCGCATGTCGTGCTCGATGACCAGGACGGCGACGCCCCGGTCGCGGATCGCGAACACCAGCTCCTCGGTGGCGCGCGTCTCCTGGGGGTTCATTCCGGCGGTCGGCTCGTCGAGCAGGAGCAGTCCCGGATCGCTGGCGAGTGCGCGGGCGATCTCCAGCTTGCGCTGTTCTCCGTAGGGGAGGTTGCGGGAGAGGTGGTTCGCTTTGTTCGCGAGGCCGGTGAACTCCAGGAGTTCCATGGCGCGTTCGCGCGAGGACTCCTCCGCCCGACGGAAGCCGGGTCCGCGCAGGAGGGCGGAGAAGAGGCCCTCCTTGGTGCGGGTGTGGCGGCCGACGAGGACGTTCTCCAGGACGGTCATGTTGGCGAAGAGCCGGATGTTCTGGAAGGTGCGGGCGATGCCCGCCTTCGTCACCAGGTGCGGCTTGGGCGGCAGGACCGTGCCCCGGTAGCGGACCGTGCCCTCGGTGGGGACGTACAGCCCGGTCAGGCAGTTGAAGAAGGTGGTCTTGCCCGCGCCGTTCGGCCCGATCAGGCCGACGATCTCGCCGGGACCGACCCGCAGGTCCACCCCGCGCACCGCGGTCAGCCCGCCGAAGCGCATGGTCACCCCGGTCGCGTCCAGCACGTACGTCTCAACCGGCACAGCCGTCTCGGCCGTCACAGCCGTCTCATCCGTCTCGTCCGTGGGGCTCATGCCGGGGCTCCTGCCGCGTCGTGGGTCATGCGCTGCCTGCGGTCCTTGACCAGACCGTCGGGGCGGAACCGCATCAGCAGGACCAGCGCGATGCCGAACGCCATCAGCTGGTAGTCCTGCATGAACTGGAGCTTCATCGGGATCAGGTACAGCAGCGCCGCCCCGATCAGCGGACCCGCCACCGTGCCCGTACCGCCGAGGACCACCGCCGCAAGGAGGAAGGCCGAGTTGGGCGGCACCGCGCCCGCGAACTGGTACGGGTCGGGCACCACCGCGTACGACACGTGCGCCTGTACGGTGCCCGCGACGCCCGCCAGTGCGGCGCCCAGCGCGAACGCGATCAGCTTCAGCTTGAAGCTGTTGATGCCCATCGCGGTCGCCGCCGTCTCGTCCTCGCGGATCGCCACCCAGGCCCGCCCGGTGCGGGACTCCCCGACCCGTCCGAAGACGACCACCACGACGGCGGTGACGAGCAGCATCAGCAGGAAGTAGTTGGCGAAGCGGCCGAGTTCGACCCCGGCGATCACATGGGCGGCGCCGAAGTCGAAGCCGAAAAGGGCGAGGTCGGGGATGTTGGGGATGCCGCCGGGGCCGCCGGTGATGTTCGGGCCCGAGACCCCGTCGAGGTTGTTCACGGCGATGCGGAAGATCTCGCCGAAGCCCAGCGTGACGATCGCCAGGTAGTCGCCGCGCACCCGCAGCGTCGGGGCACCGATGACCAGACCGAAGAGCATGGACATCAGGCCGCCCGCCAAAACCGCTGCCCAGAAGGGGAGTTGGAACCCGAGTGCGGACGCGGAGGCCCCGGACACCAGGGCCGCCGTGTACGCGCCGACACCGAGAAAGGCCACGTAACCGAGGTCGAGCAGCCCGGCGAGACCGACGACGACGTTCAGGCCGAGTGCCACCGTCGCGAAGATCAGGATGTTCACGCCCACCGACATGTACGACTCGTCGGACCCGGTGAACGGGAACGCCACGGCCGCGGCCAGCGTCGCCCCGGCGGCAGCGGTACGGTGCCGGGCGGTCAGCGCGGTCAGCCGGCCGAGCACCCCCGACTTGGCGAGTGCCGCCGCCGTGAACCCGGCGGTGATCAGGAACCCGGCGAACAGCTCGCCGTACTCCGTGCCGATCCCGTACGTGAAGACCAGCAGTCCCGCACCGGCCGCCGCCGCGATCAGCAACAGCTCGGCCCAGGCGGGCAGTTGGCGTGCCTTCGCCGCCTCCCGGGAGTCCTGCGGCAGCAGGAAGGCGCCCAGCACCGGCACCGCGGCGGCGACCGCCGCGAACCAGCCGCCCGCCACCACGTTGACCGCGCCGCCCAGTGTCCACGAGATGGCCGCGACCGCGAACCAGGTGACCGCGAGCCCGCCCAGCGCGTACAGCCGCAGCGCCGTCGTCGCCCCTGCGGGCACCGTCCACCGCAAGCCCCGTACGCCGTACGCACCCAGCGTGGCAAGCACGGTCAGCAGCCCGGACACCAGCGTGAGCACCTGGAGCCCGCCCGGCCAGCCGGTCACCGTCAGATCGCCGGGGAACTCCGTCGTCCAGGTCCACGCCACGAAAGCGGAACCGGCGCTCAGCACGCCCCCGAGCCCGGTGAGGGCCCGGCCCAGCGGCAGGGACACCGGCAGGGTGGCCGCATTCGGCATCGAATCCGACACGGAACCCGTCTTCGACAAGGAACTCATCCCCCTCACGCCCTGTCCGCGGTCAGCCGGCTGAACAGCCCCTGCGGCCTGATCAGCAGCACCACGATGAGCAGCACGAACGCCCAGACGTTCGCCCACGCGCCACCGCCGAACAGCTCAAGCCCCGGCAGGTGCTGCACGTAACCGGAAGCCAGCGCCTCCGCCAGCCCCAGCGCCAGACCGCCCAGCATCGCGCCCTGGATGGAGCCGATGCCGCCGAGCACCGCCGCCGTGAACGCCTTCAGCCCGGTGATGAACCCCATCCGGAAGTCCACCTGCCCGTACCGCAGCCCGTGCGCCACCGCCGCCAGCGCGGCGAACGCCGCCCCGATGGCGAACGCGGTGACGATGATGCGGTCCGTGTTGATGCCCATCAGCCGCGAGGTGTCCGGATCCTGCGCGGTGGCCTGCATGGCCCGTCCCGTACGGGTCCTGCGGACGAACCACATCAGCGCCAGCATCGACCCGACGGCGGCCACCACCAGGAAGATGTCCCCGGTCTGCACGGTCACCGGCCCCCACTCGTAGGGCCCGCCCGGCAGATGCGGGAAAGTACGGGCCTGCTTGGCGTCCGGGTACCAGGCCCACACCATCTGCTGGATGGCGATCGAAAGACCGATCGCGGTGATCAGCGGCGCCAGCCGGGACGACCCGCGCAGCGGCCGGTAGGCCAGCCGCTCCGCGAGGACCGCCACCGACGTCGACACCAGGACGGCGGCGAGCAGCATCACCGGCAGCGCCAGCCACAACGACACACCGCTCGGCAGCATCAGGAACGCGGTCAGGGCGCCGAAGCCCCCGGTCATGAAGACCTCGCCGTGGGCGAAGTTGATGAGCTGGACGATGCCGTAGACCATCGTGTATCCGATGGCGATCAGCCCGTACATCGAGCCGAGCATGAGGCCGTTGGCCAGCGTTTGCGGCAGTTCGTGCACTGCAACGCCTCCGTGGGAGAAGTGAACGGGGAAGGGAGGGTGGCTACTTCTCGGTGAAGGTGCTGCTGGTGACCGGCGCCCACGCGCCGCCCTTGACCTGATTGACCGTCAACTGCTTGTTGGTGGTGTCGCCGAACTCGTCGAAGGAGACCTTGCCGGTCACCCCGTCGAACGCGACCTTCTGCACCGCCTCGGTGACCTTCGCGCGGGCGTCGGACGGCAGCCTGCCGCCGTTCGCGGCCACCACCGCCTTCACGGCCTCGATCAGCGTGGTCGCCGAGTCGTGCGCGTATCCGCCGTAGGCGCCGTACGGGTCCTTGAAGTCCGCCGCCTTGTAGGCCGTGGCGAAGGCCTTGCCCGCCGCGCCCTCTTCGAGGGGCGCGCCGACCGTCGTGCAGTAGTCGCCGGTCGCGCCGCCGCCCGCGAGCTTCACGAAGTTGGCGTCCGAGATGCCGTCGCCGCCGACCAGCGGGATCTTCACGCCCGCCTTCTTCAGCTGGCCGGTCAGCGGGCCCGCGTCCGGGTACTCGCCGCCGTAGTAGACGAACTGGGCGCCCGAGCCCTTGATCTTGTTGATCACCGAGGAGAAGTCCTTCTCGCCCGAGTTGATCTGATCGGTGCCGGTCACCTTGCCGCCGCGCTTCTTGAACTCGTCGGTGAAGGTGGCAGCCAGGCCCGCCCCGTACGCCTTCTTGTCGTCGACGACGAAGACCTTCGTCAACTTGAGGGTGTCGTGCAGGTGCTGGGCGGCGAAGGGGCCCTGCACGGCGTCGGTCGTCGCGGTGCGGAAGTACGTCTTGAAGCGGCGCTCCTTGGTGCCCTTCGCCCAGTTGTCGCCCTGGGTGAGGCCGGGGCTGGTGGTCGCGGGGGAGACCACGGCCAGCTTCGCCTGCTCGAAGATCATCTGCATGGACTTGGCGACGCCGGAGTTCAGCGGGCCGACCACGCCGAGCACCTGCTTGTCGCCGGTGAGCACGGTGGCGTTCTGCTGGCCCGTGCCGGGCTGGCCCTGGTCGTCCAGTGACTTCAGGGCGAACTTCACCCCCGGCACGGCCTTGGACTTGTTGGCCTGGTCGACGGCGAGCTGCGCCGCGTTCTTCGCGCCGATGGCGAGCGCGGACAGGTCGCCGGTCAGCGGGCCGTCGAAGCCGATGACGACGGTGGTCTCCGTGCCGGACGCGCCGGTGGCCGCCCCGCCGTTCGAGCGGGTGCCGCAGGCGGACACCAGGAGAGTGGCACAGAGGGCGAGCGCGGGCATGGCAACAGTGCTTCTGCGCATGGGAGTTGATCCTTGTCCGAGGAGGGTGGGTTACGGCTGGCTGTTGCGGAAGGGGGCGTCCGGCCGCCCGAGGTTCGGCTTGCCCAGCACCTTCGGCGCGGACAGCGCGTAGATGCCGTGGTTGGTCAGCGCCCAGGCGATGTTGCGGTCCCACTCGACGTACACGCCGTGCGTCTGGTTGCCGTAGGCGTAGTCCGGGGTGTCCTTGCCGTACGCCTTCGGCACGAAGTACGCCTCGATCTCCGGCTTCGCGGGCTTGGACACGTCGAAGAACTGCACGCCCGCGTTGTAGAAGCCGTAGCCCAGTACGCCCGCGTCGTGGCTGCCCGGGTTGGTGTAGTAGCCGGTGCGCTTGGGGCCGAAGCTGCCGCGCCGCTGGCAGAAGTCCGTGATCCCCGAGGACTTCGGCGGGGTGGGGCGGGGGAGCCGGCCGACGATGCGCGGATGCGCCGGGTCCTTCGCGTCGACCTGGAAGATCTCCTTGTACGGCTCGTAGCAGTCCTCGGTGAGCGGATAGCCCGAGACGTAGACCATGCCGGTCTTCTCGTACTGCGAGACGTCGATGTTGTCGCCCTCGGTGCCCGCCACCGACGGCGGCAGGTCCAGGTGCCCGACCGTCCGCATCTTCGCCGGGTTCGAGATGTCCAGGACCGTCAGTCCGAGTCCGCCCTGCACCGCGAACGCGTAACGGCCGCCCTGCTCCGGTGACTTGGGGATGAACAGCGGCATCCGCGCGCCCAGCCAGCTGGTCCGGTTCCCGCAGCGGGGGTTCTTCCGGTACGCCGCCGTTTCGCCGGTCACCTGACCCGGCAGGTGCCAGGTGTCCAGCAGCTTCGGGTGCGCCGGGTCGGACATGTCCCAGGACTGGTAGCCGGCCGAGTGCAGGTTGGTCGGGTACTCGTTGCCGGAGTAGGTGTCGTTGGGGGCGACCGCCAGGAACATGTACTTCCCGCCCGTCCAGTACGGCACGTCCAGCGAACCCGAGCCCTGCTGCGGCTTGTTGAGGTCGCTGTTCAGCGGATCGCGCTGGGTGGAGTCCGTCGAGACCGTCGACAGCAGCTTCCAGTCCTTCTTGCGCGGCCCGTCCAGGCGGTAGACCTTGAAGCCCTTCAGTCCCTTCTTGGCGCGCAGCTTCGCGACGCCCTCCGGGTTGGAGTACTTGTCGTGCCCCGGCTCGTCGCTGAGCTCGCTGATCTGCCGCTTGTCCTCGAAACTCACCACCATCACATAGGCCTTGAGCTTCTTGTTCCACTGGATGGTCGACCCGCCCCAGTAGTCCCCGGCCGCCCAGTCCCTGCTCGCCCTCGACTCGTCGCCGTCGACGTCGGCGCGGGTCAGCTTCTCGACGACCTTGACCTTCTTCACGTCGGTCACGTCGTAGACCCGGGCCTCGGAGCGGTCGTACTGGAAGAGGTAGCGGCGGCCGTCGAAGTCGACGATGTTCTGCCAGGTGTGAAAGTAGTCCGGGGTGAACTCGGCGCCCTCGTAGGCCGCTTCGACCTTCATGTTCTTGCTGTACGACTTCGTGTCGTACTTCTCGCCGCGCCCCGGGAAGGGGTGCGGGTGCTCCTCGTCGAGCGGGGTGAGGGCGGGGTGCAGGAAGGTCCTGTCGAGCTGCATGCCGTACGACCCGGGGTCCACCGGGTCCGGGCGGCGGTCCTCGCACACGGTGGGGATGTCCGGATCGGCGGGAGCGGCGGCCACCGCCTCGCCCGGCGTCGGTACGAGGAGGGTCGCGGTGACGGCTGCGACGGCGGTCGCGGCCAGCGCGACCCGGACGGGGGCGGGCCTCGTGAAGGTGGGACGGGCGGTGCGCATGTGGCGGTCCTTCCGGGAACAGGAGGTGCATATGCGGAGGAAAGGGGCGGCGCGGGGGTGTGCGGTGCCGGGGGAGGGGCGGGGTGCCGCCTCCCCGTGACAGGGAGCGGGGGTGGAAGGGGGTGGGCCGGTCGGCTCAGGTCACCGTGCTGCTCCGCTGGAAGCGCGCATCACGGTGCTCGCCGGTGCTGACGATCTCCCTCAACTGCCGTACACAGCAAAGGACATCGCCGTACGAGACATAGAGCGGGTTGACCCCGAACCGCAGCAGGTCCGGCGCCCGCATGTCGCCGATCACACCGCGCGCGACGAGCGCCGCGATCAGCGGGTACGCCTCCGGGTGCCGCAACGCCACCTGGCTGCCCCGGCGTTCGGCCTCGCGCGGCGTCGCCGCCGTGAAGCCGAACCCGTCCAGGAGCGCGTCCGCGCACTCCTGGAAGAACCCGGTCAGCGCGAGCCCCTTCACCCGGACGTCCGCCATCGCCACCCCGTCGTACGCGGTGAGCGCCGCCTCCAGGGCGAGCAGCGACAGCAGTGGCGGAGTGGAGATCCGGGCCCGGCCGATGCCCGGTGCCGGGGTGTACGTACCGTGCATGCCGAACGGGTCGGCGTGCCCGTGCCATCCGGTGAGCGGCTGGTCGAAGGAGGCCTGATGGCGTTCGGCGACGTACAGGAACGCCGGGGCGCCGGGCCCGCCCGAGAGGTACTTGTAGCCGCAGCCCACCGCGAAGTCGGCCCCGATCGCGTCGAGTTGGATGTCGAGGGCGCCCGCCGCGTGGCACAGGTCCCACACCATCACCGCACCCGCCTCGTGGGCCGCCGAGGTGATCGCCGCCATGTCGTACGCCTCGCCGGTCCGGTAGTCGACCGGTGCGTACGCGGCCACCGCCACGTCGAAGCCCTCGGAGGCGAGCACCGACCGCACCTCGCGGGCCGGCACCCGCCGCACCTCGACGCCGAGCAGCCGGGCCACCGAGTCGGCGATGTACTGGTCGGTGGGGAAGTGGTCCGGGTCGGTCAGCAGCAGACTGCGCCCCGGCCGCAGCCGGACGGCCGCGACCAGCGCGTTGTAGAGCTGCACACTCGTCGAGTCGCCGCCGACCACGACCTGCCCGGGCGCCGCGCCGACCAGTTTGCCGACGGTGTCGCCGACCCGCAGCGGGGCGTCCCACCAGTCGTTGTCGTTCCACGACCGGATCAGGTCGGTGCCCCACTGGCGGCGTACCGCGTCCTCGACCACGGCGGGCACGGCGGCGGGCAGCGCGCCCAGCGAGTTGCCGTCGAGGTAGACGACGCCCTCCGGCAGCAGGAACCGCTCCCGTACCCCGGCGAGCGGATCGGCCGCGTCGAGCGCCTCGGCGCGCACGGTGAGTTCCTTCAACTGCTCGTCAATGTCCATGGGTTGACGCCCTCCTTCGGGGTTCACACGGGCGGGGTTCGTGCCGACGGGGTTCGTGCCGGCGGGATTCATACGGGACTCCGTTGCTGTACGAGGTCCAGGGCGATGTCGGTCAGCAGGTCCTCCTGGCCGCCGACCATCCCGCGCGCCCCCGCCTCCACCAGCAGGGCCCGGGTGTCCAGCCCGTACCGGGCGGCGGTCGCCTCCGCGTGCCGCAGGAAGCTGGAGTACACCCCGGCGTACCCGAGGGTGAGGGTCTCCCTGTCCACCCGTACCGGACGGTCCTGGGTCGGCCGTACGAGCTCCTCGGCCGCGTCCATCAGCGGGAACAGGTCGCAGCCGTGCTCCCAGCCCATCAGCTCCATGACCGCGACGAACGGCTCCAGCGGGGCGTTCCCGGCCCCCGCGCCCTGCCCGGCCAGCGAGGCGTCCACCCGGTGGGCCCCCGCCTCGACGGCGACGACGCTGTTGGCGACGCCTAGGGCGAGGTTGTGGTGGGCGTGGATGCCGATCTGGGTGCCCGGGTCGAGTACGTCGCGGTACGCGCGCACCCGCTCCCGCACCCCGTCCATCGTCAGTCGGCCGCCCGAGTCGGTGACGTACACGCAGTGTGCGCCGTACGACTCCATCAGGCGTGCCTGGGCGGCCAGTTCGGCGGGCGGTGCCATGTGCGACATCATCAGGAAGCCGGAGACATCCATCCCCAGCTCCCTAGCCAGCGCGATGTGCTGGGCGGAGACGTCGGCCTCGGTGCAGTGCGTGGCGACCCGGATCGACGTCACGCCCAGCGCGTGCGCGCGGCGCAGGTCGGCGGCGGTGCCGATGCCCGGCAGCAGCAGGGTCGTCAGCTTCGCCCGGGTCAGCACCGAGGCGGCCGCCTCCAGCCACTCCCAGTCGGTGTGCGCCCCAGGCCCGTAGGTCACGGAGGCACCGGACAGGCCGTCCCCGTGGGCCACCTCGACGGCGTCCACACCCGCCGCGTCGAGCGCGGCGGCGATGGAGCGGACCTGGTCGAGGGTGTAGCGGTGGGAGACGGCGTGCATGCCGTCCCGGAGGGTGACGTCCTGGACGTACACGCGCGTCATGCCGCACTCCCCGCTGTGGTGGCCAGCCGCTCGGCGGTGCGCAGCGCGGCGGACGTCATGATGTCGAGGTTCCCGGCGTACGCGGGGAGGTAGTGGGCGGCGCCCTCCACCTCCAGGAACACCGAGGTCAGCACCCCGCCGGTGGCGCCGAGCCCGGCCAGTTCGGCGAGCGGGTCACCCGCCGCCAGCTTCCGGAACTGCGGCTCCTGCTTCAGCCGGTAGCCGGGTACGTACGCGGCGACCCGCTCCGTCATCGCCCGCACTGACGCGGCGACCGCACCGGTGTCGCAGTCTCCGCTCACGCAGTGCACGGTGTCGCGCATCAGCAGCGGCGGCTCGGCCGGATTGAGCACGATGATCGCCTTGCCGCGCGCCGCACCGCCGACCTGCTCCAGCGCCCGCGCGGTGGTCTCGGTGAACTCGTCGATGTTCGCCCGGGTCCCCGGTCCCGCCGAGCGCGAGGAGATTGACGCGACGATCTCCGCGTAGGCGACCGGGGTGACTGCGGAGACGGCGGCGACGACCGGCACGGTGGCCTGCCCGCCGCACGTCACCATGTTGAGGTTCGGCGCGTCCAACTGGGCGTCGAGGTTCACCGGAGGCACGACATAGGGGCCGATGGCCGCCGGGGTCAGGTCGATCAGCCGCTTGCCGTAGGGGGCCAGGGCGGCGGCGTTGCGGTGGTGGGCGGCGGCCGAGGTGGCGTCGAAGACGACGTCGATCCCGTCGAAGCCGTCGAGCGCGATGAGCCCCTGGACGCCGTCCGCGCTGGTGGGGACACCGAGCCGGGCGGCGCGGGCCAGCCCGTCGGACCCGGGGTCGATGCCGATCATGGCGGCGGCGGTGACGGGGCCCGAGCCCCGGAGGATCTTGATGAGGAGGTCGGTGCCGATGTTGCCGGAACCGATCACTGCCGCCTTCAGCGGTCGTACGGTCATCGCGCCACCTCGCTCCGGGCCGCCGCGCGACCGCTCGCGCGGGCCTTGTCGAGGGCGAAGAAGCGCAGGGCGTTCCCGCCGAGTACCGCGTCCTTCTCCTCCTCGGTCAGCGCGCTCTCCCGGACGAGCCGGCCGATCTCGGCCTCGCCCAGCGGGAACGGATGGTCGGACCCGAGCAGCACCTGCCCCGCCCCCATCACCCGTACCAGCAGCTCCAGCGCCCGCTGGTCGAAGACGGCCGAGTCGACACTGAACCGGCCGGTGTACGCCGACGGCGGGCGCGGACTGTCCGCCCGGACCAGATCCCGCCGGTGCCACGCGTTGTCGGCCCGGCCGAGCAGGTACGGGAAGCTGCCGCCGCCGTGCGCGAACAACAGCCGCAGGGATGCGGGGAGTTGCTCGAAGGTGCCCGACAGCATCATCGACAGGATCGTCAGATGCGTCTCGGCCGCCATCCCCACCAGCCACTGGAGCATGTACCGCTCGATGCGCGGCCCGGCGGGCAGGTCCCACGGGTGGACGAGCACGGCGGCGTTCTCGTGCGCGCAGTGCGTCAGGAACTCGATCACCGCACCGTCGTCGAGGTCGCGCTCACCGATGTGGTTGCCGATGTGCACGCCGTGGAAGCCCTGCCGCATGGCCTCCGTGACCTGGGCGCAGGCGGCCTCGGTGTCCTGGAGCGGCACCTGGCAGAGCGGGGCGAGCCGGTCGGGAGCGTACGAACTGAACTCCAGAATCCGCGAGTTGACCATCGCGCACCAGTCGGCGGCCCGCACCGGATCGGCGTCGTAACCGAAGAGCAGCGGAGTGCTGGAGAGCACCTGGACGTCCACGCCGTGCCGGTCGAGGTCGGCAATCCGGGCCACCGGGTCCCAGAGGGTGCGGCTCACCGGGCGGTACTCCTGCGAGCCGCGCATCATCATGCCCCGGCCGGCCTCGTCGACCCCGTCGGCGTCGGTGCGCAGCCACGGACCCTCGGAGTCCTGGAGCAGCCGGGACTCGGCGCGGGAGAGGCGGGGGAAGACATGGGCGTGGACGTCGACGACGGGCGAGGCGCCGTGCGGGGCGGTCATGCGCGCTCTTCGGGAGCGGGCGTGCTCGGAAGCGTGGTGCTCGGGCGCAGGGCGTCCGGCCAGTCCTTGCCGGGGTGCACGGCGGCGCAGTGCGGGCAGGTGCGGGCCGACTCGTCACCGTAGAAGGCGTCGAAGACCGGCGGCAGGTCGTCGACGATCGACTTCAGCTGGAGCTCGCTGCGGTGCACCAGCCGGTGGCAGTTCATGCAGTACCACTCGAAGGCGTCCAACTGCCCCTCGGGGCGGGCGAATTCGACGACCAGACCGATGCTGCCCGGCTCGGGGCGCTGCGGTGAGTGGCGCAGATGCGCCGGGGCCAGGAAGACGTCGCCCTCGCGGATGTGGATGTCGCGCGGCGGCTCGCCGTCCTCCTCCACCACCCGGAGCACCATGTTGCCCTTGAGCTGGTAGAAGAACTCCTCGATGGGGTCGTCGTGGAAGTCGGTGCGCCGGTTGGGGCCGCCGACGACGGTGACCATCAGGTCCGCGTCCTGCCAGACCTGGACGTTGCCGACCGGCGGCTTCAGCAGGTGCTGGTGCTCCTCGATCCAGTTCTGGAAGTTGAACGGAGCGGGCAGGGGCCTCTTGCTCATGCGGGGGTCTCCTCGTGCTGGGGGGAGAGGGGTTCGGGGGAGGGGAGCGCGGGGGAGAGGGGCAGATGGGCGACCGCGCTGATCTCGATCAGCAGCTGCGGATGCGGGAGCTGGTGGACGGCGACGGTGGTGCGGGCCGGGCCGCTCTCGTCGAAGTACTCGGCGTAGACGTCGTTGTAGCCGCCGAAGTCGTTCATGTTCACCAGGTAGGTGGTGACGGACACCAGGTCGCGCAGACCACCGCCGGCGGCGGCGAGCAGCCGACCGATGTTGTCGAGCACGGCACGGGTCTGCTCGCGGACGTCGAGGTCGGTGACGCCCATCGGGTCGACCCGGGCCCCGGCGAAGGTGCCGTCCGGCCGCCGGGAACTCGTACCGGAAACGAAGACCAGGTCACCGGCGCGCCGCAGGTGCGGGAAGCGGCCACGGGGGACCGCGGCTCCTTCGACGATCATGCGGTGGCCTCCGCCGCGGAGGCGGCCGCGTTCGCCGCGGTGCCGAAACCGACCGTGCCCAGCCCCGCGACCGTGGCGCGTACGTGCACGCCGGGCGCGAGCGGTACGGCCGCGGTGGCGGCGCCCGCGAGGATCACCGTCCCCGCCTCCAGCCGCACCCCGCTCGCGGCGGCCAGCCGGGCGGCGGCGGCCAGGGCGCGCAGCGGATGACCGAGGATCGCGGCGGTGGAACCCGCCTCGACGAGACGTCCGTCGAGCTCCAGCAGGACGCCCAGGTTGCCGAGTTCGACGGGGGTGCGCCAGGCGCCCACGCAGTAACCGGCGGCCGAGGTGTTGTCCGCGACGACCTCCGGGAGCGAGAAGGTGAAGCCGTCGTACCGCGAGTCGATGACCTCCAGGGCGGGCGCGACCGCCGCCACCGCCGACAGGGGGTCCCCGTCGCCGGGCAGCAGCGGCCCGCCCAGCAGGAACGCCACCTCGGGCTCCACCCGGGGGTGGATCAGCGTCCCCGTGTCGAGGGTGCCGCCGTCGGCGATGCGCATCCGGTCGGTGATCCGGCCGTGGATGAGGTCGTGCACCCCCATCTGGCGCATCTTGGCCGCACTGGTGAAGCCCAGCTTGAATCCGGTGAGCCGCTCGCCGCGCGCCAACCGCCGTGCCACCAGGGCATTTTGGACGGCGTACGCGTCGGCGACCTCGCCGATTCCGGTGCTGCCGCCGCGCAGCGGGCTGCGGTGCAGCGCAGCCTCGTCGAGTGTGGCGGCGCACTCCTTGAGCAGTGCCTCGTTCATGCCGTGCCCTCCTCGCCGGACGCCGCGAAGGCCGCCCGTACCGAACCCAGTCCGTCGATCCGTGCCTCCAGCACATCGCCCGGCGCCACGGGCACCACCGGCCCCAGCGCCCCGGTCAGCACCGTGTCACCGGCCCGCAGCGGCCGCCCCAGCCCGGCCAGGGTGTCCGCCAGCCACAGCGCGGCGTGCAGCGGATTGCCCAGGCAGGAGGCCCCTGCACCGACCGAAACGGGCTCGCCGCGCCGCTCCAGGACCGCGCCCGCCGTCCGCAGGTCGAGGGCGTCCAGGGTGACGGGCCGGGTGCCCAGGACGTACACGCCGCTCGACGCGTTGTCGGCGACCGTGTCCACGAGGGTGATGTCCCAGTCGCGGATCCGGCTGCCGACCACCTCGATCGCGGGCAGCGCGAACTCGGTGGCCCGCACGAGGTCGGCCACCGTGTGCCGCTCGTGGTCAAGGTCCGCGCCCAGTACCAGGGCCACCTCCACCTCGGCGCGCGGCTGGAGGACCGTACCGAACGGGATCTCGTCGCCGTCCAGCACCGCGGTGTCGTCGAAGAGGGCGCCGAAGTCCGGTGAGTCGACGCCCAGTTGGCGCTGTACGGCGACGGAGGTCAGGCCGACCTTCCAGCCGGTGATGCGGCGGCCCGCCGCGAGCCTGCGCTCGGTCCGCAAGTTCTGCACGGCGTACGCGGCGGACACGTCACCCGCGGGCAGCAGCTCCCGTACGGGGGCGATCGGCACGCCACTGCGACAGGCCTCGTCGAGCAGATCGGCGGCCTCGGTCACGGCCCTGCCGACGGCATTCGTGGATTCCGGAGAGCTCATAGCTTCACGCACACATTCATCGGCTCGGAGAAGAAGTCGAGGGAGTGGTGGCCGCCCTCGCGGCCGATCCCGGAGGCCTTCACGCCCCCGAACGGGGTCCGAAGGTCCCGCAGGTTCCAGGTGTTGACCCAGGCGATCCCGACGTCCAGCCTGGGCGCCACCCGGTGGGCGCGGGCGAGGTCACGGGTCCAGACGGTGGCGGCCAGCCCGTACGGTCCGGCGTTCGCGAGTCCGATCGCCTCCTCCTCGGTGTCGAAGGGGGCCACGTGCACCACCGGCCCGAAGATCTCCTCCCGTACCGCCGGATGGTCCTCGGGCAGCCCGCTGAGCACGGTCGGCCGCACCCAGAACCCGCCGTCCCGCGCATCGCCGAACTCCGGCGCCCCGCCGCCCGCCAGTACCTTCCCGTCGACGGCGGCCCGCCCCAGATATCCGAGCACCTTGTCGCGGTGCTCGGCCGACACCATCGGGCCGTACGTCACCTGCTCGGCGCCCCGTGCCAGCGCCGCCGTGAACTCCTCGAACGCGGGCCGCTCGACGTACACCCGCTCGGTGCACAGGCACACCTGGCCGCTGTTGGTGAAGGACGACCGCAGCGTCCCCGCCACCGCCTCCTCCAGGTCGGCGTCCGCGAAGACAAGACCGGCGTTCTTGCCGCCCAACTCGAAGGAGACCGGGGTGAGTTGATCGGAAGCTGCCCGCATGATCGCGCTGCCGGTACGGGATTCGCCGGTGAAGGCGATGGCGTCCACGCCCGGGTGCGCGGTCAGCCAGGCCCCGGCAGCGTCGGCGCCGTACCCGTGCACCAGGTTGAACACCCCGGCGGGCAGTCCGGCGGCGTCGATCACCTCGGCGAGCAAGTGGGCGGTGGACGGGGTGAGTTCGGAGGGTTTGGCGACGACGGTGTTGCCCATCGCGAGGGCCGGGGCGACCTTCCAGGTCAGCAGGAGCAGCGGCAGGTTCCACGGGGCGACCACCGCGACGACACCGAGCGGCTTGTGCACGGTGTAGTTGAGCGCGCCCCGCCCGTCCGGGGTCTCGGTGTGCCAGGACTGCTCGCTCCGGGACGCCGAAAGGTCGGCGTAGGCACGGAAGTTGGCGATGCCGCGCGGTACGTCCACGGCGGCGGCCAGCTCGCGCGGCTTGCCGGTGTCGGAGCACTCCGCCGCGACGAACTCCTCGAAGCGGGCCTCGATGCCGTCGGCGACGGCGTGCAGCAGCCGGGAACGGTCGGCGGCGGTGTACGACGCCCACGGCCCGGACAGTGCCTCGCGGGCCGCCCGTACCGCCGCGTCCACCGTCGCCCGGTCCGCGTCCGGGACCGTGCCGACGGTCCGGCCGTCCACCGGATCGATCAGCGGGAACGGCTCGCCCGTGGTGTGGAATCGGCCACCCGTGTAATGCCGTACCGGCGAACTCACCTCGTAGACCTCCCTTTTCACGGCAGAAGCACCCGATCCGGTCCGGACCCTGGTGTCTTGTTCCGCCCCTGTGCATCATGAGGCCGCCCAGCCATGCCCAGCCAATGCCGGAACGGGGAGCCGCCATACCGATCCGGGTATAGGGCCTGCTCGTGTGAGGAGTCGTTCCCGATGGACCTGCTCGACGGACGGTTGAAATTCCGCCATCTGACCCTGCTCGCAGCGATCGCCGAACACGGCAGTGTCGTCAGGGCCGCCGAATCACTCCACCTGACCCAGCCGGCCGCCACCCGCACCCTGCGCGAGCTGGAGAAACTCGCCGACGTGGAGCTCTTCCACCGCGAGCCGCGCGGAATGCGCCCGACGGTGTACGGGGAGGCCCTCGTCGGTCACGCCCGTGCGGTCATCGCGGAGGTCCGCCGGGCCGGCGACCACCTGACCGGCCTGCGGGAGGGCCAGGCGGGCACGGTCACCGTCGGCACCCTCCTGGCGGGGGCGAACCTGCTGCTGCCGCGCGCCGTCGCGCGGCTGAAGGCGGAACGCCCGCAACTGACCGTCATCGTCCGCGAGGGCACCTTCGACCTGCTGCACCCGGCGCTGCTCACCGGCGAACTCGACGTCATCGTCGGCCGGGTCGGCCCCGCCCCGGAACCGGGCCGCATCCGCCAGCGCGCCCTCTACCGCGAACCGATCCGCCTCGCCGTCCGCACCGGCCACCCGCTCCTGCGCGGCCCGGCGACCACCCTCGCCGACACGGTCGGCCACCCCTGGATCCTCCCCCTCGAACAGACCGCGCTCCGCCAGGAACTCGCCGCCGTCTTCGAGTCCCAGGGCCTGGCACTGCCCGCGAACCGGGTGGAATGCACGTCCATCCTGACCATGCGCGCCCTGCTCCTGACCACCGACATGGTCGCCGCGCTCCCGGAGCTGATCCTGCGCGACGACGACCGCCTGGCCGCCCTCCCGGTCGAACTCCCCTCGGTGGGCCGCACGGTGGGCACGACCGAAGCCGCCTGCCGCATCCGCACCCCGGCGCTGGTAGCCCTCCTGTCCCACCTGACCCACGAGGCGGCGGAACTACGCGCAACCCTGAACCCCCGTACCAGCCCGGCCCTCTGACCTGGACCCACCCGCCCTACCTCGCCACCCACCCCCTCTCATACGCATGCCACCCCAGCTGCAACCTCGTGCCCACCCCCGCCACCTCCATCAGCCTCTTCACCCTCCGCTGCACCGTCCGCAGCCCCAGCTCCAACTGCTTCGCCACGCTGGCGTCCGTCAGGCCCGCCAGCAGCAGCGACAGGATCCGCAGGTCCAGCTCGTCCGGTGCGTCGTGCTCCTCCACGAAGTCGCCCTTCGTGAGCCCCAGCCGGACCGGGCGGGCCTCGCGCCACACCGCCTCGAAGAGGCCCATCAGGGACTCCAGCAGGCCGCTCGCGTGCACCACCAGTGCCGCGGGCTCCGCGTCCCGGCCGGTCAGCGGGACCATGGCCAGTGCACGGTCGGCGACGACGAGTTTGGTCGGGACGCGGTCGACCACCCGGACCTGTTCGTCGCGGCTCAGTGCCGCGGTCAGCTCCACCATGCCCCTCGGCAGCGTCAGCACCTCCCGCTCCAGGACCACCCGGTACAGCACGCCGCGCTCCGCCGCACGCTCCTCGGCCACGTTGTCCAAGCCGGTGACGGCCACCGGCTGCCCGGTGACCAGCGCGCACACCTCCTCCGTCGCGCCCAGCTGCAGCTGCGCGAACCGGTGCGCCACCGCACTCGCCCCCGTCACCACCTCCACCAGGTCGTGCACCGCCGGTTCCGAGGCCTCCGCCCGGTACTCCTCCGCCAGCAGCACCGCCGCCAGTTCCGCCTGCTCCAGCTCGTGGCGCTGCTGGGTGAGGAGCGCGCCGAGCGCCACCCCCGGCGGCGCCGCCACCCACCGCGTACCCGAAGACGACTTCGCGGCCAGCCCCTGCCGCTCCAGCCGGCGCAACGCCCGCTCCGTCTCCGCCTCGCCCGCGGACAGCCGGTGCGCCAGGTCGGACACCTCGGCCGCCCCGACCGAGACGAGCGTCCGGTAGGCCGCCTCCTGCGCCTCGTCCAGCCCTATCGCACCCAGCACCTCGACGCTCACCCCTCACACACCAGCGCATTCACCACGCCACACGAACCACACCGACCACACGGGTGGCGGGAAAGAGCCACGGCACAAACCCGCCTCAGAACATCATCCCCGCACCCCCCGCCCCTCTGCCACTGTGTCGCCACCGGCCACCAACCCGTGTGCCGAACCGACTTGGGGAGCAGCATGCGTCCGAGATCGCGCATATCGCGTACGGCGTTGGGGGCGGCCACCGCCGCGGTCCTCGCCGCCACCGCGGTGACCCCGTCCGTGGCGGCGCCCGCGCCCACGGACCCGGCCACCGCGAAGCGGCCGATCGCCGGGAGCGACAAGGCCGGCGAGCAGCAGTCGCGCGCCGTCGTCGTCACTCTCGTGACCGGTGACAAGGTCCTTGTACGGCAAGGGGGTTCGGGCCCGGACGCGGCGAGCGCGCTGCCCCGCCCGGACGGTACGGTGCCGCTCGTGCAGACCCGTACCTCGGCCAAGGGCACGAGCGGAAAGCCGGACCTCTACGTCATTCCCGAGTCCGCGTCCGCCGCCCTGGCCACCGGCCGCGTCGACCGCGAACTCTTCAACGTCACCGGCCTGATCCGGCAGGGGTACGACGACGCGCACAGCAAGTCCCTGCCCCTGATCGCCGTGTACGACAAGTCCGTGAACGTTGCCCGCGCGCTGCCCGCCACCCCGCGCGCCGCCACCCGGGGCGCGGTCCTCGCCCCCGTCGGCGGTGTCGCGCTCAAGGCGGACAAGGCCAAGGCCGCCGACTTCTGGGCGGACATCAGCGACACCCGCTCGCGCTCCGCCTCCGACCTCACCAAGCTGTGGCTGGACCGCAAGGTCACCGCTACCCTGGACCGGTCGACCAAGCAGGTCAGGGCGCCCGAAGCGTGGGCCGCCGGATTCGACGGCAAGGGCACCAAGGTCGCCGTCCTGGACACCGGCGCCGACACCGAGCACCCCGACCTCAAGGGCCGGGTCGTGGCCGCCCAGAACTTCACCGACTCGGGCTCCGAGGCCGACGCCCAGGGGCACGGCACCCACACCGCCTCCACCGTCGGCGGCAGCGGCGCGGCCGGCGGCGGCAAGAAGAAGGGCGTCGCCCCCGGCACCGAACTCCTCAACGGCAAGGTCCTCAACGACCAGGGCCAGGGCGCCGAGTCGTGGATCATCGCGGGCATGGAGTGGGCGGTCGCGCAGAAGGCCGACGTCGTCTCCATGAGCCTGGGCGCGGGAGCGGGCGACTGCACCGACCCGCTCAGCGTCGCCGCCGAGGAGCTCGCCAAGAGCAAGGACACCCTGTTCGTGGTGGCCGCAGGCAACGAGGGCCCGCGCAACAACTCCCTCTCCTCGCCCGGTTGCGCCCCCGGCGTCCTCACCGTCGGCGCCGTCGACCGCGACGACACCACCGCCCAGTTCTCCAGCCGGGGCCCCAACGTCACCACCCACACCCTCAAGCCCGAGATCGCCGCCCCCGGCGTGGCCATCTCCGCCGCCTCGGCAGGCGGGCGCGGCACCCAGGCGTACCGCTCCATGTCCGGTACGTCGATGGCGACGCCGCACGTCGCCGGCGCGGCAGCCATCCTCAAGCAGGCCCACCCCGACTGGTCCGCCCAGCAGATCAAGGCGACCCTGGTCTCCGCCGCCAAGCAGGTCCCCGGCGACGTACGCCAGACCGGCGGCGGCCGCCTCGACGTCAAGGCGGCGCTCGACGCCAAGGTCACCGGCGCCCCCGCCGTACAGGGCGGCACCTTCGACTGGCCCCAGCACAGCAGCGACCGCACCACCGTCGACCTGCCGTACACCAACACCGGTGACAAGCCGGTCACCCTGGACCTCAAGGTCCAGCAGCCCACCGGCAACGACGGCTCCGCCATCCGCTCCAGGATCGCCGAGCTGGGCAAGAACCGCGTCACGGTGCCCGCCGGATCCACGGTCACCGTGCCCCTGACGCTCGACCCGGCCGCCCGGCTGGACCGCGCCCAGTACGGCGACGTCACCGGCCGCGTCCTGGCCACGGCACGCGGCGGCGTCAGCGTCGCCACCCCGTTCTCCCTGTACGTACAGGCCGAGACCGTCACCCTGCGGGTCAAGGTGATCGACCGCGAGGGCAAGCCCGCCAGGGGCGCCAGCTCCCTCGACGTGATCGGCACCGACGACGACTCGGGCGAGAGCCGTCCCAACAACGGTGCCGCGGAGCAGCGTTACGAGGTCCGCCCCGGCGCGTACTTCCTCTCCGCCTACGTCGCCACCCCCGACCCGTCCGACGCCACGGGCAGGGCCTACCGGTCGCTCAGCTACCTGGGCCACCCCCAGCTTGAGGTCAAGAAGGACACCACCGTCGTCCTCGACGCGCGCAAGGCGCACAAGCTGAGCATCCGCACCGACCGCCCCACCGAGACCCGCAACACCACCCTCGCCTTCGAGCGGACCTGGAAGAACACCTGGATCCACTCCGGCACCCTCAGCGGCGGCCGGGGCATCGCCGACTTCTACGCGGACGTCCAGGGCCGCGCCGACGACGGCGAGTTCGAGTTCGGCAGCTACTGGCGCGCGGGCGCCCCGCTGCTGAGCAGCCTCAAGGTCACCGGCGGTCCCGCCCTGCACGCCGTGGCCGGCACCGTCGGTTCCGCCAACCTCGACGGCAGGGGCAGCGCCCCGCTCGCCGACGCGGGCAGGGGCACCCCGGCCGAGCTCAAGGCGGCGGGCGTCAAGGGCGCGGTCGCCCTGGTCGAAGTACCCGACGACGACAACTTCCTGGGCACGGTCGCGCGGAACGCGCTCGCCGAGGGCGCCGTCGCCGTCCTGGCCCACCGCCCGTCGGCGGGCACCTGGTACCCGACCGCCGGATTCGGCAGCCTCGCCCTCCCGGTACTCGCCGTACCCGCCGCAGAGGCCAAGGACCTCAAGTCCCGCCTCGCCCAGGGCAAGGTCACCCTGGACTGGCAGGCCACCGCACGCACCCCGTACCTCTACAACCTCGGCTTCCAGGAGAAGGGCCCGGTCAAGTCGGCGCGCACCTACACCACTTCCGACCGCAAGCTCGCCGCCGTCCAGTCCGACCACCGGGCGATGGGCGTACGGGGCGACTTCGTCGACACGGTCTTCGCGCTGCGCCCCAGCGGCAACACCATCGCCTCCTCCGCCTACGGGGACCCGGTACCGGTCCCCGGTGCCCGCACCGAGCTGTACTCCGCCGACGGTTCCGCCTGGGGCCGCTATGTCGGCAGCAGCTTCCCGTTCGGTGAGCTGATGGTGTCCCCCGACCGGAAGTTCAAGACCGGCCAGCGCCTCACCGAGAACTGGTACGGCGGGGTCATCGCCCCCACCGCCCCGCGCGACGAACAGGACAAGCAGCTGCTGGTCGCCGAGCGCCAGGGCAACTGGATCGGCTTCGAGAACGCGATGTGGGGCGACCGCGAACACTGGGCGATCCCGGGCAGCTTCGGCGACATCGGCTCGCTGGAGCTGAAGCGCGACGGCGAGGTCATCGGCCGGACAGGGTGGCCCAAGGGCGCCTTCGAGGTCCCGGCCGACCGGGGCTCGTACGAACTCACCCAGAGCATCACCAAGATCGGCGCGCACGCCAAGGTCTGGCAGCGCTCGACCGCCGTCACCACCAGCTGGCGGTTCACCTCGCAGCTCGACGAGAGCGCCGCGTCCACCCCGGTCCCGGTCCTCTTCCCCGGCTACGCACTCCCGGAGGACGGCCTGAAGACCCTGCCCGCGAGCGACGGCCAGAAGATCGGCCTCTCCGTCACCGGCCACGCGGGCTACACCCCCGGCGCGATCAAGGCCGCCAAGCTGTCCTACTCGTACGACGAGGGCAAGACCTGGACCGAGGCCAGGACGGCCGGTTCCGGGGCCAGTTGGACGGCCACCGTCGACCATGCGGGTGCCACCGGCAAGCAAGTCACCCTGAAATCCGAACTGACGGACACCAACGGCACCTCCGTCACCCAGCTCGTGACCCGCGCGTACGACGTGCGCTAGCCACAACGGCCAGCCGCACGACCGGCATTCGCCGGCCATGATCGGTCCGCCGGGCGTCCTTCCCGTGGGGGGTGGGTCTGTCCGGCGGACCACTTTTTCGTTCCTGCCCCGTTTCCGAATCGCCTCAGCGGTGGACAATAGGGGCATGAGTCAGCAGGGGGAGCGGCGCCGAGACGCCGAGGACGACTGGTGGGACCGGCTGTACGACGAGTCAGCCCCGGACACCGGCCCGGCACCCACGGGCAAGACCTTGGACGACCACTTCGACTCCACCCCGGGAGGCCCCGGCCACCGGGACCCGGTACCCCCACCGGAACCGCCCCCACCGACCGGGGCCCCGCGCAGGGAACACCCTCCGGCCCCCTGGGAACCGCCACCGCCCGACCCCCGCGCGCCCGTTCGCGCGGCGACCAGGGAGTGGGACGCCTGGCTGCCGACACCCCGCCAGACCCCGCCCCACCCGCCCCCCGCCCCCGAGCCCGAGGACGCCCCGCCGGCAACAGTCAGGCCCCCGGACCCCACCACCACCTCCACCTGGGGCCCGCCCCCGTCCCCACCAGGCCCACCCGGCACCCCCGGCCGCCGCACCCGCCGCCTCTGGGACGAACCCACGGAGCCCCGAACACCCACGGATTCCCGGACGCCCATGGAGCCCCGGACGCCCACGGAGCCCACGGCACGCCAAGAACCCCCGGCCCGCTCAGAGCCAACGGCACGCCCAGAGCCGACGGCGCCCACCGACCCCCCGGAGCACGCCCTCCGCGACATCCCCCCGCTCCCCACCTCCTTCCCGCCCTGGGACGAGGGCCTGGCCGACGACCCGGACGACCGACCCTCCCCGGACGAGCGGCCCACCCTGGACGACCGGCCCGCCCCGGAACTCCCCGCCACCGACCGCACCCGCACCGCCGTCGACCGCGCCTCCACCGACCGCACTCCCACCAGCCGCAGCTCCACCGAACGCACCCGCACCGCCGAATGGGATGCACCCCCCGTACCTCCCGCACCCCCCACCCCAGCCCACCAGGCCCCACCAGCAGCACCGACCCCACCACCCCCACCGACCCCCCGCCCCATCACCACCCACATCGGCACCGGTCCTCCCACCTACGACCCCGAGCCGACCGCCCTGGTCGCCGCGGATCCCAACAACCTGGAGGGACTGGTCGCGGACACCGTCCTGGACGGCGCCCGCTACGGCGCCTACACCCTGCGCGCCGCCTCCATACGCGGCGACTCGGCCCGCTTCCGGGGCGAACCCCGACGCGACGCCCTCCTCACCGCACGCTTCGGCGAAGGCGAGAGCGGCCTCGTCCTGGTCGCGGTCGCCACCGGCGCCCGCGCCGCCGAGGGCGCGCACCTCGCCGCCGCCGACGCCTGCGACTGGATCGCTGGCGCGGTGGGCCGCAGCCACTCCCGGCTCGCCGAGGACATCAGGGCCGGCCGCCGGGGCGACCTCAAGTCCGGACTGCACCGCCTGACCGACCGCGCCTTCGGCAAGCTCCGCTCCCGCGCGGTCGAACTCGGCCTGGAACCGGGGGAGTACACCGCCGACCTGCGCTGCCTGCTGTTGTCCGCCGACCCCCAGTGCCGCACCCGGATCTTCTTCGGCGTCGGCGAGGGCGGTCTGCTGCGGCTCCGCGACGGGGTCTGGCAGGACATCGAGCCCCCGGAGCCCCGCCCCGACGCGGTCACCGGCGCCCCGGTGGTCGGCTTCGGCTCCGTACCGACGGAATCGCCGTCCGTATCACCGGACCGCGCGGAGTCCCAGGACTCCGAGGAGACCCCGGAGGGCGACCGCCTCACCATGGACCTCGGTATCACCACACCGCCCTCCCCGCACGTGGACACCGTCCCGCCAGGATCGCTCTTCCGGTTCCGGGCGTCGGTGGCGCAGCCGGGTGACACCCTGCTGCTGTGCAGCGCGGGCCTGGCCGACCCGCTGCGCGGCGAGAGCGCGCTCGCCGACGTGCTGGCCACCCGCTGGGCAGGCCTGGAACCGCCCGGCCTCACCACCTATCTGGCCGACGTCACCCTGCGGGCCAAGGGATACGCCGACGACCGGACGGCGGTGGCGGTCTGGGAGTCCTGAGGGCCGACAGGGCCGACAGGGAAGCCCTGAGTTCATATTCCGGGATTTTTGGGACAGGATGATCCAAGAAATGTGATTGTCGTCCTGAGAGGTGTGACCCGGTCATGGCCAAACAGAAGGTGGCGGAGCAGTTCGTCGACACGCTCGTCCAGGCGGGCGTCCAGCGCCTGTACGGAGTGGTCGGGGACAGTCTCAACCCAGTCGTCGACGCGATCCGCCGCAACGGCTCCATCGACTGGATCCAGGTCAAGCACGAGGAGACCGCCGCCTTCGCCGCGGGCGCCGAGGCCCAGATCACCGGGAAACTCGCCGCCTGCGCGGGCTCCTGCGGCCCCGGCAACCTGCACCTGATCAACGGTCTGTACGACGCCCACCGGTCCGCCGCACCCGTGCTCGCCCTCGCCTCGCACATCCCGTCCGGCGAGATCGGCACCACCTTCTTCCAGGAGACTCACCCGCAGCAGCTGTTCCAGGAGTGCAGCAACTACAGCGAGCTGATCTCCAGCCCCAAGCAGATGCCGCGCGTCCTGCAGACCGCCATCCAGCACGCGGTCGGCCTCAACGGAGTCAGTGTCGTCACCCTCCCCGGCGACATCGCGGGGGAGCCGGTCAGCGAGGACGGCGGCGGGCTCACCCTCGCCACCTCCCGGCCCGCCGTACGCCCCGGCGAGGCCGAGGTGGCCAGGCTGGCGCAGCTCATCGACGACGCCGAGAAGATCACCCTGTTCTGCGGGGCGGGCACGGCGGGCGCGCACGCCGAGGTGATGGAGTTCGCCGAGCGGATCAAGTCCCCGGTAGGCCACGCGCTGCGCGGCAAGGAGTGGATCCAGTACGACAACCCGTACGACGTCGGCATGAGCGGTCTGCTCGGCTACGGCGCCGCCTACGAGGCCACCCACGAGTGCGATCTGCTGATCCTGCTCGGCACCGACTTCCCGTACACCGACTTCCTGCCCGACGACGTACGGACCGTGCAGGTCGACGTACGCCCCGAGCACCTGGGCCGGCGCACCAAGCTGGACCTGGCGATCTGGGGCGACGTACGCGAGACGCTGCGCTGTCTGACGCCCAGGGTGCGGGCCAAGAGCGACCGCAAGTTCCTCGACAAGATGCTCAAGAAGCACGCCGACGCGCTGGAGGGCGTGATCAAGGCGTACACCCGCAAGGTCGAGAAGCACACCCCGATCCACCCCGAGTACGTCGCCTCGGTCCTCGACGAACTGGCCGATGACGACGCCGTGTTCACCGTCGACACCGGAATGTGCAACGTCTGGGCGGCCCGCTACCTCACCCCCAACGGCAAGCGCCGGGTCATCGGCTCCTTCTCGCACGGCTCGATGGCCAACGCGCTCCCGCAGGCCATCGGCGCCCAGTTCACCGACCGCAAGCGGCAGGTCGTCTCGATGTCCGGCGACGGCGGCTTCTCAATGCTCATGGGCGACTTCCTCACCCTGGTGCAGTACGACCTGCCGGTGAAGGTCGTCGTCTTCAACAACTCCTCGCTCGGCATGGTCGAACTGGAGATGCTGGTCGACGGAATGCCCTCGTACGGCACCAGCCACCACCCCACCGACTACGCGGCCATTGCCCGCGCCGCCGGGGCGCACGGGGTCCGCGTCGAGAAGCCCAAGGATCTGGCGGGGGCCCTCAAGGACGCCTTCAAGCACAAGGGCCCGGCCCTGGTCGACGTCGTCACCGACCCCAACGCGCTGTCCATCCCGCCCCGCATCAAGGCCGACATGGTCACCGGCTTCGCCCTTTCCGCAAGCAAGATCGTGCTGGACGGCGGCGTCGGCAGGATGGTCCAGATGGCCCGCTCCAACCTGCGGAACGTGCCGCGACCCTAGGTCCCAAGTCGCCGCCGGTCCTTCGCGCGACGCGAGGGGGCGGCGGCGGCCCCGCTCGGGGGCGTACGGGGGGAAGCGGACGCTGCCACGGACCCTCTCCGCCCCTCCGCGCCCCGCATCCCGTACGCCGGAAGCGACAGTCGCGCATCGGGCGAACGTGCGAAAGGTGACACGCGGTCCATACGCCCTCCCTACCGGACATGAGTGTCGTCTCCCCTTGCTGGGCATCCATTCCGTGAGGTTGTTCGAGGGAGAAAGGGTCGAACCGGGGTGTGGGTGGGGGTTATGACGAGACAGCATCCGGGCGGGGGCAGCACGGGGGCAGCCGTCAACGGGAGGGTGGCGGGCACGGACGACAAAGGCGACGTGGACCACGAAGTGCCGGGCATGCGCTGCCGGTTGGGGCGGTCCGACCTGACCGCCGTATCCGAAGTGCGGCGCACACTGCGCGAATTGCTGCGCCACTGGGGACGCCCGGAGGTCGCTGACGTCGCGGAACTGCTCACCAGCGAGCTGGTGACCAACGCGCTCATCCACACCGAGAGCGACGCCGAACTGACGGCGACGCTCCACCGGACGGTCCTGCGCGTCGAGGTGCGCGACCATCTGGAGCGACTGCCCGAGCCCATGCTCGCCGACTGTGACGAGAGCACGCACGGCCGGGGGCTGTTCCTGGTGCAGGCACTCTCCGACGCCTGGGGAGTGCGGATGCCGGGACGCGGTCTCGGCAAGGTGGTGTGGTTCGAACTCGACGGGGGTCCGGCCGGTGCGTGACCGGCCGAACCCCCGCTGAGATCCGGTTCACTGACGACCCGTCAACCGAACTGCTGCTCAAGGTCCTTGAGCTTCTGTTCCAGTGAGTCGAGCCTGGGCAGTGCCTGGGTGTCGTCCTCGGCGGTCAGATCGACCGTCCTTGTCTCAACTCCCTTGTTCCCAGCGCCTTTCACGGCCTGGAGGGAGGGCCGGGAGCGAAGCGGCAGTTGTCCGGGTTCTGGTATGGCGGGCTCCGCGACGGCATGCGGCGCGGCGCCCGAACCACCGGGCGCCAGGGACTGCACGTCCACCTGGCGGCCGTTCCGGTTGCGCCCCCAGGCGCGGTGCTGCCGGTTGATCGCCTTCAACTGGGCGCGCTCCAGCTTCTCGTGCTCCCTCCTGCGGAGACGGTTCTGCTCCTTCTGCCGCCGGTCCTCGCGTACCTCGTCGACCGCCTCGTCCAGCGTCCGTACGCCTTCCAGCAGCATCAGCGACCAGGCCCCGAAGGTCTCCCTGGGTGCCCGCAGCCACCTGACGATCCGGATCTGCGGGAGCGGCCGGGGGACCAGCCCCTGCTCGCGCAGTGCCGCACGGCGGGTCTGCTTGAGCGCCCGGTCGAAGAGGACCGCCGCCGAGAGCGACATCCCGGCGAAGAAGTGCGGCGCGCCCGCATGCCCGAACCCCCTGGGAGCGTGCACCCAGTTGAACCAGGCGGCGGCCCCGGCGAACGTCCACACCAGCAGCCGCGAGCCGAGCGCCGCGTCACCGTGACTGGCCTCCCGGACCGCGAGCACGGAGCAGAACATGGCCGCGCCGTCGAGCCCGAACGGCACCAGGTACTCCCAGCCGCCGGACAGGCTCAGGTTCTGCTGCCCGAAGCCGACCAGCCCGTGGAACGACAGGGCGGCGGCGACCGCGGCACAGCAGAACAGCAGGACGTAGGAAGCACTCCCGTAGAAGGCTTCCTTCCTTCTGCGCCGCTCCTCGCTGCGTTCCCACGAATCCTCCGCCGTGCCCGCGGCGGCCTTCTGGCCCGCCCGCTTGCCGCGTGCGATTACCGCGACCGCCGCCAGGACACCCGCGATCATCACGACGCCAGGAAGCAGCCAGTCCAGCGATATGTCGGTCATTCTCATTGCGGAGTCCCTTTGCGTCAGCGCATGCGGCCGGACCGCGGAAAAGCGCTCAGTGCGTTTCGGCGACATATTGGCCCACCGCGTGAGGTGCACAAGGGGATTCGGGACAAGAGAACGCCAACGGGACTCCGCACCATGCGGATAGGTGGCAAAAACTCGAACCCCCGCTCCCATGAGGTGAGTTGGGTTCGAATACGGCCACCCGCACGGGTGGCGTGGCGATCAGCCGGAGGTTACGGCTTCCGTGAGCAGCTTCCGCACCCGGTCCGCGTCGCAGGTCCGGGGGCAGGTGACACAGGTGTCGTCGGGGCGCAAGGTGTAGAAGAGACAGCAGGTGGCACGGTCCCGGGTGGGCAGCTTCTCGCCCTCGGGACCGGTCAGCTCGCGGAAGCCCGCGGAGGCGCGGTAGGGGGCCGTCGCGCCGGGCAGCAGCAGCTCCAGCTCCGCCATGGCCCGCCGCTCCTCGCCGAGCAGATGGGCGACGTACCAGAGCCCCTCGACGATCTCGTCGGTGGCCATGCCCCACAGCGCGTGCGAGCGCCGCCGCATCCGGGGCCCGAAGCCGTTCAGCACCGGCTCCAGGTGCTCGGCGAGCGCCGCCCGCACATCGGCGCGCAGCGCCTCCTCGTCCGGTACGACGCGGGCGCCGGGCAGCGCCGCCGCCGGGTCGCCGGGCAGGCACGCGAAATCCTCCACCCGTACGGTCATCCGGCCCCGCACCCGGTGGAAGGCGACGTTCCCGGCCGGCACCCGGGGCACCCGGCGGTGCAGGAACCAGGGCACGGTCACCAGGAGGCAGGCGGGCCAGGCGTAGCGGTGCATGCCGAAGCTGGCGATCACATCGGGGCGGCCCTGCTGCCCGTAGTCGCGCAGCACCTGGGCGTCGTCCCAGGCCAGGAACGCGTCGAGGGCGGGACCCCCGGCCGCCAGCTCGTCGGCGCCGACCCAGCCGGACCCGCGCGGTGCACGCTCCTCGCCCGTCAGCTCCCGTACGACCAGGCTCGGGAAGACCTCGGTGAGGCGCGCGTAGGAGTCCGCCACGGGGGAGGCGGCGGCCGGGCGCGCGGCGCCGGAGGGGAGCAGGGAGGGGACGTGCATGCAGGGGACCACCGAATCGCATCACGGGTCGAGTGCAGGTAAGCCTTACCTTACCCGATCAGTGGCAGGTTTGAACTGTGAGGCCCGCCCCCTAGGCTGCTGCACACGGACATAAGCCCGCACAACGGAGGTGGACCAGGTGGAGCAGCCGCGAGGGCTGGACATACCCGGGCAGCCGCAAGCCGCTGACCGCTCCGCCGCCCGCGGTGACCACACCCACAGCGAACCGCCGGCGCCCCGGCTGGTGCGGCACTCGGTGCGCGGACAGATCCTGGACGCCCTGCGCACCGCCCTCGTCAGCGGCGAACTGGCCCCCGGTCAGGTCTACTCGGGCCCCGCGCTCGGCGCCCGCTTCGGGGTGTCGGCCACCCCGGTCCGCGAGGCGATGCAGCAACTCGTCCTGGAGGGCGCGGTGGAGGTGGTCCCCAACCGGGGCTTCCGCGTCGCCTCACGCGCCGAGTCGGACCTCTCCGACCTCGCGGCCGTACGGGCGTTGATCGAGGTGCCGACGATGCTGCGGCTGGCCCGCACGGTCGCACCCGAGCGGTGGTGCGCACTGCGCCCGCTCGCCGAGGCGGCTACGGCGGCGGCCGCCGGGGGAGACCGGGCGGCCTACGCGGAGGCGGACCGCACCTTCCACAGCGCGGTCCTCGGCCTCTCCGGCAACGCCCAGCTGGTCACCATCGCGGCCGACCTGCACCGCCGCGCCCAGTGGCCGCTGCTGGGCGCCACCGCCGTCCGCCGGGCGGATCTGGTGGCGGACGCGGCGGAACACCTGGCACTCCTGGAGGCCCTGATCGCACAGGACCTGCCCGTGGTGGAATCACTCGTACGAGAACACTTCACCGGCGCCCATTAGGGCCCCGGTCACGCGGCACCCCGGTCAGGCAGCACCCCGGTCACGCGGCACCCCGGTCAGGCGCCCTCCGCCACCGGTGCGACGGCGAGCTGGCTCCGGAGCCAGGTGGGGACGCCGTCCAGCAGGTGGAAGAGGCGGGAGGCTTCGGCCCGCAGCCGGGTGGCCTCCGGTTCCGGTTCGGTGTCCGCCAGGGCCACCAGGGCGGGGGCGGTGCCCACCAGATAGCCGAGTTCCTCCCGTATCCGCAGGGACTCCGCGAAACCGTGCCTGGCCTGTGCCAACTCCCCCTCGCGCAGGGCGAGTCCGGCCAGGTGCCGCCAGGTGAAGGACAGCAGGAGCGGCTTGCGGTGGGTGGTGGCGCCCTCGTGCGCCCGCCGGTACGCGGCCCGCGCGGACTGCGGCGAGTCGGAGAGGTGCTCGGCGATCAGACCCCGGCGGAAGTCCAGCAGCGGCCGGTTCGCGGAGTCCGGGTGCAGCAGGGCCGCCGCCCGGCCCAGCGCGGAACGGGCCTCGTCGGCCCGGTCGCGTACCCCGAGGACCGTCGACGCGTACGCCAGGTGCCCCCGCTCGCAGGCCGCCCCGCCCCGCTCGTCGTCCTCCTTGGCGAGGGCCTCGGCGCCGCGCAGCGCCTCCTCGGCCTCCGGCCAGCCCTGCTCGGTGAACAGACAGCGTTCGACCAGCAGGGCCGCCCGCTGGAGCGCGGGCGCCGCGCCGGGGCGGGCTTCGAGCAGAGCCGCCGCATCCGCCCAGCAGCCCCGGGAGCGCAGCCGCCACACGGCCGTCTGGAGTGGTCCGCCTCCCCCCTCGAAGGCCCCCTGCGTACCGGGCTCCCCTGTCCCCGAACCGGAATCCGACATGGCGGTGTCCGCCACATTGCCCTCCCCGAGCGCGCCATTGAGCTGTGAAGTGCGACCGTTCGGACGTCCGGTGAACGCCAGTCGGACGTGCGGTCGTTGCGCGCATCACAGCATGAAATGACCATCGGGCCAAGAGTCCGGGTGAATTTTTTCACAAAGGACGGGCCCCGCTCGGCGGTCGGTGGCCGTCCCTCGAACGCCGCCCGGGGGTCAGCTCATGCGCAGGGCCAGGAAGAAGTCCAATTTGTCTTCCAGCCGCGAGAGATCACGGCCCGTCAGCTGTTCGATCCGCCCGACGCGGTAGCGCAGCGTGTTGACGTGGAGGTGCAGCCGGGCCGCGCAGCGGGTCCAGGAGCCGTCGCTGTCGAGGAACGCCTCCAGGGTCGGAATCAGCTCCGCGCGGTGCCGCCGGTCGTAGTCCCGCAGCGGATCCAGCAGCCGCGCGGTGAAGGCGCGGCGCACGTCGTCCGGGACGAACGGCAGCAGCAGTACGTGCGAGGCCAGCTCGTGGTGCCCGGCGGCGGCGACCCGGCCGGGGCGGGCCGCGGCGACCCGGCGGGCGTGCCGGGCCTCCTCCAGCGCACCGCGCAGGCCCTCCGCGGAGTGCACCGGGGCACTGACCCCCAGGGTGAGCCGCCCGTCGTCCGCCAGACCGCCCGACAGCGGCGCCTGGACGGCGGCCAGCAGGGTCTCCGCGTGCAGCCCGGGGCTCTCCTCGCCCTCCGCGAGATCGGCGGCGACCGCGGGCAGCGGAACCAGGGCGATGGCCTCCTCGCCGCTGTGCGCGACCGCGATCCGGTCCGCGGGTTCGGCGGCGGCCGCCATCGAGTCCGCCGGAATGGTGGGATCCACCAGGATCTCCTCCAGCAGCGCCTGCGCCGCGGGCCCGCTCTCCGCCTCACCGCCGTCCCACTCGACGCGCGCCACGACCACCTGCCAGTGCGGGGCGGCGCCCAGACCGGGCAGCAGCACCGGGGCGGCCACCCGCAGCCTGGCGGCGATCTCGGAAGGCGCGGCACCCGACTGGACCAGCTCAAGGACCTCCTGGGCGAGCCTGCGCCGCACGGTGCGGGCCGCGTCCCTGCGGTCGCGCTCCACGGCGATCAGCTGTGTGACGCCCTGGAGCAGGTCCAGCCGGGCCGCCGGCCACTCGCCCGCGTCCGCCTCCACGGCCAGCAGCCAGTCCGACAGCACGCTCTCGCGCACGTCCCGGGAGGCCGCCGTACCGGCGAGGGCGGCCGTGCCCCGGCCCGCGTGACGGATGGGGAACAGGGAGTACGTGGTGCCGCCGGAGGTCACCCGGTGCGGGCTGCGGCGCCCGGTGCGGCTGGCCGCCAGGTGCTCGGCGGCCAGCGCGGGGCCGACCCCGGTGGGCAGCGGGGTGTCCGATCCGGCCACCTGGCGGCCGACCGGGGACAGCACCCAGGCGTGCAGGTCCAGGTCGGAGGTGAGCAGGTCCAGGACCACCTCCGGGCCGCCGCCCGCCGGACCCGAGGTCATCAGCCGCCGGTGCCGGTCGACGACCGCCGCCAGGTCCCCGGCCCGCTCGCCCGACACCTGTCGTACGACGTGCTCGGTGATGGTCGCGAAGGCCACCGACTCGGTCACCGCGAACAGCGGCAGCCGGTGCCTGGCACAGGCCTCCACCAGGTCGTCGGGGACGCTGCCGAGCTCCGCCTCGCCCGCCGCCAGACCGACCACGCCGGCCGTGGCGAGGATCCGTACGAACGGCTCCGAGTCCTCGGCGGTGTGCCGCCAGGCGAGCCCCGTCAGGACCAGCTCGCCGCCGGACAGATAGCGGGTGGGGTCGCGCAGGTCGGTCGTCATGACGCCGCGCACCGTACGGTCGAGCTCGTCCTCGCCGCCCAGCAGGCGCAGGCCGAGCGCTTCGGTTTCCAGCAGGGCGCGCAGCCGCATCGTCGTGTCGCCGCCGTTCTCTCGTCGGGACCGGCGCGGACGCCGGTCGGGGTGTGTGCCGTGGCCGAAAGCGGTGTGGCCGGTGAAAACTGTGAATTACGGCGAGGTTGCTGTTCCCCGCCTTTCGTTCGAATCTACAAGACGAGACGGGCGACCAGCCAACTCCTTCATGGTTTCGGTGACTGCACCGGACTTCCCCCGGCTTGTGTACTTGGGCCACCACCACGTGAACAGGACGTTAAGCAAGGGTCGAACGTCACTTGCGAGCCGCGAAGGTCATGTGGTGGCAGCAACTGAACAGTCGCCCCCGAACACGAAGAGAGAGCCACTCATGGACTTCCTTCGCCCCGCCAGCTGGGAGGAGGCGCTCGCCGCCAAGGCCGAGCACCCCACCGCTGTCCCCATCGCGGGTGGCACCGATGTGATGGTCGAGATCAACTTCGACCACCGACGTCCCGAGTACCTTCTGGACCTGAACCGCATCGGTGAGCTGCGGGAGTGGGAGGTGGGCCAGGACAACGTGATTCTCGGCGCCTCCGTTCCGTACACCCAGATCATGGACCACCTGCGCGCCGAGCTCCCCGGACTCGCGCTCGCGTCCCACACCGTGGGATCGCCGCAGATCCGCAACCGCGGATCCGTCGGCGGCAACCTCGGCGCGGCCTCCCCGGCCGGCGACTCGCACCCGGCACTGCTCTCCGCGGGCGCCGAGGTCGAGGCCGAGTCCGTACGGGGCACCCGCCTGATCCCCGTCGAGGAGTTCTACACCGGCGTCAAGCGCAACTCGCTGGAGCCCGACGAGCTGATCAAGGCCGTACACATCAAGAAGGCCGACGGGCCGCAGCAGTTCTCCAAGGTCGGCACCCGCAACGCGATGGTCATCGCGGTGTGCGCCTTCGGTATCGCGCTGCACCCGGAGACCCGGACGGTGAAGACCGGCATCGGTTCCGCCGCACCGACCCCGCTGCGCGCCCGCGCCGCCGAGGAGTTCCTGAACGCCGCGCTGGAAGAGGGCGGCTTCTGGGAGAGCGGCAAGATCATCACGCCGTCGATCGCCAAGCAGTTCGCCACGCTCGCGTCCGGCGCCTGCAACCCCATCGACGACGTCCGGGGCACCGCCCAGTACCGCCGCCACGCGGTCGGCATCATGGCCCGCCGCACGCTCGGCTGGACCTGGGAGCAGTACCGCGGCAACGCCCGCACCACGCTGGAAGGAGCTGCGTAACCATGCGCGTCAATTTCACGGTCAACGGCCGCAAGCAAGAGGCGGACGACGTCTGGGAGGGCGAGTCCCTCCTGTACGTACTGCGCGAGCGCATGGGCCTGCCCGGCTCCAAGAACGCCTGCGAGCAGGGCGAGTGCGGCTCCTGCACGGTCCGTCTGGACGGAGTCCCGGTCTGCGCCTGTCTGGTCGCGGCCGGTCAGGTCGAGGGCCGCGAGGTCGTCACGGTCGAGGGCCTGGCCGACTACGCCCAGCACCGCACCGCCGAGCACCCGGGCGGCGCCTGCGGCACCAAGGCGTGCGGCACGAGCATCGACTCCGCCAAGCGCTGGCAGGCCAGGCCGTCCGACGGCCGGACCGGCGAGGCGGGCGAGCTCTCCCCGATCCAGCAGGCGTTCATCGACGCCGGCGCCGTGCAGTGCGGTTTCTGCACCCCCGGCCTGCTGGTCGCCGCCGACGAGATGCTGGAGCGCAACCCCTCGCCGTCCGACGCGGACATCCGCGAGGCGCTCTCCGGCAACCTCTGCCGCTGCACCGGTTACGAAAAGATCCTGGACGCGGTGCGCCTCGCCGCCGCCCGCCAGGATGGCCAAGGACTTCAGGAAAGCGCGGTTTGAGCACCATGGGCGTCACAGGAACACCCACGAACATCAACCAGGGCACCAAGACCAAGGGCGGCATCGGCGAGTCCACGCTCCGCCCCGACGGCACCCTGAAGGTCACGGGCGAGTTCGCCTACTCCTCCGACATGTGGCACGAGGACATGCTCTGGGGCCACACCCTGCGCTCCACCGTCGCGCACGCCGAGATCGTCTCCATCGACATCGGCGAGGCCGTCGCCATGCCCGGCGTCTACGCCGTGCTGACGTACGACGACCTGCCGGCCGCGCAGAAGACGTACGGCCTGGAGTTCAAGGACACCCCGGTCCTCGCCTGCGGCAAGGTCCGCCACCACGGGGAGCCGGTGGCGCTCGTCGCCGCCGACCACCCGGAGACGGCCCGCCGCGCCGCCGCCAAGATCAAGGTCGAGTACCGCGAGCTCCCCGTCATCACCGACGAGGCGTCCGCGACCGCACCCGACGCGATCCTGGTGCACGAGAACCGCGACGACCACCACGCCGACCACGTCCCGCATCCCAACATCGTGCACCGCCAGCCGATCATCCGCGGCAACGCCGACGAGGCCGCCAAGAAGGCCGACGTCATCGTCAGGGGCGAGTACACCTTCGGCATGCAGGACCAGGCCTTCCTCGGCCCGGAGTCCGGCCTCGCGGTGCCCGCCGAGGACGGCGGCATCGACCTGTACGTCGCCACCCAGTGGCTGCACTCCGACCTCGGCCAGATCGCCCCCGTCCTCGGCATGCCCGAGGAGAAGATCCGCATGACGCTCTCCGGCGTCGGCGGTGCCTTCGGCGGCCGCGAGGACATCTCGATGCAGATCCACGCCTGCCTGCTCGCGGTGCGCACGGGCAAGCCGGTCAAGATGGTCTACAACCGCTTCGAGTCGTTCTTCGGGCACGTCCACCGCCACCCCGCCAAGCTTTACTACGAGCACGGGGCGACCAAGGACGGCAAGCTCACCCACATGAAGTGCCGCATCGTGCTCGACGGCGGCGCCTACGCCTCGGCCTCCCCGGCGGTCGTCGGCAACGCCTCCTCGCTGAGCGTGGGCCCGTACGTCATCGAGGACGTCGACATCGAGGCAATCGCGCTGTACTCCAACAACCCGCCCTGCGGCGCCATGCGCGGCTTCGGCGCGGTCCAGGCGTGCTTCGCGTACGAGGCCCAGATGGACAAGCTGGCGGCCAAGCTGGGCATGGACGCGGTGGAGTTCCGCCAGCTGAACGCCATGGAGCAGGGCACCCTGCTGCCGACCGGACAGCCCTGCGACTCGCCCGCCCCGGTGGCCGAGCTGCTGCGCCGGGTCAAGGCCATGCCGATGCCGCCGGAGCAGCAGTGGCTGGCGGCCGGCGAGCAGGCGGACGTCCGCGCGCTGCCCGGCGGGTTGTCCAACACCACGCACGGCGAAGGCGTCGTACGGGGTGTGGGTTACGCGGTCGGCATCAAGAACGTCGGCTTCTCCGAGGGCTTCGACGACTACTCCACGGCCCGCGTCCGGATGGAGGTCATCAACGGCGAACCCGTGGCGACCGTCCACACCGCGATGGCGGAGGTCGGCCAGGGCGGCGTCACCGTCCACGCGCAGATCGCCCGCACCGAGCTGGGCGTCACCCAGGTGACCATCCACCCGGCGGACACCCGGGTCGGCTCGGCCGGCTCCACCTCGGCCTCCCGGCAGACGTACGTCACCGGCGGCGCGGTCAAGAACTCCTGCGAGCTCGTCCGCGAGCAGGTGCTGGAGATCGGGCGGCGCAAGTTCGGCTCGTACCACCCCGCGTGGGCGACCGCCGAGCTGCTCCTGGAGGGCGGCAAGGTCGTCACCGACGGCGGCGAGGTGCTCAGCGACCTGGTCGACGTACTGGAGGACGAGTCGGTCGAGGTCGAGGCGGAGTGGCGGCACCGCCCCACCGAGGCCTTCGACCTGCGTACCGGACAGGGCAACGGCCACGTCCAGTACTCCTTCGCCGCGCACCGCGCGGTGGTGGAGGTCGACACCGAGCTGGGCCTGGTCAAGGTCATCGAACTGGCCTGTGCGCAGGACGTCGGCAAGGCGCTCAACCCGCTGTCGGTGCTCGGCCAGATCCAGGGCGGCACCCTCCAGGGCATGGGCATCGCCGTCATGGAGGAGATCGTCGTCGACCCGGTGACCGCGAAGGTGCGCAACCCCTCCTTCACGGACTACCTGCTCCCCACCATCCTCGACACGCCGACCATCCCCGTCGACGTGCTCGAACTCGCCGACGACCACGCGCCGTACGGACTGCGCGGCATCGGCGAGGCCCCGACCCTCTCGTCCACCCCCGCCGTGCTCGCGGCGATCCGGGCGGCGACCGGGCTGGAGCTCAACCGGACTCCGGTACGCCCGGAGCACCTCACCGGGACCTGATCACCCGTCAGGTCACTCAGGACCGGTGCACGAACTCCCCGGGCGGCGTTGCCTCCAGGAACGTCACACTTCCGTCCGCCCGCCGCCCGGGGCCGTCAACGTCCGCAGCGCTAGCGGCAGTTGTATCGGCAGCACCCCGCAAGAACCGCAGTACGGGCAGTGACCCGTAGTGCCGCATTTCGCACCACGCGCTTTCGTCTCGGACCGTCCCTCCGGGTCGTGCAGCCCTCGCACAGTCCCCGAATTCCGCGGCCCGCTCGTTCGCTTCCGCTGCGAGCCCGCTCACGGATGCCCCTTTGAACCTTGGGAGACAAGGCATCATGACCCAGCAGTCCACTGAGCCCACGAAGACGGCGGAGGACGCCGGCGCGGGTACGCGCCAGCCCGCCGGCCGTTCGTGGCTCGACCGGTACTTCCACATATCCAAGCGCGGCTCGACCGTCGCCCGTGAGGTTCGCGGCGGCATCACGACCTTCATGGCGATGGCGTACATCCTCCTGCTCAATCCGGTGATCCTCAGCGGCCCGGACGCCAAGGGCGGTGTGCTCGGCAACGCCGCGCTGATCACCGCGACCGCCTTCGCGGCAGCCGTCACCACCCTCCTGATGGGCTTCGTGGGCAAGGTCCCGCTCGCCCTGGCCGCCGGTCTCAGCGTCTCCGGCGTACTCGCCTCGCAGGTCGCACCCAACATGACCTGGGGCCAGGCCATGGCGATGTGCGTCATGTACGGCGTCGTGATCATGCTCCTGGTCGTCACCGGACTGCGCGAGATGATCATGAACGCCATCCCGCTGGCGCTCAAGCACGGCATCACCATGGGCATCGGCCTCTTCATCGCCCTGATCGGGCTGGTGAAGGCCGGGTTCGTGCACCCGGGCAAGGCGACCCCGCTCTCCCTCGGCCCGGCCGGTGAACTCGCCGGCTGGCCCGTCCTGATCTTCGCGGTCACCCTGCTGCTGATCTTCGCGCTCCAGGCGCGCAACATCCCCGGCGCGATCCTCATCGGCATCGTGGTGGGCACGGTCATCGCCGTCATCGTCAACGCGATCAGCCCGATCCCGGCGAAGGCCTGGAGCAACCAGCGCCCGCCGGCCCTGGACGGCGTGGTCTCGATGCCGGACTTCTCGCTCTTCGGCAAGGTCGAGTTCACCGGCTGGGGCGACATCGGCGTACTGACCGTCGGCATGATCGTCTTCACCCTGGTGCTGGCGGGCTTCTTCGACGCCATGGCCACCATCATCGGCGTCGGCACCGAGGCCAAGCTGGCCGACGACAAGGGCCGGATGCCGGGCCTGTCCAAGGCGCTGTTCGTCGACGGTGCCGGCGGTGCCATCGGCGGTGTCGCGGGCGGCTCCGGCCAGACCGTGTTCGTGGAGTCCGCGACGGGCGTCGGGGAGGGGGCCCGTACGGGTCTCTCCGCGGTCGTCACCGGCCTCTTCTTCGCCGCCTGTGTCTTCTTCACCCCGCTCACCGCGATCGTCCCGGCCGAGGTGGCCTCCGCCGCCCTGGTCGTGATCGGCGCGATGATGATGCAGAACGCCCGTCACGTGGACTGGGCCGACCGAAGCACCGCGATCCCGGTCTTCCTGACGGTCGTGCTGATGCCGTTCACGTACACCATCACCACCGGCGTCGCGGCCGGCGTCATCGCCTGGGTCGTCATCAAGGTGGCCCAGGGCAAGGCGCGCGAGGTCGGCGGCTTCATGTGGGCGCTGACCGGCATCTTCGTCATCTACTTCGCCCTCCACCCGATCGAATCCTGGCTCGGCGTCGGGTAGTCGTACCCCTGAGCCCTCCACGCTTCCCCCCTCGACCCGTCGAAGGAGACAGTCATGCTGGACATCGCCGAAGAGCTCGACCGGTGGGCCCGGCAGGGCCGGGAGTTCGCCGTCGCCACGGTCGTGGCGACGAGCGGAAGCTCGCCCCGGCAGCCCGGTGCGGCCCTCGCCGTCGACAGTGACGGCACGGCCATCGGATCCGTCTCCGGGGGATGCGTGGAGGGCGCCGTCTACGAGCTGTGCCAGCAGGCGCTGGCGGACGGCCACTCGGTCGTCGAGCGCTTCGGCTACAGCGACGAGGACGCCTTCGCGGTCGGTCTGACCTGCGGCGGCGTCATCGACATCCTGGTGACGCCGGTCCGCGGGGACGCACCGTCCCGCGAGGTCTACGCCTCGGCGTACGCCGCTGCCGCCGGGGGGACGGCAGCGGCCCTCGCCCGGATCACCGAGGGCCCACGGGAACTGCTCGGCCGGGCCCTGCTCGTCCACCCCGACGGACGGTACGAAGGCGGCCTGGGCGGCCACCCCGAACTGGACCGCACCGCCGCCTCGGAAGCCCGCGCCATGCTGGACGCCGGCCGCACCGGCGGCATCACCATCGGCGAGGACGGCTCCCGCTGCGGACAGCCGCTCACCCTCCTGGTCGAGTCGAGCGTGCCCGCCCCCCGCATGATCGTCTTCGGGGCGATCGACTTCGCCTCGGCACTGGTACGGGTCGGCAAGTTCCTGAACTACCACGTCACCGTCTGCGACGCCCGCCCCGTCTTCGCCACGGCCGCCCGCTTCCCCGAGGCGGACGAGATCGTCGTCGACTGGCCGCACCGCTACCTGGAGTCGGCCGAGACCGACAGCCGCACCGTGCTCTGCGTCCTCACCCACGACGCCAAGTTCGACGTCCCGCTCCTCGAACTCGCCCTCAAGCTCCCGGTCGCCTACGTCGGCGCCATGGGATCGCGCCGCACCCACCTGGAGCGCAACGACCGCCTCCGCGAAGTCGGCGTCACCGAACTGGAGTTGGCCCGCCTACGGTCGCCGATCGGCCTCGACCTCGGCGCCCGCACCCCGGAGGAGACCGCCCTGTCGATCGCCGCCGAGATCGTCGCCACCCGGCGCGGCGGCAGCGGGGTCTCCCTGACGGGCGCACACACCCCAATCCACCACGACGGCTCGAACGGTCCTACAGGCCGGATAGGCTCCGCGGCCTGAACCGGACCAGGCTGAGCCGAACCGGCCTGAACCGGGCCGGGCTGAACCGGAGCGGCCCGTATCGGGCCGAGCCCCGCCGGGCTGGGCTGAGCCGGGGCCCCTCCGGATCGGGTCGGGCTGAGCCGGGCCAAGCCCCGCCAGGTCGGGCTTAGCCAGGTCGGGCTTAGCCAGGTCGGGTCCTGCCGGGCCGGCCTGTACCGGGTCGGGTCCCGCCAGGCCGAGCCCCGCCGGGTTGGGCCGGGTCCGCTCAAGGGGCGCGGGCCGAGGCCCCAGGCCCCGCCCGGACAGCCGCAGCCTGCCCGCCGCTCCGTCGTCTCCGTCCGGGATGCGCTGAACACCCGTCAAGTCCCTTTCCTCACCCGTCCGGCTCCCCGGAACGCACTCCGGCCTGCGCGTTCCGGTGACCTGATGCACCGTGAGTCCGCGGCCCGGGAGCATCAGAAGTCACCTCACTCTTGACGCGCACATGGCCCTGGGCAACTCTCGTGCGGGAACCGCTCCCGCACGTCCTTGCGACCCAGGAGTGCCCCATGCGACCCGAGGAACCCGCGCAGCCCACTCGGCACACCGAGCCCGTGCCGACCCTGCGCCCCGTCAAGCACGACCGTCCCAAACGCAACAGGCGGCTCAAACGTCCAGCAGGCCCGCTGCGCCGCGGCACCCTCGTCCTGGCGGCCGTGCCGCCACTGGCCGCGGCGGTCATCTGGGCCACGACCAGTGGATTCGCCTCCGGTGCGCCGGAGCCCGCCGAGGGCGCCCCGGCCGCGGCCGGACCCCCCGCGCCCACGCTGGCGGGCAGCCCCCGCCTCTACACCCCGCTCGCCAATCCGGACGCGTACAAACAGGCCCTGAAACTGACGAACAGCGGCACCGTCAGCGGTCTGCGCGACGCCGCCGGGATCATCAGGATGGTGCGCACCCCGCATGCCGTCTGGTACGGGGACCAGAGCCCCGAGGCCGTCGAGAAGGATGCCAGGGAGGTCGTCAGGGACGCGCGCATCGACGGGTCGATGCCGGTCTTCGCGCTCTACAACATCCCCGGCCGGGACTGCTCCAACTACTCCGGTGGCGGCGCGAGCACCACCGCCGAGTACAAGGCCTGGATCGACGGCGTCGCCCGGGGCATCGGCAAGCGCGACGCGCTGATCGTCCTGGAGCCCGACTCGCTGGCCCTGGTGCCCTCCGACTGCGGTCAGGACGACGCCCAGGGCACCAAGACGGCCGCCCGCTACGAAGAGGTCAACTACGCCGTCAACACCTTCGCCGCCCTCCGCAAGACCCGCATCTACCTCGACACAGGACACGCGGGCTGGCACGACACCGCCAGCATCGTGCCGCGCCTCATCAAGGGCGGCATCAAGACCGCGACAGGCTTCTACACCAACGCCTCCAACCACCAGACCGACGAGACCAACTCCTGGTACGGAAAGCTGATCTCGTCCTGTCTGGCCTACGTCGAGGAGGGCGGCAAGGCCGAGGACTGCCCCTCGCAGAAGGGGCCGCGCGACGCCGCCCAGGCCTGGATCGACAAGAACGTCACCACGCCCGCCTCGCGGATGAAGCACTTCGTCACCGACACCAGCCGCAACGGCAAGGGCCCCTGGACCCCGCCCGCCGGCAAGTACACCGACCCGCAGGACTGGTGCAACCCGCCGGGACGCGGCCTCGGCGTGCGCCCCACCACCCGCACCGGCGACCCGCTCCAGGACGCCAAGCTGTGGATCAAGACCCCAGGCGAGTCGGACGGCCTGTGCCTGCGCGGCACCCCGGGCCCCAAGGACCCGGAGCGCGACACGGTCGACCCCAAGGCGGGCGACTGGTTCCCGGACCAGGCCCTGGAACTCGTACGGCTGGCCAACCCGCCGATCGTGCCCGCCAGGCCCGAGTAGCCCGGCGGGTCTCACTGCACCTCGATGCCGATCAGACAGGTGTCGTCGTCGGTGTCCGACCGGCTGTGGGTCAGCAGCCGGTCGAGGTGCTTCTCCAGCTCGGGCGGCGCGGTGCCCGCCAGCGCGAGGAGCTGCTCCAGCGAGTCCTGCACCGTGCGGTCGCGCCGCTCGATCAGACCGTCGGTGTACATGAGCAGCCGGTCACCCGCCTCCAGCACCAACTCGTTCTCGCTGTACGCGGCTTCGCCTATCGCGCCGAGCAGTATCCCGCGCGGCATCGGCAGCGCGGCCGCGGCCCCGCCCCGCACCAGCACCGGCGGCGGATGGCCCGCGCGGGCCCAGCGCAGCAGCCGGGTCGACGGGTCGAAGATGCCGCAGATGGCAGTCGCGGTGACATGCTCGGTCAGATGGTGGGCCACCGAGTTCAGCCAGCCGAGCAGCTGGGCCGGACCGGCCCCGGTGGCGGCCAGACCGCGCAGCGCGTTGCGCAGGACGACCATGCCGGTGGCGGCGTGGATGCCGTGCCCCGCCACGTCGCCGACCGCGAGCAGCACCTTGCCGTCGGGCAGCGCCACCGCGTCGTACCAGTCGCCGCCGACCAGGTGCTCCTCCTCGGCGGGCCGGTAGCGCACCGCGACCCGCAGTCCCGCGGTCTCCACCGCGTCCCGGGTCGGCGGCATGATCGCCTGCTGGAGCTGGAGGGCGAGCCTGCTCTGCTCCTCGGACTGCTGCTCGGAGTCGGCGAGCCGGTCACGGGTCGCGGCGAGCGCCACCTCCGTCCAGTGCTGGGACGACACGTCCTGATAGGCCCCGCGCACGGACAGCAGGGTGCCCGCCGGGTCGGTGACCGGCTCGGCGACGATGCGGATGTGCCGCATCACCCCGTCCGCACGACGCAGCCTGAACGCCGTGGACGCCGAGTGCCGGTGGTGCAGCAGGGTCCGCAGGAACCGGCCGATGGCCACCGAGTCGTCGTCGTGCGCATGGTGGTGCAGCCGCTCCAGCGGTACGGGCGACGAGGTGGGCGGCAGCCCGAAGAGGGTGTACAGCTGACTGTTCCACAGCACCTCACCGGTGACCGTGTTCTCCTCGAACCCGCCGATGCGGCCCAGGCGTTGGGCGTGCTGGAGCAGCGAGGCGAGCCGGGACGCCTCGTCCTCCAGACGCCAGGTCAGCAGTACGGAGTCCCCGTAGCGGCCGATGCCCACCGAGGCCACCGACACCAACGGCACCTCGTCCACCTGGGAGTTGAGCGCCATCCGCCCCGAGCGGAACGGTTCTCCGGTGGCGTGCACCCGCAACAGCGGCTCGTACAGCCCGCCCTGACAGGCACTCAGCGGGTACGCCTCCAGCCAGCGCATCCCGGTCAGCACCGCCCTGGGGCGGCCCGCGAGGTCGGTGAAGCGTTCGTTGGCGTACGCGATGTGGAAGTCGACCACGGTGTTCTGGTCGTTCAGCAGCGGCAGCAGCACCAGCGCCGGATCGAGCAGCCCGTCCGCGAGGTCGGCCAGCGGGCCCGCCTTCTCGTCCGGCGGGCAGTCGGCCGCGGCGGCCGACACGTCCGTGCCCGGCAGGGTGTGCCCGCACAGGTCGGCCAGGGCGTCCAGCTGCCGGGTCGCGGCGGTGGACAGCGGGGGCTGCGGCTGCGGCCAGCACACCTCCAGCACGCCCAGGATCCGGCCGCCCACCTCGGCGGGCAGCACGCTGCGCGCCCCGTCGGTGCCGTGCCGCAGGCCGATCCCCGGGGTGCCGGCGGGCAGCGACCCGTACCAGCGCGGACGGCGCTCGGTCAGCACCTGCTGCGCCCAGGTCCCCACCCCCGGTGGTACGTAGCGCCAGCGGTCGGCCTCGCCGCGCGAGAAGCCCGCGTGTCCGGCCAGTATCAGAGCGCCGTCGCGCCCGGCCGCCCACAGCGCCAGCGCGCTCGCGCCCAGCGGGGCGAGCGCCTGCTCGAACAGGGACCGGGCCGCGGTCTGCGCGTCACCCGTCATGGACCCGGTCTCGGCGGCCCGCAGCCGCAGTACGTTGCCGGGCCGCGCACCGCCCCCGGGCCCGGCGGGCGCGGGAACGGACGGCGTGCCGGCACCGGTGGCGCCACCCGCGTCCGGTCCGGCGGACCCGGCCAGGGAGGCGGACGCGGACACGGACGCCGACATCGGCACCGGGAGCGTGTCCGTCATGTGGTCCCCGGCCGCCCCGTGCACGATGTCGGCCGCCAGCTCCAGGAGCGGCACCCGCGCGGACTCGGCGAGCCGCTCCAGGTGCAGGGCGGCCTCGGCCGGCCCGCCCTGCCCCCGCTCGACCAGGATCCCCGTCGCGATGCCTATCAACGCCCTTGAGTCGGAAGACTCCTGAGAGAGCGTCAGGTCGTGGCGGAGCTGCTCGATGGTGGCGGCGAGCGCGTCCAGCGGACGTGTCTGCTCGCGCCCGTCCTCCTTGCGCCTGGCCTTCGTCCGCCGGTCGGACTTGCGCCGCTCGGGGTCGCGTCGGTCGGGGTCGCGCCGGTCGGGGTCGCGCCGTCCCGCGTCGCGCTGTTCGTCGGTCACCGCGAGAGCCAGGTGCGCATCCGGTCCACCAGGTCGCCCGCGTCCACGGGCTTGGTGATGTAGTCACTGGCCCCGGCCGCCAGGCACTTGTCCCGGTCGCCCTCCATCGCCTTCGCCGTCACCGCGATGATCGGCAGATCCGCGTACTCCGGCATCGCGCGGATCGCCGAGGTCGCCGCGTACCCGTCCATCTCCGGCATCATCACGTCCATCAGGATCAGCTCCACCCGGCCGTGCAGGGCGAGCACCTCAAGGCCCTTGCGGCCGTTGTCCGCGTGCAGGACGCGCATCCCGTGCAGTTCGAGGATGCCGGTCAGCGCGTAGACGTTGCGGGCGTCGTCGTCGACCACCAGGACCACCCGGCCCGTCAGGTCCAGCGCCCCGTCCGGGGCCGGTTCGGGTGCGCCGGCCGCCTCGACGGGCGGCACCACCGTACGTACCAACGGCAGGACGTCGGCGGGCCGTTCGGCCGTCAGGTGCAGCGCGATCCGCTCGCGCAGCTCGTCCAGACTGGGCAGCAGCTCCAGCGGTTTGGTCCGCGACCAGTCGGTCAGCTGCCGTTCGTGCACCGGCTCCAGCGGCCGGGTGTGATGGGCCAGCACCGGCACCTGGCGCAGCGCCGGATCGCCGTCCAGCGCCTGCAGCAGGCGCATCGCGGACCCGTCGGGCATGTCCAGGCCGATCACCACGCAGTGGCACGGGTCGGCCGCCAGGGCCGCGGCCGCCTCCTCGGGGCCGACCGCCGTACGCACGTGCACGGGCCCCCTGGCGTCCGGCAGCGAACCCTCCGCGAGCTCCGCCACCGCGCTCTCCGCGACCAGCGACAGCAGACCGCGCGGCCGGTCCTCTATGACCAGGAGCCTGCGCTGCTGCGCCGGTACGACGGCGGAGGGCACGGGCAGCCCGGCCGCCTCGCGGTGCTTGTCCGCCGGGTCGGCGTACGCCGCCGGGGACTCGAAGCGGGCCACCGGGATGTACAGGGTGAACGTGCTGCCCTCGCCGGGCGTGCTGGTCACGTGGATGGCGCCGCCCAGCAGGTGGGCCATCTCCCGGCTGATCGACAGGCCGAGCCCGGTACCGCCGTACTTGCGGCTGGTCGTGCCGTCCGCCTGCTGGAAGGCCCCGAAGATCGCCTCCAGCTGCTGGTCGGCGATGCCGATGCCGGTGTCCATCACCCGGAAGGCGACGGCCGGGCCGTGCGGACGCACCAGCGGCGGCAGATCGGCGCCGATCACCGGGTCGATCCGCAGCTCGACGGCCCCGGACTCGGTGAACTTCACCGCGTTGGACAGGAGGTTGCGCAGCACCTGGCGCAGCCGCGAGTCGTCCGTCACCAGCTCGGCCGGTGCGCCCGGCGCCACGCTGATCCGGAAGTCCAGGCCCTTCTGCGCGGTCATCGGGCGGAAGGTCGCCTCGACGTAGTCCAGCAGCTTGCGCAGGCCGACCGGCTCCGGGTTGACGTCCATCTTCCCGGCCTCGACCTTCGACAGGTCGAGGATGTCGTTGATCAGCTGGAGCAGGTCGGAGCCCGCCGAGTGGATGACCCCGGCGTACTCGACCTGCTTGGGGGAGAGGTTGCGGGTCGGGTTCTGGGCGAGCAACTGGGCCAGGATCAGCAGGGAGTTGAGCGGGGTGCGCAGCTCGTGGCTCATGTTCGCCAGGAACTCCGACTTGTACTTGGAGGCGATGGACAGCTGCTGCGCCCGGTCCTCCAGCTCCTGCCTGGCCTGCTCGATCTCCAGGTTCTTCGCCTCGATGTCCCGGTTCTGGGAGGCCAGCAGGGCCGCCTTCTCCTCCAGTTCGGCGTTGGAGTGCTGCAACTCCTCCTGCTGCGACTGGAGTTCCTCGGAGCGCGACTGCAGTTCGGCGGCCAGCCGCTGGGACTCGCCGAGGAGTTCATCGGTACGGGCGTTGGCGACGATGGTGTTGACGTTGACGCCGACCGCCTCCATCAGCTGCTCCAGGAAGTCCCGGTGCACCGGGGTGAACCCGCCCACCGAGGCCAGCTCGATCACCCCGAGCACCAGGCCCTCGACGGCGATCGGCAGGACGAGGAGGCTGCGCGCGTCCGCCGAACCGAGGCCCGAGGAGACGGTGACGTACCCCGGGGGCAGCTCGTCGACGGCGATCGTACGGCGGCTGCGGGCGACCTGGCCGACCAGCGACTGGCCCAGTTCGAAGCGGACCGGGCGGTCCTCGGCGGACTGGAAGTGGCCGTACCAGCCGATGAGTTCGAGCTTGGCGGAGTGGATGGCGTCGTGGCCGGTGTCGTGCGCGAGGTAGAAGGCGCCGTACTGCGCGCCGACCAGCGGGGTCAGCTCGTCCATGATCAGCTCGGCGACGACGGTGAGGTCGCGCTGGCCCTGCATCAGGCCGGAGATCCTGGCGAGGTTGGTCTTGAGCCAGTCCTGCTCCTGGTTGGCGCGGGTGGTCTCGCGCAGGGACTCCACCATCGAGTTGATGTTGTCCTTGAGCTCGGCGACCTCGCCGGAGGCGTCCACGGTGATGGACAGGGTGAGGTCGCCCTCGGCGACGGCGCTGGTGACCTCGGCGATGGCGCGGACCTGCCGGGTGAGGTTCCCGGCCAGCTCGTTGACGTTCTCGGTGAGCCGCTTCCAGGTCCCCGAGACGCCCTCGACCTCGGCCTGTCCGCCGAGCCGGCCCTCGGAGCCCACCTCGCGGGCCACCCTGGTCACCTCGGCCGCGAAGGACGACAGCTGGTCGACCATCGTGTTGATGGTGGTCTTGAGCTCCAGGATCTCGCCGCGCGCGTCCACGTCGATCTTGCGGGTCAGGTCGCCCCGCGCGACGGCGGTGGTCACCTGGGCGATGTTGCGGACCTGCCCGGTGAGGTTGTTCGCCATCGAGTTGACGTTGTCGGTGAGGTCCTTCCAGGTCCCGGCCACGTGCGGGACGTGCGCCTGGCCGCCGAGGATGCCCTCGGTGCCCACCTCGCGGGCCACCCGGGTGACCTCCCCGGCGAACGCGGAGAGGGTGGTGACCATCGTGTTGATGACCCCCGCCAGCGCGGCGACCTCGCCCTTCGCCTCGACGTTGATCTTCTGCGACAGGTCGCCCTTGGCGACGGCGGTCGCGACCTGCGCGATCGACCGCACCTGACCGGTGAGGTTGGACGCCATCACGTTGACGTTGTCGGTGAGGTCCTTCCAGGTGCCCGAGACGCCGCGCACGGTCGCCTGGCCGCCCAGATTGCCCTCGGTGCCCACCTCGCGGGCGACCCGGGTGACCTCGTCGGCGAACGCCGAGAGCTGGTCGACCATCGTGTTGATGGTCTCCTTCAGCTCCAGGATCTCGCCGCGCGCGTCCACCCGGATCTTCTGCGAGAGGTCGCCCTTGGCGACGGCGGTGGTGACCTGGGCGATGTTCCGCACCTGGGAGGTGAGGTTGTTCGCCATGACGTTGACGGACTCGGTCAGGTCCTTCCACGTACCGGAGACGCCCTGTACGTCGGCCTGTCCGCCGAGCCGGCCCTCGGTGCCCACCTCACGGGCCACCCGGGTGACCTCGTCGGCGAACGAGGACAGCTGGTCGACCATGGTGTTGATGGTGTTCTTGAGCTCGTGGATCTCGCCCTGGGCGTCCACGTCGATCTTGCGGGTCAGATCGCCCTTGGCGACCGCCGTGGCGACCTGCGCGATGTCGCGCACCTGAGTGGTGAGGTTGCCGGCCATCGCGTTGACGGAGTCGGTCAGGTCCTTCCAGGTGCCGTCCACGCCGGGCACCACGGCCTGGCCGCCGAGGCGTCCGTCGGTGCCGACCTCGCGGGCGACCCGGGTGACCTCGGAGGTGAACAGCGACAGCTGGTCGACCATGCCGTTGAAGACGAGGGCGATCTCGCCGAGGAGGCCCTCGCGGTCGTCCGGCAGCCGGGTGCCGAAGTCCCCGTCGCGTACGGCGGTGAGTCCCGCGAGCAGCTGCCTCAGCTCTGGCTCGCCCACCGAACCGGCCGGGCCCTGTTCCGGGGCCGGGGCCGCTTTACCGGCGGCCGGTCCCGGTTTCGAGGCGGCCGGTCCCGGTTTCGCCGGACCGTTCTTCACGATCGAGCCGTCCGCGCGCGCCGCCGCGGCCGACGTGCGCCGCCTGCCTGTCTCCGCACCAGTTCCCATGGTCCTGTTCCACCCCTCCACCGCGACTTGCTCGATACCGGCCCGCGCAGGGGGCGGTACCGGTCCGACCAGCTCACTTCCGAACGGGCGTTCCGTGGGTCATGGTGCCACAGTTGCCGTACGGCAATTTTCTTCACGGTCTTACGGGTTCGCCGCTGTGACATCAGTGGTTGAGCGTGGGCCTGGACCGGTCGTGGAGCTCATGCCTGTCACTCAAAAGGGTAGGTGCTCGATTGGGTGCTCGATAAGAGCGGGGAAGCTCCGGGTGTGCGGAATCGCGCCCGGAGCGGGCAGACAGTGAGGAGAGCCGACTCATGGCCGGGAGCGGAAGCAGAGATTCGAGCGGCAGCGGGTCGCCCACGGGCAGAGCGGAGAGCGAGGACGAGCGCGCCGACCGCCAGTGGGCCGAGCTCGTCCAGGAGATCCGGGTGGCCCAGACGGGCGTACAGATCCTCTTCGGCTTCCTCCTCACGGTGGTCTTCCAGCCGGGCTTCCAGGCCCTTCAGCAGACCGACAAGACCATCTACGTCATCACCGTGGTGCTCGGCTCCGCCGCCACCGGCGCCCTGATCGGTCCGGTCTCCTTCCACCGCATCGTCTCCGGCCGCAAGATCAAGCCGCAGGCGGTGGCCTGGGCCTCCCGGCTGACCTTCCTCGGACTGGCCCTGCTGCTCGCCACCCTGTCGTCCGCGCTGCTGCTCGTCATGCGGGTGGTGACGCACAACGCCTACGCACCGTGGCTGGTCGCCGGAGTGGTGACCTGGTACCTGCTGTGCTGGTACGTGCTGCCGATGTGGGCCCGCAGGCGGCACACCACGGACTGAACGGGTACTTCGGTGACCGATTCGGGACTTTCGGCCCCCGAGGAAGGGCCGACGGCCTTCCTAATCTGAAGGATCGATCCGCACCCGCGGGGTCGATCCGCCGAGCCCGCCGCTTCCGCCGGGCCCGAAGAAGTACGAGGAAGAATGCGCCGCTCCGTCATGCCCGCCGTCCGGATACCCGTCGCGATCGCCGCGTTCACCCTGGCCGCCACGGCCTGCGGGGGCGAGGGGACCCGGGCCCTGACCCCGGCGGAGAACGCCGTGGCCGCAGACGTGGAAGCGGGCCCGGGCAGGGGAGCGGACGCGGGCGCGGGAACGGATCCCGGCGCGGCGGGGAAGCAGGCACCGGCCGCCAAGCCCGCACCGCCCGCCGTCGAGCTCCCCGCAAGCACCGCCCGCCGCACCGTCGCCCCGCAGATCGCCCCGCGAGACGGCGCCACGGTCGGCGTCGGCCAGCCGCTCGCGGTCGTCTTCAAGGGGCAGCGGGTCGACAAGGAACTGCGCGCGGGCATCGAGGGCGCCCTCAAGGTCACCACCAAGGGCTCCCCGGCGCCGCTCACCGGCGCCTGGCACTGGGCCGAGGTCAAGGGGGACACCCTGGTCCACTTCCGCCCCGAGGCCTACTGGCCGGCCGGCACGCAGGTCACCCTCGACGCCCGGCTCGCCCGGGTCAAACTGGCCGGGACCACCGCCGCCGACCGCGACCGCAAGGTCTCCTTCACCGTCGGCGACTCCATGGTCAACAAGGTGGACCTGGCCGCCCACACCATGACCGTCGTACGCAACGGCAAGGTCGCCCGCGTCATCCCCGTCAGCGGGGGCGAGAAGCGCTTCAAGACCCGCGAGGGCATCAAGACCGTGCTGTCCAAGGACGGCCGCGTGGTGATGGACTCGCGCACCATCGGCATCCCCCGCAACAGCCCCGACGGCTACTACGACCCGTACAACTGGAGCATGCGGGAGACCATCAGCGGCGAGTACATCCACGCCGCCCCCGACAACGCCGCCTCCTTCGGCAAGGAGAACGTCAGCCACGGCTGCATCGGCATGAGCGACAGCGACGCGAAGTGGCTGTACGGGCAGAGCCGGGTCGGCGACGTCATCGAGGTCACCGGCACCACCGGCAAGCCGATGGACCACTTCGGCAACGGATACGGCGACTGGAACCTGAGCTGGGAGCAGTGGCTCGCGGGCAGTGAACTGGGTGAACGGCCCACCGCCTGAGCCGAGTTGACGGAGGTCCTGCCAGTGCAGGGGGGTGGGCCCATATCTCGCCCCGGCAACGGTTCGGCAGGGTCACTTTCAACTAAACCTAAGGTTAGGCTAACCTTCCCGGCGTGCAGGCAGGTCAAGCAGGCGAAGAGACGTCCACGGACAGCCGTCCCCGTGGTTCCCATGGCCCCCGTGGTCATGAACTGGCGGCCACGGGAGTCACCGTGGCGTACGACGGCGTCGACGTCGTCCACGACGCCTCGCTGCGGCTCCGGCCCCGCGAGGTGACGGTCCTGGTCGGACCGAACGGCAGCGGGAAGTCGACGCTGCTGCGGACCATCTCCCGGCTCCAGCGCCCCAAGGCCGCGAACCTCGTCATCGACGGGGACACCGACGCCCTGGCCCTGAGCGCCCGGGAGTTCTCCCGCAGCGTCGCCCTGCTCACCCAGGGGCGGCCCACGCCCAGCGGTCTCACCGTGCGCGACCTCGTCGAGTTCGGCCGCTACCCCTACCGGGGACGCTGGGGCAAGGCCGACCCCGAGGGCCCGGCCGCGGTCGACCGCGCGCTGGCCATGACGGGCGTCGCAGAGCTCGCCGACCGGGGTGCCGAGCACCTCTCCGGCGGACAGCTCCAGCGCGTCTGGCTGGCCGGCTGCCTCGCCCAGGAGACCGGCGTACTGCTCCTCGACGAGCCGACCACCTACCTCGACCTGCGCTACCAGGTCGAACTCCTCGACCTCGTACGCGACCTGGCGGACGACCACGGCATCGCCGTCGGCGCCGTCCTGCACGACCTCGACCAGGCCGCCGCCATCGCCGACCGCGTCGTCCTGCTGGACGGCGGACGCGTCATCGCCGACGGCAGCCCCCAGGACGTACTCACCGCCGAACGGCTCACCGCCACCTACGGCATCCGTATCGAGGTCGACCCCGACCCGCTCACCGGCAGGCTGCGCACCCGCGCGATAGGCCGCCACCACACGCGAAGCGAAAGGCTCAGCGCCACCTCATGAGACGCCTCCTCCTCACCGCAGCGGCAGCCACTGCGGCGGCCCTCACCCTGACCGCCTGCGGGACCACCGAGCCCGCGGCCGACGCCGCCAAGCCGAAGACCGCCGAGAAGATCACCCTCAACGGCGCCAACGGCACCAAGGTCGTCCTCGACGGCCCCGCCAAGAAGGTCGTCGGCACGGAGTGGAACGTCGTCGAGGCGCTGCTCTCGCTGGGCGTCCAGCCCACCGGCGTCGCCGACGTCAAGGGCTACAAGGCGTGGGCCACGGCCGCCCCGCTGAACGACGGTGCCAAGGACATCGGCACCCGCGGCGAGCCCAGCATGGACACCGTCGCCGGGCTGGCCCCCGACCTCATCGTCGCCACCACCGACCTGCCGGCAGCCGCCCTCAAGCAGCTGCGCAAGGTCGCCCCGGTACTGGAGCTGAAGGCCGCCGACGCCACCGACCCGCTCGGCCGGATGACCGCCGACCTCAACGAGATAGCCAAGGCCACCGGCACCACCGCGAAGGCCGAGAAGCTCCTCAAGGACTTCGACACCAAGCTGGCCGACGGCAAGAAGGCCATCGAGACCGCGGGCCACGGCGGCGACGAGTTCGCCTTCGCCGACGGCTACGTCGTCTCCAACCAGGTCTCCATCCGCCCGTACACCAGCGGTTCGCTGATCGGCGCGGTCAACGACAAGCTCGGCCTGAAGAACCCCTGGACGCAGAAGGGCGACAAGGACTACGGCCTCGCCAAGACCGACGTCGAGGGCCTCACCAAGCTGGGCGACGACGTCCAGTTCGCCTACATCGGCAACGAGACCGACAAGGACGCCAACCCCTTCTCCGGCGTCCTGACCACCGACTCCGTCTGGAAGTCGCTGCCGTTCGTCAAGAAGGGCAACGTGCACCGGCTGCCCGACGGCGTCTGGATGTTCGGCGGACCGCTGTCGATGGGCCAGTACGTCGACTCCGTCGTAGAGGCGCTGAAGAAGTAGCACCATGGCCGTCACCGCAACCACCACCCCCGCCCCCGCCCCCGTCACCCCCCGAACGACGGCCAGGAACCGGACGGGTGCGGCCGCGGTGACGGCCGCCCTGGTCCTCCTCGTCGCCGTGCTCGCGGTCGTCGACGTCTCCCAGGGCACCTCGTCCGTCGGCCTCCCCGAGGTCTGGAAGGCGCTCACCGGGCAGGCCTCGGAGGGCGACGCGTCCGTCGTCGCCGCCGCCCGGCTGCCGCGCATGGTCGCCGGACTGCTGATCGGCGTGGTGCTCGCCGTCGCGGGCACCGCCCTGCAGTCCGTCAGCCGCAACGTCCTGGCCTCGCCCGACACCCTCGCGGTCAACGCGGGCTCCTACCTGGCGCTCGGCATCGCCGCCGTCACCGGCGTCTCCGTACCGCTGTTCGCCACCACCGGCATCGCCTTCATCGGCGGACTCGCGGCCGCCGCCCTCGTGCTCGGGCTCTCCGGGCTCGGCGCGGGCACCGTACGCCTCGTGCTCGCGGGCAGCGCCATGCTCCTGGGCCTCAACGCGCTGACCGACACCCTCCTGCTGCTCTTCCCGCAGGAGACCGAAGGCCTCTTCCAGTGGAACCAGGGCGCCATCGCCCAGCGCGGCTACGACGGCATCCTGCAGACGCTGCCGCTCGCCGTGATCGGCGTCGTCGGACTGCTGCTGCTCTCCCGGCGGATGGACGCCCTCGCGCTCGGCGACGACGCCGCCCGGGGACTCGGCGTCCCGGTCCGGGCCACCCGGATCCTGGCCGTCGTGCTCGCCGCACTGCTCTCGGCCGCCGCCGTCGCCCTCGCCGGGCCGATCGGCTTCGTCGGACTGTGCGCGCCCGCGCTGGTGCGCCCGCTGGCGAAGCGGATGCGGGTGTTCACCAAGTCCCGGGCCGTCATGCCGTTCACCGGACTCGTCGGCGCCGCACTGGTGCTCGGCTCGGACGTGGCGCTGCGGGCGCTGCTGCCCTCCGACACCGCCGTGTCCGTACCGACCGGCGTCGTCACCAGCCTCGCCGGCGCCGTGTTCCTGATCGTCATGGCGAACCGGACCAAGGACACCGTCGGTGCCGCCCCGCCGGACCGGCTGCGCATCCGCAGCCGGGGCGTCTTCGTCGTCTCCACGACGGTCCTGGTGACCCTGCTGGTCGGCGCGACCATCGCCGCCGTACTCGTCGGCGACAACAAACTGCTGCTCGGCGACGTCGCCAACTGGGCGCAGGGCAACGCGGGACGGGCCGTCACCTTCGTCCTGGACACCCGGGTGCCACGGGTCGTCGCCGCCCTGCTGGCCGGCGCGGCACTCGCCCTCGCGGGCACCCTGGTCCAGTCCGTGACCCGCAACCCACTGGCCGAACCCAGCACCCTCGGCGTCTCCGGAGGCGCGGCGCTCGGTGCCGTGCTGCTGGTCACCACCGTGCCGCTGGCGGGCCCCTGGGCGGTGGCCGGTGCCGCGTTCGCGGGTGCCGTGGCCGCCTCGGCCCTGGTCTTCGGACTCTCGGCCCGCGACGGCTTCCAGCAGAACCGCCTGGTCCTGGTGGGCTTCGGAGTGGCCACCGGGGCGATGGCACTGATCGCCCTCATGATCATCCTCACCGACCCGTTCAACGCCATCAAGGCACTCACCTGGCTGTCCGGCTCGACCTACGGCCGCACCCTGCCGGACGTCGTACCGCTGGCGATCGTGCTGGTCATCGGGCTGGCCGTCGCGTTCGCCCGCCGCTCCGAACTCGACCTGCTCTCCCTCGACGAGGACACCCCGCGCCTGCTCGGCCTGAACCTGGGACGGGGCCGCTTCGCCTTCCTCGCCCTGAGCGTGCTGCTCAGCGCCACCGCCGTCGCGGCGGCGGGCACCATCGGCTTCGTCGGCCTGGTCGCCCCGCACGCGGCCCGCGCCATGGTCGGCCGCCGCCACGGGCGGGTGCTGCCGGTCGCGGTCCTGCTCGGCGCCCTGCTGGTCTGTACGGCGGACCTGGTTGGCCGCACGGTCATCGCGCCCGCCCAGCTCGGCGCGGGCCTGATGACGGCGGTGATCGGCACGCCGTACTTCCTGTACCTGCTGATCCGCAGCCGCCGCCAGGGCGCCTGACCGGACCCCGAACAAGGCCGGAGCCGGGTCAAGGGAAATCCAAGGGAGCGCCAAGGGAACTCAAAGGGGCCGCTCGGGCGTTGGCATGGACAAGCGCGGAAAGCGCGCCGACGGACACGGACAACGGGTAGCCGAGGTGGCACGGATGGCGATGTGGGACCGGATCAAGGACCAGGCCAAGGGTCTGCAGCAGCAGACCCAGGGAGCGCGGAGCTCCGGCGGCCAGTCACGGCCCGGTGCGGGCTCGTCGGGAGGGTCCAAGGCTCAGCTGGTGGGCGTGCTCAAGTCCCAGCTCTCCACGCTCAAGACGGAGCTCAAGAGCGGTGGGTACCGGGACGCCAGCATGGCCATGTGCGCCCTGGTGGCCGCCGCCGACGGCTCCGTCGACCCGGCCGAGCGGCAGCACGTGGAATCGCTGATCCTGCAGAACGACGTCCTGAAGAACTTCCCGCCGGACCAGCTGCGCCAGCGCTTCAACAAGCACGCCGACGAGCTGACGGCCAACTTCCAGCACGGCAAGACCGAGGCGATGCAGGTGATCGCCAAGGTGGCCAAGAAGCCGACGGAGGCCAAGGCGGTCGTGCAGACCGGCTTCGTCGTCGCGGGCGCCGACGGATACGTCTCCCCGCCCGAGGAGCAGATCCTGCGCGAGGTGTGCGCGGCGCTGGGGGTGAACCCGCAGGAGTTCGGCCTCTGAGGGCCCACCCGAAGGAACCGAAGGGAAAGGGAAGGGGACGGGCGACGCGTGGTCTGCCCGCCCCCCCACCCGGTCTAGGGCGTGACGATCGCGAAGTCCGGGTCCGGGGCGTCCAGCAGCCCCGCGAAGGTGAGCAGCGCCTGCGCGTCGCCGTCGAGTGCCGCACCGCCGCCCGCCAGCTCGTCCCGGAAGGTCGAGGCGCCGCCCAGCACCGCGTCGAGAGCGGTACGGGCCAGCCGGAGGACGGCGTCCGGCGCTTCACCGCGCGGGGCGTCGCCCGGCATCGGGGTGAGCGCCCCGTTGGAGAGCAGCAGCGTCCAGACCTCGCCGGAGTCGGTGAACTCCCAGCGCAGCAGCAGCCGTCCGGCCGCCGCGGCGCGCGGGCCGTTGACCCGTACCGCCATGGACTGGAACACCTGCCCATTGCTGATCGCGGCCAGCATGTCGGGCGCAACCCTGGTGGGGGTCCCCAGGATTCCGCCGCGCAGCTCGGCCGCCCCCATCAGGTAGAAGTTCCGCCACGGACCGCACTCGGAGCCCTGACCCAGCCGGTCGAACGTCTCGGCCTGGAGCGCCCGGGCCCCCTCGTGGCCGGGTTCGGCGAACAGCACGTGGCCGAGCACCTCCGCCACCCACCGCAGGTCCCCTTCCTCGTACGACTTCCGGGCCCGGGCCACCACCGAGTCCGCGCCGCCCATGAACTCCACGTACCGCAGGGCCGCTTCGGCCGGCGGGTGCTGCCACAGATGGGCCGGGTTGCCGTCGAACCAGCCCATGTACCGCTGGTAGACCGCCTTCGCGTTGTGGCTGAGCGAGCCGTAGTAGCCGCGCGCGTGCCAGGCCTGCTCCAGGCCCGGCGGGAAGCGGAGCTCCTCGCCGATCTCGGCACCCGTGTACCCCGCGTTGATCATCCGTACGGACTGGTCGTGCAGGTACGCGTACGCGTCGCGCTGCTCCTCCAGGAAACGCACCGCCCGCTCCTGACCCCAGGTGGGCCAGTGGTGGGAGGCGAAGACGACATCGGTGGAACCGGCGAACAGCCGCAGCGTCTCGGTCAGATAGCGCGCCCAGGCACTGGGGTCACGGACCAGTGCACCGCGCAGCGTGAGCACGTTGTGCAGGGTGTGGCAGGCGTTCTCGGCGACGCAGAGCACCCGCAGGTCGGGGAAGTGGAAATTCATCTCCGCCGGGGCCTCGGTGCCCGGCGTGAGCTGGAAGACCATCCGGACACCGTCGACCGTCTCGGTCTGCCCGGTGCGGCTGACGTCGAGGGTCGGCGCGATCAGGCCGACGCTGCCGGTCGACGTCGTCTGGCCCAGGCCGCAGCCGATCTGCCCGGCGGGCCCCTTGGGCAGCGCGGCGCCGTACATGTATCCCGCGCGGCGGGCCATCGCCGTACCGGTGAAGACGTTCTCGCCGGCGGCGTGCTCCATGAACCCCGAGGGGGCGATGATCTGGATCCGTCCCGCCGCCACGTCCTCGGGGTCGGCGACGCCGCGCACTCCGCCGAAGTGGTCCACGTGCGAATGGGTGTAGAGCACGGCGGTCACGGGGCGTTCGCCCCGGTGCTCGCGGTACAGGGCGAGGGCGGCTGCCGCGACCTCCGCGCTGATCAGCGGGTCGATCACGATGACGCCGCGCTCGCCCTCGACGAAGGTGATGTTCGACAGGTCCAGGCCGCGCACCTGGTACAGGCCGGGCACCACCTCGTACAGGCCCTGCCGGGCGACGAGCCGGCTCTGCCGCCACAGCGAGGGGTGGGCGGTGGGCGGGCACTCGTCGTCCAGGAAGGCGTACGCGTCCGCGTCCCAGACCACCTGCCCCGACGCGTCCCGCACCACGCCCGGATCCAGCCGGGCGACGAACCCCCGGTCCGCGTCCCGCGCGTCCTGGCTGTCGGTGCCTTCTTCGTCCCGGAACTCCCGCTCGCTCATGGTCATGCCGTCGATCGTCACACCTGCCGCGCGGGCACGCCCGATGACGGACCCCAGGGTGGGCGGTGATCCGTCACAGCCACCCGTTGCGCTGCGCCTGCAACGCCATCTGGAAGCGGTTCGCGGCGCCCAGTTGCGCCATCAGGATCTGCAGTCGGCGGAAGAGCGTACGGCGGCTGATGCCCAGCTCACGGGCGATGACGTCGTCGGCCGCGCCGCCCGCGAGCAGCCACAGCAACCGGCGGTCGGCGGGCGGCAGTCCACCGGGGCGGGTGGTGCGGCCGTGGAACGGCAGGGCGTTCTGCCAGGACTGCTCGAACAGGGCGATCAGGGCGGACAGCAGCCCGCACGGCTGCACCACCAGCATGGTGCTGTGCACATCGGCCTCCTTGATCGACAACGACACCAGCGCGTACGCCTCGTCGATGACCACGAGCTTGACCGGCACCGACGGCAGCACCCTGGCCTGCTCGCCCGCGTTGACGCACGGCTCGATGGCCTCCTCAAGACGGCCCGGGTACTCCAGCGACTCCCGCGAGTACACGACGCGCTGCGTCACCCCTCGGGCCAACGTGGCCAGCGCGTCGTCGGTGGCGTCCGGATGGCTGATGTACGGAGGTGACTCCAGCTGCCGGATCTGCTCGCGGGCACTGGCCCACGCCTGCCGGATCCTGGGGCCGACGGCATCGCCCGTGACCACCTCCACCAGATGGTCGTGGTGCCCGGCCAGCCGCTGGCGCCTGAACGAGTCGAAGGCGCTGCCGACCGCGATCCGCGACTTCTCGACCTCGGCCGCCCGGTGCCTGGCCAGCACCTCCAGACCCGCCGTGGGCGGCACCGGGGCCACCTCGTCCGCGCCCTCCTCGGCGGCACTGGCCAGACCCGCCTCGACCAGCGCCCCGTACGCCCTGGAGACATCGGCGCCGCTCAGCCCGGCCGCCGCCGCAATCGCGCTCAGCGGGGCGGGGGCCAGTTCGAGCAGGGCCGGATAGACCCGGGCCGCCGCCGGGTCGAGGCCCAGCAGCCGCAGCGCCTCGCCGAGTTTCGGGTTCGTCATGCACCGCATTATCGACGGCCGGGGACGGCGACCCGTGTCCGATCCGTGCCAGTGGCACTTTTCGGCGCCGCGCGCGTGCGGTGCGGGATACCGTCCGCGGGAGCCGCCGACGACCGGCGGGGAACCACCACAGGGAAGTACCGGGAAGAACCGGGGAAGAAGGGGAACGCCGTGGCGAAGGGCCGCAAGAACGGTAGCTACTCAGAGATATCCGAGGAACTCTCCGCCCTGATGCGGACGGGATGGGCGGACACCGAGCGGCACGACCTGGAGCTCGACGAGCAGGCCCCGTACGCGGCCCGCCGCCGCGCGGCGCTCTCCGCGCTCTTCCCCGGCGAGCGCCTGGTGATCCCCTCGGGGAACCTCAAGACCCGCTCCAACGACGACACCTACCCGTTCCGGGCGTACACCGGCTATGTGCACATGTCCGCGGACCAGGCCAGGGACGGTGCCCTCGTCCTGGAACCCCGTACCGACGGCGGCCACGACGCGTACTGCTACCAACTGCCGCGCGACAGCCGGGACGACAACGAGTTCTGGATCGGCAACACCGCCGAACTGTGGATGGGCCGCCGCCGCTCCCTCGCCGAGTCCGAGCGCGTGCTCGGCCTGCCGTGCAGGGACGTCCGCACGGCCGCCGCCGACCTGGCGGCCGCCGCCTCCGCCGGCGTACCGACCCGGATCGTCCGGGGCATCGACCCGGCGCTGGAAGCCGCCGTCAGCACCGACGAGGACCGCGACGAAGCGTTCGAAGAGGCGCTCAGCGGGCTGCGTCTGGTCAAGGACGAGTGGGAGATCGGCGAGCTCCGCAAGGCCGTGGACTCCACGGTGCGCGGCTTCACCGACGTGGTCGGCGAGCTGTCCGCCGCGATCGCGTCCTCCGAGCGCTGGATCGAGGGGACCTTCTTCCGCCGCGCCCGCCTGGAGGGCAACCACGTCGGCTACGGCTCGATCTGCGCCGCCGGCGAGCACGCCACGATCATGCACTGGACGGACAACGACGGACCGGTGCGGCCGGGCGAACTCCTGCTGCTCGACGCCGGAGTGGAGACGCACAGCCTCTACACCGCCGACGTCACCCGCACACTGCCGATCAACGGCACCTTCACGCCCCTCCAGCGCAAGGTGTACGACGCGGTGTACGAGGCCCAGGAAGCCGGCATGGCGGCGGTGAAGCCGGGTGCCGCCTACCGGGACTTCCACGAGGCGTCCCAGCGCCACCTCGCGGCCAGGCTGGTCGAGTGGGGCTTCATCGAGGGCCCGGCCGACCGCGCGTACGACCTCGGGCTCCAGCGCCGCTTCACGATGGCGGGCACCGGGCACATGCTCGGCCTGGACGTCCACGACTGCGCCCAGGCCAGAAACGAGGACTACATCGACGGCCCGCTGGAGCCGGGCATGGTGCTCACCGTCGAGCCCGGTCTGTACTTCCAGGCGGACGACCTGACCGTGCCCGAGGAGTGGCGCGGCATCGGCGTCCGGATCGAGGACGACCTGCTGGTCACCGACGACGGCAACGAGAACCTGTCGGCGGGGCTGCCGAGGTCGGCGGACGAGGTCGAGGAGTGGATGGCGCGGTACGCGGGCTGAGCCGGCGCGGGTTCGCGCATTCGGTGCGCCGCCCCCTGCCGGTCGGCTACCGCCCGTCCAGCAGCGGCCGCAGTGCCACGACCAGGCGTTCGTACTCCTCGGGCCGGTTGTAGACCTGCCCGCAGACACGGATGCCGCCGCCGCCCTGCCAGGGCCAGATCAGCACCCGGAAGCCGAGCCGGGCCGCGATCTCCTCGCGCAGGGCGGCGGCCTCATCGGGCGTCCTGGCCAGCCCCGGCGGCAGCCGCAGCGACCGCATCGGGAGGCGGTCGTCGGCGGGCAGCGGGGTCAACCCCGGCAGCCCGGCGAGGAGTTCGGCGCCGTACGCAGCCAGCGTGCTGTTGTGGGCGCGTACGCGGTCGGCGCCGAGGTCCGCGAGCAGGCCGAGGCCGTCGGGGGCGGCGAGCCACCCGGTGTAGTCGACGGTGGCCCGGAACTCGACCGCGCGCGGGAAGCCCCGGCCGTCCTCCCAGGAGGGGACGGGCGCGGGTACGCGCTGCCGGTGCTCCGGGGACGCCACGAGCACGGCACTGCCCGGCGGCGCGTATGCCCACTTGTGCAGGTTACCGAACCAGAAGTCGGGCCCGCCCGCCAGGGGTTCGGCGAGCGTCCCCGGCGCGTGGGCGCCGTCGACCACGGTGGCCACGCCCCGCTCCGCGAGGTCCGCGATGAGCGCGGGGGTGGCGATGAGGCGGGCCGTGGGCGAACTGATCTGGTCGAGCACGGCGACCCGGGTACGGGGCGTGAGTGCGGCGAGCACCGCCTTGCGCACCGCCTGCTCGTCCGGCAGCGCCGGGTCGAGGGCGGCGGTCACGACGCGGGCGCGGCGGGCGGCGGCAGCGGTGACCGTGCCGTAGCCGTGGTCGGTGACCAGGACCTCGTCGTCGGGCGCCAGCCGCAGCGCGTCGAGCGCGAGGTGGGCGCCCTCGGTGGCGTTGGCGACGAACGCGGCGCCCTCGGGGTCGGTACCCAGGTGGGCCGCGACCCGGTTCCGCGCCTCGGCGACTCGGTCGGGGACGCCGATGAAGAAGGAGTCGGGGTCGGCCGCGGCTTCGTCCGCGATGCGCCGCTGGACTTCGGCGACGGGGAGGGGAACGGCACCGAAGGACCCGTGGTTGAGGTGGGCCACCTGGCCGGAGAGCCGGAACAGCTCGGCGCCGCCGGGGAACGCGGCGGGCTCGGTGATCGGTCGTCTCATCGGGGTGAAGTTAGGTTGACGCCTTTTCCGTGTCAAGGGAGCCCGCAGCGCGATGGTCCGGTCCGGGCCGGTGTGGCACGATGGTCTGCCCAATACCCCCAGGAGGTATCTGAGGGGCGGGTGAGGACCAAGTGGACCAAGGGGTGGTGGAGATGAAGGTGGAAGGTTTCGCCGAGGCCGGTTACGAGGAAGTGCGCCGGGTCTTCCAGCAGTTGGTCGACGACGGCAGGGAGACCGGCGCGGGCGTCTCGGTCTGGCGCGACGGCCGGGAGGTCGTCCGGCTGAACGGCGGCTGGGCCGACGCCGCCCGCCGCCGCCCCTGGCGCGACGACACGTTGGTGCAGCCCTACTCGCTGTCCAAGACGTTCGTGACGCTCGCCGCACTGGTGGCGGTCCGCGACGGCGCACTCGAACTGGACGAGCCGGTCGCCGGGGTCTGGAAGGAGTACGGGGTCCGGGGCAAGGAGCGCACCACCCTGCGCCAGGTCCTCACGCACCGCGCGGGCCAGCCGCGCTTCCCCGCCGAAGCGGCGGGGCTCGACCTCCTCGACTCCGCGGCCCTGCGCAGCAGCCTCGCGCAGGCGGCGCCCGAGTACCCGCCGGGCACCGCGCTGGGGGAGCACGCGCTGACCTACGGCCACCTCGTCGACGGCATCCTGCGCGCGGGCTGCGGCGTCACGCTGGGGGAGATGTACGACGAGGTGGTGCGGCCCGCACTGGGCCTCGACGCCTGGTTCGGCGTCCCCGACGAGGCACTGGACCGGGTCGCCGAGTTGGAGTACGCGGACCCGGAGTGGCCGCGACAACTCCACGCGGCGCCCTGGCTGCAGGTGCCCGACGGATTCCTGGACATCGGCCGTATGAACACCCGCGCCTGGCGGCAGTCCGTCTTCGGCGCGGCCAACCTGCACACCACCGCCACCACGACGGCCCGCTTCTTCGCCACCCTCACCAGCGCGGAAGGACCCCTGCGCGAACTCCTCGGCGAGCGGCTGCACACCGAGCTCCTCACGTCCCAGGTCACCGGCCACGACGAGGTGTTCGGCACCAGGATCACCTGGACCCTGGGCTTCGTACGCGACCGGGGGAAGATCGCCAAGGGCGGAATCGGCGGCTCCGCCGCCTGGTGGTCCCTCGGCCACCGCCACGCGTGCGCCTATGTGACCCGCCGCTTGGCCGACCACTCCCGCGCGGCGGAGATCGCCGCGGCCCTCGGCGACGACCTGTCGGTGGTCGGCGAGGACTGAGCGCGGGCGGGGCGCGAGGCGGGGTGCGCGGCGGGGCGCCGTCAAGGAGCCGTCAGCATCCACGACCGTCCCGACAGGGAGCCGTCAAGGGAGGGTGACCGGACACCGGACGACAGGTTGCCTGATCAAGGGCAACCGGACCCGAGGGCCCGACTCAAGCCTCAAGCCTCAAGCCTCAAAGGGAGTTGACCGTTCATGAGCCTGGAGAACGTCGTCGGCGTCGTCGTGGCCCTCAGCGTCGTCGGATACCTGGTGGCCGCGATGCGCCACCCGGACAAGTTCTGACACCCGGCCGTCGGGGCCGTCCAGAAGATGGTGTCCCGGAGTATCGTCCCGAACGCTTCGATGTGGGGCGCCTCGGCGGGCGCGCGGGCGTGCGGGCGTGCGGGCGCTCGGGTCAGGAGCGGTGCGGGGTGACCAGGCCGGATTCGTAGGCGAGGACGACGAGTTGGGCCCGGTCGCGGGCGTGGAGCTTGGTCATGGCCCGGTTGATGTGGGTCTTCGCCGTCACCGGGCTGATCACCATGCGGCCGGCGATCTCGTCGTTGGACAGGCCCTGCGCGACCAGGGTGACGGCCTCGCGTTCGCGGCCGGTCAGCTCGTCGAGCCCCGTGACGGGGGCGGTGGCGCGCGGCTGGGCGATGTACTTGTCGATCAGCTTGCGGGTGATCGCCGGGGCGAGCAGCGCCTCGCCGCGCGCGGCCACGCGTACGGCGTGCAGGAAGTCCTCCGGCACGATGTCCTTGACGAGGAACCCGGCGGCACCCGCGCGCAGCGCGTGGAGCACGTACTCGTCCAGGCCGTAGTTGGTCAGGATCACGACGTGCACGGCGGCCAGCGCCGGGTCGGCGGCGATGCGACGGGTCGTCTCGATGCCGTCGAGGACCGGCATCCGGATGTCGAGGAGCGCGACGTCGGGCAGGTGCTCCCTGGCCAGGGCGAGGCCCTCCTCCCCGTTCGACGCCTCGGCCACCACCTCGATGTCCTCTTCGAGATCGAGGAGCGCGCGGAACCCGCTGCGCAGCAACGGCTGGTCGTCGACCAGCAGGACCCGGATCATGACGGCTGCCCGACGGGGAGTTCGGCCTGGACGGTGAACCCGCCCTCCGCACGGGGTTCCGTGCGCAGCCGGCCGCCGAGGGCGGTGACGCGTTCGCGCATGCCGAGCAGGCCGAGACCCGGGCCCGGTGTCGGTGTCGGGGCGCTTCCCGGCGCGGCTCTGCCGTCGTCATCGATGCGTACGGCAAGGGAGTTGGGGCGGCAGTCGATCCGTACCGACGCCGCGGCGGCGTTCGCATGGCGCGCGGTGTTGGTGAGCGACTCCTGGACGATCCGGTAGACGGTACGGTCCACCGCCGCCGGTATGCCGAGCGGCTCTCCCTCGATCGTCAACGTGGCGTCCAGGCCCAGCAGTCGGGCCCGTTCCACGAGTTCTCCCACGTGCTCGATGCCACGCGGCGGGGCGGTGTCGTCGTCGCGCAGCGCCTCCAGGGTCGCGCGCAGTTCCCGGCTCGCCTCGCGTCCCGCCTCCTGGATCGCCAGCAGCGCGGGCGGCACCTCCTCGCCCCTCCTGCGCGCCACGTGGACGGCGACTTCGGCCTGCACCTTGATCACCGAGATCTGGTGCGTGAGCGAATCGTGCAACTCCCTTGCGATACGCAGCCGTTCCTCGTCGGCACGGCGCCGCGCGGTCTCCTCCCGGGTGCGCTCGGCCTGCTCCGCCCGCTGTTCGGCCTGCCGCAGGGCCTCACCGGCGGCGCCCGCCGCGACCAGCCAGGCGATCTCCAGGGCGCCCCGGGCCTGCGCGAATGCCGCGCCCGTGTCGTGCAGGCCCGAGGCCAGGGCCGCGAGCGGAAGCACGGCCAGCACGCCCACGCTCGCCGTCACAGTGAGGACGCGATGCCCCGCCCGGACGGCCGCGTACACCGCGAACAGGTAGGCGACGGCGGGTACATCGAACCCGACCGCCTGGTACCCCACCGAGCACAGCCCGGTGACGGCCAGGACGGCCACCGGAGCCCGGCGGCGCGCGAGGAGCGCCAGCCCGCAGGTCAGCAGCAGCCCGTAGCCGAGTGCGTCGAGGCCGGTGTCGAGGTCGTCCGTGGCGGAACGTTCCACGGAACCCTGCTCCGACAGGCCGGTGGCCACGAGTGCCGCGGCCACACCGACAGCGATCACCAAGTCCGCGACACGCGCCCGGACATCGGGCTCACCTGCACTCATGTGCGCACCTTAGCGGGCGGTCGCGACGGGGCGAGTCCCCCTGGTGGGCGAGCGGCGGACTACCGCGTACGCAGTAGCCGTACGTCCTGCTGCCGCGCTCGCGGCAGGCGGATACCGCGCGGGTGGCAGCGTGAAGAGACTGCGTTCGCCGGACGACCGGAAGCGGGTCCCGCGGACATGCTCGGACAGCACCCCGTCGCAGAACGATGAAGGAGCCCCACCATGTCTGTCCGCCGCCTGCTCGCCGCCGCTGCCTGCGCACTCCTGGGAGGCGTCGCGCTCGCCGTACCCGCTGTTGCACAGTCCTCGCTGGAGTCCGCCGCCGTCAGCGTCTACACCTTCAGCCTCGGGCGGATCGGCGCCACCACGGGCGGGCTGCTGGGGCTGGCGGCCCTGGTCGTTGCCGTACTGGCGCTGACCCGTCCCACAGGACGCTTCGGCGCCGCCAGGGGATCGCGCGCGGCTGTGGTGGCCCTCGCGGCTGGGCTGGTCAGCACGGTCCTAGGCGTGCTGGTCGCGGCCACCGCCGACGGCGGCCTCGGCACCGGCAACGGGCTGGGCGGCGCCTATGTGGCCGTGCTGCTGGGACTGCTCGGCACCGCCCTCGCGGGACTGGCCCTGCGGCGCGCGCGCCGCACCGCGTGAGCTGCGGGGAGGAGGGCGACAGGCTCCGGCATCGACCCGCTGGAGCCGCCCGCGTGGCAGGACACTTGTCGCCACAAGTGTCCTGCCACGCAAGCTACTTGTTCACCGCGTGCCTCTGCCGCCGTTCCGAAGCAGTGTGCCGAAACTCTTGTCGGAGTGGGTCGGCCTCTCTAATGTGAACCTTCAAATCTCCAGGAATCTTCTGTGCAGCACCAGTTGGGACTAATTTTGAACGATCAAATCCATCCGGGGGAGGGCTACCTCGACCACGCCAGGGTCGGGCCGCTCTCTCCTCCCGTCTTCGCCGCGCTCACCGCCGCGACCGCGCTCGCCGGCAGGCTCGAACCCGCCGACCTCGACCGGCTGTTCGCGCTCGCCGACGCGGCCCGGGTCTCGGCGGCGCGGCTGCTCGACGCCCGTCCGCACGAGATCGCCCTCGTCCCGTCCACCAGCAACGGCCTGTTCACCGTGGGCGCCGCGCTGCGCGGCCCCGGCACGCTCCTCGTATCGCGCACCGAGTTCCCCGCCAACCTCTACCCCTGGCTGCGCTTCGCCGGGCGCGGCGGCCCGGCCGTCCGGCTCGTCGAACCGGTCGACGGGCGCCACCTCACCCCCGACCTCCTGCGCAGCCACCTCACCCCGGACGTCACCGCCGTCGCCGTCAGCGCCGTCGACTCGCTGACCGGACACCTGGCACCACTGGCCGCGCTCAAGGAAATCCTGGGCCCCGGGCGGCTGTTGATCGTGGACGCCATCCAGGGACTGGGCGCCGTACCGCTCGAAGCGGACGCCGCCGACATCCTCGTCAGCGGCGGCCAGAAGTGGCTGCGGGCCGGGTGGGGAGCGGCCCTGCTGCTGATCCGCGACCGTTGCGAGGGGCATCTGGCCGCCGGGCTCGGCGGCTGGGCGGGCGTGACGGAGCCCTTCGCGGACCTGCACCCCATGCCGCCGCTCCCGGGCGCAGCCGCCCACCTCGCCACCAACCCCGACTTCACCGCTGCCGCAGCGCTCGGTGCGGCCCTCGACGATCTGGCCGAACAGGGGGGCCCGACAGCGGTCGGGGCCCGGGTCAGAGCCGCCCTGGCGGAGCTGCTCGACCGGGTGCGGCGGGCCGGCGGCGACGTACTGCTGGAGGATCTCGACCCGTACGAGCGCGCCGGAATCGCCTCTTTCCGGCTGCCGGGTCACGACCCCGCCACCGTTCACCAGGCTCTGGAGACGTCAGGCGTGATCACCACCCGACGCGACGAGTGGATCCGGCTTTCCCCGCACGCCTGTACGCCGGGCACGGCGCCGGACCTGCTGACCGAAGCGCTGCACGCGCTCACGCACACGCACAGGCGCGCACACACGCACACGGTCTCGCGGGGCGCGTCCGCACCGCCCCCTCCGCGCCCGCCCCCTCTGCAATTGCTCACCCCACGCCCCAGCCACCCCCAGGACCACACCCTCACCAGGAGCCGATATGTCCCACTCCTTCTCCCTGAGCCGCCGCCGCATCCTCCAGCTCGCCGCAGCCTCCGCAGCCTCGGCCGCCGGGTTCGGCCTGACCGCCTGTGGTGACAACGGGGCGGGCGGCGCGGCGGGCGGTGACGGCGACACCGGCCGGATCACCGTCTGGAGCTGGACCACCGCGGCCGAGGCCCTGCGCGGCGTCGTCCCCGACTTCGAGCGGGACAACCCCGGCATCAAGGTCAATGTCCAGGACGTCGGCAACCCGGCGATCTGGGACAAGATCACCGTCGGTCTCGCCTCCGGCGGCAAGGGCCTCGCCGACGTACTGCACATAGGCGTCGACTACCTGCCCGGCTACCTGGAGAAGTTCCCCGCAGGCCTCGCCGACCTGTCCGCGCTCGGCGCCGACCGGCACAAGGACGCCTTCGCGAAGGGGCTGTGGCCCACCGTCATCGGCAAGGACAAGGCCGTCCACGCCCTCCCCTGGGAGGTCAACCCGCTCGGAATGTTCTACCGCAAGGACTACTTCGACAAGGCGGGCGTCGACCCCGGATCCCTCCGCAGCTGGGACGACCTGATCGCCGCGGGCCCGAGGATCCGCTCCGCCACCGGCGCCCAGCTCCTCGGCCTCGACAAGCCCGGCACCACCCAGGACATGGACTTCTTCCAGAACCTGATGCAGCTTCAGGGCGCCTTCTACTTCGACGCCGACGGCAAGGTCACCCTCGCCTCCCCGGCCGCCGTTCGGGCCCTCACCGTCATCAAGCGCCTCAACGACGCCGGGCTGATCGCCGACACCGCAGGGGAGGGCACCGGCAAGCGCCTGCTCAGCCAGGGCAAGCTGGCCACCGACCCGAATCCCGCCTGGGCCGTGGAGTACCTGGCCACCAAGTTCCCCGACCAGAAGGGGAAATGGCGTGTCATGCAGCCCCTCGCCGCCGTCCCCGGCGGCGGCCGCAGCGCGCTCGTCAACTCCACCTACCTGGCCGTCTCCGCCGCCAGCCCGCGCCGCAAGGCGGCCTGGCGGTTCATCGAGTACGCGCTCACCAAGCCCGCCGAGATCAACCGGATGTTCGCCTCGGGCGGCGTGTTCCCCGCCCTCACTGCCGCGTACGCGGACCCGAGGTTCAGCGCACCGCACCCCTACTACGGCGGCCAGAAGGTACTGAAGTCCTTCGTCGACTCGCTCGGCGCCGGATCCGGGGCCACCAACTTCACCGGCGACTACCCCCGTGCGCTCAAGTTCGCCAGCGACGCCCAGAGCCAGGTACTGCTGAAGGGCGCCGACCCGGCCACCGCCCTCAAGGCCGCCGCCGAGCAGCTCGCCCGGCAGACCGGCCGCCGGCAGGCGGTCTGAGCATGTCCCTCGCACCCACCGAGCGCGCCCCCGCCACCGCCACCTCGGCGGGCCGCAGGACCCCCGGGCCAAGCGGACGGGCCGGCCGTGGACAACGGAGCCGGCGGGGGCAGCGCCAACTACTGACCCGGCGCTCCGTCCCGTACCTGCTGATCATGCCCGCCGTCCTGGGCTTCGCGCTCTTCAAGGCGTACCCGATCGTAGCCTCGCTCTGGATCAGCCTCACCACGGGCAACGGCGCCGACCGCCGCTTCGCCGGACTCGCCAACTACCGCCGCCTGCTCGACGATCCGCTGTTCTGGACCGCCCTGGAGAACACCGCGCTGATCCTGGTCGTCCAGGTGCCGCTGATGCTCGGCCTCGCGCTGCTCGTCGCCCTCGGCCTGGACTCCGCCAAGGTCTGGCTGCGCCCGCTGTGGCGGCTCGGGGTCTTCATTCCCTCGCTGACCGGGCTGGTCGCCGCGGGCGTGATGTTCTCGGTGATCCTCAACCGGGACGCCGGAGTGCTGAACTGGCTGCTGTCCCTGCTGGGCGTCGACCCGGTGAACTGGCTCGGCAGCCCCTCCTGGGCGCGCGTCGCCATCGTCCTCGTACTGACCTGGCACTACACCGGCTACAACGCGGTGATGTACCTGGCCGGACTCCAGGGAATCCCCACCGAGTTGTACGAGGCCGCCAAGGTCGACGGCGCGGGCCCGATCCGCCGCTTCGTCTCCATCACGCTGCCCCAGCTGCGGCCGATCCTGCTGCTCACCGTGGTGCTCTCCACGATCGGCACCCTCCAGCTCTTCGACGAGCCGTACGTCCTGACCGGCGGCGGCCCCGACAACGCCACCCTGACGGTGACCATGTACCTCTACAACAACGGCTTCAAGTACTTCGACTTCGGCTACGCATCGGCACTGGCGTACGTGCTCGCGCTGATCGTGTCCGTACTCGGGATCCTCCAGGTCAGGCTGGCGGGGGAGCGCCGATGAAGACGCTGAGGTCAACGAGTTCAACGACGAGGGTTGCCCGCAAACCCCGTAACCCCCGCAATCGCCGCAGCCCCCTGCTCACCCTGATGCTCGCTGGTGCCTTCGGGCTCTGCGTCGGCCCGTTCTACTGGCTCGCGATGGCCGCGACCCAGGACGACAAGGACGTCTTCTCCTGGCCGCCCAAGCTGCTGCCCGGTGGCCATCTCATGGAGAACCTAAGGGGGTTGGAGGAGTCCATCGGACTGACCCGGGTGCTGTTCAACAGCGTGCTGGTGGCGGGCCTCCAGACCCTCGGCGCGGTCGTCGTCTCCGTACTGGCGGGCTACGCCTTCGCCAAGTTCGACTTCCGGGGGCGCAACCTGCTCTTCGTACTGCTGCTCAGCACCCTGGTCATTCCCGACACGGTGATGCTGATCCCGATCTTCGAAATGATGATGGACGTCGGTCTGATCGACTCCTACCAGTCGGTCGTCCTGCCCGGCCTGGTCACCCCGTTCGGCATCTTCCTGATGCGCCAGGCACTGCGCTCGATGCCCGACGAACTCCTGGACGCGGCCCGGGTCGACGGCGCGGGCGAACTGCGGGTGCTGTGGCGGATCGTCGTCCCGGTCAACCGGCCGGTGATCGCGGCACTCGCGCTGTTCGTGTTCCTCGGTGCGTGGAACCAGTTCGTCTGGCCGCTGATCGCGCTGCGCAGCCCGGAGATGTACACGCTGCCGGTGGCCACGGCCACCCTCCAGGGCCTGTCCACCACGAATTACGCGCAGGTGCTGCTGGCCGGAGCGATCGCCGCCATACCCGTGATGGCCCTCTTTCTTGTCCTGCAACGCCAGTTCATCTCCGGCCTGCTGGCCGGGGCGACGAAGGAGTGACACCCATGTCTGCCGAACTCCCAGCCGAACTCCCAGCCGAACCGGGCTCCACCGCACCGGACAGCACCGCCCCGCACGACGCCCCGCAGTGGCCGGTCCAGGCCTGGCGCCCGAGCGTCCCGGACGGGGGCACCCGAGCGTCCGGCAGCCCGGATCGGCAACTACGGCTCGACACCGGCCTGTTCCACACCACCGGCGACCCCCTGGTCGTACACCTGCGCCTTACGGGGGCGGCCGACGACGATCGGCACAACCAGTTGGAAGCCACGGTCACGTCGGCGGGCGACGGCGCGGTCCTGATCGAAGTCACGGCCACCACTGGGGACGCGCCCGCGCACCACCCCACCCCCCTCGCACCCCTCACCCTCCACGCCGAATGGCGGGTCCCCTGCGTCGGCGCCACCGCCTACTGGACCCCCGACACCAGCGCCTCCCGCTGGCTGCCGCCGTCCTGGATCGCGCCCCGCACCGTTTCGCTCGTGCTGGGCGCCCCGGTCGCCAGCCTGGTCGGCGCCGACGACCGGGCCCTGTGCACCGCGGCCCTGGGGGAGACCGCCGAGCCGGTGCGGGTGGGCGCCGGGGTGGTGGAGGAGAGTGGCGAGTTCGCGTTCACCGTGGAACAGCAACTAACCCCGAACGGAAGGCCGTTGAGGCTCCGAATAGACCTGGGAGGCACCGGGGGAGACAAGCGGCACTTCGCCGCCACCCTCCAGGACGTGGCCGCCTGGTGGGGCGAGGGCCTGGACCACCCAGGGGTCGCCCCGGCCGCCCGGATGCCCGCGTACTCGACCTGGTACAGCCTGCACCAGAACGTCGACGCCGCCGCCGTCGAACGCCAGGCCGCCCTCGCCGCGGACCTCGGGTGCGAAAGCGTCATCGTGGACGACGGCTGGCAGACCGCCGACCGCAGCCGGGGCTACGGCCACTGCGGCGACTGGGAACCCAACCCCGAGTCCTTCCCCGACCCCGCCGCCCACGTCGCCGTGGTCCACCGGCTGGGACTCGCACATCTCCTCTGGTACGCGGTGCCCTTCATCGGCCGGCACAACGACGCCTGGCACCGCTTCAAGGGCATGGTCCTGCGCGAGGAACCCGAACTCGAAGCGGCCGTGCTCGACCCCCGCCACCCCGAGGTCCGCGGGTACCTGATCGAGAAGATCTCGCAGGCGGTCGAGCGGTGGGGCGTGGACGGGCTGAAACTCGATTTCCTCGACCGGTTCGCCGTCAGCGACCCGCCGCCCGCACCGCAGGGCGCCGACCGCGACGCCGTTCACGAGGGGGTACGTCAGCTCCTCGCCGACCTGGACACGCGGCTGCGCCGTACCCGCTCCGACGTGATCGTCGAACTCCGTCAGCCGTACGTCAGCCCGGGCCTGTGGCCGTACGCCAGCATGGTCCGCGCCACCGACTGCCCGCTCAGCCCCGCCGAGAACCGCCAGCGCACCGTCGACTGCCGGCTCACGGCCGGACCGCTCGCCGTGCACGCGGACATGATCATGTGGCATGCGGCGGAGAAGCCGGAAGCGGTCGCCGTGCACCTGATCAACGCGCTGTTCTCGGTGCCGCAGATATCCGTCGACCTGGCCGCCCAGAATCCGGACCAGCTGGCCGCCGTACGGTTCTGGCTGGGCTTCTTCCGTACGCACGCGGAGGTACTGCAGCAAGGGGCCCTGGAGCCCGCACACCCCGAACTCGGCTACCCCCAGATCCGCGCCCACGACACCCGCACCACCGTCGTCGCCCGCTACGCACCGCTGCCCGTCGCACTCCCGGGCGGGACCGGGCCGCGTGCCCTCCCCGGCGGGACCGGGCCCCGTACCCTCCTCGTCGCCAACGCTGACAGCGACCCCGTGGTCCTGTTGACCGCAGCGGGACCCGAACGGGCCCTGGCCCGCGTGCAGGACTGCCGCGGTGAGATCCTGTCCGAAACCACGCTCTACCTCGTCGCCGGTCCGAATCCGGTGACCGTACCGACCGGTGGCCTGCTCACCCTGACCCGCGAGCACTGAAGCGCGGGGCCGGGGACGGCCGTCCGCCGCCCCGGCCCCGCCGCCGCCCCCGCCGCCCCCGACCACCCAGAGGAACGCTGCGATGACCGCTCGACCGGTGACCATCGAGGACGTCGCACGCGCGGCCGGGGTCTCCCGCCAGACCGTTTCGAACGCCCTCAACGCCCCCGGCAGGCTGCGCGCCGGCACCCTCGCCCGGGTCACCGCCGCCATCGACGAACTCGGCTACCAGCCCGACCAGTCCGCCCGCAGCCTGCGCACCGGCACCCGCAAGGTCATCGGCTACCCCGCCCCCGCCGACAACCCCGCCGACCCCAACCCCCTGATGGGCGGCTTCCTCCAGGCCCTGGTCACCGCCGCCGACGCGGTCGGCCACCGGATCCTCCTCTTCCGCTCCGACCCGGGCAAGGGCGCGGCCGCGGTTGCCAAGTCCTTCCACGGGCTGATCGCGTCCCGCCAGATAGACGGGTTCGTCCTCTCCGACGTGGTCCACGACGACCCCCGGGTCGACGTGCTCACCGAGGCGGGCTTCCCGTTCGCGGTCTTCGGCCGCACCGCCCCGGGCCGCCCGCAGAACTGGGTGGACATCGACTCCACCGAGGCCACCGCCGAACTGGTACGACTGCTCATCGGCCAGGGCCACCGCAGGCTCTGCTACCTCAACTCCGCCGCCTCCCTGCCCTGGCTGGCCGACCGCAGAGCGGGCTTCCTCCAGGCGGCGGCAGCCGCCCCCGACGGAGCCTTCGAGGTCGGCGTACCCGACGACGACCCGGCCGCCCTTGCCCTGGCCGTCCAACGCCTCCTCACCGGCCCCGACCACCCCACCGCCCTGGTCTGCGCCTCCGACTGGCTGGCCCTGACCGCCTGCGAGGCGGTACGCGCCGCAGGTCGCACGGTCGGCACGGACATAGCCGTCACCGGCTTCAACGACCTCCCCCTGTGCACCCTCCTCCAACCCGCCCTCACGAGCGTGCGCCTCCCACTCCCCGCAATCGCCCACGCGCTGGTCGACCGCCTGATCACCGCGGTGGAAGACCCCACCACCACCCCGACAACGGGCCTACTGCTCCCGGCAGAGCCGGTAGTCCGCGCCAGCACACCGCTTCGCGCCCCATAGCGGCGGCGGCATTGCCACCCGTTGCACCCCGGTGTGTTTCCTCGTCGAGTAATTCCGGTCGGAGCCCTTTCCCGCATGCCTGCGCGTACGGAACTCGCAGGTAGGAATACGGCGTGTACGGAACCCCTGCGTACGGTTACGGCCATTGCGCGCGTGCCGCTCCGTCCGTTATCCGCCGGTCGGCCAGTGGCCACCAGAAGGGGTCCCCGGAATTGCTGCGCATGCCCATGCCGGTCCCCGGCCTGCCGGGCTCAAGTTCCTCAGGAGGCACATCTTTTCATCGTGACCGGAATGCATTCGCCTCAACTCTGCACCGACGTACCGCGCTTGATCGTGCATCACCCGAATCACATACTGCGCTGACCGGCGAGAGCGGCAATCCGCCCAGGCCGAAAGTTCGCTCTGGCCCCCATATCCCAAGCTCCTGGGGGAGACTTGCGCAGGAAATTCATCAGAAGACCAAAGGACGCACGGGCCTTGGTCATCGTGACGGCCACCTCGGTGGCCCTCGTGGCGGGCATGACGGCACCGGCGACAGCCGTCCCGGCCCCCGGCCCCGTCCCCGGCAGTACCGCCGCGAAGGACGCGGCGCGTTCCCATGGCAGCCAGCGGATCCAACTGGTCACGGGTGACCACGTGACGGTCGGCGCCGACGGCAGGCCGGCGGGATTCGAGCCGGCCAAGGGCCGTGAGCGCATACCCGTACAGGTGCAACGCGCCAAGGGGCACACCCTGGTGGTCCCCATGGACGCACAGCGCCTGATCGCCACCGGCAAACTGGACCGGCGGCTCTTCGACCTGGCGGAACTCGCCGATCCGCAGCTGCGCAGGAGCCACCGCGACGGACTCAAGCTGATCGTGCAGTACGAGCGGGGCGCGAGCACCGCACGGGCCGAAACGCGGGCCGCCGCCGGGGACCGGCGTACGTTCCCCACGCTCGACGCGGACGCCCTGCGCGCATCGGCGGGCGACATGGCCAAGGTGTGGGAGGCGTTGACCGACCGTCAGCAGAACGGCGTGCGGGTCACCGGCTCCGGTATCTCCAAGGTGTGGCTGGACAGCGTGCGCCGGGCGAACCTGGATCGCAGCGTGCGGCAGATCGGCGCCGACAAGGCGTGGCAGGCCGGGTACGACGGCAAGGGTGTCAAGATTGCCGTCCTGGACACCGGCGTCGACAAGACCCACGCCGACCTCACGACGCAGGTCGTCGGCGAGAAGAACTTCTCCGACTCACCCGACAGCACCGACCGGGTCGGACACGGTACGCACGTCGCCTCGATCGCTGTCGGCACGGGCGCGGCGTCGGGCGGGAAGTACAAGGGCGTCGCCCCCGGCGCCAGGGTCATCAACGGCAAGGTGCTCAACGACCAGGGCGTCGGCGACGACTCCGCCATCCTCGCGGGCATGGAGTGGGCCGCCGCCGAGGGCGCGGACGTGGTCAACCTGAGCCTCGGCGCCGACGACTTCCCCGAGATCGATCCGCTGGAGGCTGCGGTCAACAGACTGTCCGCAGAGAAGGGGATCCTGTTCGCCGTAGCGGCGGGCAACGAGGGCAGGTACGGCGCATCGTCCCTGGGCTCGCCGGGCAGCGCGGACGCCGCATTGACCGTCGGAGCCGTCAACAAGGACGACAAGCTGGCGTCCTTCTCCAGCACCGGCCCGCGCGTCGGCGACGGCGCCGTCAAGCCGGACGTGACCGCGCCCGGCGTCGCCATCGGCGCGGCAGCCGCGCCCGGCAGCCTGCTCGACACCGACCCCACCGTCGCGCACCCGGCCCCCGGCTACCTCCGGCTCGACGGCACCTCCATGGCGACCCCGCACGTCGCGGGCGCGGCGGCGATTCTCAAGCAGCGGCACCCGGGCTGGAAGTCCGCCGAACTCAAGGGCGCCCTGACCGGCTCCGCCAAGGGCGGGCCGCACACCGTCTTCCAGCAGGGCGCGGGCCGCGTCCAGGTCGACAAGGCGATCGCCCAGAGTGTGATCGCCGATCCGGTGTCGCTGAACTTCGGCGTCGCGCAGTGGCCGCACGCCGACGACAAGCCCGTCACCAAGAAGGTCGGTTACCGCAACCTCGGGACCAGCGACATCACCCTTGACCTGACGGTGGCCGCACTGGACCCGGCAGGCAAGCCCGCCCCGGCCGGATTCTTCACGCTCGGCGCGCAGAAGCTGACCGTGCCGGCCGGTGGCCGCGCCGAGGCAGACCTGACCGTGCACACCAGCCTCGGCACCGCCGACGGCACCTACTCCGGCTACGTCACCGCCACCGGCCCCGGCCAGTCCGTCCGTACGGCAGCCGCCGCCGTGCGCGAGCTGGAATCGTACGAGCTCACGCTCAGGACGCTCGGCCGCGACGGCAAGGACGCCACGTACTTCTCCAACAGCCTCACCGGCTTCTCCGGGCCGGGCAAGAACTTCGCTACGGGCATCCACAACGAGCCGGGCATCCACAAGATCCGCGTCCCCAAGGGCTCGTACGTTTTCAACGCGGGCATTTCCCAGGACCCGATGGACTCCTCCCGGGGCATCGACTGGATCGGACAGCCGAAGCTCGACGTGAACGGTGACACCACGGTCACCGTGGACGCCCGCACCACCAAGCCGGTGAAGCTCTCCGTGCCCGGCATCAGCCAGTCCGACTTCGGTGCGGCGGTCTGGCAGCGCGGGACCGGCGCGGACGCGGTGGGCGCCGGTTGGGTGCTCGGCGAAGGCTACGTCGACTTCCGTTCCGCCCACCTGGGCCCGGACGTCACCGACAGCCCCCTCGTACAGACCTGGGACGCCCACTTCGTGAAGGACCCCGCCACCCAGTACGCGGTGTCCTACGGCGGCAGGACGCAGCAGCTCGCGACCGGTTTCGTACGGGACACCAAGGCGAAGGAGCTGGCGACGCTCAAGGTCGACCTGGGGGCACCGGCCCCGGGCAAGACCACCATGTCCTCCCCGCACGCCCAACTGCCGGGCGCTTCGACGGGCTGGGGATACCTGGTGCCGCAGACCGCACTCGGCACGCGCACCTTCCACGTCTCCACCGGCGACGGCGTCCGGTGGCTGACCGACTTCGAGCAGTACGGTGCCCCCGACGCGAACGGCTACCTGCCCTGGGAAAGCAGCCACTGGATGGCCGGGGCGAAGCGGTACGAGGCCGGCCGGACCTACCGGGAGACGTTCAACACCGGCGTCTTCGGACCGCTCCTGAACAAGGACGCGGGCGTCTTCCGCACCGCACCGGATCCCGACTCGGGTGAGCAGCAGATCGTCGGCTCCCTGCCGCTGCTGGCGGACGGCAGGGGCCACCTCGGCCGCGCCTCGCTCACCTCCGCGGCCACCACCCTCTACCGCAACGGCGTCAAGGTCGCCGCGAACACCGACCCGCTGACCGGCGAGGCGCCCTTCCCCGTCGACGCCGCCGACGCCGAGTACCGGCTGACGGCCTCGGTCGAGCGCCCGGCGGAAGCCGCCGCCGTCTCCACCCGGGTCGACGCCGACTTCACCTTCCGCTCGAAGTCGGTCACGGCCCGCACGGCACTGCCGGTCTCCACGGTCCACTTCGCCGCTCCCGTCGATCTGACCTCGCACGCGCCGGCGGGCAGGACGGTGCGCGTCCCGGTGACCGTGCAGGGCTCGGCGGCCGGAGACAACCTGAAGTCCCTTGACGTGTCGGTGAGTTACGACGCCGGAAAGACCTGGCGGTCGGTCAAGGTCGAGAACGGGAGCATATCCGTGCAGAACCCGGCGAAGGACAAGACGGTCTCCTTCCGCGCCGACGTCGTGGACAAGCAGGGCAACAGGTCGGCCCTGACCATCCGTCACGCGTACATCGGCGCGTGAGGTAGGGCGGCAGGGAACAGCAGAACGGGCGGTGTGCCGGAGACCTTCCGGCACACCGCCCGCACACGTCCTGCACCGATGTCCCGCCACCGAGCACCAGTGCTCACTCGGTGGGCCGGATCACGGCGCGTCGGAGAACTGCGGATCCTTCTGCTGGTCGTAGATCTTCTCGCCGGACGCGTTGTAGGCATGGACGTGGGGGTCGGGTCCCGTATCTTCCTTGTCCGGGTTGCCGGCCGAGAGTTCCGCCGCGTAGACGAACGCGCCGCCTGCCATGACCGCCGGGTATTCCTTCGGGTCGTCGCCGTAACTGATGGTGACCTTGGCGATGTCGGGCGTGTAGTGTCCGGCGCCCACCACCTGGGACCTGCCCTTGCCGGCGGGCGTGCTGGTGGTGTCGAAGTAAGCGATCTTGCGACCGGTGCCCCACAGGCGATCGTTGATGAACGTGGGCGGAGAGCTCTCGCTCTTCCCCCGGTCGCCCTTCGCGACGCATTGCACGTACTTCCCGGCGGAGTTGACCGCCACGAGCACGCCGTCCCGGTCCGCTGCGGAGACGGGTGCGCGGACGGCGGCGACCGGGTGGAACCCCGAGGCGCCCGAACCCAGGCAGGAGGCCAGCACCTTTTCGGCGGTCCCGGCGTCGATCGGAGTCGTCTTCGCGCTGGTGACGGAGAACGACGTCTTCGGGACGGAACCGTGCCCGGTACCCGCGCTCGGCGGCGCGGTCGCGGGGCGCGGCGGGTTCCCGGCAGGGCCGGCGAGAAGCGGCTCGGCCTCCCCCGTCCCGCCGCTGACGGTCGCGACCGCGACGCTCATCGCCGCGACGCCGGCGGCGATGCCGAGCGGTACTCCCCACCTGCGTCGCAGTGAGGCACGGTTGCTCGCTGTGCTGTGCTCCGGGCCGTTCTCCGAGCCGATCTTCATCAGTAGCTCCTCTCGGATCCGCCGGTGGTCCGGCAGATCGCGATCGGAAGGAGCCGCGGGAATTCCGGGTGTGTGATTCATCGTGCGACCTCTTCCGGATGGACGGGATTCCTGGAACTGAACGACGCCGGAGCCGCGGCTCCGCTCACGAGGTCGGCCCCCAGCCTCCGGCGGGCCCGGTGCATCCTCGACTTCACGGTTCCGACCGCGACTCCCAGCGCCACCGCGGCCGCCTGCTGATCCAGGCCCGACCACATGCAGAGCTCGATGACGTCCCGTTCGTGGCGCGGCAGCCGGGCCAACGCCCGGTGGATCTCCGACATGCGACGCTCATCGTCGACCATGCCGGCGACCCGGTCCGCGTGGTCGGCCACCGGCTCGTCGTGCGAGACGAGCCGGCGCAGCAACGCCTCGGCCCGCCTCAGCCGCCGCCGGGTGTTCGACAGCAGCCGATCGGCGATGCCCAGCAGCCAGGGCAACGCCGAGTCGCGGACGAGAACCGTCTCCGACCGCCGCCGCCAGGCGTGCAGGAACACCGTCGACGTGAGGTCCTCGGCTTCGGACCAGTCGGCCGTACGCCGGAACAGGTGGTTGTAGACGGTTCTTCCGTGACGGTCGAAGATCTGACCGAACGCTTCCCGGTCGCCCTCGACAGCCCTCACCCACAGTTCCCTGTCGGGCTTCCCTCCGATCGGTACGGCGGGACCAGCATCGTTCAGTTCCATGCCCTGTACGTGTCCGGCACCCGGCCGAAGGTTCCCGTGAGGACGACTTCGTGGTTGCCGGCCACGCGGCTGCCGGGGAAGTGGCGGTGTATCGAGTCGCACGGCAATCGGCTCGGTCACGACTTCCACAGCTTCTACGGCCGGTCCCGCTGTGGGCGCGGAGAGGACGGCTGCCCAGGACGAGGCCCGGACCGAACTGTGCTTCGTACGACAGTCTCCTTGAAGGCCGCCGCCGCGCGCCCGGTCAGGACGAGCCTGCGCGGGCGGTCGTCGGCGTGGGTGAACTGGACGACACCGTCACGCCGGCCGAGGCTGATGTTGGTGAAAACGTAGCCGATCCTGACGGGCCCGGGTTCCCGGCCCTTCAGCCGAGCCGCAACGACGTCGGCCACACCCCGGCCCATGGGCAGGGCCGCCTGGCAGGACATCCGGCTCGGCGCTCCGCCCACCGACACTCCGGCAGCCGCGTCACCGACGGCGTACACCTCGGGGTGCGAGATCGAGCGCAGGGCGGCGTCGACGAGCATCCGGCCGCTCTCGTCCGTCGCGAATCCTGCCGCGCGTGCCAGCTCCGGCGCCTGGAACCCGGTGGTCCACACGACGGCGTCAGCGGCGAACGACGCGCCGTCGCGGGTGTCGAAGCCGTCCTCCCGCACCGCCGCGACCAGGGTCTTCGGATGGACCGAGACGCCCAGCCGGTCGAGAGCGTGCCGCAGGTGGGTCCGGGCGCGCGGCGCGAGCCCGGACCCCACGTCATCGGCACCGGTGAACAGCCGGACTCGCAACTCGGGGTAACTCTCGGCCAGTTCCGAGGCGGTTTCCAACCCGGTCAGCCCTGCGCCGACCACCGCGACCGTGCCGCCCGACGCGATGTCGGCGACCCTGCGCCGCAGCCGTGTTGCCTGCTCAGGATCGGCGACAGCGTACGCGTGCTCGGCTGCCCCCGGGACATCGTCGAGCCGCGCCCGGCTGCCCACCGCGTACACCAGAGTGTCGTAGCCGATCACTCGGGGCACGGCGCCCATACACACGGTCCGGCCGGCGCTGTCGATCGCGGTCACGCGTCCGACGACCAGTCGCACCGATGTGCCGCCGAGCTGTTGACGCAACGACAGCGCCGCCAATCGCTGCCCGGCGGCCAGCTGATGGAGCCGGACCCGTTCGGTGAACCGGTCCGAAGCGTTGACCAGCGTGATGGTGACATCGCTGCGGCGCAGCTTGCGGGCAAGGCGCTTGGCCGCCGACAGACCGGCGTAACCGGCGCCCACGACAACGAGGCGATGACTCATGGCATGACTTCCTCTGTGAAAACGGGCGGCTCCGGCGCCACCTCGGACAATCGATTGCCGCGCATCGGAGTCAGGCCGCGGACCGGGCCACGGCGACCGCCCAGGCGATGTACAGGAAGTTCACCACCAGCCGAGCCACCGCACCGGCCGGCCGCTCCAGCAGCCGGGGCCGGTCCGGGCGCGCGCGGCGCAGCGCGTCCGCATGGGACACCAAGTAGCAGGTGATCAGAACGGCGGCGGCCCAGCCCCCGAACGTCCTGGTGTGCGGAACCAGCACCAGCGCACCCACCACGACCTCCGCCGCCCCGCTGACCGCCACGAGGAGTCGCTCCCGGCGGAGCCACGCGGGTACCAGCATGCGGAAGTAGTCCGGGGCCAGAAAATGCATGACCCCGGTTACGGCCAGGAACACCGCCAGGGCGACGGCAGCGATAGCGTGCATGCCACGATGATCCATTCACCTCGTGCCTGGGCACTTGAACAAAACGATCGCCGCATCGTCTTCGCCTCCGGCCCCGAGGCGACGATGTTCGCCGAGTCCCGCCCGTTCAGCGTCGCCCAACACCGGTTGCCCGCGTGGAAAGCCGTGCTGCCGATCGGCGGCCACACCGAACTCCTCCAGCAGGGACGGCCCGTGGTGGCGGCGCCCGGGCTGATCGTTCCGCCCCAGCTGACCCACACCTGTGCGGCGACCTCTCCCTACATCGCCCTGTTCATCGACCCCTGGCTGCTGCCCTCCCGCAGCGTGCCGATACGGCTCGGTGCAGAAGAGGTCCGCCGCTTGCTCGCCGCGCTCGGCCCCGTCGATTCCAACGGTCCCGGCACCTGCGCGGACCTGGCCGCCGGATACGCCGAGCTGCGGACACTCGCCGGGCGCCCGCCCCTGCTCGATCCGAGAGTCGCCCACGCCGTCGACGTGTGTACGGCGAGCGATCCGGACATGCCCCTCACCTCCATCGCCACCGAGGTAGGCCTGTCGGCCCCACGGCTGCGCACCCTGGTCCGGCAGAACGTGGGCATCACGCTTGCCCGCCTGCGCCGATGGGGCCGGCTCCGCACCGCGATCGCCGACCTGCCGGACTCGACTGCCGCCCTGGCCGCAGCCACCGCGGGCTTCGCCGACCAGGCCCACCTCACCCGAACTGCGCGGGACTTCATCGGGCGCACGCCTGGCTCGCTGCGACGCGCCGAAGCGTAGGGGGAGCCCCCTTGACGGCCCGTCATGCCGCGCACCCCGAGAGAGACGTTCGCCGGTGCGCATCCGGCCGACCTGTCCGGCTCGGCTTCTACAGCCAGTCCCGCTTCTTGAAGACGACGTACAGGCTCACGCACACCGCTGCCATCAGCAGGATCGCGAAGGGGTAGCCGAGCGTCCAGTGCAGCTCGGGCATGGTGTCGAAGTTCATGCCGTAGATGGTGCCGACCAGGGTTGGGGCGAAGAGGATGGCTGCCCAGGCCGAGATCTTCTTGATTTCTTCGTTCTGTTCGAAGCCGGCCACCGCCAGGGCCCGCATTTCGGCGTTCTGCTGTTGGGTGACGAGGGTTGCGTTGACGGTGAGGATGTCGGTGAGGGCCTGGCGGAAGCCGTCGACGCGTTCGCTGGTGTGGGTGACGTGGTCGGCGACGTCGCGCAGGTAGCGCTGGAGTTCCTCGTCGGTGCGGTACTTGGTGAAGCCGGCCATCAGGCCGTTCAGCATGCCGATCAGGGGGCGGGTGGCGCGCTGGAACTCGACCACCTCGCGGGAGAGCTCGTAGATGCGGCGGGAGACTTCCGGGTCGCCGCGGAAGACCTCGGTCTCGATCTCGTCGATGTCGGTCTGGACTCCCGAGACGACGGGTGCGTAGCCGTCGACGACCGCATCCAGGATCGCGTACAGCACCGCCTCCGGGCCCAGGGCGAGGAGGTCCGGAGCCGCCTCCATCCGGCGGCGCACGGCGGACAGGTCCGGGGCCGCGCCGTGCCGGACGGTGATCACGAAGTCCGGGCCGACGAAGACGTGCAGTTCGCCGAAGTCGACCTCCTCCGGTGCGTCCAGGTAGCGGGCGGCGCGCAGGACGACGAAGAGGGTGTCGCCGTAGCGTTCCAGCTTGGGCCGCTGGTGGGCCTCCATGGCGTCCTCGATGGCGAGGGGGTGCAGGTCGAACTCCTCGGCCAGGGAGAGGAGTTCGGGTTCTGTCGGCCGGTGCAGTCCGATCCAGGCCATGCCGTCCGGGTGCTCGCGCAGCTGGCGGAAGGTCTGCGCGAGGGAGTCGGGGGTGGCCACGCGCACCCCGTCCCGGTAGAGCGCGGCGTTGACCACGCTCTCGTGGGAGTGGGGGGCGGGCCGGTGTGGGGTGTGTGGTGTGGGGGTCGGAGGAGCTGCGGGTGTGGGTGCGGGCTGTTTGCGCCACGGGCGCTTCTTCGCTGCCATGGGTGCGAACTGCCCTCCTTCGCCGGATTACGAAGCAGGATATACGGGGTAAATGGCGCTGGCATGGTGAAGGGTGCACCCCTGCTCTAGGTGGTGGTGGGGAAATGCGGACCGAAGTTGTCCGCAAGGGTGCGTAGCGTGTGGTGCATGACGACGAACGGCAGGGCCCACGCCAGTGCACCCCTTCTCGGCCGCCGCGCCCTCAATCGCGCCACCCTCGCCCGGCAGCTGCTCCTCAGCCGTACCGCCATGCCCGTCAAGGACGCCGTCCAGCACCTCGTCGGCCTCCAGGCGCAGAACACCAAGCCGCCGTACCACGCGCTCGCCGCCCGGCTCGACGGGTTCGCGCCGCAGGAGCTGTCCGGGCTGATGGCCTCGCGCGAGGTCGCCCGCATCGTCACCATGCGTTCCACCATCCACACCCTCACCGCCGACGACTGCCTCACCCTGCGCCCGCTGGTCCAGCCCGTCATCGACCGTGAGCTGCGCGTCTTCCTCAAGCGGCTGCCCGGTGTCGACGTGGCCGAGCTCGCGCCGCTGGCCAGGGAGCTCGTAGAGGAACGGCCCCTCTCGCTCAAGGAGCTCCGCGAAGGGCTGCTCGCGCGGTGGCCGGACAGTGATCCGCAGGGGCTGGCGACCCTGGCGCGCTGTGCGCTGCCGTTGCTGCAGACCACTCCGCGCGGGCTCTGGGGGGAGAGCGGGCAGGTCACGCTGACCACGTCCCGCAAGTGGTTCGGGCGGCCGGAGCCCGAGTTCTCGGCGAGCGAGAGCGCCGAGCTCCTCGACGCGACCGTGCTGCGCTACCTCGGCGCCTTCGGGCCCGCTTCCGTGCGGGACGCCCAGGCCTGGTGCGGGCTGACCCGGCTGCGTACCGCCTTCGAAAGGCTTCGGCCGCAGCTCCTCACCTTCCGCGACGAAAACGGCACCGAACTCTTCGACCTGCCCGACGCACCCCGCCCCGACGAGGACACCCCTGCCCCCGTCCGCTTCCTCCCCGAGTACGACAACCTGCTGCTCTCGCACGCCGACCGCAGCCGCGTCGGGCCCTCCGAGTACGCCACCCGCACCTGGTACGTCAACACCAGTTACTCCACCTTGCTGAGGGACGGCATGCTCGCGGGGATCTGGAGGATGGAGTCGGAGGGGGCGAAGGGGGCGGAGGGTGCGAAGGGTGCGGAGGGGGGTGGCGCAGCCCGTATTACCGTTGAGCTCTTCTCCCCGGCCACCCGTGCCCAGCGGGCCGAGATCGTCGAGGAGGCTTCGTACATGCTGTCCGTACTGTGTCCGGGTGCCGAGCACGACGTGCGGTTCGGGGAGTTCTACGGGACCAAGCTCAGTGGCTAGTCCGCCCGGCTAGTTCCCACTGCTAGTCCGCCCGGCCCGTCGCCGCCACCGTCACCCCGAGCCCGATCATCGCGAACCCGCCCGCGCCGCCGATCATCGACAGCCGTCGGTCCGACCGGGCGAACCAGTTACGTGCCGCCGACGCACCCAGCCCCCACAGGGTGTCCGTCACCAGGCCGATCGTCACCGGGACCAGCCCCAACAGCAGCATCTGGAGCGGGAGATGTCCCGCGGTGTGGTCGACGAACTGGGGCAGTACGGCGGCGAAGAAGACGATGCCCTTCGGGTTCGTCACGCCTACCAGCAGGCCGTCCAGCACTGTTCGCAGGTCGCCGCGTTGCTCGCCGGGCGAGGCGGATGAGGCGGATGAGGCCGACGGCGTCGAGGACGACGATGGGCCCGCCAGGTCCGTCGCGCGCAGGGACTTGCGGTGTCGGAAGGCCTGTACACCCAGGTAGATCAGATACGCCGCCCCCGCCAGCTTCACCGCCATGAACACCGTCGCCGAACTCTCCACCAGCGCCCCGATGCCCAGCGCCACGGCCACCACCAGGAAGTACGAGCCGATCAGATTGCCCAGTACCGTCGCCAGCGCCGTACGCCGGCCGTGTGCGAGGGCCCGGCCGATCACGAACAGCACGCTCGGCCCCGGAATCGCGATCACCAGCAGCGACATCGCCGCGAACGCCAGAATGCGCTCGGTGGACACCATGTCCTCACCACCCCTTACGGTTTTGACCGTTCTACCGTCGCACGGGTGCATCGAGCCCCGGGCGGCCATCCGGAAAGCAAGGGGAGCGCGCAGTGCGAGTGGTCATCGCCGAGGACTCGGTCATTCTCCGGGAGGGCATGGTCGAGTTGTTGACCGCCCGGGGCTGTGAGGTCGTGGCGACCGCGGGGGAGGCGGAGGGGCTGCTGGCGGCGGTGGCCGAGCACCTCCCCGACGTCGCCGTCGTCGACATCCGGATGCCTCCCACCCACACCGACGAGGGCATCAGGGCCGCCGTTCAACTGCGCGCGGACCACCCCGAGGTCGGCGTCCTCGTCTTCTCCCAGCACGCAGACCCCTCCTGGGCCGCCCGGCTGCTGGCGGGCGAGGCGTCGGGCGTCGGCTATCTGCTCAAGGAACGGGTCTCCGCCACCGCCGACTTCATCGAGTCGCTGCGCCGGGTGGCGGCCGGTGGGGTGGCGCTCGACCCGGAGATCGTCAGCCGCATGCTCAACAGCGGCACCCGACCCCTCGACCGGCTGACCGCCAGGGAGCGAGAGGTACTCGACCTCATGGCGCAGGGGCACTCCAACCGTTCCATCGCGGGACTGCTCGTCATCGCCGAGCGGTCCGTGGAGAAGCACGTGGCCTCGGTCTTCGGGAAGTTCGACCTGCCCGCGACGGATGCGGACAACCGGCGGGTCAAGGCCGTCGTCGCGTATCTCCAGGCGGTCGGGTCGTAGCCCCGAAGGTGCTGAGGGGGCGGATATCCGCCCCCTCAGGACGGGCGCTACCACCGTGGTCCAAAGTCTTCGTACGACCAAGAATTGAGTCATGTCACTGAGCACCGAAACCCCTCCCCGCCCCCTCGCGAAACCCGGCTGGGGCATCCGCGCCGAGAACCTGCGCCGCTCCTACGGCCGGGGCCGCGACGCCGTGCACGCGCTGCGCGGGGTCGACGTCTTCTTCGCACCGGGTACGTTCACCGCGGTGATGGGCCCGTCCGGGTCGGGCAAGTCGACCCTGCTCCAGTGCATCGCCGGAATGGACCCGCCGGACACCGGCACCGTCCACTGGGGACCCACCGACATCACGGCGCTTGCCGAACGGCGGCTCGCCCAACTGCGGCGCGCCGAAGCCGGGTTCATCTTCCAGGCGTACAACCTCATGCCCGCCATGACCGTCGAGCAGAACGTCGCCCTCCCCGCCCGCCTGGCGGGCGAGCGGGTGGACCGGCGCGCGGTCGCCGACGCCCTAGCCCGGGTCGGTCTCGCCGACCGGCGCAAGGAGCGTCCCGGCCGGCTCTCCGGCGGGCAGCAGCAACGCGTCGCCGTGGCAAGGGCGTTGTACGCAGGACCGCGCATCCTCTTCGCCGACGAACCCACCGGTGCGCTCGACCGCGCCACCGGCCGCGACGTGCTGCGGCTGCTGCGCGCGGGCGTCGACCACGAGGGGCGTACGTGCGTGATGGTGACGCACGATCCGGTCGCGGCAGCCTTCGCCGACCGGGTCGTCCTCCTCGCCGACGGGGTCGTGGTCGACGATCTGATACGTCCCACCGCCGCGCTGATCGCAGAGAAGCTGAGCGGGGGAGCGGCATGCTGAGGTTCGCTCTCGGGGCGCTGCGCGCCAGGCCGGTGTCCTTCGCGGGGCTGGCCGTCGCCCTCCTGCTGGCCGTCTCCGTGATCACCCTCTTCGGGACCCTCGTCGCCACCGCGATCAGCGGCACCGGCGGCGAACGGCTCGGAATGATCGGTGGTGCGTTCGGCGAGATCGCGATGGTGATGGCGCTGTTCGTGGTCGCCAACACGCTGTCGTTCTCCGTACGGCAGCAGGCCCGCGACCTGGCGCTGCTGCGGACCAGCGGGGCCACGCCGGTCCAGGTCAAGCGGCTCGTCCGCTGCCAGGTGGTACTGGTGACGCTCCTCGTGTCGCCGCCCGCCTGGGTGCTCGGTGCCTGGGGAGCGCGGTGGTTCCTCACCGGGCTCGTCGAGCAGGGCATCGTCCCGGCGGGCGCGCACGGGCCGTGGTCGCCGTGGCCCCCGCTGATCGGGACCGCCGCCACGCTGCTCGTCGGGACGGGTGCCGCCGCGATCGCCGCACGGGGCACCGTCCGGGGCAGACCCTCGTCGGCCGTCGGCCGGACCACTGAACAGGGCGGGCTGGGATGGCTGCGGGGCGCCGCAGGCGTCCTCGTACTCGGCGGCGCCGTACCCCTCGTCGTACTCACGGCAGGGCAGCCGGTGGAGAAGGCCGCCCAGGCCGCGCTGCTCGGATCGCTGCTCATGATGGTCGCGGTCGGACTGCTCGGACCGCTCCTGGCCCGGCTCGCCGTGGCACTGCTCGGGCTGCCGTTCCGGCTGATGGGCGCCACGCACCGGGGCGACGCGGGCGGCGCGCTCGCCGCCGACAACCTGCGCGGCCACGCCCACCGGCTGTCCTCCGCCGTGGTGCCGATCGCCCTGCTGGTGGGGCTCTCGACCACGTTCGCCGCCGTCACCGGAACCATGGAGCAGGTCGCCCCGCCCGGTGCGAACGCGGCGAGCGACATGTGGCTGCGCGGGGTCGAGCTCGCCATGCTGGCCGGCTTCGGCGCGGTGGCCACCGTGAACACCCTCGCCGCGATGACCGCGTCGCGGCGCCGCGAGTACGCACTGCTCACGCTGAGCGGCGCGACCCGGCGGCAGCTGATGCGCATGCTCGGCGCGGAGGCGACCCTTACCGCCATGACGGGAGTGCTGCTGGGGATCCTGGTCGCGGCGCCCATGAGCTCGGCGTTCGCGGTGGCCGCCACGGGCGGGCCGCTCCCCACGATCCCGGTGGCGGACTACGCGCCGCTGGTGCTGGGGACGGTTGCGCTGACCGTGCTGACGGTCCTGTTCACCGGCGTACGGGCGACAGCGGAGCCGGCGGTCACCGCCGTGGCGGCGCCGTGAAGGGGGCCGGGCGCAGAACCCTAGCCTTCGTCCTCATCGGCCTGCCGCTCTCCCTCCTCGGCACCGCCTACGTCCTGGCCGTTCTCTACGTCGGCGGCCTGCTCTCCCTCACCCTGATCGGCCTGCCGCTCCTCGCGGTCGGCCTGCGCGGCGCCCGCCACCTCGGGCGGCTGCACGCCCGGCTGGTGGCGGCGCTGCTCGGCGAGAAGGTCGACGCACCCGCGCCGCCGCCCGCAGTCACCGGTACGGTGCGCTGGGTCCGGGGCAGCCTGTCCGACGTGACCGCCTGGCGCAGCATGCTCTATCTGTTCCTGCGGCTCCCGGTGGACCTCGTGGCGTTCGTGCTCACGGTCGGCCTGCCGGTGTTCGCGGTGTGGTGCGCCGTGTGGGTGGTGGCCGGAGGGCGGGGGCTGTGGCTGTCGGTGGCCGCTGTCCTGGGCGGGCTGGCCGTTCTGGCGTGCACGCCCGTGGCGGGCCGCACGATGATGGGTCTGCACCGCTCGCTGGCCCGTGCGCTGCTCGGCCCCAGTGCCTCCCAGCTGCGGGTGAAGACCCTCGAACGGGCCCGGAGCACTGCCCTTACGGAGGGCGACCGCGACCTGCGCCAGGTCGAGAGGGACCTGCACGACGGTACGCAGGCCCAACTCGTCGCCCTCGCGATGACCCTGTCGCTGACCGCCGACGCGCTCGACGGCGAGGGGCTTGGCGGCGAGGGGCTTGACGGTGATGCGCTTGACGGCCGCGGTGCGCTCGACGGCCGGAGTGCGCTCGATCGCCCCCGTACCCTCGTCGCCCGCGCCCGTACCCAGACCGACGCAGCCATTGCGGAGCTGCGCCGCCTCATCGACGGCATCAGCCCCGCCGCGCTCGACCGCGGACTCGCCGAAGCACTCCCGCAGTTGACGGCTCAGGCGGGTGTGCCGGTCGCGCTCAAGGTGGAGGTGGCGCGGCGGCCCGACGCGGTGATCGAGCGGGTGGCGTACTTCTGCGTCGCCGAGCTCCTCACCAACATCGCCAAGCACAGCGGGGCGACACAGGCGTCGGTGCACGCGCGAACCGCCGGAGGGCTGCTGCACATCACGGTCCACGACAACGGCACCGGCGGCGCGACCGTCGGCGCCGGCAGCGGACTGGTGGGCCTGCGCGAGCGGCTGGCCTCGGTCGACGGCACCCTGACCCTCGACAGCCCGCCCTCGGGCCCGACGACGGCCGTACTGGAAATGCCGGTCCGCATCTGACCCCCTGAGCGGAGCCGAACCCATCCGCCGCCGTGCTGGGCCGGGGGGCGGGCGTCCCGGGCAGTAGTTCCGTGATCCACCCCTGTTCGGGGGTGGTGAGAACCGGGCCGGTGAAACAGGATGCTAGCGACCACTCGACTCGTAGGAAGCAGGGAAGAACGATGCGCGTCCCGATGACGATTGCCGACTTCCTGGACCGGGCGGAACTCGGGTTCGCCACCAGCCCCGGGGTGATCGACGAGCCGGACCAGCCCGCCCCACCGGTGCCGGTGACCACGTACGGGCGGCTCGGCGAGCGGGTGAGAGCGTGGCAGGCGGGCCTCGACGCGCTGGGCGTGCGCGAGGGGGAGCGGGTGGCGGTGGTCAGCCACAACTCCGCCCGCCTCCTGGAGCTGCTGTTCGCGGTGCCGATGAGCGGGCGGATCGCCGTACCGGTCAACTTCCGGCTGAAGACGGAGGAGATCGAGTACCTGGTGCGCCAGAGCGGTGCCTCCGTGCTCCTCGTCGACCCCGAGCTGGACGGGGCCACCGCGGGCATCAAGACGGACCACCGGTTCGTCCTGGGCGAGCAGACCGAGACGGAGCTGATGCGCTTCGGAGTGGACCCGCGCCCGTGGTCGAACCCGGACGAGGACGCCACCGCCACCATCAACTACACCTCGGGAACCACCGCCCGCCCCAAGGGAGTTCAGCTCACCCACCGCAACATCTGGGTGAACGGACTGACCCTCGGACTGCACGCCCGGGTGTGGGAGAGGGACGTCTACATGCACACCCTCCCCATGTTCCACTGCAACGGCTGGGGCATGCCGTTCGTGATGGCCGGTCTCGGCGTCAAGCAGGTGGTGCTGCGCAAGGTCGACGGGACGGAGATCCTGCGCCGCGTCGAGGAGCACGGGGTGACGCTGATGTGCGGGGCCCCGGCGGTGTGGAACCTGGTCCTGGACGCGGCGGCCTCCTGGCAGGGCGAGATCCCGGGCCGGGACAAGGTGCGCATCGTCTGCGCGGGCGCACCGCCGCCCAGCCGGACGATCCAGCGCGTCGAGGAGGAACTGAGCTGGCAGTTCACCCAGATCTACGGTCTGACGGAGACCTCGCCACTGCTGACGTTCAACCGCACGCGGCCCCAGGACGCCGGACTGCCGCCCGCCGAACGGGCCCGCAAGCTCTCCCAGGCGGGACTGCCCGCGCTGGGCGTCAAGCTCAGGGTCGCCGACTCCGGCGAGGTGCTGGCGCGGTCGAACGTCGTGCTGGACGGCTACTGGGAGAAGCCCGAGGAGACGGCGGCGGTGCTGAAGGACGGCTGGTTCCACACGGGCGACGGCGGCACCCTCGACAAGGCCGACGGACACCTGACCATCTCCGACCGCAGGAAGGACGTGATCATCACCGGTGGTGAGAACGTCTCCTCCATCGAGGTCGAGGACGCGATCTTCAGCCACCCGGAGGTGGTCGAGGTCGCCGTCATCGGCGTACCGGACGAGAAGTGGGGCGAGACGATCAAGGCGCTGGTGGTCCGCGAGGCGGGGGCTTCGGTGACCGAAGCCGACATCATCGCCCACTGCAAGGCACGCCTGGCGGGCTACAAGGCGCCGACGAGCGTGGAGTTCCGGGACGACATCCCGCGCACGGCCACCGGCAAGATCCAGAAGTTCAAGCTGCGCGAGACGTACTGGGAGGGCCGGGAGCGGGAGATCAACTGATACCCCTGCCCCTGCACCTTGCCCCGCCCGGTACTAGGCCCGCCGGATGCTCAGCCCGCCAGTGCCTCGGTGATCTGGCGGGTGGTCTGGGCGGCGACGCGGGGGTTGGCCGCCGCATAGGCGGTGTAGGCGTTGAGTCCCGTGGTCAGGGCCCAGCCCCGGCCACGGGCCCAGGTCGCGTCGTCCACGGCGAGCGCGGTCCTGAAGGCGGTGCGGGTGTCGGCCGTCATCAGGGTGTACGCGATGGTCAGGTCGCAGGCCGGGTCGCCGATCCCGAGGTTGCCGAAGTCGATCACGGCGCTGAGGCGGCCGTCGACGGTGAGCAGGTTCCCGGTGTGGAAGTCGCCGTGGAACCAGACCGGCGGACGGCCCCAGGCCGGGGCGTCCAGGGCCGCGTCCCACAGCTCGGTCATGGCGCGGGCGTCGAAGGTGCCGTCGACCTCCGCGATGGCGGCCCGGGTCGTACGGTCCCGGTCGGCCAGCGACTCGGAGGCGAGGTCAGGGCCTGCGGTGCCCGCCGCCGGGAACCCCGTGGGGGTGAACTGCTGGAGTGCGGTGAGGAATTCGGCGAGCTGGACGGCGGCGCCGGGGGAGTCGGCCAGTGCCTCGGTGGTCGCCACCTCGCCGTCCAGCCAGCGGGACACCGCCCACGGCCAGGGGTAGCCGAAGCCGGGCGCGCCCACCGCCACCGGAACCGGGACGGCCAGGGGAAGGTGCGGGGCGAGCCGGGGGAGCCACTCGGACTCCTTCGCGGCCTGCCCGATGGCGTCGGCGTGCCTGGGGAGCCGTACGGCGAGCTCCTCGCCCAGCCGGTAGATCACATGGTCCGAACCGGCCGGATCCAGCAGCTTCAGGGGCAGTCCGGCCCACTGCGGGAACTGGCTGCCGACCAGGCGTCCGGCCAGCTCGGCATCGATCGCGGGGCGGGGACGGGCGGAACTCCCGGTTGCCAAGTGCTGCTCCTGTACTGGGGTGATGGGCGTGGTCCGCATATTCTCGGGGGAACCCGGGGTGCGAGCGATGAGTTTTCGCGAGAACACCGGTCTGAACACGTACAAGACACGGCAACGGCAACAGCAACGGCAAACGGCAACTGCAACGGCCAAGCGCCGGCATACGGAACGCCCCGCAACGAGACCTTGAGGATCCACAGATGCGCACTCTGATCAGCACCGCCTTCATCTCGCTCGACGGAGTGGTGGAGGCCCCGGGCGGCGAGCCCGGCTACCGCAACTCCGGCTGGACCTTCAAGGAGATCGAGTTCCTCCCCGAGGCGTTCGAGATCAAGGGCCGCGAGCAGCAGGAAGCGACCGCGATGCTGTTCGGCAGGACCAGCTACGAGGCCTTCAGCCAGGTGTGGCCGGACATGCCGGAGTTCGCCGAGTACAAGCCGATGCCCAAGTACGTCGTCTCCAGCACCCTCAGCGAAGACGCCCTGGTCACGAACTGGGGCGAGAACACCATCCTGCGTACCCTCGATGACGTCGCCGCGCTGAAGGAGACCGAGGGCGGCCCGATCATCATGCACGGCAGTGCCACCCTCAACCAGGCACTCTCCGACGCCGGGCTGATCGACCGCTACCACCTGCTGGTCTTCCCGCTGCTGCTCGGAGCGGGCAAGCGGCTCTTCAGCACCACGGACAAGGACACCCAGAAGCTGAAGCTGGTCGAGCACGAGGCCTACGCCAACGGCCTCCAGAAGAACGTCTTCGACGTCGTCCGCTGACACCGGTGCGGGTGCGGGTGCCGGTGCCGGTGCCGCCGCCGGTCCGGACGCGCATCCCCCTGTGTCTGCCGCGCTCTGGTCACGCCGGTGATCCACGCGGCATGCTGACCCCCATGACAGCCCTCTCGTACGCCCACGGATCCGGTACGACGCCGCTGCTCGGCGACACGATCGGCGACAGTCTGGACCGCGCGGTCGCCGCCTTCCCCGGGCAGGAGGCGCTGGTGGACGTGGGGTCGGGGCGGCGCTGGACGTATCGCCAACTCGGCGCCGATGTCGATGAGTTGGCGCGGGGGCTGATGGCGCTGGGTGTCGGCAAGGGGGACCGGGTCGGCATCTGGGCGGTCAACTGCCCCGAGTGGGTGCTCGTGCAGTACGCCACCGCCCGGATCGGCGCGGTCATGGTGAACATCAACCCCGCCTACCGGTCGCACGAGTTGGCGTACGTACTCAACCAGTCGGGGGTCTCCCTCCTCATCGCCTCGCTCACCCACAAGGGCAGCGACTACCGCGCGCTCGTCGAGGCGGTGGCCGACGACTGTCCGGAGCTGCGCTCCGTGCACTACATCGGCGACCCGAGCTGGCGGGAGCTCACCGCCGACCTCGCCACGACCGGGCAACTCGCGGCACGCGTCGCCGAGTTGTCCTGCGACGACCCGATCAACATCCAGTACACCTCCGGCACCACCGGCTTCGCCAAGGGAGCCACCCTCTCCCACCACAACATCCTCAACAACGGTTACTTCGTCGGCGAGTTGGTGGGATACACGGAGAACGACCGGGTCTGTGTGCCCGTGCCCTTCTACCACTGCTTCGGCATGGTCCTGGCCAACCTCGCCGCGCTCACCCACGGGGCGTGCATCGTCGTCCCCGGTCCGTCCTTCGAGGCCGCCGCCGCCCTGCGCGCCGTCGAGGCGGAGCGCTGCACCGCGTTGTACGGCGTACCGACCATGTTCATCGCGGAGTTGGGGCTGCCGGACTTCGCCTCGTACGACCTCTCCACGCTCCGTACCGGCATCATGGCCGGATCGCCCTGCCCCGCCGAGGTCATGAAGCGGGTGGTCGCCGAGATGCGCATGGCGGAAGTGGCCATCTGCTACGGGATGACCGAGACCTCGCCCGTCTCCACGCAGACCCGGCGCGACGACGACCTGGCGCGCCGCACCGGGACCGTCGGGCGCGTCATGCCGCACCTGGAGGTCAAGGTCGTCGACCCGGCGACCGGGGTCACCCTGCCGCGCGGCCGGAGCGGCGAGCTGTGCACCCGTGGCTACAGCGTGATGCTCGGCTACTGGGACGAGCCGCTGAAGACCGCCGAAGTGATCGACGCGGCACGGTGGATGCACACCGGGGACCTCGCGGAGATGGGCGAGGACGGCTACGTCAGGATCGTCGGCCGGATCAAGGACATGATCATCCGGGGCGGCGAGAACATCTCCCCGCGCGAGATCGAGGAGTTCCTGTACGGGCACCCGAAGATCGCGGACGTGCAGGTGGTCGGGGTGCCCGACGAGCGGTACGGCGAGGAGATCCTGGCCTGCGTCGTGCCGCGCGACCCCGCCGACCCGCCGACGGCGGCGGAAGTGGCCGAATACTGCCGGGACGCGCTGGCGCACTTCAAGGTGCCGCGCCGGGTGGAGATCATGGAGGCCTTCCCGCTCACCGTCAGCGGCAAGGTGCGCAAGGTCGAACTGCGGGAGCGGTACGGGAGTTGAGGGGGTCGCGGGACCGGCGGGACACCCTGGCCGTGGCGCCTGCGGGCCACCGTCGCGGCGCCCCCGGTGGCCGGAATCCCTTGCTCGTACGGTGCTGCTGCGTCAGGATACGGGCCGGGGGATACGTGGCACGGGGGAGTGCGCGCCGGAGACGTGGTGCGCGCTGTGACGGGCGGCGGCGACCCCGCCCTGTCCGTAAACGGCCCCATTGAGGCGAGTGCACCCCATGAACCCAGTTGCCAGAATCCTCCAAGTCCTGTTCATGATCGCCGGGTTCGGCCTGCTCGTGTACGGCTACATCGAGACGGACGACGAGAAGGCCGAGAAGCGGCACACGCTGGAATGGGTCTGCGGGTTCGACATGGGCTCCAAGGAGAAGCAGCGCTGCGCGAGCTCCGGCCCCAACAACCACACCTTCTCCAACGGTGCCGAGAACACCGGCCTCACGATCTCCCTCGCCGGCGTCGGCCTGCTGGTCGCCTCCGCGTCCGTGGCGATCGGCGCGGGCCGGCCCTCCGCCTCGGCCGCTCCCACGGCCCCGTCCGGTGTCACTCCGGGCTACGGCGGTCAGCCCAACTACGCCCCGAACAGCCAGGGTTACTGATCAGCGCCGCATGCACACCCTCGGCCAGCGGTCGAGGCCCAGCGCCGCCTCCTCGGCGACGATCTCCCGCAGACCGTCCGTGAGTTCGGCGTCGGTGAGCGTGACGAAGCCGAGGCGCGCGTAGTACGGAGCGTTCCACGGCACCTCCGCGAAGGTGGTCAGGGTGAGCCGGTCGAGCCCAGCCACCTTCGCCAGGTGCTCGATCAGCGCGCGGCCCACCCCGCGCCGGGCGGCCCGCGGATGCACCGACACCTGGTCGATGTGCGCCGCCCCGTCCACCGGCTGCCAGATGAGGTACGCCACCGCACGGCCTTGCTCGCCGTCGAACACCCAAGCCCTGCCGTCGAGTTGGTACGAACTGAGCAGGTCGAGCGGGGGCGGGTCGTCGTCCGCGATCTCCGGCATGCCGAGCGCGCGGAAGGGCTCACCGGCCGCGCGCTCGATGTCCTGGAGGAGCGGCAGCTCGGCGGCGGTGGCCAGACGTACGGACATGACACGAGTATCGCGTGCCCCGGGCCCTTTCACGCCCCGCTGAGGAGCAGGGAGTCGGCCGTGGTGTTGGCAGGCTGCGGAGTGCCGGTCCGGTCGATGACGAAGAGCGGCACGCCGAGCGAATCGGCGCGGGCGCGAGTGTCGTGGGCGTACCCGGCCAGCGAGAAGAACACGCTGAGCGCCGATGAGTTGAGCCCGTGCAGCCACAGCGTTTCGACGTCCCGCAGGGTGGACGGCTCGGTACGCGGATCCACCTGCGCGACGAGTCCCGGCGCACGCAGGTCGATGCCGGAGGCGGGATGCTCGGGCGACTGGAGGATGTCCCGGAACCCGAGCCACTTGAGATAGAGCGCGGCGGCGGTGACGGCATCCCGCGCACTACGAATGGCCAACGGCCGAAACGGCGGCCGAGGCCGCGGGGGCCGTACGAAGGAGGGCCGGTAGACGGGGTCATCGGCGGAGTCACGGCCGTCCGGAACCCCCGGAACCCCGGAGCCACCGGGAGCCGCGCCGATCCCACCGGGGAAGGCCCCGGACCCGGTCGGCCCCGCGCCGGAACCATCCGGCCCCGCACCAGGTGGCACCGCGTCCGCCTCGGGCGTCCCCCGCCACACCCGCGCAGCCCCAGCCCCCAGCCCGGGCGGCCCGTCGGCCGGGATGCCCCCGGGGCCGCCCTGCGCACCTGGCCCCGCCGGAGAGGGCGGCACCCCAGCTGCGCTACGGGCGCCCGGCGCCTCCGGATGGGCGGGGACACCCGACCCGGGTGGGGTGTCCGGTGTGCGTGGGTCTGTCCAAGCGCCCGGTCCGCCCGACGGTCTCTCCGGGCCGCCCTGTCGTCCCAGTCCGCCCTGTTGGTCCGGGAGGGTGCCCGGCCCTTCCGGGGCGGGGGTTCGGTCACGGTCCGGTGAGGTCGGGGCAGGGCGGACCGGTATGCGTAATACCGTTCCGCAGCTGCAGCCCAGTTCCGGTTGGGGCCACTGGTCCTGGCGGCCGCAGGACGGGCAGCGGACCGTTACCCAGGAGTCCGTCCAGGTGCGGCGGGTGATCGGTTGCGGTGGGGCGCCGCGCAGCAGGGGCGGGGCCAAGGGTGCGCCGCACGCGCAGGGGAAGACCGACGGTACGAACGCGTGATCACGCCGGCACGCGGGGCACCGCACCGGCACGCTGCTTCCCATGGGGCGACCTCCCAGGTGGGGTTCCGGGCAGTAACGGTTCAGCGGTTCTGTGGTTCAGCGATGAGCACAGGGGCGAGTCGCCCTGGAACTTGGTGTGACCGGCCGATGCGCTCTGTCGTCCATGGTCACACCAAGTGTGAAGGCTTTGCAGGCACTTCCGCTTCTTTCTGTCCGGTTGTTGAAGCCGGCCCCGCCTCTCGAACCGTGGACGCATCCCTTGACGTCGCCACCCTCGCATCCTATGTTGCTTCCACATAGCAGAACAGTACTTCCGCATTACGGAAAACCGGCCTGAAGCACAGGAGTGACCCGATGCCCCGTATGACCGCTGCGCTCGCAGCAGTTGAGATCCTCAAGCGCGAAGGCGTGAGCCACGCGTTCGGCGTGCCCGGCGCGGCGATCAACCCCTTCTACAAGGCCCTCCAGGCCGGCGGCGGGATCAAGCACACGCTCGCCCGCCACGTCGAGGGCGCCTCCCACATGGCGGAGGGCTACACCCGTAGCAACGCCGGCAACATCGGCGTCTGCATCGGTACGTCCGGCCCCGCCGGCACCGACATGATCACCGGGCTCTACTCGGCCATCGCCGACTCGATCCCGATCCTCTGCATCACGGGCCAGGCGCCGGTCGCCAAGCTCCACAAGGAGGACTTCCAGGCGGTCGACATCGCCTCGATCGCCAAGCCGGTCACGAAGAAGGCGACGACCGTGCTGGAGGCCGCCCAGGTTCCTGGCGTCTTCCAGGAGGCCTTCCACCTGATGCGCTCCGGCCGCCCCGGCCCGGTCCTCATCGACCTGCCGATCGACGTGCAGCTCACCGAGATCGAGTTCGACCCCGAGACGTACCAGCCGCTGCCGGTCTACAAGCCGACCGCGAGCCGCGCCCAGGTCGAGAAGGCGATCTCCTTCCTGCTGGAGTCCGAGCGCCCGCTGATCGTCGCCGGTGGTGGCATCATCAACGCCGACGCCTCCGAACTCCTGGTGGAGTTCGCCGAGTTGACCGGCACCCCGGTCATCCCGACCCTCATGGGCTGGGGCATCCTCCCCGACGACCACGAGCTGAACGCCGGCATGGTCGGCCTCCAGACCTCGCACCGCTACGGCAACGCGAACTTCCTGGAGTCGGACTTCGTCCTGGGCATCGGCAACCGCTGGGCCAACCGCCACACCGGCGACCTGGCCGTCTACACCAAGGGCCGCAAGTTCGTCCACGTCGACATCGAGCCCACCCAGCTCGGCAAGATCTTCGCGCCGGACTACGGGATCGCCTCCGACGCCAAGGCCGCCCTGGAGCTCTTCGTCGAGGTGGCCAAGGAGCTCAAGGCCGAGGGCAAGCTCCCCGACCGCAGCGAGTGGTCCGCCTCCACCCAGGAGCGCAAGGCCCAGCTCCAGCGCCGCACCCACTTCGACAACGTGCCGCTCAAGCCGCAGCGCGTCTACGAGGAGATGAACAAGGCCTTCGGCCCGGAGACCCGGTACGTCACCACCATCGGCCTCTCCCAGATCGCCGGCGCGCAGATGCTGCACGTCTACAAGCCGCGCCACTGGATCAACTGCGGCCAGGCGGGCCCGCTCGGCTGGACCATCCCGGCCGCGCTCGGCGTTGCCACCGCCGACCCCGAGGGCCAGGTCGTCGCCCTCTCCGGCGACTACGACTTCCAGTTCATGCTGGAGGAGCTGGCCGTCGGCGCGCAGCACAACATCCCGTACGTCCACGTGCTGGTGAACAACTCCTACCTGGGCCTGATCCGTCAGGCGCAGCGCAACCTGGACATCAACTTCCAGGTCAACCTGGAGTTCGAGAACATCAACTCACCCGAGCTGGGTGTCTATGGCGTCGACCACGTCAAGGTCGTCGAGGGCCTCGGCTGCAAGGCCATCCGGGTCACCGAGCCCGACCAGCTGCTGCCCGCCTTCGAGGAGGCCAAGAAGCTGGCCGCCGAGTTCCGGGTGCCGGTCGTCGTCGAGGCGATCCTGGAGCGCATCACCAACATCTCGATGAGCGGTGCCGGTATCGACGCCGTCAACGAGTGGGAGGACGTCGTGACCGAGCCCGGTCACGCGCCCACCGCGATCCGGCAGTTCGTCGGCAAGTAGCAAGTAGCAAGTAGCAAGTAGCAAGTAGTAAGTAGCGCGCAGGCGAGTGCGGTTCGCTCGCCAGGTCGTAGTCGTACGTCCCCGCTCGGCGGATCGGGGACGTACCACCGCATTCGCGCACCCGGGGCCGGTCACAGCAGCACGCGGCGACCGGCCCCCTTGCCGTGCAGTCCCCGTCACGTAGCCCTCGTCATACCTGAGAGCTACGTGCAAGGTCCACTCCCGCGCGGGACGCCGACGACCACGGGTGATCCATAACTTCGGTACCGGCAACGCACGTTGCCAGGTACGGAAGGACCACCCGCCACCATGACGCCCCGCCCCAGCCCTCGCAGCCGTACCCGAGGCCCGCGCGCCGCCCGCCCCGGCAGGCTGCGCCGTACGCTGCTCGCCGCACTGGTCGCAGCCTCGGTGGCCGTACCGGTGGCGGGCGCGGCAGGGGCGACAGAGGTGCCCGCACCGGCGCCGACCGCCCTGGGGCGGCTGTACTCCCCGACCGCCGACGACCTGGCCGTACGGTACGAGACCCGGCGCGAGGACATCCGCGCCGCCGCCCGCGCCGCCGACGCGCACGGAGCGCACAAGCGGGCCGCCGTACTGCGCGAACTCGCCTCACCTGTAAGGCAGTTCCTCTCCTTCGACGGCCGTGACGGCGGACGCACCACCGAAGTCCTCGGCGACCTCGCGACGGCCGACCGGATCGCCGTCCTGGTCCCCGGCGCCGACACCTCCGTGGACCGCTACGGCCGGCTGCGCGACGGAGCCGAGGCACTGCGGGACCAGCTGGGGGAGGGGGCGGCGGTCGTCGCCTGGGTCGGCTACCGCACCCCGGCCACCATCAGCACGGACGCCGTGACCCCGGACCGCGCGGACGCCGGAGCCGAACAACTCCGCCTTCTCTCCGCTGAGTTGGAGCGGCTGCGGCCTGCCGCACACGTCTCCTTCCTCTGCCACTCCTACGGCTCCGTCGTCTGCGCCCGCGCCGCGCGCGGCCTCGACGCCGACAACCTCGTCCTCTTCGGCAGCCCCGGCACCGGAGTGTCCGACGCCGCCGCCCTCGGCACCCGAGCCACCGTCTGGGCCGGCCGGGGCAGCGCCGACTGGATCGCCGACGTACCGCACGTTTCCGTCGAACTCCCCTTCCTCACCGTCGGGTTCGGCGAGGATCCGATGAGCCCCGTCTACGGCGCCCGGCACTTCGACGCGGGGGACGGCGACCACAGCGGCTATCTGAAGCGCGGCTCGGTCTCGCTGCGGAGCATCGCCGGGATCGTGGCGGGCCGCGATGCGTAGGTTCCGCCCGTACGCCCTCGCCCGCCGCATCGACGCCGCAACCCCGCCCGGACGCGACCGCGCCGTGGACGCCCTGCGCGCCTTCGCCATCCTTGGCGTGGTCCTCGGGCACTGGCTGGTCACTGCGCTCGTCGTCGACACCGGCACCGTCCACAGTGCCAGCCCGCTGCACGGCATGCCTCAACTCGCCCCGATCTCCTGGGTGTTGCAGACCCTCGCCGTCTTCTTCATGGTCGGTGGGCACGTCGGCGCCAAGGGGTACGCCGCCGCCCGCGCCAGGGGTGAGACCTACCGGGGCTGGCTGGCCGCCAGGATGCTCCGGCTCTCCCGGCCGATCGCCGCCGTCGCCGTCACCTGGGCCTTCGTCGCCGCCGCGGTGTTCGTGGGCGGGGTCGCGCCCGACACCCTCAGCACGCTCCTCAAGCTGGTGCTCTCACCGCTCTGGTTCCTGCTGGTCTTTGCCGCGCTCACCGCCGCCACCCCGCTGGTGGCGAAGCTCCACCCGCTCTGGCCGCTCGCCGTCGTCCTGCACGTCGACCTCGTCCGCTTCGGGCTCGACGGCCCGCAGTGGCTCGGCTGGATCAACGTCGGCGCGGGCTGGCTCGTTCCGTACTGCCTCGGCGCCCTGTGGGCCAACGGCGGACTCCAGCCCCGGAAGATACGTACAACAGGGGTGAATCTGTTGGTGGTTGGCGTTGCCTCGACCGCCGCCCTCGTGGTGTTCGGGGGCTACCCGGCCTCCATGGTCGGCGTCCCCGGCGCGCAGGTCTCCAACCTCAACCCGCCCACCCTCGCCGCCGTCTGCTTCGGACTCGCCCAGTGCGGTGCGGCCCTGCTCGTCCTCGGCCCGCTGCGCCGGGTGCTGCGACGCCCGCTCGCCTGGGCGGCGGTCGCCCTGCTCAACCTGTCCGCGATGACCGTCTTCCTCTGGCACCAGACCGCGATGATGGCCGTCACCGCCCTCGGCCTCTTCGCCGGGCGCCCGCTGCCCGGACTGCACACCGAACCCACCGGCGCGGCCTGGATACTCGCCAGGATCGGCTGGCTGCCGGTGTTCGGCTGCGCGCTGCTGGTCTGCGGGGCGGCCTTCCGGGCGTACGAACAGGGAGTCGTACGAACCCGCACAGCACCGGCACCACCTGCCCGGGAGCCGGTGCGGCGCCATGCATAAGGTGACCCACATGGGGGGAGCGAAGGCCATGAGCCGGACGAAACAGCAGGTCACGTCGGCGGCGAGGCAGGTCAGGGAGGACCTTCTCACGCTGCGGGCCGACCCGCTGCCCAGGATGCAGGACGGCTGGCCGCCCCTGCTGCCGCACGTGCTGGTGTGGACCTTCGCGGTCGTCGTCTTCTTCTTCCACATCAACAACCTGCACTACGGCTTCGGGATCGACCGCGATCTGAGCGTGCTGTTCTCGGCGGTCCTGGGCGTGGCGATTGCCGGAGCGCTGATCTGGCCCGCAGCCGCCTGGTGGGTACTCTCCGCGAACACGCTGGTAATCGCCCTGTCGGCAAGGGACGGCGCCTTCGAATCGATGGCGGGAGCGTGGTCCGGGGCCGGGCTCGTCGGCCAGGCCATGGGGCTGTTCCTGCTCGCGCTGCGGGTCCGGCTGGTGCCGGTGGTGGCCGCGCTGGTGGTCACGATGTCGGCGGCACTGGCCGTCACCCCACCGCAGGAGCGGCTCTCCACCATCCCTCTCACGGTCCTCGCCGTCTCCGCACTCGCCGGAACCGCCCAGCGGCGGGCCAGGCTCGCCCGCAGCCGCCTCGTCGCACAGGAGGGCCTGACCGCCGAGGAACGCGCCCGCCGCACCCTCCTGGAAGAGCGCAGCAGGATCGCCCGCGAACTGCACGACGTGGTCGCCCACCACATGTCGGTGATCTCCATCCAGGCCCAGGTCGCCCCGCACCTGGTCGACGACCCGTCCCCGGAACTGCGCGAGAACCTCGCCGGGATACGGCAGAACGCGGTCGAGGCACTCACCGAACTGAGGCGCGTCCTGGGCGTGTTGAGGAACGGTGACGCCAAGGACGGCAGCACCGCCGGCAGTGCGGGACAGACCCCGCAGCCCACCCTCGACCGCCTCGACGACCTCCTCGCCAACGTCCGCGCGACCGGCCTGACCGTCGAGGCGCGGACCACGGGGGAGGTGCGCCAACTGTCCCCGGGCGTCGAACTCTCCGCGTACCGCATCGTCCAGGAAGCCCTCAGCAACGCCATGCGGCACGCACCGGGCGCCACCGTCCGGGTCACCGTCGCCCACCACACGGCGGCCCTCACCCTCAAGATTGCCAACAGCGCCCCCGCCAGGCCCGTCGCCCCCTCGCCCGGCGCCGGGCACGGACTGCTCGGGATGCGCGAACGCGTCGCCATGCTCGACGGCGAACTGGCCGCCGGACCCCTGCGCGACGGCGGCTACGAGGTCGTGGCCACCCTCCCGCTCACCACCGCACCCCACACCGACCGACAGGGGAGAGCCCGCCCATGACGAACCCGATCCGGGTGATGATCGCCGACGACCAGATGATGGTCCGCCAGGGCTTCACCGTCCTGCTCAACGCCGAGCCGGACATCGAGGTCGTCGGCCAGGCGGTCAACGGCCGCGACGCGGTCGACAGGGTCGCCGAACTCGACCCGGACGTCGTCCTGATGGACATCCGGATGCCCGAACTGGGCGGCATCGACGCCACCCGCATCCTCACCGAGCGGCCCGAGGCACGCCTGAAGGTCCTGGTCCTCACCACCTTCGACCTCGACGAGTACGTGTACGAGGCGCTGCGCGCCGGGGCGTCGGGCTTCCTCCTCAAGGACGCCTCCGCCGACGAACTCGCCCATGCGGTACGGGTGGTGGCGGGCGGGGACGCACTGCTCGCCCCCCATCTGACCAAGCGTCTGATCGCCGAGTTCGCGCGCGTCAGCTCCTCGGCGAAGGGGCCGCTCAAGGCACGGGTGGGCGAACTCACCGAGCGGGAGACCGAGGTGCTGTCCCTGGTCGCACAGGGCCTCTCCAACGCGGAGATCGCGGTCGAGCTGGTGGTCGCGGAGCAGACGGTGAAGACGCATGTGAGCCGCATCCTCCAGAAGCTCACCCTGCGGGACCGCACGCAGGCCGCCGTCTTCGCGTACGAGACGGGCCTGGTGCGGCCGTCCGGGTACTGATCCGGGCACTGATGCGCCGGACACGCCCTAACGCACCTCGGCGAGCACCCCGAGGACCGCCTGCTCGTCCGGTGCCGCCAGCAGCCGTTCCCGGAAGCCCGGGTCCATCAGTTTGCGTGACAGCAGCGCCAGGATCCGCAGGTGCTCGTCGCCCGCGGCGGCCTCCGGCACCGTGATGATGAAGATCAGCCGGGCCCTGGTCCCGTCCATCGACCCCCACTCCACGCCCTCCGCCGACCGGGCGAAGCCCACGACCGGTGAGGTCACCGCGTCCGTCTTGGCGTGCGGAATGGCGATCTCCTCGCCGAGCCCGGTCGTCCCCTGGGCCTCCCGGGCGAGGGCGGCGCGGACCAGTTCTGCCGGGTCGGCGACCTTGCCGGTGGTGGCCAGCATCGCCACCAGTTCGCGGATGGCCGCGTCCTTGGTGTCCGCCGCCAGTTCCGTACGTACGGTCCGCGCGGTCAGGTACCCGGACAGCACCTCGTCGTCCGCCGGACCCGCGGCCGGCCCCGAGGCCACCGCTCCCGTGCTCACCGCACCTGCCGCGGCACCGGCCGCCACCATGGCGGACTCCGTCGCGCCCACGGGTGCGGGGGCCGGCTGCCGTGCCTTGATACCGATCAGCGCGTTCGTGGTGAGCGCGGTGACCACCGTGCCCGCCGCCAGCGCCAGGAAGAACATCGGCACCCCGCCAACCGCACCGAGCACGGCCACGATCGGCCCGCCGTGCGGCACCGCGTCCGTGACCCCCGCCATACCGGCGATCGCACCGGCCACCGCACCACCCAGCATGTTCGCCGGAATGACCTGGGCCGGCCGGGCGGCGGCGAACGGAATGGCACCCTCCGAGATGCCGAACAGGCCCATGAACAGGGCCGCCACACCGGTCTCCCGCTCCTGCTCGGAGTAGAGCCCGCGCCGCAGGAGCGTGGCCAGGCCCTGGCCCAGCGGCATGACGGCGATGGCCGCCGCGCACATGCCCATCACATGGGAGTTGCCGGTGGCGATGAGGCCCGCGCCGAACAGGAACGCCGTCTTGTTGACCGGACCGCCCATGTCGAAGGCGATCATCAGCCCCAGGATCGCGCCCAGCAGGATCGCGCTGGTACCGGTCATCCCGCCGAGCCAGTCGGTCAGATGCGTGAACAGCCAGGCGATCGGCTTGCCGCACACATAGATGAAGAAGAGCCCGAGCGCCGTGGTCGAGATGATCGGGATCACGATGATCGGCATGATCGGCATGGCGAACTTCGGCACCGGGACCTTCTTGATCCACAGCACCAGATACCCGGCCAGGAACCCGGTCACGATCGCCCCGATGAACCCGGCGCCCGCCTCCGAGTCGTAGTACGAACCGTCGTTGGCGATCCACCCGCCGATCATGCCCGGCACCAGCGCGGGCCGGTCGCCGATCGCGTACGCGATGTACCCCGACAGGATCGGCACCATCAGCTTGAAGCCGATGACACCGATGTTGTTGATGTTCTCCCAGAACGACCCCTCGGGGATGACCAGTCCCTCGGGCGTCGCCTTGCCGCCGATGGCCAGCGAGATGGCGATGAGCAGACCGCCCACGACCACGAACGGGATCATGTACGAGACACCGTTCATCAGCGCCTTGTACGCGAGACTGCGCTCATGGCCACCGCCACCGCCCGACGCCCCGCCGGAACCGCCCGAACCGCCGGAACCCCCGGACCCGCCGCCCGCGCCGCTCTGCACGGGCGCGTCCTTGACCAGCTCGATCAGCTGCTCCGGGCGCCGGATGCCCTCGGCGACCCCGACGGCCAGCACCTTCTTGCCCGCGAAGCGTTCGCGGTCGACGTCCTTGTCGGCGGCGATGATGACGCCGTCCGCCTCGCTGACGTCGGCGGCGGAGAGCACGTTGTCGGCCCCGATGGACCCCTGCGTCTCCACCTTCATGTCGACGCCGAGCGCCTCGGCGGCCTGTGCCAGCTTCTCGGCAGCCATGTAGGTGTGCGCGATACCGGTCGGACAGGCGGTCACCGCGATCAGCTTGAGCCTGCGCTGCTCGTCGGACGGCCCACTCGGCGGACTGGCCACGGGAATCTCCTGACGCCGCACGGCGCACGTCGGGCGCGCGCCTTCTCCTGGTCCCTCCAGCATCGGGGCCGGGGATCGCGTACGTACTGGTGGGAGCGGGTCCGTTGGGCCGAACGGGGGAGGGGTGCGCAAAGGGCGCGGAGTACGGGACCGTCCGTACTCCGCGCCCTGGCGCTGCGTGCTGGTGAGAATGAGGCCGCGGTGGAGCGATGAGTGGCAGTGGACCGTTCCGCTCAGGTCGAGGAACGGACCTCTGCCACCTTCACCACCGCACTGGCTCGCGCCACCGCGGTCCTCGTATCGGCCCGTACCGCCGACCACCCCTCATTTCGGGCCGGCGGCACGGACAGCGACCTGGATCTGACCTCCCGTCAAATCCGGGTCGCAGTCTGTGAGTTACCAGTAGTGGCCAGGAATCGGTGGCTACTGGTTCTCGCGGAGCTCGCGCACCGCTTCCTCGACGCGCTTGCCGTACTCGGCGTCGGCGGCGTGGAAGTGCGCCAGGTTCTTCTCGACCACGTCGTCGCGGGTGACCTGCGAGAGGCCGCCGGCGATGTTGGCGATCAGACGGGCCTGCTCGTCGGACGACATCAGGCGGTAGAGCTCACCGGCCTGGAAGAAGTCGTCGTCCTTGACGTGCGCGGCGTTCGCGTACGTACCGGTCCAGCCGGACAGCTCGCGCGGGGCGCCCAGCGGGGCGTCCGTCTGCGCGGGACCGTCGTACGAGTTGGGCTCGTAGTTCTTGTCGTGGCGCGAACCGTAGCGGGTGGCGTGGTGGCCGTCGCGGCCGTAGTTGTCGGCGGGCGCGTTCTTCGGCGCGTTCACCGGCAGCTGGGTGTGGTTGACGCCCAGGCGGTAGCGGTGGGCGTCCGCGTAGGCGAACATGCGGCCCTGGAGCATCTTGTCCGGCGAGGCGGTGATGCCCGGGACGAAGTTGTTCGGGGAGAACGCGGCCTGCTCGACCTCGGCGAAGACGTTGTCCGGGTTGCGGTCGAGCACCAGGCGGCCCACGCGCTGCAGCGGGTAGTCCGAGTGCGGCCACACCTTGGTCACGTCGAACGGGTTGAAGCGGTAGTCCGCCGCCTCGGCCGCCGGCATGATCTGGACGTACAGCGTCCAGGACGGGTTGACGCCGCGCTCGATGGCCTGGAGCAGGTCCGTCTGGTGCGAGTTGGCGTCCTTGCCGGCGATCTCGGCGCCCTGCTCGGCGGAGAGGCAGCGGATGCCCTGGTTCGTCTTGAAGTGGTACTTGACGAAGAAGGCCTCGCCCTCGGCGTTCGTCCACTGGTAGGTGTGCGAGCCGTAGCCGTTCATGTGGCGGTACGAGGCGGGGATGCCGCGGTCGCCCATCAGCCAGGTGATCTGGTGCGTCGCCTCGGGGGCGTGCGCCCAGAAGTCCCAGACGTTGTCCGGCTCCTGCTTGCCCGTGAAGGGGTCGCGCTTCTGGGAGTGGATGAAGTCGGGGAACTTGATCGGGTCCTTGATGAAGAACACCGGGGTGTTGTTGCCGACGAGGTCGTAGTTGCCCTCTTCGGTGTAGAACTTCAGCGCGAAGCCGCGCGGGTCACGGACCGCGTCCGCGCCACCGAGGTTGTCCGCGACGGTGGAGAAGCGGATGAACGTCTCGGTCCGCTTGCCGACCTCGCTGAGGAAGTTCGCGCGGGTGAAGCCGGTGACGTCGTCGGTGACCTCGAAGTAGCCGTAGGCACCGGAGCCGCGGGCGTGCACGACGCGCTCCGGGATGCGCTCACGGTTGAATCGGGCGAGCTTCTCCAGCAGGTGCTGGTCCTGGAGGAGGAGCGGGCCACCGACACCGGCGGAGGCGGAATTCTGGTTGTCGGCGACCGGGGCGCCTGACTCGGTCGTGAGCACACGCTTCGACATGGTGACCTTGGGACCTTCCTGCGGGATCTGCTGGCGGCGTGAGGAGCGTAAGTACGCGGAGAACGCGGCGTCAACAGTTTGTTGAATTTAAGAATGGAACAAGTGTGAGACCCGGGCCGCGGCAGCGCCTGGGCGCGACAGGACAGGTGTCAGCGCCGCCGCAGCCCGGAGAGTGGGGGCGGCTTCGGTGAGGAAGCCGCAGGTCAGGCCCAGTGGCCCAACGGGTGTCAGGCTCAGTGGCCCGACGGGTTTCAGACCTGCGAGCCGGACAGCCGCTCGACCGCGCGCAGCAGCGCCGAGTGGTCCAGGCCGCCGTCGCCCTGGGCGCGCAGCGAGGCGACCAGCTGGGCGACGACCGCGCCGACGGGGAGCGCCGCACCGACGTTGCGGGCGGCGTCGGTGACGATGCCCATGTCCTTGTGGTGCAGGTCGATCCGGAAACCGGGCGCGAAGTCGCGGTTGAGGAAGTTGTCCTTCTTGCGGGTCAGTACGGTCGACCCGGCCAGACCGCCGTTGAGGACGTCGAGCGCGGCGGTGAGGTCCACGCCGGACTTCTCCAGGAAGACCACGGCCTCGGCGCACGCCTGGATGTTGACCGCGACGATCAGCTGGTTGGCGGCCTTCACCGTCTGGCCCGAACCGTGCGGACCGCACAGCACGATGGTCTTGCCGAGGGCCTCCAGGACCGGCTTGGCGGAGTCGAAGTCCGCCTGCTCGCCGCCGACCATGATGGACAGTACGGCCTCGATCGCACCGGCCTCGCCACCGGAGACCGGGGCGTCCAGGACGCGGATGCCCTTGTCCTTGGCGGCCTTCGCGAGGTCGATGGAGGTCTGCGGGGTGATCGAGGACATGTCGACCAGCAGCGCACCGGACTTCGCGTTCTCCAGGATGCCGTCGGCGCCGTAGGCGATGGCCTCGACCTGCGGGGAGGCGGGCACCATCGTGATGACGACGTCGGCGTCCTTGACGGCCTCGGCGATCGAGCCGGCACCCTTGCCGCCCGCGGCGACCAGACGGTCGATCTTGGGCTGCTCCAGGGTGTACCCGGTGACGTCGTAACCGGCCTTCAGCAGGTTCTCGGCCATGGGGGAGCCCATGATGCCGAGGCCGATGAATCCGATCTTGGGGAGGGTGCTCATGAGGGTGCCTCTCAAATGCGGTGTCAGTGAAGTCAGTTGGCGGCGCGGAGCGGCTGCGGGAGCCACTCGAACGCGCCGGCGCTCGGGCGGTCGCCCGGCTTGTACTCCAGGCCGACCCAGCCCTCGTAACCCGCCTTCTTCAGGCGGCCGAGCAGGTCGACGAAGTCGAGGTCGCCGGAGCCCGGCGCGCCGCGGCCCGGGTTGTCGGCGATCTGGACGTGGCCGGTCTTGTCGGCGTACGCGTCGATGACCTCGTTGAGGTCCTCGCCGTTCATCGACAGGTGGTAGAGGTCGAGCAGGAACTTGGCGTTGCCGAGCCCCGTCGCCTCGTTGACCTTGTCGACGACCGCGATCGCGGACGGTGCGCTCACCAGCGGGTAGAGCGGCGACTCCGGCTTGTTCAGGGCCTCGACCAGCAGGATCGCCCCGACACGGTCGGCCGCGCGGGCCGCCAGGACGAGGTTCTCCAGGGCCAGGGTGTCCTGGATCTGCGGGTCCACGCCCTCGACGCGGTTGCCGTAGAGCGCGTTGAGCGCCTTGCAGCCGACCGAGGCGGCGAAGTCGGCCGCCACGTCGATGTTGGCGCGGAAGCGGTCCGACTCCTCGCCGGGGAGCGAGAGCGCGCCCCGGTCCGGTCCGGGCAGTTGGCCCGCGTAGAAGTTCAGGCCCACCAACTGGGTGCCGGCGTCGTCGAGCGCCTTCTTCAGGGCGTCGAGCTCGGCCTGGTCGGGGGTGGGGGTTTCGATCCAGGGCCACCACAGCTCGACCGCCGTGAAGCCGGCCGCGGCGGCTGCCGCGGGACGCTCCAGGAGCGGGAGTTCCGTGAAGAGGATCGAGAGGTTCACATCGAAGCGCTGGTCCGTGCCGCGCTTGTCCGAGAAAAGAGGGGCCATAAGGCGTTCGGGCTCCTTCCGTATTGCGGAAGTTGTTTTCTGCTTGATGGAAGGTTGCAACTGGAGCTTCGCACTTGTCAAGAGGGGCTGCCGGATTTCATGGATCGCCGGTTAGGTTGAGCGCGTGCGATTGAGAGTGGAGTTCACGACCGAGCCCTTCGATCTCGACGAGGCGCCCCCGCATGCGGTGGCCGCCCGTGAGGTGATCCAGGCGGCCGAGCTGGACGCGGTCGACGTAGGCCCCTTCGGCAATACGGCGGAGGGCGGGGCGGACGCGGTGCTCACGGCGGTCGACGCCCTGCTGCGCAAGTCGCTCGCGGCCGGCGCCACCCGCGTCTCGCTGCAGGTCAACGTGATCGGCGAGGCCGCCGCCGACGATGGGCGGGACCGGAACGGGGAGGCTGGATAAATGACGGAGCCCGGGGATCACCCACTCGTCACGGCGGTCAAGCCGCTCGTCGACGCCATGGGGGCCGAAATGATGGAGCCGGGCCTGGCCGGCCGCGACGACGTGGTGCTCGCCTGGGAGGGCGAGGACGTCATAGCCGTGCGGCTGCCCCAGCTGTCGGACTCCCTCGACCACATCCTGGCCGCCCTGGAGCGGGGGCACGGCATGCCGCTCGCGGAGCTGGACCGCAAGTCCAAGCAGTCGGTCGTACGGACCCTGGAGGCGCGCGGCGCCTTCTCCGTACGGCACGGGGTGGAGACGGTGGCGGGGGCGCTCGGTGTCTCCCGCTTCACGGTCTACAACTACCTCAACCGGGAGAACGCCTCCAAAGGGGACTAGCTGAGGTCCGAAGTGCCCCTTTGGAGGGGGTGGGCCGCACCCCGTTTGATCGATCATTTTTGGCCGCCGCCGTCCTCGCAAGGGGACGGCGGCTTTTGTGTTCGCGAAGTTTCAACAAACTGTTGACGTCCAGTTGTTGAGAGCGTTAGCTATGCGCAGCCCGTCCAGCACAAGGCCACGGAGGCTCCCGTGACTTCGGTCCAGACACCGGGCCTCACCCGGTTCAACACCCTCTCCGAGACCGCGGCCCAGGCCGAACTCCACGAGGTGTGTGCCAGCTCGGCGTGGGGGAGCAAGCTCAGCGCTCAGCGCCCGTACGCCACCGCAGAAGAGCTTTTTCTCGCCAGTGACGCCGCCCTCGCGGAACTCACCGCCGAGGACCTCTCCGAAGCAATGGCGGGACACCCGCCGATCGGCCGCCCGAAGCCCGGGGACCCGACCTCAGCGCGCGAACAGCGCTCGATGGCCGGCGCCTCCGAGGAACTCAAGGCCGAGATGCTCGAACTGAACCTGGCGTACCAGGAGCGGTTCGGACACGTCTTTCTGATCTGTGCCACCGGCGCGACCGGTGAGTACATGCGCGATGCGGTGAAGACGCGGATCGAGAACTCGCCCGAGCAGGAGCGGGAGATCGTCCGCACCGAACTGGGCAAGATCAACCGCATCCGGCTGACCCGCCTCGTGGAATCGGAAGAAGAGAACTGATGAGTACCGCCACCACCGCCTCGGTGTCCACGCACATCCTGGACACCAGCATCGGCCGCCCCGCCGAGGGCGTCGCCATCACGCTGACCGCCCGCAGCGGCGCCGGCGCCGACTGGACGACGCTCGGCGGATCGAAGACCGACGCGGACGGGCGCTGCAAGGACCTCCCGGCCCTGCCGGAGGGCACGACCCACGTCCGGCTCGACTTCGAGACCGAGACCTACTTCGCCAGCAAGAAGAGCAAGACCGAAGCCGAGGCTCAGCAGGACGCCCCCCGCGTAAGGGACAGCGGCGCGTTCTTCCCGGAAGTGGCGATCACCTTCGCCGTCGTACCGGGCGAACACTTCCACGTACCGCTGCTGCTCAACCCGTTCGGCTACTCCGTATACCGAGGGAGCTAGCACCGATGCCCACCATTCTCGGCCAGAACCAGTACGGCAAAGCAGAGAACCGCGTCGTCAGGATCACGCGGGACGGCGACACCCACCACATCAAGGACCTGAACGTCTCGGTCGCACTCTCCGGCGACATGGACGACGTCCACTACTCCGGCTCGAACGCCAACGTGCTCCCCACGGACACCACCAAGAACACGGTGTACGCGTTCGCCAAGGAGCACGGCATCGAGTCCGCCGAGCAGTTCGGCATCCACCTCGCGCGTCACTTCGTGACCACGCAGGAGCCGATCAAGAAGGCCCGGATCCGGATCGAGGAGTACTCCTGGGAGCGCATCGCGACCTCGGACAACAACTCCAAGTTCATCGGCTCCGACGAGGTCAACCACTCCTTCGCCCGCAAGGGCCAGGAGCTGCGCACCACCCAGATCACCTTCGACGGGACGAACTGGGAGGTCATCTCCGGCCTCAAGGACCTGACGGTGATGAACTCCACCAACTCGGAGTTCTGGGGTTACGTCAAGGACAAGTACACGACGCTCAAGGAGGCGTACGACCGCATCCTGTGCACCGACGTCTCCGCCGCCTGGCGCTTCAACTGGACCAGCGACGACGACCGGATGCCCAACTGGGAGAAGTCGTACGAGCAGACCAAGAAGCACATCCTCCAGGCGTTCGCCGAGACGTACTCCCTGTCGCTCCAGCAGACGCTGTACCAAATGGGTTCGCGGGTCATCAACAGCCGTAGCGAGGTCGACGAGATCCGCTTCTCGCTGCCCAACAACCACCACTTCCTGGTCGACCTCGAACCGTTCGGGCTGAAGAACGACAACGAGGTCTATTTCGCAGCCGACCGCCCGTACGGCCTCATCGAGGCCACCATCCTCCGGGACGGGGTCGAGCCGCAGATCCCGGTCGACATGACCAACCTCTGACGCGGTCACGTCCGCGCCGCTCCCCGCCCGCAGTAGGGAGCGGCGCCGATCGACCGGAGGGAACGAACATTCATGGCACAGCCAGCAAAGGGGCCGGCAGCAGAAGGCCCGTGTTCCACCCGTAAAGAGGAGAGCACTCCGCTCGGGCAGCCGGTCGACCTCCTCGACCCCGTGCACCCGGTGGACGAAAAGCTCCCCGCCAAGCGGCTCGTCCCCGCCGCGCTCCAGCACATCGCCGCCATGTACGCAGGCGTCGTCACCCCTCCGCTCATCATCGGCCAGGCCTGCGGTCTGGACGCCGCCGGGATGACCCGGCTGATCGCCGCGAGCCTGCTGATCGCCGGACTCGCCACGATCCTGCAGACCATCGGCCTCACGAAGTTCGCCGGAAACCGGCTGCCCTTCGTCAACGCCGCCTCCTCCGCCGGCATCGCCCCGATGCTCGCCATCGCCGAGACCAGCGCGCCGGGACACCAACTCCCCGCGATCTACGGTGCGGTGATGGTCGCCGGAGTGTTCTGCCTCGCCATCGGCCCCTTCTTCGGGAAGCTGCTCCGCTTCTTCCCGCCGCTGGTCACCGGCGTCGTGATCACCCTCATCGGGGTGACGCTGATGCCCGTGCCCGTCGCCTGGGCACAGGGCGGCAACAAGGAATCCGCCGACTTCGGCGACATGAAGTACCTGGCGCTCGCCGCCTTCACCCTCGCCGTGATCCTGTTGATCCAGCGGTTCGGCAAGGGCTTCGTCAAGCAAGTCGCCCTGCTCTTCGGCATGTTGATCGGCACGCTGGCCGCCATCCCGTTCGGGCTGGCCGACTTCAGCGGGCTGAAGGAAGCCCCGATCGCCGCGCTCCCCACCCCCTTCGCCTTCGGCGCCCCCGAGTTCCAGCCCGCCGCGATCCTCTCGCTGTGCATCGTGATGCTGGTCCTGATGACCGAGTCCTCGGCCGGGATGCTCGCCCTCGGCAAGATCTGCGAACGCGACTGCGACGGGAAGACCATCACCCGGGGCCTGCGCACCGACGGCATCGCGACCCTGATCGGACCCGTCTTCGGCGGCTTCCCGACCAGCGCGTTCGCCCAGAACGTCGGCGTGGTCACGCTCACCAAGGTCCGCAGCAGGTACGTCGTCGCCGTCGCGGGCGGTGCGCTGCTCTTCCTCGGCGCCTTCCCCGTCCTCGGTGCGGTCGTCTCGATGGTCCCGATGCCCGTGCTCGGCGGCGCCGGAATCGTCCTCTTCGGCTCGATCGCGGTCAGCGGCATCCGTACCCTCTCCGAGGCCGGACTCGACGACAGCTCGAACATCATCCTCGTGGCGGTGGCACTCGGCGCGGGCATCATCCCGCTCGCCGCGCCCACCTTCTACGCGGACTTCCCCGCCTGGGCACAGACCGTCCTCGGCTCCGGCATCAGCGCCGGCGCACTGGTCGCGGTCCTGCTCAATCTCTTCTTCCACCATCTCGGCACCCGCGAGCGGCGCACGCCAGCGACGCCCGTGGCACTCAAATCCTCCTAGGGTCCTGCCGTGCCCATTCATCACAGAGGTAAAGGAACCAGTCCCATGGCAGCACCGGCAGCAAAAGCTTCGCGCGAGCCCGTCTCTCGTATCGTCATCGAGAACTGCGCGATCGCGACCGTCGACGCCAACGACACGGAATACGCGTCGGGCCACGTCGTCGTCGCGGGCAACCGGATCGAGTCCATCGGCGCGGGCACGGCGCCCGAGGGCCTGGAGAACGTGGTCCGCCGCATCGACGGCACCGGACATCTCGTCACTCCCGGCCTGATCAACACGCACCACCACTTCTACCAGTGGATCACCCGGGGCCTGGCCACCGACCACAACCTGTTCAACTGGCTCGTCGCCCTCTACCCCACCTGGGCGCGGATCGACGAACAGATGGTGACGGCGGCCGCCCAGGGCTCCCTGGCCATGATGGCCCGCGGCGGTGTCACCACCGCCATGGACCACCACTACGTCTTCCCGCGCGGCTCGGGCGACCTGTCGTCCGCGATCATCGGCGCCGCCTCCGACATGGGGGTACGTTTCACCCTCGCGCGGGGCTCCATGGACCGGGGCGAGTCGGACGGCGGCCTGCCGCCGGACTTCGCCATCGAAACCCTGGAGGGCGCGCTCGCCGCCACCGAAGCCACCGTCGACCAGCACCACGACGCGTCCTTCGACTCCATGACGCAGGTCGCCGTCGCGCCCTGTTCCCCCTTCTCGGTCTCGACCGAACTCATGAAGCAGGGCGCCGAGTTGGCGCGCCGCAAGGGAGTACGGCTGCACACCCACGGCAGCGAGACGGTCGAGGAGGAGAAGTTCTGCCACGAGCTGTTCGGCATGGGCCCCACCGACTACTTCGAGTCGACGGGCTGGCTCGGCAGCGACGTGTGGATGGCGCACTGCGTCCACATGAACGACTCCGACATCGCCGCCTTCGCCCGTACGGGAACCGGCGTCGCCCACTGCCCCTCCTCCAACGCACGTCTCGCCGCGGGCATCGCCCGGGTCCCCGACATGCTGAAGGCCGGAGTACCGGTCGGCCTGGGCGTCGACGGCACCGCCTCCAACGAGTCCGGTGAGCTGCACACCGAGCTGCGCAACGCGCTCCTCATCAACCGCCTCAACACCGAGCACCGCGAGCGGGCCCTCAACGCCCGCCAGGCGCTCCGCCTCGGCACCTACGGAGGCGCCCAAGTACTGGGCCGCGCGGCCCAGATCGGCTCGCTCGAAGCCGGCAAGCTCGCGGACCTGGTGATGTGGAAGATCGACGGCCTCGGCCACTCCACCATCGCCGACCCGGTCACCGCCATCGTCTTCGGCGCGGCGGCCCCGGTCACCCTGTCCCTCGTCAACGGCAAGCCCGTCGTCGAGGGGAACCACCTGATCACGGTGGACGAGGACGCCATCGCCCGCAGCGCGCGGGACGAGGCGCGCCGACTGGCCCGCATCGCGGCCGAACACTGATCGAACACTGATCGACATCACCGCGAAACGGCGGTGATCAACAATCTCCGGTCGGGGGGGACGGCCCCCGACCGGACCTGAACGGCCGAGCGGGCTGTTCAGGTGCCGCCCCGGGACATGGCCCAAAGCCTCGTGTCTCCGGGGCGGTCAGTACTACCTGGGCGCACCACCAGCAGCACCCGCACCACCGGCACACCGCACCGCCGCTCCACCCTCGGCACCGCCGTGCCTCCACAACTCCATAGCAAGCCCTTGCACCATGCACCACCTCCCAGAAGCGCGTGCCGCCCAAGTCGGTACTGGAAAACAACCGGAGGAGCCGCAGTGGCCACCAAGCCCAGGTTCACCAAGCAAGGCAACACCCCTTCAACTACCGAGCCCCCCGCGGCTGTTCACCCGGTGGACGAGAAACTCCCACCCCTGAAGATGGCCACCACGGGCCTCCAGCACGTCGCCGCCATGTACGCGGGCGTCGTCGCGCCCCCGCTCATCGTCGGCGCCGCCATCGGCCTCTCCCCGAAGGAACTCACCTTCCTCACCGGCGCCAGCCTCTTCATGGCCGGCATCGCCACCCTCCTCCAGACGCTCGGCGTCTGGAAGATCGGCGCCCGCCTCCCCTTCGTCAACGGCGTGACCTTCGCCGGCGTCGCCCCGATGCTCGCCATCGCCGACGGACAGTCCAAGGAGGACGCACTCCCCGTCATCTTCGGCGCGATCATCGTCGCGGGAGCCATCGGCTTCATCGGCGCCCCCTTCTTCTCGAAGCTGGTCCGCTTCTTCCCGCCGGTCGTCACCGGCTCGGTCATCACCCTGATCGGCGTCTCCCTCCTCCCGGTCGCCTTCGGCTGGGCACAGGGCCCCAACCCCAAGGCCGCGGACTACGGTTCGACGACCTTCCTGGGCCTGGCCGGCATCACCCTGGTCATCGTCCTGCTGCTGCGCCGCTTCACCCGGGGCTTCGTCAAGCAGATCGCCGTACTCCTGGGCCTGGTCATCGGCACCCTCATCGCGATCCCCTTCGGCGCCACCGACTTCAGCGCGGTCACCGAGGCGTCCGTGGTCGGCTTCCCGACCCCCTTCCACTTCGGCGCCCCGCAGTTCGTCGCCGCGGCGATCATCTCCATGTGTGTGGTCATGCTCGTCTCGATGACCGAGTCCACCGCCGACATGCTCGCCCTGGGCGAGATCGTCGAGCGCCCCGCCGACGAGAAGACCATTGCCGCCGGTCTGCGCGCCGACGCCCTGGGCTCCGCCGTCAGCCCCTTCTTCAACGGCTTCATGTGCAGCGCCTTCGCGCAGAACATCGGCCTGGTCGCCATGACCAAGATCCGCAGCCGGTTCGTGGTCGCGGCGGGCGGCGGCTTCCTGATCCTGATGGGCCTGTGCCCGATCGCCGCCTCCCTGATCGCGGTCGTTCCCCGCCCGGTCCTCGGCGGCGCCGGCATCGTCCTCTTCGGCTCGGTCGCGGCCAGCGGCATCCAGACCCTCGTCAAGGCGGGCCTGGAGAAGGACAACAACGTCCTGATCGTCGCCGTCTCGCTCGCGGTCGGCATCATCCCGATCACCTCGCCGAGCTTCTACCACCACTTCCCGGAGACCGCGAAGATCATCCTGGACTCCGGCATCTCCACGGGCTGCGTGGCGGCCGTCCTCCTCAACCTCGTCTTCAACCACATCGGCAAGCGCCGCGACGACGACGAGGTGACGGCCCCCATGGAGCCGGGCGCGGAAATCCCCCACCAGAGCGCGAAGCCGACAGCGGCCGCCCACTGAGGCCACTTCGGCCGAACGGTTCACAGCAGGGGCGGGCCCCGGAAAGTTGCCACAGCGCAACCCCGGGGCCCGCCCCTGCGTCATACCTCAAATCCCTTCGCCCGTACGTCAGTTGGCGTCGACCAGCGCCTCTCCCACGCCCGTCCGCGCGTACAGCACCACCCGCCCCGTGCGATGCGCGTCCACCAGGCCCGCCGCGCGCATTGCCGTCAGGTGCTGGGAGGCGCCGCCCGGGGTGATGCCCAGGCGGAGGGCCAGGTCGGTGGTGGAGGCGGGGGTGGTGAGTTCGGCGAGGAGGCGGGCCCGGGTGCGGCCCAGGACGCCGGCCAGGGTGTCCGAGCAGGCGGTCCGGGGTGGCTCCCAGAGGGTGCCGATACCGCGGGCCGGGTAGTGCAGGGTGGGGATGGGCTCGTCGTCGGCGAAGGCGGAGAAGATCCGCGGCCAGGTGAAGGCCGAAGGCACCAGGAGGAGACCGCGTCCTTGCAAGCGGCGCGGCCCGCTGTAGCAACGGTTGGGGACCTGCAACGTGCCGGTGTCCCAGGTGAGTTGGGGATCGAGGTCATCGAGAAGCGCCTGGGTGCCGCCCTCGGCGAACCGTTTCGCGCGGTGCGCGATGTCGCTCTCCAGAAGCCCGCTCAGACGCGGCCAGTACGGGGCGATGGCCACCTCCCAGTAGGCGGCGACGGTGTCCGCGAGGCGGGCCAGCTCCCGGTCCGGGTCGGCCCGGACGGCCGCCATCGCCTCCGTCAGTTCCGCCGATGTCGTACGGAGCCGGTGGGGCGGTGTTGCGCGCAGGGCTGCCAGTTCCACGTCAAGCGAGGGCTGCGGGGTGGTCGGCGGGGGCACCAGTACGCCGGGAATGGCGAGCGTCGGCACGATCACCAGGTCGAAGAGCGGCGCGAGATCGAGCTTGGCCGCCGCCAGCATCGGCCGCACCTGAGCGGCCCAATGCCGGTGCAGACCCTGGGGGTCGGCGCCCTTCAGCACCCGGACGCTGGCCACCACCTCCCACAGTGGCGACACCGCGAACCTGGTCCGCGCCACGTCTTCGAGCGTGAACTCGATCTCCAGGGTGCCGCCCGCCGGGTGCCGTGTGGTCATTTAGCCGAGGCTAAATCATTGGAACGCGTGGTGCGGCCCCTGCACCGTAACGCCCATGCAGTCAAAGAGATCTGTCCGAGCCGCGAGCCCGTGGCGGCACGCAGGGTTCCGTGCCCTCTTCACCGCCACCGCACTCAGTCATCTGAGCACCCACATCGGTTATGTGGCCGTGCCCCTGATCGCCGTGTCCGCGCTCGAAGCGACACCCGGGGAGGTCGGACTGCTCGCCACCCTGAGCACCCTCGCCTTCCTGCTCATCGGGCTGCCCGCCGGAGCCTGGGTGGACCGGATGCGGCACCGCCGGGTGCTGATCATGGCGGACCTGACACGCGCCGCGCTGTTCGCCTCGGTGCCGGTGGCCTGGGCGGCGGGCGTGCTCACCCTGGAGCAGCTGTACGCCGTGGTGCTGTTCAACGGCTGTGCGACCGTCTTCTTCGATGTGGGATCGCAGAGCGTCCTTCCACAACTAGTAGGCAGAGAAGGCTTGTTGGGGGCCAATGCCGCCGTGGTGGGCGTGCAGGCCGCCGGGACCGTGGCGGGCCGGGGCGCGGGTGGCGGACTGGTGGTACTGCTGACCGCGCCCTTCGCCGTGGTCGGCATGGGCCTCATCTATCTGGCCTCGGCGCTGCGGCTGCGTTCCCTGCCGGTCACCCCCGTCCCCGGCCGGCCCCCGCATCCCGTACCCCTGCGGGTGCAGATAGCGGAAGGGCTGCGGCATGTCCTCGGGCGCCGGGAACTGCGCGCCCTGGCCTTCACCGCATCCCTCTCCAATCTCGGCGCACAGCTCATCAACACGCTCCTCCCGCTGCTCTTCATCCGCGAACTCGGGCTCTCCGCGGGCTGGCTGGGCCTCTACTGGGCCATGGGCGGCCTCGGAATCCTGCTCGGCTCCCGGTGCGCCCGGCCGCTCGCGGCCCGGTTCGGCTACGGGCGGGGGATCGGTCTGGCAGGGCTGGTCCTGGCCCCCTCCGCGCTGCTCGTTCCGCTCGTCGACAAGGGGTTCTGGCTGGTGATCGCCGCGGCAGCCTGGCTGCTGACCAGCTTCGACTTCGGCGTCAACAACGTGCTGGGTGTCAGCCTCCGCCAGAGCCTCACCCCCGCCCCGCTCCTCGGCCGCATGAACGCCACCTTCCGCTTCATGCTCAGCGGCTCCCTCGCCATCGGCTCCGCTCTCGCGGGCCTGCTGGGAGAGTTCATCGGCATCCGCACCACGCTGTGGGTGGGGGCGGGCTGTCTGGCACTCGCCTTCCTTCCCGTATTCCTCTCACCGGTGCGCAAGCGGTATCAACTTCCGCAACCACAGGAAGAGTTGGCGTCGCCGCGACGTCAGCCGATCCGGTAGTCGTCCCCGTACACCTTCCACTCCAGCGGGGGCCGCAGCTCGAAGTTCTCCTCGTTCACGAAGACCCGCTGGGCCGTGTCGATGCGGCTGGTGTCCTCGTGTGCCTCCTCGCGCTTCATCGTCCGCTTCCGTACGTCGAGGAACGCGTGCAGGTACGCGCCCTGGCTGCCGCCGTCGGCGGGGGAGTCCGCCTTGCGCAGCGCGTGTGCGCGGATCGCGTCGAAGCCGTCGGGGCCGCCCGCCCCGTGCATCACCATCGCGTCGTAGTAGACGAACTGCCCGAGCGTGCCGAGCCCGTCCCGTTCGGCCTGCCGCACCGCGGGGTCGAAGTACACCCGGTCCCGCTCGTGGTTCTGCGCCTGCCGGAAGCCCGGGTCGCGTGCGGCTTCCTCCCAGTCGCGCACGAAGCGGGCGCCGAGCCCGCGGTGCGAGTCGGAGCCGTTCACCCGGCGCAGGGCGGGGAGGTACTTGGCCAGTACGTTGTCCGGGTCGGTGGCGGTGTAGCGCTCGACCAGCTCCAGCATGTCGCCGGTGCCGGAGCAGAACCCGATGATCCCGGCGGTGTAGCCGCGCCCGTCGCCGATGTCCTCGATGTAGCGGTACTGCTTCTTCCACTCCAGCGAGGAGTTCTCCGCGCTGGACACCAGCCGCATCGCGATGTCCTTCTTCTCCGGATCCCGCAGACCGGACGAGGCGCTGGTACGGGAATCCTCCCGCCTCTCCGCCGCCTCCGCGGTGCCCGCCGTGGCCGGTACGGCGGCCAGGGTCAGACCGAGCAGGGCGCGGGCGGCGTTCTGGGCGCGACGGGTGAGGGTGAGACGCATGGGACCTCCGGGGTCAGAGGGGACAAGGTTACGGATACCGGCCACCCTGAGACGGGCGGGCCCCCGGAACGGCTCCCTCACCCCGCCCGGTAGGTGTCCCCGTAGACCTTCCAGCGCAGCGGGGTGCTCAGCGAGAGGTTCCCCGCGCGCAGGAACACCCGCTGCGCGGTCTCTACCCGGCTGAGGTCCCCGTGCGAGGGCTCCCGCTTCATCGAGGTGACCCGTACATCGAGGAACGCCTCCAGGTACGCCCGCTCGTCGCCCCCCTCGGCGGGCGGCGCGGCCCGCTTACGGGCGCGCTCGCGCAGGGTGCGGAAGCCGGTCGAGTTCGGGCTGTCGCCGAGCCCGTGCATCACCAACGCGTCGAAGTACACGAACTGGCCCAGCGCCCCGAGCCCGTCCGCCTTCCCCTGCCGTACCGCCGGATCGAAGTACTCCCGGTCCCGCTGGACGTCCTGCGCGGCGCGGAACAGCGGATCGGTGTCGGCGGCCTCCTGCCACGCCCCGGTGAAGGGTTCGCCGAGCCCTGCGTGCGACTCGCTCCCCTTCACCGCGCGCAGGGCGGGCAGATACTCCGCCAGTACGTTGCCGGGGCGCGCGGCGGTGTAGCGCTCGACCAACTTCAGCATGTCGCCGGTGCCGGAGCAGAAGCCGACGATCCCGGCGGTGTAGCCGCGCCCGTCGCCGATGTCCTCGATGTAGCGGTACTGCTTCTTCCACTCCAGCGAGGAGTTCTCCGCGCTGGAGATCAGCCGCATGGCGAGCTCCTTCTTCGCGGGCGCGTCGAGGTCCGCCGGCCGGGCTGGAGCGGCGGGCTTCCGCGCGGCCGGCCGCGCGGGGGCGGGCGTCGTCGCGGGAGGTGTCGGTGCGGGTGGTGCCGGTGCGGCAGGCGTCACTGCCGTAGCCGCATCCGTGCCCCCGCCGTTCCCACCCGTATCCACGCTTACGCACCCCACCAGTACCGAGACGGCGGCAACCGGTCCCAGTACACGCATCACGGAATTCACCCGCTGACCTTGGCACGCGGGCACCCCCTGTACCGTCGGAGTCATGGAAGATCACTCCGTCGTCGACGTGGGCGACGTACGCATGGCGTACCGCTCCTGGGGCGACCAGCACGGCGCCCCCGTCATCCTGCTCCACGGAATCGGCAGTTCCGCCCTGAGCTGGGAGAAGACCGGCCAGGCGCTCGGTGAGGAATGGCGGGTGTACGCGCTCGATCTGCGCGGCCACGGCGAGAGCGACTGGCCCGACGAATACGACCTGGAGCTGATGCGGGACGACGTCCTGGGCTTCATCGAGGAGTCGAAGATCGACCGCGCGGGCGTGGTCGGCCACGGCATGGGCGGCGTCGTCGCCTACCTCTTGGCACAGGACCACCCGGACCGGGTGGAGCGTCTAGTACTGGAGGAGACTCCGGCACCCTTCGCGGGCGCGGAGGACGTGGTTCCGTCGGACGGGCCCGTCGACTACGACGAGAACGCCGTCCCGGAGATCCAGGCACAGCTGGCGGACCCGCCGTCCGAGTGGCTCGACCGGCTGGGCGAGATCGTCGCCCCGACGCTGATGGTCACGGGCGGCCCGGACAGCGAGATGGACCAGTCCTGGCTGCCGGACATGGCCGACCGCATCCCGGACTGCGCGCAGATCACGCTGCCGGGCGGGCACCGGATCCACGAGCGCAGTGCGCAGCAGTTCGCGGACAAGGTGAGCGACTTCTTCAGCAGCTGACGGGGCCGCCCGCGCGCCCGCACCCTGGTGTCCCCGCACCCCCGCATCCCCCGCTCAGCCGTCGAGCCAGTCGCCGTCCAGTGCGGTGGGCTCGTGACCCAGGCTGTTCCACAGGAAGTGCGGGTGCGCGGCGCCGAACAGATAGATGAGCAGCACGGTGTTCTCCCGCCAGCCGGGAGCACCGCCCATGTTCAGGGTGTGCCAGTAGTCCGCGCCGACCTGGCCCGAGCCGTTCTGTATCTCGTCGACGCCCTCGCCGCCCGACGCCGCGGCCGCGAGCGCCGCGACGTAGGTCTGGCGCAGGATGTCCCAGGTGGTCGCGGTGTCGCCGCGCCATTCGCCGTGCAGCGCCTCGAATCCGGCGAGTTCGGAGTGGAACAGTTCCCAGGCGGTGGGGAACTCGCTCCGGCACCGGTCGGAGAGCTCCGTGGCGCGCGGGCCCAACTTCTCCACGGCGGGCCGTTCTCCGGTGCGCAGGGTGATGCCCGAAGTCAGCAGTCCGGTACAGGGGTTGGGCTGGAGCCGGCACAGTACGCAGTCCTCGACCGGGGACAGGCCGGCGGTGATGCCGTCGTACCAGAGGGCGTGCCGGCCGTTCAGCCCCATCCACACGGCGGTGGCCCCGACCAGCCCCTCGTTCCACAGGACACCGCGCGACTCCGGCATGCACGCGTACTTGATCAGCGCGATGACGCTCGCGGCCAGCATGGTCTTGTCGTGCGCGGGTATCTCCGCCAGCCAGAAGTTGTTGATCTCGCCGGAGGCGGCGTCGGCGCGTACGTCCACCATGTCGTCCACCAGCCGGGACATCACCAGGATGGCGAGGTTCTCCTCGCGCCAGAGCTGGTCGTCGGGGGAGACGTGCCACCACAGGCAGTCCATCGTCTGGAGCATGGTGTACGTGGCCCGGTCCAGCGGGGTGGACTGCGGGAGCGCGACCTTGCCCTGCCGGTGCAGGTCGATCCAGTACTCGTCCACCGACCGCTTGTAGTTGATGAAGATCCCGCTGATCAGGGCACGGGCCCCGTTGATGTCGAAGTCTTCGGTGAGGCGTTCGTGGACGGTGCGGGTGGTGGCGGGGATGTCGAGGGCCATGCCGGTGCGTTTGTACTCGGGGAAGGTGAGGATGTCGTCCTCGTAGCGGTACCTGAGGGCACGGCCGGTGTCGGCGTCCTGGAGCGCCCTGTTCCACACCCAGCCGCCGGTCAGGACGGAGTCGAGCTCCTGGCGGTAGGGCCAGATCTTCACGGCGAGGGGCATGCCGTCGCTGCGGCGGAAGGCGTAGTCGCCGATGCGGCGCGGGGGCGGCTTGGGAAGCGTGGAGCAGAACAGGCACGAGCAGGGGGCGTGCTGCTCGTCGGGCGTGGCGGCGCGGTGTGCCGGAGAGCCCTCCGCGCGCTCGCGCCAGGCACCCTCCAGCATCTCGGCGACCAGCCTGCATAACGCGGCGTCGGTCTCCAGGGCGGGGAACGCCGCCCGGACGACGGCGAGTTCCTCGTCGAGCGCGCGGAGGCGGGCGGCGCCGTGTTGATCCGGCGCGGGAAACTCACGGGGGCGGCCGGTGGCGAGGGCTCCGTCCAGCCGGAGCGTGGTGTCGCCGCGAGGCCGGGGCGCGGCGTCGCCGACGAGCCGCTTCAACCGGGCGGCCCCCTGCGCCTCGCGCTGTTCGTAGGCGTCGGCGCGCGGCCGGACGTTCGCCTTGATCGTGTGCGCGAGGTGCTCGCTGATCCCGGCCTGACTGATCCCGTCTCGTTCCATAGTTCAGGACTCCCTGTGTCACCGGTCGTGCAATTCGCCGGGACCTGCGTACGCGGTGGGCTCCGGGAACCGCGGAGGGGAAGTAACTGGGCCTTCCCGCTGGCCAGTTACAGGCGGTTCGGGGTGGGGAATCGCGCCGCTGTCGACACCCGCTCACAAGGATTTCCGTAATCAGAGCAGAACAAACGTTCCAAGTTTCATGAGTCACTGAGCGGTGAAACGGCCGCGGCGGGACGGCTGCTGGGGCCGCGCGGACCGACCCGGCGACGGCGGTGGCGGGCGCCAGGCCGATGCGGGCATTTCTGCTGTTCAGGGGTGTGCTTACGGTACGCAACTCGACGTCCCCTGCGGGAAGTTCGCCGGAGGTGGAGCGAGTGTCCCGACGGGAGGGGTGTCTGCGCGGCGGAATCTTTTTCCGATGATCATGTTCGAGTGATGTTCGAGATTGAGCCATGAGGAGGGGGTGGGGGAGGGGAGGTGGCGGGCCCGGCCACGGCCGCCGGCCATGTGCGGGTGTGTGCGTGGCTGGCCGCGCAGTTCCCCGCGCCCCTGGATGGCTGGGGGCGCGGGGAACTGCGCGAGCAACCACACTCGACCCGCTGCTCACAACCCCTGGCCCCGCGGAGCGGTTTAGGGAAGGGGCGGGGAGGGGCACCTGCCCGCCGCAGGCGCGACACCGTCCGGTGTGGGGATTGGTGGTTCTGGGGGTTGTGGCGGGCCGACGACCGTGGCATACAGGTCTGGACCATTGCCCCCACGGATGAGAGGTCCAGTCGTGCAACGCCCCGCCGTGTACGCCGCGTTGACCTGCACCGCCCTCCTGCTCGCCACCACCACCGCCTGCACCGGTGCCAAAGCCCAGGCTCCGCTCGATCGGACCAGGCCCTCCACCCCCGGCGGGGTCACCGCCCAGGCGGGCAGCGCCACTTCCGTGCACGTCATGTGGAGTCCGGCCTCCGACGACATCGGAGTGGTGGCCTACGAGGTGTACGAGAAGGGCGCGAAGGTCAAGTCCGTCGCCGCCCCGGGCACCATGGTCGACGTGGACCGGCTCGCGCCCGCCACGGCGTACGCCTTCACCGTGCGCGCCCGTGACCTCGCCGGGAACCTCTCCGCGCCGAGCACCGTCGTCGCGGCCCGCACCCCGGCCCCCACCCCGGACGACCGCAAGCCGCCCACCACGCCCACCGGGCTCAAGGGGGAGGTGGCGGGCGCCGACGCGGTGACCCTGAGCTGGGGGCGGGCGAAGGACCCCGGCGGCGGCGTCACCGCGTACGACATCTACCAGGAGAACTCCCGCATCCACAGCGTGCGCGGCACCGAGACCAGCACCCGGGTCGGCGGACTGCGCCCCGGCACCGTCTACACCTTCACCGTCCGCGCCCGGGACGCCGCCGAGAACTCGTCCCCCGACAGCCGCTCCGTCGACCTGACCACCGCCGCCGGGCCGGGGCAGGGGCCCTCCACCGCTCCGACCGGGCTGACGGCCACCGCCCGTACCGCCGCCGGTTCGGGCGAGCGGACCGTCGTACTGAGCTGGACACAGCCGCGTACCGGCGGCGAAGTACGGGAGTACCAGCTGTACTTGAACGGGAAGTTCGCCACCACCATCGCCTGGGGTGCGGCCCCGCCGGACGGCCCGGCCACGTACACCTTCACGGTCAGCGACCCGCCCGGCACCCGCTACAGCGTCAAGCTGCGCGCGAAGCTGCCGGACGGGAAGTGGGGGGACTTCTCGGCGGCGCGGACGGTGACCTCGGGGGGTTGAGGCAGCGGGCGGGGACGGCGGCCGTTTCCCTGGCAGGCGCGGTGTTGCCCCTGGTCATGGGCAACCGGGAAACGGGGCGCGCGGCCCGCGAGCGGGGGCAAGGTCTTCGGTACCGGCAACGCCCGTCCAGGGCCGCCGGGTCCGGGTCCTCACCAGGTCCTTGGGCATCCTCAGCCTCAGAAGGAGAAGCGTGATGAGTCACCGCATGCGCATCGCCGCCGCGACCCTCAGCGCCGGACTGGTCCTCGCGGCCACCGGCCTCGGTACGGCCGCCCAGGCATCCGCACCCACGACCCCCACCGCCACGACCGTCAACGGGCCCGCCGCGGCGCCCTGTTGGGCCAGCGGCGGCAAGTGGTGGTGCAACAACAAGAGGGGCGCGGCGGTCTGGGCGGCCGACAGCGTCACCATCGTGGGCTACATGCACAGCAACCCGTCCTGGTTCGACTGCCGCCTGGAGGCCGACCCCACCGGCGGCGGTGGCCCGCACCCCAACCGGTGGCTACTGACCACCGCCGACAACGGCAAGCGGGGCTGGATGAAGGACAGCGACATCTACAGCGAGACGAACACCGTCGAAACCTGCTGAGCGGCGGGCCCCTCGGCCCGGTCCTGCCTCAGACGGTCCCCGCCGAAGCTCAGCTCCGTTCCAGCCGGCTCCCGCCGAACGCGCCCGACCCGTCCGCCGTCTCCCACCAGGCGGTCAGGTCGGGCTCGGTCATGCTGCGCCAGTTTGGGGTCTCCCGCACCATCGCCCGGCCCAGCGCCCTGCCCAGATCCACCATGGCGCGGCCCGCCGGGGCCCGGGCGGTGTCGTACGCGGCCAGGGCTTCGGCGGGGGTGCCGGCCGAGGTCATGGCCTGCTGGAGCGCGGCGGCGTCCTGGAGGGCCTTCACCGCACCCGCGCCCGTGTGCGGGCGGGCCACCGTCGCCGCGTCACCGACCAGGGCCAGCCGGTCGGTGGCGTAGTGCGGTGCGGTGAAGTCGTACAGCGGCTGTACGAAGCGGTCGGCGGGCCCGGTGGCCTCGATCAGGGCGGTGAAGAACGGCGGGAGGTGGTGCGTGGTGAGGTGGGCCAGGTGCTCCGCGAGGAGCGGGGTGAGGGCGCGCAGGCCCTCCGCCGGGAGCGTGTAACCGGCGGGCGGGGCCGTGTAGAAGACCCAGTTGACCCGGTGGCCGCCCTTGTCGTCGGGGATGCGGTAGATGACGATGTGCCCGCCGTCGAAGACCACGTACGCGCACTGGTCGACCGGCCACAGGTGCGCGTCGGGCAGCTTTGACTCGGGGTAGGCGCCCCGCCAGGCCAGGTAGCCCGCGTAGTCGGGGACGACCGACGGGCAGGCCGCCGTACGGACGAGGGAGCGGTAGCCGTCCGCGCCGATGGCGAGGTCGTACTCCTCGCCGTCCAGGTCGACGCCGCGCGTGGTGAGCCTGAGCTGCTTCGCCGCGGCACCGGTGCGGAAGTCCACCGAGTCGGGGACCCTGGCGCGCAGTTCGCGCCAGAGCGGGCCCCAGTTGTACGTGCGGAACGTGAAGGGCATGCGGGCCAGGTGGCGGCCGAGCGGGGAGGTGGCCGAGTCGTCCCGTACGTACCAATGGCGGTGGGTGAGCTGTACCCACGGCATGCCCGTGTCCATAAACCCGGCCGCCTCCAGCTCCGCGTACCTGGCGTCGTGCATCGCCACTCCGACGCCCCGGTCCGCGAGCCGGCCGCCGGTGCGTTCGTACACGGTGATCCCGGCGGCACCTCCCCGGTGCGCGGCGAGCGCCGCCGCGCAGCCCGCGATCGATCCGCCCACGACTGCGACCCTGCTGCCACTGATCATGTGCTCATTGTGACAGGGGAGTTGGGGCTCGGTCGCCCAGAGTAACGACGGGCGTGTGCCGCCGGGAGGGGTTACGAGGCCGTGGTCAGGCGGTGGTGTTCGGTCTCGTCGACCTGTTCGCCGGAGGACGGGAGGAGCTGGGGGATGCCGTCGACGATCGGGTAGCGGCGGTGCAGCCGGGGGTTGTAGAGGATGTCCTCCGCGGGGAGGAGGGTGAGCGGCCCCTTGTCCAGCGGGCAGGCGAGGATGCGGAGCAGCGGGTCAGTGGGGTTCATGGCTCAGTTCCTTTTCGGGGGTGGGCTCTCGGGTGGTCGAGGGGAGGGCGAGCAGGACGGCGATCGCGAGTGCCGCGCCCGCCACCCGGAGGGTCAGGTGCAGCGGGTCGCCGGGCAGCGACTCGCCGAACGCGACGCTGCCGAGGGTGGCCGTGTACAGGCAGGACGTGGTGGTGCAGACCGGGACGACGAGCGAGGCGCGGCAGCGTTGCAGCGCCGTCTGCGAGAGGATCAGGCCGCTCGCGCCGGTGACGAGGAGGAGGTAGGGGTACGGGGAGGAGAGCACGGCGGTGAGGGTGCCGAGGAGGTCGCCGGGGTCGAGGTGGGCGGAGACGCCCTTGATGGCGAGGGAGCTGACGCCGTAGACCAGACCGACGGCGACTCCGTAGGGGACACCGCTGGTGGGGCGGGGGGCGGGGCCTCCGGCGGTCGCACCTTGCCGGTCGGTGGTCGCGCCGTCCCGGTCGGTGGTCGCCCCGTCCCGGGCGGTGGTCGTGCCGTTCCGGCGGGCGTCCCTGCGGTCGGCGGACACGTACACCCAGAAGCCCGCGCCCAGCGACAGCCCGCTGAGCAGCAGGATCAGGGCGGGCGGCGAGTAGGTGCCGATCGGTTCCGAGCCGTCGTTCAGGGAGAGGACGACCATCAGCAGGGCCGCCACGATCGCCGCCATGGCCCAGCGCTCGCGGCCCGAGGTGCGTTCGCCGAGGGCGCGGGACGAGAAGAGGAGCAGCAGGACCAGACCGGAGATGAACAGGGCCTGGGCGACGGTCATCGGCAGGGTCCGGTAGACCACCAGCTGCGCCACGAAGCCGCCCGCGAGGGCGAGTGAACCGCCGATCCACAGCGGGCTGCCGATCAGCAGCCGTACGGCGCGGGCCGGGCGCCGGATGTCGAGTCCCGGCAGGCTCGTCAGGGCCCGCTTCTCCAGTACGAAGCCGCCGCTGTAGAGGACGTTCGCGAACAGCGCCGCCGCCACGCCCCACCACATCACTTGCTCCGATCGCCGTCGGGGGAGGGTGCGTCGGGGTCGCGGCGGCGCCGGGCGTGCACCAGGAGGATCGACGCGGCGGACGGCGTGGCGCAGGCCAGCCGGTCGAGCCGGCGCAGCGGGCGCGGTACGCCGTGGAAGGGCGCGCCCGCGATGCGTACGACGTCGAAACCGGACGCCGTCAGGAACTCCCGCAGGGCGCGCGCCGTGTAGAGCCGCAGGTGGCCGACGACCTCGCGGCCGGGGCGGCCGTGGATGCCGCGCAGGCTCACCTCGGAGAAGACGGGCTGGACACCGGCGAGGAGCAGGGCGCGGTTGTACCAGGCGGCCAGGTTCGGGGTGGAGAGCATGAGGTGGCCGTGCGGGGCGAGTACGCGGCGGATCTCGTCGAGGGCGCTGTCCGGGTCGACGAGGTGCTCGATGACCTCGCTGAAGAGGACGGCGTCGGCGGCGCCGTCCGCGAACGGCAGCCCGCCGTCGGTGAGTTCACCGCGTACGGCGTGCAGCTCGCCGGGCGCTGCGGCGAAGGCGGTGCTCGCCCGGCGCAGCGCGTCCTGCGACCAGTCGACGCCGACGATGCGGTGGCCGGTGAGCAGGGGAGCGGCGGTGACCGCAGCGCGGCCGTCGCCGCAGCCGATGTCGAGGACGGTGGCGCCGGGGGTACGGGCCAGCGCCCCGGCCAGCATCCGGGCCTGCCGGAGGCTGCGGGCGTCGCCGGAGGACACCGGGACTGCGGGGTTCTCGTAGAAGTCGCGGAGATGGGCGGGACGGGTGGCCTCCGTCGTCGTGGTGACGTCGGTGGTGGCGGCTTTGTCAGTCGCGGCCGTCATGAGGAACGACCTTTCTCGGCAGTGGAGTTGAGGTGCTGCTCGAAGATCTCACGCAGGTGCGTGCCGTCCTGCGGGCCGAGCAGTGCGCCCGACCAGCGCAGGGCGAGGTGGAGCCGGCCGTTGGTGCTGGCGGTGGTCACGGTCAGGCCGCGCGGCATCCGGGCGGGCGCGGAGAACCACACGGCCGAGGCCCGTCCGACGTCCTCGCCGAAGTCCAGCGGGTACGGGACGCGGCCGATGTTGCTCAGCAAGGTGGTCGACGTCCACGGCGCGAGGGTGCGGCGGATCTGCCGGGTGAGGGCGGCGCGTACGGCGACGGGGAGGACGGGCGCGGTCAGCAGCGCGGCGCCGTGCCCGAGCTGGGGCCGGGAGAGGGCCTTGAGCGCACGGGTGCGGTCGGCGGTGCGACGCAGCAGAGTATCGGTCGGCTCTCTCAACTCATCCGGAGTGAAGGGGACTTCGACCAACCGGGTGCCGTTGCCGATGGGCATGTCCATTCCGCGCGGGCGGTCGTCCACCGGCATGGTGATCCGCAGGGGGCGGGGCGGACCGCCGCGCTCCTGGTTCCAGTCGGCGATCATCCGGGCGGTGGCGACCATCAGCTGGTCGTTGACCGTGTACGGGGCGCCCTTGGGCCGCCGGGGGACCGGGAGGTCGGCGACGAGGATGCCGTTGCCGTCGCCGTCGGCGAGCGGGGTCCCCGGGGCGACGCGCGCGACCGGGGCGAACCCGGGGGAGGGGGCGGGCTGTTGGGGGTGCGCTTCGGGGCGGGGCGGGGCCTCGGCGGTCGGGGGCGAGTTGTCGCGGCCCCCGTAGATCTCGGCGGCCGTCGCCAGGATGCGCAGACAGGCCGGGCCGTCGAGGGCGGTGTGGTTGATCACCAGGACGAGGACGTTGCCGATGGCTTCGAGCCGGATGGGCGGCGAGAGCGACAGGGGCGGCGCCTGGGCCAGGGCACGGGCGCGGGCCAGCGGCAGGGCGTCGGGGGTGGGGTCGGGAAAGGTGACGACGGCGTCGGTGTCGGGCCCGTGCGTCAACTGCCACTCGTACCGCCGCCGGTACCAGGGCCCCGGCGCCTCGCGCATCAGAATGCGCGGATGCCGCCGCAGGGCCTCCAGGAAGGCGGCACGGAGCCGGGCAGGGTCAGGCGCGGCCGGGAGGTGCACCTCGATGTGCACGGTCTCGGGCTCGTGCGGGTCGAGGCAGTGCCGGGTGATCTCGTCCACGACGGAAAAGGGGGCGGTACCGGGCGAGCCGGGAATGGGGCGGGAGGTGTGCATCGTGGTCATGGCGTCCGATCTCCCTCGGGCGGATGGATCGTGGCGGCGGACGGAAGAATGGTGGGAAGAGCGGCCGGAGCTGTGCCTGGAACGGCAGCAGGAGCTGTGCCTGGAACGGCGGCAGGAGCTGTGCCTGGCACGGCGGTGGGAACAGCGGCCGGACTCGTGCCTGGAACAGTGCCCGGACCCGTGCCCGGAGCTGAGCCCGGAACCCCGCTCGGAGCGGCAGCCGGAGTCGTGGTCGGAACAGTGTCTGCAACCGTGCCCGGAACAGTGTCTGCAACCGTGCCCGGAACAGCGGTTGAAACCGCGGCCGGAAGCGCGCCCGAGGTGCCGCGGGGCGGGCGAGGGCCCCCACCCGGGCCCGCGCCCGGGTGGGGGCCCGGGTGGGGGCCGCCCGGTGCGGAACGGCCGGGGGCCGGGCGGGGCCGGCGCGTTGCCCGTGCGCTCACGGCACACCCCCGCCTGCGACCACCCGTCCCACGCACCCTCACTCCCCACCCGTTCCGCGCCTCCGCCAGCCGTCGCCGAGGGTTACCACCGCCGCCACCAGTGCGGTGAGTGCCAGTGCCTGGGCCAGGGGGCCGAAGGCGCCGGTTTCGGCGGAGGCCGGCATTCCTGCGCTCCAGGCTGCCGTGATGCCCGCGCCGGCCATCGCGGCCAGGGCGATCGGCGGCAGCAGGGTGTGGCGGAAGTGGGCGACCGCTGCCAGTGCCGGGACCAGCAGGGCCAGGGGGCCGGCCACCAGCACCATGACCACGGTCAGGGCCGCCAGGCCCAGGACCGGGCCGGGTGAGGGGGCCTCAACCCGTACGGTCGCGGGCTCCGGTTCGGGGTCGCGGCGGAACCACACCACCAGCCCGATCAGGGCCAGCAGAGCCACCCCGCCCCCGATCAGCCCGCCCACGTACCACTTGGCGGGCTCGAACTCCAGGGTGATCTTTCCGCCCTCGCCCTCCGGGATCAGCCAGCCCTGCTGCCAGCCGTCCAGCCGGACCGGGGCGAGGTCCTTGCCGTTCAGGGTGGCGCGCCAGCCGGAGTTCTCGTTCTCGTACATCTGGAGGTACGAGGCCTGGCCCGCGCCCACCGTCGCCGTACGGTCGTCGCCCGACCAGTCGGTGAGGTCCAACTCCCGTGAGGGAGAGTTGGATTCGGGGGAGGATGCGCCGGTGTTGTTGCGGCGCAGGGTGATGTCCGTGATGGCCAGCGGGCCCACGTCACCCGCCTCCACCCGGTGCGTGCCCGGTGCCAGCTGGGCCGTGCCGTCCCGCTGTTCGCCCGCGCACAGGGACACGTCGATCGGGCGTCGCTCCGTCAGATCGCGGAGGCTGCCGCTCGCGCTCGTCGCGTGCAGAGTGCCGTCGATGGACAGGATCGGACCCTGGCCGCACGGCAGCGTGAAGGTGCGGTCCGGGCTCGGCTGCGGGACGCGGAACTCCTCCAGCGCGGGGACGTACACCTCGCTCAGGCCGACCGGGAGCTGCAACTCCCCTTCCGCCACCGGGTTGTGGATGGTCAGCGGCGCCACCTTGGTGATGGTGATGTCCAGCCGGTCGGTGTTGATCGGCTCGAAGCGGGCGAGTCCGTTCTGGTCCACGGACGCCGTCGCCGCGCCGTCCGGGGAGCTGATCTCCACCTGCTCGGGACGGGTGGACAGGCCGCCCGCCGCCGCGAAGACGATCTCGCCGACCGGCCGCTTCACCGGCCAACGCAGGTGCAGCACCGACTTGTTGCCGGAGATCCAGGAGGTGGTGAGGTCTCCGTCCACCAGGTTGCGCGGGGTGAGGGAGGCGCCCAGCTTGGCCGTCGAGTCGGCCGTCGCCGTCAACTGGCGTCGCTGGTCCGGGGCCTGACGGTAGAGGAGCTGGTCCAGGGCCTCGCCCGGGACCGGGAGCGCCGTCGCCTTCAGCGAGTACGCGCCGTCCTCGTGCGTGGTGAACTGGCGGTGCAGGCCCACCTCGGCCGAGACCGGGGAGAGACCGCCCGGGTCGCTGCCCCGGTGCATCGAGAGCACGTCGGCGTCCGGTCCTCCGGGGCCCCGGGTGTCCGTGTCGTCGGGCAGCGCCAGCAGCTTCGTCACCTGGACACCGGGGATGTCGACGGCCGTGAAGCCGGCGCCCATCAGGCCGGGGCGGCCCTGCTGGGCCTCCTCGATCGTGATGCGCAGCCAACTCGCCTCGCCCGCAGGTGCCTTGATGCTCTGCGGCTGGCCGTTCGGCTGGAGGGGGCTGGTCTCGCTGCCCCGGTCGGTGTCCACCCGTACGACGGTCGGAGCGGCCCGCATCCCGTCCGAGGGGAGAGGAGTCACCCTGAGGGAGGAGGGGACGTTCGTCCGTCCGGTGAAGTCGACGCGCAGCCACTGTCCGGCCGGTTTCGCCGGGCTGCCCTCGGTCCACGCGGTGTCCGGGTTGCCGTCGAAGGCGTTCACCGGGTCGTACTGCGGCAGGTGGAAGAGCCAGTTGCCGCTGCTGGACGCCGTCACCGACTTGGCGCCGCGCAGCACCGCCGTCGTCTGGTGCTGCCGGCCCTGCGTCGGCAGGATCTGGCGCGGCTCGCGGCCGGGGTCCTGGAGGCTGCCCGGGTGATTGCGCTCCGTGGCGGTGTAGGTGTACGAGGTGTTGGTGTTGACCAGACCGAACCGGGTGTCGGCACGCCGCAGTCCGTCGCCCGCCGCGCGCAGCGAAGGGGAGCCCAGGCCGGGGGTGTTGTCCCCGGCGAGGACGCTGGGACGGTTGCGCATGGTCGGGTCGGCCGACAGCTGGAGCAGCGACTCGGGGCCGCCGCTCACCACGGCCGTGTCCGCGACGGGCTTGAGCCCGGCGCGCCCCGGCTCCTGTGCGCGTGACGGAGGCGCGTACACCTCGACCGCCTGCTGCCTCGGGTAGAGGCCCTCGACCTGGACCGGGGTGTCGTCCGGGATCCGGCCGCCGGTCAGCACCGGGCCGAACCCGGTGACCCGCTGGTAGCCGGAGAACTCCAGCGTCCGCTTGACCGTCTGCGGGGGTACGTAGCCGATCTGGTCGGGGTCGAGGTCATTGCGGACGACGACGTAGTGCAGCCCGGCCCGTCCCAGGTAGTCGGCGAGGCCGGGGACCTCGCCGCCGGACATCAGGGCCTGTTCGACCGCGTCCAGGGCGCGCCGGTTGCCCGGGGTGCCGAAGGGCACGAAGTCCCTTTGCGCCCAGGGGGATTCGGCGAGCACGTCCAGCGGCTGGTCGATGGTCGAGCCCCAGGTCTGGATGCCGTGCGCGGTCGCGGGGACGACCAGGGCGCGGCTGTCCGCGGAGTTCTTCTTCAGCCAGCCGGCCGTCTCCTCCCAGTGGCCGGGCAGCGCCTTGAAGGCGCCCGGCTGGAGGATGCTGCCGTTGACGTACGGCAGGAGCAGACCCGGCAGGACGAGGAGGGCCGCGAGCGCGGGCGCGTACCGGCGGCCGGGCACCGGCCTGGCGCCGCGCCGCTCGGCGGCCACGGACACCGCGTGCATCAGGCCGAGCACCAGCACGAGTGCCAGCCCCGACTGGAACTTGTAGATGTTGCGGAACGGGACCAGCCAGCCGTTCAGCCAGTCCTGCACCGTGCCCGGGAACAGCGCGCCGAGCGAACCGCCGTACCCGGCAAGGGTGACGAGGGCGACCGAGACGACCACCAGCAGCAGCCAGCGGCGCTCCGGCGCGTCCCGGCGGGCCAGCCCGGCGAGTCCGATGGCCGCGGCGAGCGCCGAGCCGAGGATGGTGAGTACGGAGGCGGCGACGGTCCAGCCGGCGGGCAGCCAGGGATCACCGAAGTGGAGGTAGGCCGTCCAGTTGCCTGCGCCGCGCAGCATCTCGGTGGCGGACATGGTGCCGGTGGTGGTCTGCGCCTGTTCCACGTACGGCATGAAGTTCTCGCCGTGGATGCCCAGCATCAGCAGCGGCACCACCCACCACAGGGTGGCGAGCAGCACCCCGGGCACCCACCAGATGATCTGGGTGCGGCGCCGTGGACCGGCGGGGCGGCTCAGCAGGTACAGGCCCACCGGAAGGAGGGCGGCGAGCGTGGACGCCGCGTTCACTCCGCCCATGAAGGGGATCAGCAGCGCCGAGCGCAGCGCGGAACTGCGCGCGCTCAGGCGGGAGTTGGTGAGGGGCAGGAGCACCCACGGCAGCAGGGCGCCGGGCAGGGCCGCCGCCGAGGTCGAACCGATGACGATGGTGTACGTCGGCCAGAGCGCGTACGCGGCAGCGCCGAGCAGCCGGGTCGGCGACGTGCCGATGCCCAGCCGCTCGGCGAGTCGCAGCGCACCCCAGAACGCCACGGTCACCACGAGCGACAGCCACAGCCGCTCCGCCAGCCAGACCGGCAGCTGCACCAGGTCGGACAGGGCGTAGTACGGCAGCATCGGGAAGGCGTAGCCGACGTACTGGTCGAAGATCCCGCCGAAGCCGGCCCGCGAGTGCCACAGCTCGCCCAGGTCGGCGAGGAACTTGAACGGGTCGGCCGCCACCCCGAGCTTCGTCTCGAAGGTCATCCGCCCCGGAGCCACCGCCAGGAAGGCAACCAGCACGGCGGCCCAGAACCCGAACAGCCAACGGCGCGATCTGGGTTCGTCGCCCCCGGGCCGGGAGCCGCCGGGAGGCGGCGCGGCGTGCGACGGCGGGCGGGGCGGAGCCGGGAGCGTACTGGTCATGGGCACCGCCGGAGGATGAGGAGGAGATTCCAGGTGGTGAATTCGCGCAGCACCGGAATCTTGGGGGCAAGGGACGGCAGCAGCGGCCAGTAACGGGCCCGCGCCGAAACCACGGAGACATCGCCGCGCGCCCTGACCTGGCGCAGCGTCGTACCGATATGGACCCGGAAGAGGTTCTCGCCCACCGTGTGCTTGGCGGGCCGGCCGGTGCGCCGCTCGTAGCGGCGGCGGCCCCGCTCGGCACCCAGGTAGTGCCAGGGCGCCCATTCGTGGCCGCCCCACGGCGAGTACCAGTTGGTGAACGAGACGTAGATCAGCCCGCCGGGACGGGTCACCCGCACCATCTCGCTGAGGAAGGTCTGCGGATCGTCCACGTGCTCAAGGACGTTGGAGGAGAAGCAGACGTCGGCGGCGCCGTCGGCGAGCGGCAGCAGATAGCCGTCCGCGACGACCGCGCCCTCCGGCGGCTTGCCCCCGTCGGGGGCCAGCTCCTTGGAGTCCGGCTCGAAGAGGAAGCACTCCGCACCGCGCCGCCGGAACTCCTCGGCGAAGTGGCCGCTGCCACCGCCGATGTCGACCACGACCCGGCCTTCGAGCGGAACGTACCGCTGGACCTGGTTGACCGCGTCCCTGGCGAGCAGCGAGTAGCAGTGGTCCGGGTCGTGCTGCTCGCGCATGAACGCCTTGAACAGTGCGGCGGAGCGGCGGAACGAGGGGTCCTTGAGAGTGGTGGGACGAACGCTCCTCATCGCAGTGCGGCCGCCTCTGTGGTCACGGCACGCGCCGCGGCGGATCTCGCCGACGCGGGGTGCATCGCCGCGGCCTCCGCGGCCACCGCGCGGAACTGGCTGACCGTACTGGACCAGCGGTAGGTTTCCGCGCGGGCGGCGGCGGCCCGGCCCATCGCCTCGCGGCGCTCCCTGCTGAGCGTGAGCGCGCACCAGGCGGCGGCGAACGAACTCTCGCCGCGGGCCAGCACACCGGTCACGCCGTCCTCGATCGAGTCCCGCAGCCCGGGGACGTCGAAGCCGATCGACGGAGTGGCCCGGGTCGCCGCCTCGGTGACCACCAGCCCCCACCCCTCGACGGCCGACGGATGCAGCAACAGCCAGGAGGCGCACAGCAGTTGGTGCTTCTCGGCCTCGGACACGTACCCCTTGAAGATCACGTCGGGGCCGGCCATCGCCTCCAGCCGCTGCCGCTCGGGGCCGTCGCCGACGATGACCAGCTTGCCGCCGGTCACCGGGCGCACCCGCTCCCACAGCCGCAGCAGCAGATCGATGCGCTTGTACTCGACGAGCCTGCCCATCGCGAGGAACACCGGCTCGGCCGAACGCGGGGAAGGTACGCCGGGGTCCTCGACCCCGTTGTGCACGACGCGGATGCGCTCGCGGTCGACGCCGAGCGCGCCGAGCGCGTTCGCGGTGGACGCCGACACGGCCACCAGCAGGTTGTCGCGCTGGGCCGCGGAGAGCGCCCAGTGTTCGAGGCGGCGTCCGATCCCGGCGGCGGGGCCGGGGAAACGCATGCCCCACAGCTCGGTGTGGACATGGTTGACCAGGCAGAGGGTGGGGCCTCGGTGCCAGAGGGGAGTCAGATAGGGCAGTCCGTTGCAGACCTCGACCATCAGGTCACAGCCGCCGACCTGCCGGGTGAAGGCGCTCGGGGCCCTGAGGAAGTGCCCCAGGTCACCGCCCGCCGACACGACCCGGTAGTTGCGGTACGCGGCCGGGCCGCCGCACAGCAGCGTCACCTGGTGGCCCAGCGTGGTGAGCCCGTCGGCCAGCCGGTCGACCAGCAGCTCCGAACCGCCGGCGGCCGGGTTGCCCAGGTCACGGCGGGACAGGAAGACGATTCTGCGCGGATGTGAAGGGGGTTCGTGGGTCTCTGGGGGCTCCGGTGACCGGAGTGCCCGCAGCGGTTTCGCGGCTTGCAGGGTGGGGGGTACGTGCTGGGGCATCCGAGCTCCAACTCGTGTCGAGGGTGTGGAACGTCCGAAGGAACGTCTGGAGGAACATCTGGAGCGGCACTGGGGCAACATCGGGAGGAACGTCTGTAGGAACGTCTGAGTGCGGGATGATGCGTGCGGTGGGGTGGGTAGGTAGTTTTCGCCACACAGTTCGGGGCGGCTACTCACCTGGGTGACAATTTCGGCACCGAATTCGGCTGATGCCTCATCACAATGTGAAGTCGGTAAGCGAGTCCGGAAATTACGGTGCTGTCCGCCGGCCCCGTACGACGAAGACCACCCCGGCCGCCGCCAGTGCCGCACCGGCCGCCCCGCCACCCACCGGCAACGTCTGCCCGACCAGCTTCAGCTTGCTGCTGTCGGCCTTGGCCAGCTCGACCTGCGCCCGCTGCGTGTCCTCGGTGAACTCCAAGCGGCGGCTGTCCAGCAGCACCATGGAATCCTTCTTCGAACCCGGTGCCCGCACGGTCTTCCGGGGGCCGATCATCGCGTACATGATGCGCCCGGTGCGCTGGTCGACGACCAGCTCGATGTTGTGGTTGGCGTACCACTCCTCGGCGAGCACCTGCCCCCGGTCCGGCAGTCCGACCAGGCGTCCCGGCACCATCCGGGTACCGGTCTTGGCCGCAGGTACGGAGCCGGTGAACCGGTAGCCCTCGTACCCCTGGATCTTCTTCGGACCGTCGAAGCGGAGGGTGACGGTGGAGCCCAAAGTGCCGTCCCACCAGCGGTAAGAGCGCTTCTCGACGTCGAAGGGGAACTTCAGGTAGGCCTCGCCGTCGAAGGTCGGCTGCTCCTTGCAGCAGTGCACCGGCTCATTGGTGCGGCGGTCGGTGACCCAGCGCTCCAGCGTCCACTGGAGGGAGTCGGTGGTGTCGGCGGCGGGCAGCGAGTCCTTGGTGTCGATCGAGGTCGACACGTCCCAGACGGCCCGGCCGCTGCGCTCGCTGTCGGCGACGTCACCGCGGACCTGCCGGGTGATGGTGAGCGGCTCGTTCTCGACGGTCTTGATCTGCTTGGTGTCGAAGTAGCTGCCCGTGCCGGTGAACACCGTCGTGGTGTCGATGTCGATCGGGGTGCTCTTGGCGCGTGGGCTGACGTACCAGGCCAGCAGGGGTGCGAGCACCAGCAGGAACACGCCGGTGCCGAGCAGGACCAGCGAGAGCGGTGAGGCAGTGCGACGCATACGGGCGCTCCAGGGGGACCGTGGCGGGGATGACTCGGAGGGTGACGCGGAATCTGTCACGCGGGGTGACGCGGGGTAATGCGAAGTGACTCGGGGCGGCTCTGAAAGGCACCGCGCGAGGTGACGCGGAGGTGGACCATGTGCACGGTGCGTATGGGCCGGGAACCGTAGGCGTGGTCTTGACGAGCTGTCAATCTCCTGATGACACTGTGGACTTGCTGTCAGGCTGCCGGTGGGGACCAGCGTCAGAGAGGCCTCCCGCCATGCCCAGACTTTTCTCCGCGCTCCTTGTATCCCTCGCCGCCGCCGCACTCGCGGTGGGCGCGGCGTTCGGCATAGTGGCGCTGCTGAACGCCACTCCGGAGCAACCGAATGTGCCCCTGATCAGCTATGAGACGGCGACACCACGGAAATGACCTCAAGTGAGACTTCCCCCACGGTGGCGGGCTACGGAGTGGTGGGTGATGTGGTGGCAGGCGGTGGCGTAGCGACCGGCGTCCCGGGAGTCCCCGGCGTCCCCGGCGTCCCGCGCAAGGAACAGCCCGCGGAACCGTCCGCCTGGGCGGACGTACCGCGCCTGCAGATACGGCAGTTCGCCGACCGGGCACTGGCCGAAGTGCCCTCGCTCGCCCAGCAGATCCTCGACGAGATCTGCCGCGAGCACCCCCGGATGCCCCTGCTCGTCGACGAGCACGGCGACCTGATGGCCCTGGTCGGGATCCGGCGCGCGCTGGAGGACTTCGTCCAGCACCTGGTACGCCAGGACGGCCGCCGCCCGCATCTGCACCTGGAGGTCTTCCAGGAGTTCGGCCGGGGCGAGGGTCTGCACGGCCGCTCCCTCAACTCCCTGCAAGCGGTCTACCGGTTGGGAGTACGCCTCGCCTGGCGGCGGCTGGCCGAGATCGGGCAGCAGGTGAGCATCCCGCCCCCCGCGATGTACGAACTGGCAGAGGCGGGCTTCTCCTTCCTGGACGGACTGGTCGACGAATCGGTGCGGGGCTTCGCGGAAGCGGCGGCCCGCCAGGCGGGCGAACGCCTGCGCCTGCAACGCAAGTTGGCCCAGGCGATTCTCCGCGAGCGGAAGCTGAAGGGCGACGGCGACCCCGCCGAATCCCTCGCCGAACTCGCCGCCCACGCGGCCCGGATCGGCTGGACCCTTCCCGAACGCGTCGCGGTGGGCGTGCTGTTGCGCCCGTCGCGGGAGAGTGTGGCACCTGCGGTGGGGGAGGAGGTGCTGCTCGACATGGAGAGCGAGCAGCCCCTGATGGTGGTGCCGGACCCGTCGATGCCGGGCCGCCCGGAGCAGCTGCGGCGCGCGACAAAGGGCTGGACGGGCGCGATCGGCCCCGCCGTCCCGCTGGCGGAGGCGGCCAAGTCGCTGCGCTGGGCGGCGGCGGCGGTCGGCCTGATGGAACGGGGCCTGCTGCCGGCGGGCGGCCTGCTGCACTGCACGGAGCACACGGAGGCGCTGGTGCTGCTCCCCCCGGAGGAACTGATCGGCGACCTGACGGCCCGCTGCCTGGCCCCTCTGGCGGGCTGCGGCCCCACCCAGGGACGCCGGTTGGCGGAAACGCTGCTGGCGTGGCTGGAGACGCGGGGCGGGGCGCCGGAGGTGGCGGCGAGGCTGGGGGTGCATCCGCAGACGGTGCGGTACCGGATGCGGCAGATCAGGGAGTTGTGGGGGGACGAGGTGGACGATCCGGATCGTCGCTTCGAGCTGGAGTTGGTGCTGCGGGCGCAGAGGCTGAGGGGAGAGCTTGCGGAGCCGGTCCGCTGAACGGCGGGGGGGCGCTGCCTCAGGCGTGGGCGGTACGTGGGGTGGGGGTCCGCTGCGCGGGCTTCTCCCCTCCCCGCCCCTTCCCGAAACTGGGGCGCTGCCCCAGACCCCGGCCCGTGCGGGTGGGCGGGGGTGGGTGGGCGGTCGGCCCTCGGGGTGGGGCAGAGGTGGCGGGCCCGGCCACCGCCGGTGGTCATGTGCGGGTTGTTCGTGGCTGGCCGCGCAGTTCCCCGCGCCCCTAGGCACCTAGGGGCGCGGGGAACTGCGCGAGCAACCCACCACCAGCCCGCACATCCCCACCCCCGGCCCCGCGGCCAGCGGTTTAGGGGAGGGGCGGGGAGGGGCATCGCCCGCCGCAGGCGCGACACCGCCGAGTGCTTCGGGTGGCACGTGGTGGCTGCCGCGCATTAGGTACAGCGGGGAGGGGTGTCCTCCGTCAGGGGCGACGTCGGCCCGGCATGCCTCCGGCCCGGGTCCGGGCGGGGCGAACGCCTGGGGTCGGGCCGGAGAGGGGGGCGGGAGTTAGCCCGCCAGTTGTTCGTAGGCCGGGAGGGTCAGGAAGTCGGCGTAGTCCGTGTCCAGGGACACCGTCAGCAGCAGGTCGTGAGCCTGCTGCCACTTGCCCGCCGCGAAGGCCTCCTCACCGACCTCCGCCCGGATCTTGGCCAGCTCCTCCGCCGCGATCCTGCGCGCCAGCTCGGCCGTCGCCTTCTCGCCGTTCTCGAAGACGACTCCGGCGTTGATCCACTGCCAGATCTGCGACCGCGAGATCTCCGCGGTGGCGGCGTCCTCCATCAGGTTGAAGATGGCGACGGCGCCCAGGCCGCGCAGCCACGCCTCGATGTAGCGGGTGCCGACCTGGACGGCCGCGACGAGGCCCTCGTAGGTGGGCTTGGCGTCGAGGGAGTCGATGGCGATCAGGTCACCGGCGGCCACCGAGACGTCCTCGCGCAGCCGCTGCTTCTGGTTCGGGTTCTCGCCGAGGACCGCGTCGAAGGAGGCCATCGCGATCGGGACCAGGTCGGGGTGCGCGACCCAGGAGCCGTCGAAGCCGTCGGCGGCCTCCCGGTCCTTGTCGGCCTTGACCTTCTCGAAGGCAACCTTGTTGACCTCGGCGTCACGGCGCGAGGGGATGAAGGCGGCCATGCCGCCGATCGCGTGCGCGCCGCGCTTGTGGCAGGTGCGGACGAGGAGCTCGGTGTAGGCCCGCATGAAGGGGGCCGTCATCGTCACCGCGTTGCGGTCCGGCAGGACGAACTTCGCGCCGCCGTCACGGAAGTTCTTCACGATGGAGAAGAGGTAGTCCCAGCGGCCCGCGTTCAGACCGGCCGCGTGGTCGCGCAGCTCGTAGAGGATCTCCTCCATCTCGTACGCCGCGGTGATCGTCTCGATCAGGACGGTCGCGCGGACGGTGCCCTGCGGGATGCCGACGTAGTCCTGGGCGTAGACGAAGATCTCGTTCCAGAGGCGGGCCTCCAGGTGCGACTCCGTCTTCGGCAGGTAGAAGTACGGGCCCTTGCCGAGCTCGATCAGGCGCTTGGCGTTGTGGAAGAAGTACAGGCCGAAGTCGACCAGCGCGCCCGGGACGGTGTTCCCGTCGGCGTCGCGCAGGTGGCGCTCCTCCAGGTGCCAGCCGCGCGGCCGCATGACGACCGTGGCGAGCTCGGAGTTGTCCTTCAGGGCGTACGACTTGCCCGACCTCGGGTCCGTGAAGTCGATGTTGCGGGTGTACGCGTCGATCAGGTTGCGCTGGCCGAGGACCACGTTCTCCCAGGTGGGGGCCGAGGCGTCCTCGAAGTCGGCGAGCCAGACCTTCGCGCCCGAGTTCAGGGCGTTGATGGTCATCTTCTGGTCGGTCGGACCGGTGATCTCCACCCGGCGGTCGTTCAGCGCGGCCGGGGCCGGCGCGACCTTCCAGGAGTCGTCCGCACGGATCGCGGCAGTCTCCGGGAGGAAGTCCAGCGAGGAGGTGCGGGCGATCTCGGCGCGGCGCTCACCGCGGCGGGCGAGCAGCTCGTTGCGGCGGGGCGTGAACCTCTGGTGAAGCTCGGCCACGAACGCGAGGGCCGCGTCGGTCAGAACCTCGTCCTGCCGGGGCAGGGGCTCGGCATCGACAATGGCCAGCGGGGACGGCGCTGGTGCGGACATGAGCTGTCACTCCTTCGCGGGCGGTGCCTTCGCGACCGCCGGGCGACGTCGCACGGCACGGAGTGCCGAGGGTGCCGAGGTACGGACGCAGGCGCCGTCTGATGTGTATCGGTCGATCAGGCGCTTCTGAACAGTGGATATTAGTTTCCTCATGGTGGAAGTTCAATGGTTTGTTGATGTCGAGATTCTTCGGGGCGACAGAACGTGTCCCTGAGTGCCGCCCCGCTCACGTCGTGTGCCCGCCGCCCGCCAGGCGTGCGAGGTCTTCGGGGAGATCGATGTCGTACGCCTCTGCCACATCTCCACATTCCACGAGTGTGACCTCCGCGGCGTGTGCCTTCAGGTAGGCGCGTGCCCCGCGATCCCCCTCGGCAGTCCTCGCGATGTCCGCCCATCGGTCCGCCCCGAAGAGCACCGGATGCCCGCGCTTCCCGTCGTACGAAGCCGCCGCGAGCCCCGCCCCCGCCGCGAGCCCCGCCCCTGCCGCCGCGAGCACCCGCGCCACGGCGGCGGCCCCGATCCCCGGCTGGTCGACCAGGGACACCAGTGCGGCGTCATAACTCCCCTCGCCTGCTAGGGAGTTGAGGCCCGCGCGCAGGGAAGTGCCCATGCCCTGAGCCCAGTCCGGGTTCTCCACCAGTACGCAGTCCGCCAGCTCGGCCCGCGCCCGCACCTCGTCCGCCGCCGCGCCCAGGACGACGTACACCTGACGGCAGCCGCCCTCCCGCAGCACGCGCACCGCGTGTTCCACCAGCGGGCGGCCCCGGTACTCCAGGAGCGCCTTGGGTCGCCCGCCGAGGCGCCGGCCGCCCCCCGCGGCGAGAAGCAGTCCTACGGTGTTCATGGTGCTGGATGTACGTGACATGGTCTCTGGATACCTCAGATACGGTCGGCGGTACGTCACAGGAGAGGCAGTTCGTAGTGAGTGGGGCGAGTGGGGCGAGTGGCGGCGGGGCTTTCGAGCCGCTGAAGCAGCAGGACCCACGGGCGGTCGGCGCGTACCGGCTGGTCGCGAGGCTGGGTGCGGGCGGGATGGGGGACGTGTTCCTGTCCCACACGCCGGGCGGCAGGGCCGTCGCCCTCAAGGTGATCAAGCCGCACCTCACCGGCGACCCGGAGTTCCGGCGCCGCTTCCGGCAGGAGGTACGGGCCGCCCGGCAGGTCGCGGGGCTGCACACCGCACCCGTCATCGACGCCGAGACCGAGGGGGACACCCCGTGGCTCGCCACGGCGTACGTCGCAGGACCCTCGCTCGCCGACGCCGTCGGCGCGCACGGGCCGCTGCCCGTCGACTCCCTCCTGCTGCTGGTGGCCGGAGTGGCGGAGGCGCTCCAGGCGATCCACGCCTGCGGCATCGTGCACCGCGACCTCAAGCCGTCCAACGTGCTGCTCGCGGCCGACGGCCCGCGCGTCATCGACTTCGGCATCGCGCACGCGGCCGGAGCGGGATCGCTCACCGCGACGGGCATCGCCGTCGGCACCCCCGCCTACATGTCCCCCGAACAGGCCGAGGGGCATCCGATCGGCCCGGCCACCGACGTCTTCTCGCTCGGCCTCGTCGCCTCGCACGCCTCCACCGGACACCCGGCCTTCGGCGACGGGACCCCGCACGGGGTGCTCTACCGGATCATCCACGAGCAGCCGCAGCTCACCGGTGTGCCCCCGGAACTGCACGACCTGATATCCCGCTGCCTCGCCAAGGACCCGGCCCAGCGGCCCACCCCGGCCCAGGTCATCGCCCTCTGCCAGGCGGCGGCGGGCGGTACGGGGCTGCGCAGGGCGGACAACTGGCTGCCCCCGGCGCTGACCGAGGCGATATCGGCCAGGCCCACGGCACCTTCGGCGACGGACACCCCCGGCAGCACACCCGGCAGCACACCCGGTGCTACGCCCGGCAGCACCCCCGGCGCCACGCCTGGTGCCGCACCCGGCGTCCACGCGTCCCCCGCCCCGGCGCCGCACACCCCGCCCGGTGCTTTCGGGCCGCCGCAGTCGGCGGGCGGGCCGTACGGCTTCCCGCCGCTGGCCGGAGCACCCGGCCAGCAGCCGTACCCGCCCCAGCAGGCCTACCCGCAGCAGCAGATGCCTCCGCTGCCGCAGCAGTACGCGTCCTACGCCTACCCGCAGCCGTACTCGTCGGCCGAGGACACACCCGCCTTCGGCTCGGGCCCCGGCCGGGCGGGCGCCCAGGCGGGCGGAACCGCTCCCGGGAACTCCGCGCCGGGCCAGGGGCCGCGCCCCAAGTCCCGTCGCACGCTGGCGTTCGCCGCCGTGGCAGCGGTGCTCGTCGCGGGCGGCGTCGGCGCGGGCACCGTACACCTGCTGGGAAATCAGGACGCGCCCCCGTCGACCGGCGGCCGGACCGACGGCCAGTCGGGGGAGACCCGGCAGCCCGGCGGGCAGACCCCGCTGCCGCAGCCGCCGCCCGCCACGTACCCGCCGGGACCGGCCGCCTCCTCCGTACCGCCGGGGGCGCTGGACACCCGCAAGAAGGGCACCCCGGCCCCGCCGCTGGAGGTCCCGCCGTCCGCGAAGAACCCCACGCCGGACGCGGTGCAGTCACCCTGAGGGAAGCCGCCCCGACGGAAGCCGCCCCGACGCGAGTCGGCGCGCTCAGTCCTGGAACGAGCCGTCGGTGCGGCGCTGGTGACGGCGCATCACATGGCCGCACTGCGGACAGTTCCGCAGAAAGATCGGCTTGATCAGCCAGGAGAACGTGACCACGTAGAGCACATTCCGCCCCGTCCGCCCCAGCAGGCTCTTGGTACACGTCCTGCAGTCGCGGCATCCGGTCGCCATGACAACCCCTTCGTCGGTGCGCGCCACTGCTGTGCGCGCTCTGCCTCCAACGTAGGTCCGCCGAGGTCAACAGGGGTGCGGGGCGGCCCCCTCGTGCCCGTACCGGGGCAGGACCGCATCAGTGATGTGACGGGCCCCCGCTCAACCCTGCGGGGCGAATTACGGTCCGTGCGGTGGCGCTCACGCGGCGGGAGCGTTAACGTGCCCGACGCCCGGGATCGTTCGGCAGAGAACGAACCCCGGCGCCGGCACAAGGGTGTGCGAGCGTGCGAAGGGGAGAGCTTTGTTGCGAAGCGTTGAGGAGCGGTGCGTGACCAGGACTGGTGACGACCCGCGCGTGGCGGAACTGCATACGGTCGTCGCCCGCCTCCGTCGCGAACTCGCCGCGCTCCCGGCCGAGTTGTCGGACCGGGCGGTCGCCGAGGACGAACTCGCCGAACTGGCGGCGATGGTCGTCGGCGGCGCGCCGGACGTGCTGCGGCTGCGCCGCTCGCTGTTACTGATCGCCGGGGCGATCGGCTCGGTGAGCGCCCTGGCACCCTCGGTCGGACAGGTCCGGGCAGCGGTCGACCGCTTCGACGACACCCGCCCCGCCGTCCCCGTCCAACCCACCGGCTCCGCCGGACCCACCGCGCCGGACCCGAACCGGTCCGGCGACTAGCGGGTCCACCGCCCGGCTGCCCCGCTACCCCGCCCGCTGCCAGTCCAGGGCCGCGATCTTCTCGATCTCGCCGGCCGCCAGCAGCGCGAACAGCCGGGCCGCCTCCTCCTTCTCGACGTCGTCGAGGGTCAGGGCGTTCGCGGACCCGTCCCCGGCGTCCTCCGCCTCGGCCTCCTCCACGTTCTCCCAGAGCATCAGCCCGCCCGCGAACGCGGTCAGCGACCAGCCGCTCTCGTGCGTCAGGGACACCTCGGGATTGGCCGTCTCCGGCTCCGCCAGCCCGTCGAGTACCAGGGTGCGGACGGTCTCCGCGTCGGGCTCGTCGACCGCGTTGCCCTGGACGTCGTACATGAAGTAGGTCATGGGGATTCTTCTGTTCCTTACCGTCTGATCAGCCTGCGGGCCGTCGCCGCCGCTACGGCGGACGTACGGGAGTCCACACCCAGTTTCGCGTAGATGTGCACCAGGTGGGACTTCACGGTCGCCTGGCTGAGGAACAGCGCCTTGCTGATCTGCTGGTTCGACAGCCCCTCGCCGACCAGCTGGAGCACCTCCAGCTCCCGCTTGGTGAGGGCCTCGGCGGGGGTGCGCATCCGGTCCATCAGCCGGTGCGCGACGGCCGGGGCGAGCGCGGACTGCCCGGCCGCCGCCGTCCGCACCGCAGCCGCCAGCTCCTCCGGCGGGGCGTCCTTGAGGAGGTAGCCCGCGGCCCCCGACTCGACGGCGGCCAGGATGTCGGCGTCGGTGTCGTACGTGGTGAGGACGAGCACCCGGGGCGCACCGGGCCGGGCGGTGATCGCGGCGGTGGCCTCCGAGCCGTGCATCCGGCCGGGACCGAACTGGAGGTCCATCAGCACCACGTCGACGCCCTCCCCGGCGGCCCGCTCGACGGCCGCCTCGGCGGTGGAGGCCTCCGCGACGACCACGAAGTCCGCCTCCGTGTCGAGCACAGCGCGCAGGCCCGCCCGTACCACCGGGTGGTCGTCGGCGAGCAGCAGCCGGATCGGAGGGGCCGTGAGCGGAGGGGGCGCGTCGCCGGTCATGTACGGGCTCCTGCGGGCAGAGGGAGGGTGATGGCCACGGCGGTGCCCTGGCCGGGGGCGGACTCGACGCTGAGGGTGCCGCCCAGCGAGCGGGCCCGGGCGCGCATCGCGGGCAGGCCGAAGCCGCCGTCGGAGCCCGAATCGGCGGACGGGTCGGTGGCCGGAGTGGCGGCCGTACGGCGCGTGCCGCGCGGGTCGAAGCCCTTGCCGTCGTCGACCACGTCCAGTGCGACCGAGGTGTCCATGAAGCTCAGGGTGATCTCGACCCGGTCCGCGCCCGCGTGCCGCACCGTGTTGGCCAGCGCGGACTGGGCGATGCGCAGCAGGGCGACCTCGTACGGGGTGGGCAGCTCCGTCGGCGTACCGCTGACCGAGAACTGGACGGCGGGGCCCGCACCGGCGGGGCGGGTGCACAGCCGCTCCAGGGCGGCGGCCAGCGAGCCGTGCTCCAGGTCCGGCGGGCTCAGCGCGCGGACGAAGCGGCGGGCCTCGGCAAGGTTGTCCTGGGCGGCCTCGCGGGCCTGCCTGATGTGCGCCAGGGCGGGGTCGCGCGCGGGCAGGGCGCGCTCGGCGGCGCGCAGCAGGAGCTGGATGCTGGAGAGGCCCTGGGCGAGGGTGTCGTGGATCTCGCGGGCCAGCCGCTCGCGCTCGGCGAGGGTGCCCGCGGCCCTTTCCGCCTCGGCCAGTTCGGCGCGGGTGGAGAGCAGTTCGTGGATCAGCTCGCGGCGGCGCTCGCTCTCGCGGTAGAGCGCCTGGTAGCCCAGCACCGTCGCCACGGCGACCGCGCCGCCGAGCAGCGGGCCGATGAAGGTGCCGGGGTTCACCGGCAGCCCGTGCAGGACGAAACTGGCGATCGCGGCCGCCGCCGTCACGGCCACGGCGGGCAGCCCCCACCGCATCGGCAGCAGGTGCAACTGGAGGAAGTACAGCGGGAAAGCCGCCCACAGCCCGTCCGGCGACACCGCGAGCAGCAGCAGCCAGGCCACCCACAGCGCGCCCAGCCAGATCGCGGCGGCCCGCCGCGAGTGCCCCACCGACGGGCTCAGCGTGCCGGCCGCGTACACCCCGGCCATCACCAGGGCGGCGGCCACCACCGCGTACGCGTGCGGACCGCCCACCGCGACGGCCTTCACGGCGGCCAGCGCCAGCAGCCCGGCCAGCAGCGCGTGCAGACAGACGCGCAGGACGCGCAGCACGGGCGTGAAGGTGGGGGAGGTAGGCGAGGTGGGGGAGGTGGGGGAGGTGGGGGCGTCCGCAGCGGAGGCAGGGAGGGGCTCGGGGGAGAGCGGGCGGGATTCCATGGTTCTTTCCAGGCTAAAGGGGACGCCCCACGGCGCGGTCAATCAAAAGGTTGATATCAAAGCGATCCGCCGTCCGATGTTTTGCCGCGCCCGCGCGACCAGGGTGGGGACCATGTTCGTCGCCTGGAGAGATCTCCGTTTCGCCAAGGGCCGCTTCGCCCTCATGGGCTCGGTCGTCGTCCTGATCACCCTGCTCGTCGGCCTGCTGTCCGGGCTGACCGCCGGGCTGGCCAGGGACAATACCGTGGCCCTCACCTCACTGCCCGCCGACCGCCTGGCCTTCGCCGCGCCGCCGGACGGCCAGCAGGTGTCGTTCACCAACTCGTCGGTGGGCGAGAGCGCGTGGCGGGACTGGGCGAAGCAGCCCGGCGTCGACAGTGCGCAGCCGATCGGCATCCGTACCGTCAACGGCTGGGCCGGGGACCGTACGGTCGCGGTCGCCGCCTTCGGCGTCGAACCGGCGGCGAAGCTGGCCCCCGAGTCCGGCCGGCTGGGCCCCGGCCAGGTGGTCCTGTCCACCAAGGCGGCCGAGGAACTCGGCCTCAAGGCCGGTGACAAGGTCCGCCTCGGCCCGGTCGAGGAGACGGTCGCCGCCGTCGCGGGCGACGCCATGTACAGCCACACCCCGGTGGTGTGGACCTCGCTCGACGACTGGCAGAAGCTCGGCCACAGCGGTACGACGATGGAGGAGCAGGCCACGGTGGTCGCGCTGACCGGCGACGGCGCCGACTACGCGGCCGGGGACAAGGCGACCGGGACGCAGTCCGTGCCGCTCGCCGACTCCCTCGCCGCACTCCCCTCGTACCAGGCGGAGAACGGCTCCCTCCAGCTGATGCGCGGCTTCCTGTTCGCCATCTCGGCGCTCGTCGTCGGGGCCTTCTTCACGGTCTGGACGATCCAGCGCAGCGGCGACATCGCGGTCCTGAAGGCGCTGGGCGCCTCCACCCCGTACCTGCTCAAGGACGCCCTGGGCCAGGCGGTCGTGATGCTCTCGGCCGGCACGCTGGCCGGTACCGCGGTCGCGACGCTGCTCGGGGCGGCGATCGGCGGGGCGGTGCCCTTCGTTCTCGACGCGGCGACGCTCCTGGTCCCGGCCTTCGTCATGATCGCGCTCGGCATCGTCGGCGCCGCCCTGTCCATCCGGCGCATCACCGCCGTCGACCCCCTCACCGCGCTCGGGAGTGCCCGATGACCCTCGCCCTGCACGACGTCACCCTCACCTACCCGGACGGCGACAACGCGCGGCTCACCGCCCTGGACGCGGTGTCCCTGGAGGTCGCCGCGGGCGAACTCGCCGCGGTCGTCGGCCCGTCCGGATCCGGCAAGTCCAGCCTGCTGGCCGTCGCCGCCACCCTGGTCACCCCCGACTCGGGAAGCGTCGTCGTCGACGGTACGGGGACGGAGTCGCTGAGCCGCGCGGAGAAGGCGGAGCTGCGGCGGGACCGGATCGGAATCGTCTTCCAGCAGCCGAACCTGCTGCCCTCGCTGACCGCCGCCGAGCAGCTCCAGGTGATGGCCCACCTGTCGGGGCGCAAGCCGCGCCAGGTGCGGGCCAGGGCGCTGGAGCTGCTGGAGTCGGTGGGGCTTTCCGACAAGGCGGACCGCCGCCCCCACCAGCTCTCCGGCGGGCAGCGGCAGCGGATCAACATCGCACGGGCCCTGATGAACGAGCCCGCCGTGATGCTGGTGGACGAGCCGACCAGCGCGCTCGACCACGAGCGCGGCGCGGCCGTCCTCGACCTGCTGCGGGTCCTGACCAGCGAGCGGGGCGTGGCCACGGTGCTGGTTACGCACGACCACTCGCACCTTGAGGTGGCCGACCGGACGGTCCGGATGGACGACGGGCGGCTGAGGGCGGGCGCGGTGGTCTAGCGGCGGCTGTCGGTTGTCGGCGGTCGGCGGTCGGCGGGCTGCGGGCTGGTCAGCTGTCGCGGGGCGCCGGGGGAGCCTCCGGTGTCCCGGAGTTCGAGTGGAGGATGTCGCGGGCCTGTGCCGCGGCGCGGGTGATGCTCTCGGAGATGAAGTCGACGAAGCGGGCGATGTTCTCCAGACGCACGGCGGCGGGAGTGTCCGGCCCCAGGACGCTCACGCCCTGCCGTGCGGTTTCGCTGAGGGTCGCGGTGGCGCGGGCGCTCGCCATCGTGGACTGGTACATGACGTCGTCGTCGACGGTGTAGCGCTCGCGGCGGCCCTCGTCGCGGTCCCGCCTGACCAGGCCCTGGCTCTCCAGGAAGGCGATCGCCTTGGAGATGGTCGCCGGGCTGACCTGGAGGCGCTGGGCGAGTTCGGACGCGGTGAGGCTGCCCGAGTCTGTGGTGTAGAGGCAGACCAGTACCCGGGCCGTCATCTTGGGCAGGCCCGACGCCATGAAGACGGTGGTGAACACCTCCTCGTACGCGCGCAGCGCCTCGGGGTCGCGCCCGTCGGCCGTCGGCAGTGCCTGCGGGTTCTGCGGTACGGACCGTTTGCGGCGGTGCGCGCGGTGCTCGGTGGCGCGGTGCGCGAGGTCGGCGCGGTAGCCGGTGGGGCCGCCGTTGCGCATCACCTCGCGGGTGATCGTCGAGGTCGGGCGGTCGAGGCGCCTGGCGATCTCCGCGTAGGCGAGGCTGTCGGCCAGTCCCAGCGCGATCTGCTGGCGCTCCTCCTGGGTGAGTCTGCCTCCCGGCATCGGGGTCTCCCTCTTCCTGCTGCGGCTGTGTGGTGTGGGCGACTATAGCGTTCACCTTCAATCCATTGCAACGCAACGGCCGGGTTTGTTGCATTGAATTCAAAACCATTGCAACACTTTTACTGATCTGACCTGCATCGATGAAGGCAGTGTGCAATGAATCTGTTGCCACGACTTGGAAAGCTACGTAGCTTTTCGTTCATCAGAAACGGAGCGGCCAACAAGGGCCGGCCGCAGAAGAAGGAGCAGGACCATGCAGTTCACCACCGCCGCCCCGATCGCCACCGTCCTCGACATCCCGGCCGGCTCCGTCCGGTTCATCGCCGCCGACCGCGCCGACACCACGGTCGAGGTCCGCCCCCTGAACGCCTCGCAGAACCGCGACGTGAAGGCCGCCGAGCAGGTCACGGTCGACTTCGCCGACGGCGTCCTGCGCATCGCCGCCGCACCCCCCAAGAACCGCCTCCTCGGCAACGGCTCCGGATCCGTCGAGGTCACCGTCCAGCTGCCCGCCGGATCCCGCGTCGAGGGCAAGGTCGCCGCCGGTGAGTTCCGCGGCGTCGGACGGCTCGGCGACGTCACCTTCGAGGGCGCGCAGGGCGCGGTCAAGCTGGACGAGACCGGGAACGCCCGCCTCACCCTCCTCGCCGGTGACGTCTCGGTCGGCCGCCTGGGCGGCCCCGCCGAGATCAGCGTCCAGAAGGGCGACATCCGTATCGCCGAGGCCCTGCGCGGCACGGTCGAACTGCGCACCGAAGCCGGTGCGATCACCGTCGGCGCGGCTCGCGGGGTCTCCGCCTCGATGGACGCCGGCACCTCGTTCGGCCGGATCGCCAACTCGCTCCACAACGCCGAGGGCGCCGACGCCGGTCTGCGGATCCGCGCGACCACCTCGTACGGCGACATCACCGCCCACAGCCTGTAGGCCCCGGCAGCAGCCGGAGACGTTCCGTTCGATGACACCCCTTCACTTCAGCCACAGGAGCACACCACCATGTCTGTCACCCTTACCGGCCAGGACCGCCCGGAACTGCGCAAGGCCATCCAGGACGTCGTCGACGCCGGATTCACCGGGATCACGATGCGCGTGCACGACGAGCGGGGCGAGTGGGCCGGCAGTGCCGGAGCCGCCGAGCTCGGCGGGAGCGAGCTGCCGCCCCTCGACGGTCACGTCCGGATAGGCAGCAACACCAAGACCTTCACCGCCGTCGTCGTGCTGCAACTCGTCGCCGAGGGCGCGATCGAGCTCGACACCCCGGTCGCCGACTACCTGCCCGACCTCGGGATCGACCCCGGGATCACCGTACGGATGCTGCTCCAGCACACCAGCGGCGTCTTCAACTTCACCGGCGAGTACTACGAGGACGGCACCGTCGTCCAGGGACTCCCTTCCACCATCTCGGGCAAGGAGTGGCTGGACAACCGGTTCAAGTCCTACCGGCCCGAGGAGCTGGCCGAGTTCGCCCTGGCCAGGCCGGCCCGGTTCGCGCCGGGCACCGACTGGAGCTACTCCAACACCAACTACGTCCTGGCCAGGCTGCTGGTCGAGAAGGTCACCGGCCGCTCCCTCGCCGAGGAGATGCGGCGGCTGATCGTCGAACCGCTCGGCCTGACCGGCACCTTCTGCCCGGACTCCGACCCGGAGCTCCCCGAGCCGCACACCCACGCCTACTACCGGTACGAGGACGCCGACGGTCAGCAGCACACGGTCGACGTCACCCGGCTGGACCCCTCCTGGATCTCCACCGGCGGGGACATGATCTCGACCACCCGCGACCTGCACACCTTCATCTCCGCGCTGCTGGGCGGCAAGCTCCTGCCCGCCCCGCTGCTCGCCGAGATGTGCGACCCGCACTCCAAGGTGGGTTACGGGCTCGGGGTGTTCGTGCAGGACGTGGGCGACGGCCGGGGCACCGTGATCACCCACAACGGCGGCGCGGCGGGCCACGGCGCGCTGATGTACTCCACCCCGGACGGCAGCAGGACCCTGACGGCCGCGCTGAACTACGTCGACGACGCCGAGCTGTCCCTGGCGGCCGCGTTCCAGCAGTCGATCCAGAGCCTCGTCAACGTGGTCTTCGCCGACGGGGCCGGTGCCGGGACCGCCGCAGGGACCGCCGACGAGACCGCCGACGGGTCCGCGCCCGCCGCATAGCCCCTCAGGACTGGGGCGGGCTCGTGGTGGTCAGCGCGACCGACAGGTCCTGGGCCACTTCCTGGAGGATCGGCACGATGCGGTCCGTGGCCGCCTCCGTGACCCGGCCGGCCGGGCCGGAGATGGAGACCGCCGCCGCGGTGGGGGAGTTCGGGACCGACACCGCCAGGCAGCGCACCCCGATCTCCTGCTCGTTGTCGTCCACCGCGTACCCCACCCGGCGCACCTGCTCCAGGGCCTCCAGGAAGCCCTCCGGAGTGGTGATGGTCTTCTCGGTGGCGGCGGGCATGCCGGTACGGGCGAGCAGGGCGCGCACCTCGTCCGCCGGCGTGTGCGCGAGGAGCGCCTTGCCCACGCCCGTCGAGTGCGGCAGCACCCGCCGTCCGACCTCGGTGAACATCCGCATCGAGTGCTTGGACGGCACCTGGGCCACGTACACGATCTCGTCGCCGTCGAGCAGCGCCATGTTCGCGGTCTCGCCGGTCTCCTCGACCAGCCGGGCCAGGTACGGGCGGGCCCAGGTCCCGAGCAGCCGCGAGGCGCTCTCGCCGAGGCGGATCAGCCGGGGGCCAAGCGAGTAGCGCCGGTTGGGCTGCTGGCGTACGTAACCGCAGGCGACGAGCGTGCGCATCAGCCGGTGGATGGTCGGCAGCGGCAGTCCGCTGCTGGCGGAGAGCTCGCTCAGGCCGACCTCACCGCCCGCGTCGGCCATCCGCTCAAGGAGGTCGAAGGCGCGCTCCAGGGACTGCACGCCGCCACTCGCGGCGGCAGGCTTGGAGGCGTCGGTGGCGCTGGCGCTGGACGTCGGCACGGAGCGGTCCTTTCGGGGCTGGCAGGCAAGGCAGCAGACTACCTGTGGTAGTCCCGGATGCCCCTCATGGCGGGAGCTACGTTCTACAGAGCGGAATTCTAATTCCATTCTGTGGAAACATCCAAGGGTGGTGTCGGTGATCACATCCGGCGGCCCCGGAGCGTGGGGACCCTTGACGGCACCGCGGCCCGGAGAAAGACTCCGCTTCAACAGAACGTTGAAGAAGAGTGAGAGTGAAGGAGCCCCGAGTGTCGGACGTGACCGCCGAAACCGTGCCGGACCTGGTGCTGCGCTCGCAGCGCGTCGTCACCCCCGACGGCACCCGCCCCGCCTCGGTCGCCGTCGCCGGCGGGAAGATCGTCGCGGTGCTCCCGTACGACGCCTACGGCCCCGACGGCGCCGGGATTCCGGCCGGTGCCCGCCTGGAGGACCTCGGCGAGGACGCGCTGCTGCCCGGTCTGGTCGACACCCACGTGCACGTCAACGACCCGGGCCGCACCGAGTGGGAGGGCTTCTGGACCGCCACCCGCGCCGCCGCGGCCGGTGGCATCACCACCCTCCTCGACATGCCGCTCAACTCGCTCCCGCCGACCACCACGGTCGACGGGCTGCGCATCAAGCAGGACGTGGCCCGCCCCAAGGCGCACATCGACACCGGCTTCTGGGGCGGCGCGATCCCCTCCAACGTGGCCGACCTCAAGCCGCTGTACGACGCGGGCGTCTTCGGCTTCAAGTGCTTCCTCTCGCCGTCCGGCGTCGAGGAGTTCCCCGAGCTCGACCAGGACCAGCTGGCCCGGTCCATGGCGGAGATCGCCGGACTCGGCGGCCTGCTGATCGTGCACGCCGAGGACCCGCACCACCTGGCCGAGGCCCCGCAGAAGTCCGGCGGCAAGTACGCCGACTTCCTCGCCTCCCGGCCGCGCGATGCCGAGAACACCGCCATCGAAGGGCTGATCGCGCTCGCCAAGCGGCTCGACGCCAGGGTCCACGTACTGCACCTGTCGTCCTCCGACGCACTGCCGCTGATCGCCGCCGGCAAGCGCGAGGGCGTCCGGATCTCCGTCGAGTCGTGCCCGCACTTCCTCACCCTCACCGCCGAGGAAGTCCCGGACGGGGCAACCGAGTTCAAGTGCTGCCCGCCGATCCGCGAGGCTGAGAACCAGGACGTCCTGTGGGCCGGACTGGCGGACGGGACGATCGACTGCATCGTCTCCGACCACTCGCCGTGCACCACCGACCTCAAGACCCCGGACTTCGCGTCCGCCTGGGGCGGCATCTCCTCCCTCCAGCTGGGCCTGCCCGCCATCTGGACCGAGGCCCGCAAGCGCGGCCACTCCCTCGACGACGTCGTCCGCTGGATGTCGGCGGCCCCCGCCGAGCTCGCGGGGCTGACGCAGAAGGGCGCCATCGAGGCGGGCCGCGACGCGGACTTCGCGGTGCTCGCCCCCGAGGAGACCTTCACCGTCGACCCCGTCGAGCTCCACCACCGCAACCAGGTCACGGCGTACGCGGGCAAGACCCTGCACGGCGTCGTCAAGCAGACCTGGCTGCGCGGCGACCGCATCAACGACGGGGGCGCGCTCACCGAGCCCGCCGGCCGCCTGCTCGAAAGGAACAAGTGACCCCCATGACGGACACCTCGGCGGGGATACCCTCCTTCACCGGTGACGCCAGCCCGTTCGGCGGCGGCGACCCGTACGCGGACTACCGCACGGCCGTCTTCCCGTTCACCCACCTCGCCGACCTGGCCGACCGCCGCCTCGGCGCGGGCGTGATCGCCGCGAACGACGAGTTCTTCGCCGAGCGCGAGAACATGCTCATCCCCGAGCCCGCCCACTTCGACCCCGAGCGCTTCGGGCACAAGGGCAAGATCATGGACGGCTGGGAGACCCGCCGCCGACGCGGCGTCTCCGCCGAGCAGCCGCACCCCACCGAGGACGACCACGACTGGGCGCTGGTCCGGCTCGGCGCCCCCGGTGTCGTACGCGGCGTGGTCGTCGACACCGCCCACTTCCGGGGCAACTACCCCCAGGCCGTCTCCGTCGAGGCCACCTCGGTGCCGGGCTCCCCGTCGCCCGAGGACCTCCTGTCCGCCGACGTGAAGTGGACGACCCTCGTTCCCCGTACGGCCGTCGGCGGCCACGCGGCCAACGGCTTCGCGGTCTCCGTCGAGCAGCGCTTCACCCACCTCCGCGTCAACCAGCACCCCGACGGCGGCATCGCCCGCCTGCGGGTCTACGGCGAGGTCGTCCCCGACCCCGCCTGGCTGACCACGCTCGGCACCTTCGACCTGGTCGCCCTGGAGAACGGCGGACGCGTCGAGGACGCCTCCGACCGCTTCTACTCGCCCGCCACCAACACCATCCAGCCGGGCCGCTCCCGCAAGATGGACGACGGCTGGGAGACCAGGCGCCGCCGCGACAAGGGCAACGACTGGATCAGCTACCACCTGGTCGAGCAGGCCGAGATCCGCGCCGTCGAGATCGACACCGCCTACCTCAAGGGCAACTCGGCGGGCTGGGCGGCCCTTTCGGTCCGCGACGGCGACACGGGGGAGTGGACGGAGATCCTGCCGCGCACCCGCCTCCAGCCCGACACCAACCACCGCTTCGTGCTCGCCTCCGCCCCGGCGGCCACCCAGGTGCGCGTCGACATCTACCCCGACGGCGGCATCTCCCGGCTGCGCCTCTTCGGCTCACTGACCGAACAGGGCGCCGCCGCACTGGCCGCCCGCCACCACGAACTCGGCGGCTGACGCGCCGAGTCCACCGACAGCGAGGGGGCCCGCCGGCCGACACCGGCGGGCCTCACCGCTGTTCCCATACCCCCTTACGCGGGGCGCCCGCGCCAGTCCAGGCAGACGATCATCGCGTCGTCGACCGCCAGCGACTCCCCGCGGTGTCCCGCCAGTTCACGCAGCACCGCATGCGGCACCTGCGGCGGCGGCAGCAGCCGGGTCGACTGGATCGCCCGGGCCAGCGCCCGCTCGCCGTAGCGCTCACCGCCCGGGGACGACACGTCGTACACCCCGTCGCTGACGAACAGCAGCCGGTCGCCGGGCTCCACCTGCCAGGACTGCGCCGTGTACACCGTGTCCTCGAACATGCCCAGCGGCAGCTGCCGTTCCAGCTCCACCGACTCCACCGCACCGTCCCGCAGCCGCCACACCCGGGGCGAACCCGCGTCGACGATCTCCACCCGCCCGGTCGGCAGGTGGAAGCGCAGCAGCAGCACGGCCAGGTGCAGCTCTCCCCGGTGCCGGCCGTAGACCGCCTGGTCCGCCAGACAGGCCTGGCCTGCCAGATCCAGGCCCGCCCGGCGCGCGTTGCGCAGGGCGTTGACGGAGAGACTGGTGAGCAGGGCCGCGTCGATGCCGCCGCCCGTCCCGTTGGTGAGGGCGAGCGTGAGGTGGTCGGCCGAGGCGGACCAGTCGTAGTTGTCGCCGTGGATCGCGTACGCCGGTTCCAGCTGCGCACCGAGCTCGTACTCGGCCCGGACACAGGAGCGCCCCGGCAGCAACTGCCACTGGATCTCCGCCGCCAGCGTCAGCCGCTGGGTCCTGCGCGCCTGGAGGTACAGGTCGGTGTCCCGCCCCGCCACCACGATCTGGTGCCCCAACGCCTCGGCCGCCTCGGCGAGTTCGGCGAGCACCTCTTCGTCGTGCAGCTTCTCGGGCAGCGTCACCGACAGGACGCCGAGCCGGTCGCCCCGTACCGTGACCGGCAGGTGTGCGGTCACCGAATCCGGGAAGGGGCCCGGGCACGAGTACGGCTGCTGCGCGCCGAAGGCCCTGCCGGGCGCCCCCGTGTGCGCCGATACGGGGTCGGCGGAACCCGGGAGCGCTCCGACCGGTTGCAGTATCGTCATGGCGTAGTCGGCCATGAGCAGGTCGACCGCCAGGGAACCGTAGAGGTCCGTGAGGACGGGGCGCACCGCGTCGAGCAGTGCGTGGGGGTCGGCGGCCCGCAGCGCGCGGTCCACGGACACGAGTCTGTCCAACGTCGGAGAATCACTTTCTCGAAGGATGTACGGGGAGGGCGAGCGTGGACCTTCAGGACTCACACCGGGGGGACCCGGCGGCGGAAGGTGCTGCCGCGAGGGTCGCCTGTGAGGTGATCGCCCTGCTCGAAGTGCTCTGGGAGCGCGGCCGGGACGCGGTGTCCCCCGCGCCGGTCTCTTCCTCGCAACTGCGGGTCCTGCACATCCTGGAGCGCGAGGAGGGCATCAATCTGCGCACCCTCGGCGAGGTCCTGGGCGCGGCACCGCCGTCGGTCAGCAGGCTCTGCGACCGGCTGGAGGCCGTCGGCTACCTCAAGCGGTCCGCGTCCACCGTCAGCAGGCGCGAGGTCGACCTGCGGCTGACCGGCCCCGGCCGCAGCTACCTGCGCGACCTGCGGGCACGCCGCGAGGAGGCGCTGGTCGCCGCGGTCGCGGCGATGCCGGCCGGGGCGCGCGAGGCGCTGGCGTACGGACTCGGCGAGTTCCGCTCGGCCGTGGAGGAGGGACTCGCGGCACGCCAGCGGCCGCTGGAGCGCCAAGCCGAAAAGGCCGCCCGCACCGCCTAGTCCGCCGCCTGGTTCGCCGCCTGGTTCCGGCATCCCGCCGCACCGCCCTTCCCGACTGCTGCGGGCCCGCGCCCGGTGACAACCCGGCTAGCCGGTCCGAGCGCGCATCGTATCGGGTGTGTGGGACTCGTGCACAAGTGGTGACTCAATGCCCCGGTATCGGCGGCTTGTTCGGGTTTGCTGTGAAGGTCCTGTGGGTTCCGCTTGGGTTCCGATCGCGGCCGACCGCGCTGTGCGCCGGACGACGAGGGGCCGCCGACCCGGTCGGTCGGCGGCCCCTCGTCGAGCGGTGCGCGGGTGCGCGGGTGTGGGGGTGCGCGGGTGTGCGGTGCGCGGGTGTGTGTCAGGCCGAGTGCCCGCCGTCCATGACCAGTTCGGCGCCGGTCACGAAGGCGCCCTCGTCGCTCGCCAGGAAGGAGACCAGCGAAGCCGCCTCGGCGGGGCGGCCGAACCGGCCGATCGCGGTGGCCGCGCGCTGCGGCTCCGCGTACGGTCCGTCGGCCGGGTTCATGTCCGTGTCGATCGCACCCGGGTGGATCAGGTTGACCGTGATGCCCCGGTCGCCGACCTCGCGGGCGAGGGCCTTGGTCATCCCGGTGAGGGCCGACTTGCTCATCGCGTACAGGCTGCTGCCGGGGCCACCGGTGTACTTGGTGAGAGCGGAGCCGGTCGAGATGATCCGCCCGCCCTCCTCCAGTACCGAGGCCGCGGCCTGGGAAGCCAGGAACACCGCCCGCACGTTCACCGCGAGCACCCGGTCCACGTCCGCCAGGGTGAGCCCCTCGATCGGGCCGAGCACGCCGATGCCCGCGTTGTTGACCAGTACGTCCAGCCGCCCGAAGGCATCGGCCACCGTTGCCACCGCCGCGGTCACCGACTCCGGGTCCGCCGCGTCCATCCGCACCGCGAGCCCGCGGCGGCCGAGCGCCTCGATCTTGCGCACCACGTCCCGGGCCGCCTGCTCGCCCTCCACGTAGGTGACCGCCACGTCCGCGCCGTCCTGGGCCAGCCGCAGGGCGATCGCGGCACCGATGCCCCGGCTGCCGCCGGTGACCAGGGCCGCCTTGGTGAGGGTCGCCGAGTGCGGCGCGGTGTTCGTCGCGGTGTTCGTCGTCGTAGACATGTCGCTGTCCTTGTCCTCGTGCTTCTCGTGAACCGCAAGTCCGAACCGGTGCTTGCGGTTTCAAGGAAAGCCGTCGGCCGCATCCCGTGCTGGCGCCATTCGGACACCGACTCCACTCCCCTGTCGGGGCGCCGAAACCCCTTCCCCGGAAGATCGGCCTGCCGGTACGGTGAGCGCTCCGCGTGCGAGCCGCCGAAGTCTCCACACCGCACCATCCGTTGGAGAGCGCGCCGTGGCCGCCACACCTTCCGCCGTACTCACCCCCGCGCCCAGCCGGGCGGCCAGGTTCGCCGACCTTCCCGTGCTGGCCGTCGCCGTGGTCTGGGGCGCCAGCTACCTCGCCGCCAAGGGCATCACCACCGCGCACACCGTCGTCGCCGTACTGGTGCTGCGGTTCGCGATCGTGCTGCCGGTGCTCGTCGCCGTCGGGTGGCGGAAGCTGCGGGCGCTGTCGGCGGCGCAGTGGCGGGGAGCGGGGCTGCTCGGGGTGGTGCTCAGCGGGATCTTTCTGCTGGAGACGTACGGCGTCGTGCACACCTCGGCCACCAACGCCGGGCTCATCATCAGCCTCACCATGATCTTCACCCCGCTCGCCGAGGCGGCCGTCACCAGGACCGCACCGCCCCGCGCCTTCCTGGCCGCGGCCGGGCTCTCGGTGCTGGGCGTGGTGCTGCTGACCCAGGGCGGCGGGTTCACCGAGCCGTCGACGGGCGATCTGCTGATGCTGCTCGCGGCCCTCGCCCGTACCGCGCACGTGCTGTTCATGGCCCGGATCAAGGCGGTCCAGGACGCCGACGCGCTGTCCCTGACGACGGTCCAACTCGGCGCGGCGGTCGTGGTGTTCGCGGTGCTGGCCGCCGCGCCGGGAACCGGTCCCTCGCCGTGGAGCGTGGCGGCCGGGTTCGGGGCGGGGGAGTGGGCGGGACTGGTGTTCCTGTCGGTGTTCTGCACGCTGTTCGCGTTCGGCGTGCAGATGTGGGCGGTACGGCGGACCTCGCCGTCGCGGGTCAGTCTGCTGCTCGGTACGGAGCCGCTGTGGGCGGCAGCCGTCGGCATCGCCATCGGCGGCGAACGGCTGGGCGCGGTCGGCCTGTTGGGCGGCGTACTGGTCCTGGCGGGGACGGCGTGGGGGCGGCGGGCGTCGGCCACGGGGTGACCGACGCGGACCCGACCGCCCCGTCAGCTCTCGCTGTCGACCCCGGTGCGCCTGCCGGTCCGTTCCGCGGCGACGATCATGGCCAGGCCCGCCGCCGCCAGCACGATGTTCGCGTAGATCTCGTAGCCCTTGAACCAGCCCAGCTTCTCCGCGACCGTCCACAGCTCGAACCAGTCGAACCACTCGTGCACGAGCCCGCCCACGCCCCAGAGCAGGAGCAGGAAACCGATGACTTCAAGGATGCGCTTCATGGGCCCCAGCCTGGCCGCTGCGGGGTCTCCCCCGGAATCCTTCGTACGGCTGCCCCGCCGGTGGGCCACCGCGCCGAAAGTCGCGACCTCGGCGACTTTGGTCGCCCCGTCGCCCCGAAGGCTCTCGGCACCGCGCCCACCTGCGTAGATTTGTACGTATGAACGATCTGGAGTACCGGTGGCTGCTGCCGTCGGCGTTGGGCCGGGCCGAGGCGTCCGGGGACGGCGGGGGGACGGGGGAGCGGCTGCGGCGGACCCCGCGCGACTGGATCGTCGACCTGTCGATGTTCTTCCTCGCCGCGCTCATCGGGCTCGGCGCGGCGACCACCTCGTACGAGGTCGGCAATCCCGGAGCCGTGCTCGTCTTCGACCAGATCACCGGGGCGCTCGCCTGCTGTGCGCTGTGGCTGCGGCGGCGCTGGCCGACCGGGCTCGCGATCGCGCTCATCGTGCTCGCGGTCGTCTCGCCGCCCGCCTCCGGGGCCATGGTCGTCGCGCTGTTCGGCGTCACCATCCACCGCCCGTTCAAGGTGGCGGGCCCGCTGGCCGGCGCCGCCCTGGCCAGCGGACTCCTGCAGAACGTGCTGCGGCCCGACCCCACGGTCTCCCTGCGGGTGTCCGTCGTCGCGGTGCTGACGATCGTGCTGCTCGTCGTCGGCTGGGGCATGTTCGTACGCTCCCGCCGCCAGTTGGTGGAGTCCCTGCGCGAGCGTGCGGTGCGCGCCGAGACCGAGGCCGTGCTCCGCGCCGAGCAGGCCCAGCGGCTGGCCCGGGAGGCCATCGCCCGCGAGATGCACGACGTGCTCGCCCACCGGCTCAGCCTGCTCAGCGTGCACGCCGGAGCCCTCGAATTCCGGCCCGACGCACCTCCCGCCGAGGTCGCCAGGGCCGCCGGGGTGATCCGCGACAGCGCCCACGAGGCACTCCAGGACCTCCGCGAGATCATCGGCGTCCTCCGCAGCCCCGGCGCCGGGGACGAGGACCGGCCGCAGCCCACCCTCGACACCCTCGACGCCCTGGTCGCCGAGTCCCGCCAGGCCGGTACGAAGGCCCTCCTCGACAACCGGGTCGACGACGCGGCAGCCGTGCCCGCGTCCCTCGGCCGCACCGTCTACCGGATCGCCCAGGAGGGCCTGACCAACGCCCGCAAGCACGCACCCGGCGCCGAGGTCACCGTCACCGTCACGGGCAGGGCGGGCGACGGGATCGCCCTGGCGATCCGCAACCCGGCCCCCGTCGGCCCGGTGCCCGAAGTACCCGGATCCGGCCAGGGACTGATCGGCCTCACCGAACGCGCCACCCTCGCCGGCGGACGGCTCAGCCACGGACCGGGGCCCGACGGCGGCTTCGTGATCACCGCTTGGCTACCGTGGGCGTCATGACGACCAGGATCAGGCTTCTCCTCGTGGACGACGACCCGCTCGTACGGGCCGGACTCACCTTCATGCTCGGCGGTGCCGAGGACATCGAGATCGTCGGCGAGGCCTCCGACGGGGCCCAGGCGCTCACCGCCATCGCGGAGTTGAAGCCCGACGTCGTCCTGATGGACATCCGGATGCCGGTCGTCGACGGCCTCACCGCCACCGAGAAGGTGCGGGCCGAACCGGGCGCCCCCGAGATCGTCGTCCTCACCACCTTCCACGCCGACGAACAGGTGCTGCGCGCCCTGCGCGCGGGCGCCGCCGGATTCGTCCTCAAGGACACCCCGCCCGCCGAGATCGTCGCGGCCGTACGACGGGTGGCGGCGGGCAACCCGGTGCTCTCCCCGGCCGTCACCCAGCAGCTCATCACCCATGTCGCGGGCACCGGCGGCGCCGAGGACCGGCAGGGCCGCGCCCAGCAGCGCCTCGCCCAACTCGCCGAGCGGGAAAGGGAAGTGGCCGTCTCCGTCGGTCGGGGCAGCTCCAACGCGGAGATCGCCGCCGAGCTCTACATGAGCGTCCCCACCGTGAAGACCCACGTCTCGCGCATCCTCGCCAAGCTCGGCCTCAACAACCGGGTCCAGATCGCGCTGCTCGCCCATGACGCCGGACTGCTCGACGACAGCGGCGACGTAGGCTGACACGGGGGACGCAGAGCCAACGGGAGGGACAGTCATGGCGGTTATCGATCTTCGGGAACACACCGAGGACTTCACGGCGCATCCGTACAAGTACTTCGCCGAGCTGCGCGAGAGCGGTCCGGCGCACTTCGTCCGCACCGCCGACGTCGAGGAGATGGTCCTGGTCGTCGGGTACGAGGAGGCCAGGCAGGCGCTCGCCGACCCCCGGCTCACCAAGGACTGGCGGGTCTTCGAGCAGTGGTCCGAGGAAGGCACCGCCCTCAGCGCCAACATGCTGGAGACCGACCCGCCGCACCACACGCGGCTGCGCAAGCTGGTCACCCGTGAGTTCACCGCACGCCGGGTGGAGGCGATGCGCCCCCGCGTCCAGCAGATCACCGACGAACTCCTCGACGCCATGACGGAGAAGGGACGTTCCTCGGCCGACCTGATCGACGCGCTGGCCTTCCCGCTGCCGATGACCGTCATCTGCGAACTGCTCGGCGTGCCCGACCTCGACCGCGACCGCTTCCGCGTCTGGTCCAACGAGGTGGTCGCACCGACCGGCCCCGAGGCCAGTGCCAGTGCCGTCAACGAAATGAGCATCTACCTCGGCGAGTTGATCGAGGAGAAGCGTTCCGCGCCCGGCGAGGACCTGCTCAGCGGACTCGTCAGGACCCGCGACGAGGACGGCGACCGGCTCACCTCCGAGGAACTCGTCGGGATGGCCTTCCTGTTGCTGGTGGCGGGCCACGAGACCACCGTCAACCTGATCTCCAACGGAGTACGGGCCCTGCTCGCCCACCCCGAGCAACTCGCGGCTCTGCGCGCCGACTTCGACGGACTGATCGACGGCGCCGTGGAGGAGATGCTCCGCTACGACGGCCCGGTGAAGACCTCCACCTTCCGCTTCGCCAGCGAGGCCATCGAGATCGGCGGTCTCGCCGTCCCCGCTGGAAAGGCCGTCCTGGTGGCCACCGGCGGGGGCGACCGCGACCCCGCCCGCTATCCGGAGCCCGACACCTTCGACATCCGCCGCTCCACCCAGGGCCACCTCGCCTTCGGCCACGGCATCCACTTCTGCCTGGGCGCCCCGCTGGCCCGCATGGAGGGCCGCATCGCCGTCCGCTCGCTGCTGGAACGCTGCCCCGACCTGGCACTCGACCCGGACGGCGGTGCACTGGAGTGGCACCCCGGACTGCTGATCAGGGGCGTTCGGAAGCTGCCCGTCCGCTGGTGATGCCGCGACCCTGGGTGGTATCGCCCCTGGCCGCAGCGCGGAACGCCAACGGGCTGCTCCCGGTGCGCTGTTGGAAGAACTTGCCGAAGTTCGCCGCGTCCCGGAAGCCCAGCAGGCCCGCCACCCGCGCCGCGCTGTGGTCGCTGTGCGCGAGCAGCCGCTGGGCCTCCAGGACCACCCGGCGGTCGATGAACTCCTTGGCCCCGACACCCGTCGCGGCGAGCGTGGCCCGCGACAGGGTGCGCGGGGCGTAGCCGAGCTCCCGGGCGTAGTCGTCGACGCGGCGGGTCCGGGCGAAGTCCCGTTCCACGGCGGCCCGGAAGCGCAGGTAGGTGTCGGGGTTGTCGCAGGTCACCACCTCCTCGCCGACCGGTGCGAGGCGCAGCAGGAGGACGGCGAGGAGGTGGCGGAGTACCGAGAGGTGGGTTTCGAGGGGGAGGGGGTGCCCGGCGCCGTCCCGTAGCGCCCGGAACTCGTCGTCCAGGTGGTCCAGGGCCCGCCGCGCCGCCGCCCCGGCCGCCGGCTCAGGGCGTCGTACCGTCGGCCCGAAGGGGTCGTCGAGCCGGGCCGTCGCGCTGGTCGCCGGATCCGGGAACCCCGCCTCGAACAGGACGAGCGCGCCCTCCGCCCCGTACAGCTCGTCCCAGCGGTGCACCTGCCCCGGCCGCACCCACAGCCACTCGCCCGGCAGCAGCCGGTACGACGCGAAGTCGACCATCAGCGGGAGCTCGCCGCTGTCCAGGACGAGCAGGTGGTGGAAGTCGGGGCGGTGCGGGACGGACAGCGAACCCGCGCAGGCGTTGCCGCGCAGGGTCGCGAGGGTCAGCACCTCGACACCGGCCGGGGTCGCGCTCGGCGCGTGGAACCTGACCTCGGGGATGGGCGCGGCTCCCGATTCACCCGCTTGTCGCTTTTTCACCACCATGTGTCCGGAGCGTACCCGGCATCCAGGCCGTTCACCTCCTATGTTGGAGGCGAGGCAGCGCGAGACCCCGTGCCGCCTCCCCAGAATCACCACCGCGATAACCCTCGGAAGGACCTCCCATGGCCAAGATCACCCTCTTCGGGGCCACCGGCACCATCGGCAGCCGCATCCTGCGCGAGGCCCTCGACCGGGGCCACCAGGTCACCGCCGTCGTCCGCGACCCGGCCAAGCTTGCCGGGCAGAGCCACCCGAACCTCACCGTCGTCACCGGCGACGTCTTCGACCCCGCCTCGGTGACGCAGAACGCCGAGGGCCGGGACGTCGTCATCAGCGCCATCGGCGGCGGCGACGGCCCGGGTCACGTCGCGACGATCGCACCCTCGGCGAAGTCCCTGGTGGAGGGCGTACGAGCGGTCGGCGGCGACGCGCCCCGGCTGATCTCGGTGGGCGGCGCTGGCTCGCTGCGCACCCCGGACGGCAAGCAGGTGTGGGACGCCGACGGCCTGCCCGAGTTCCTGCTCCAGATCATGCACGCGCACGGCGACGCACTGGACTACTACCGCACCGTGAACGACGTCGACTGGACCAACCTCAGCCCCGCCGGGACCATCGAGCCCGGCGAGCGCACCGGTTCGTACCGTACGGACACCGAGAACCTGGTCCTGGACTCCGAGGGCAACAGCCGGATCAGCGCCGAGGACTACGCGGTGGCGCTGGTCGACGAGATCGAGCGGCCGAAGCACGCGGGCGGCGAGCGGTTCACGGTCGGTTACTGACGGGACCGCACCGGACCGGACAGGAGGGGGCGGGGCGGGTCGGGCCCGGGGTCAAGCTCCCGGTATCTCCGCCAGCCCGACCGCCCGCCCCTCCCGCCGCGACACCTCGCACGCCTCCGCGACCCGCAGGGCCCGCAGTGCCTCGTGCCCGTCGCAGGGGTTCACGCGCTCACCCCGTACGACCTGGAGGAACGCGTCGAGCTCCGCCTCGTACGCAGGGGCGAACCGCTCCAGGAAGCCCGCCCAGGGCTTGGCCGGGGCGGGCGGCCCTGCCGGTTCCGCCGAGGTGATCGGGGTGCGGTCGTCGAGGCCGACCGCCAACTGGTCGAGCTCGCCCGCCAGTTCCATCCGTACGTCGTACCCGGCGCCATTGCAGCGCGTCGCCGTCGCCGTCGCCAGCACCCCGTCGTCCAGGGTCAGTACGACCGCGGCCGTCGCCACGTCCCCCGCCTCCGCGAACATCGCGGGCCCCGCCGCCGAGCCGACCGCGTACACCTCCACCACCTCGCGTCCGGTGACCCAGCGCAGGATGTCGAAGTCGTGCACCAGACAGTCCCGGTAGAGCCCCCCGGAGAGCGGGAGGTACGCGGCCGGGGGCGGCGACGCGTCGGAAGAGACGGTGCGCACCGTGTGCAGCCGGCCCAGTTCGCCCGTCCGCACCCGCTCGCGGGCCGTCGCGTACCCGGCGTCGAAGCGGCGCATGAAGCCGAGCTGGAGCAGCGTGCCCGCCCGGTCGACCTCGCGCAGGGCCTCCAGGGTGCCGGGCAGATCGACCGCGACGGGCTTCTCGCAGAACACCGGCAGCCCGGCCCGCGCCGCCTGTCCGATCTGCGCCGCGTGCGCGGCCGTCGCTGACGCGATGACCACCGCGTCCAGACCGGACCCCAACAGGTCGCCCGCAGCGGTGAATTGGGCCCCCACGCGCTGGGCGACCTCCGCCGCGCGTCCCGCGTCCGCGTCCGCGAGGACCAGCGAGTCCACCGCCGGATGACGGGCGAGCACCTCCGCGTGGAAGGATCCGATGCGGCCCGTCCCCATGAGTCCAATGCGCATGGCCCTCACTCGACAACAGGCTTGACGCACTGTCAAGGAATGTGTCAGGACATCAGGACATCGCGGCAACGTGACATCAGGGCGTCCGGACAACGCGATGTCCGGACAACCCTCCTTCCCCCGTACGTGACTTGATGACGCCACGTCGCCACGCCGCTACGCTCGCTGCCGTGCCAAAACAAGCGACCGACCCCACCGTCGCCCTCCGGCTCGGCGTGGACCGCAGCAGTCCCGTACCCCTCTACTTCCAGCTCTCCCAGCAGCTCGAAGCGGCCATGGAGAAGGGCCGGCTCCCGCCCGGCAGCCTGCTGGGCAACGAGGTCGAGCTCGCCGCCCGGCTCGGCCTGTCCAGGCCCACCGTCCGCCAGGCCATCCAGTCCCTGGTCGACAAGGGCCTGCTGGTACGCCGCCGGGGCGTCGGCACCCAGGTCGTGCACAACCAGGTCCGCCGCCCGCTCGAACTCAGCAGCCTGTACGACGACCTCGCCTCGGCCGGACAGCGCCCCGCCACCCGTGTCCTGCACAACGCCGTGGAGCGGGCCGGACCCGAGGTCGCCGCCGCACTCGGCCTCGCCGAGGGCACCGAGGTGCACCGCATCGACCGGCTGCGCCTGGCCCACGACGAACCCATGGCCTTCCTCCGCAACCACCTCCCCACCGGGCTGCTCCCCCTCGACAGCGCGGAACTGGAGGCCACCGGCCTCTACCGGATGATGCGGGCCGCCGGAGTCACCCTGCACAGCGCCCGCCAGACCGTCGGCGCCCGGGCGGCGGCACCCGAGGAGGGCGCCCTGCTCGACGAGAGCGCCGGGGCACCCCTGCTCACCATGGAGCGGCGCACCTATGACGGCACCGGGCGCGCGGTCGAGTTCGGCGCGCACCTCTACCGGGCGTCGCGGTACGCCTTCGACTTCCAGCTGCTCGTACGGCCAAACCATTGACGCCGTCGTACCGGCGCGGTTAGAACACCCCGAGGCCGTCAACCGGGCGGCGGGGGACACGAGGCGGACACACACCATGCCCACCACTCGCAAGGCCCGAACGGCAACCACGCTTGCCGCCACCTGCGCGGCAGCCGCACTCGTACTCACCGGATGCAGCGGCTCCGGCGGCAAGGGCTCCGAGGAGAAACCGGCCGCGAGCGACGGCGCGGGCGGCAAGGCCGCCGACACGCCCCGGATGAAGATCGCCATGATCACGCACTCCGGCGAGGGCGACACCTTCTGGGACATCGTGCAGAGCGGCGCCAAGGCTGCCGCGGCCAAGGACAACGTCGAGTTCCTCTACTCCGCGAACAAGGAGGGCAAGGAGCAGGCCCAGCTCATCGAGGCCGCCATCGACCAGAAGGTCCAGGGCATCGTGGTCACCCTCGCCAAGCCGGAGGCGGTCGGCGCCGCAGTGAGGAAGGCCGTCGCCGCGGGCATCCCCGTCGTCACCATCAACTCCGGCGGCCGGCACTCCAAGGGGCTCGGCGCGCTCAGCCACATCGGCCAGGACGAGGCCGTCGCGGGCCAGGGAGTCGGCGAGGAGCTCAACAAGCGGGGCAGGAAGAAGGCCCTCTGCGTGATCCACGAGCAGGGCAACGTCTCCCTGGAGGAGCGCTGCGCGGGCGTGAAGCAGGCCTTCAGGGGCAGCGTCGAGAACCTCAACGTCGAGGGCACCAACATGCCCGCCAGCACCTCCTCCATCGAGGCCAAGCTGCAGGCCGCCAAGGACATCGACGCCGTCGTCACACTCGGCGCCCCCTTCGCGGACGCGACGGTGAAAGCAAAGGCCGGATCCGGCAGCAGGGCCGAGGTCGACACCTTCGACCTGAACGCGGCCGTCGTGAAGAGTCTCAAGTCACAGGACGTGGGCTTCGCCGTCGACCAGCAGCCCTACCTCCAGGGGTACCTCGCCATCGACGAAATATGGCTGAATCGCACCAACGGAAACGTCCTGGGAGGCGGCAAACCCGTCCTCACCGGACCCGCGATCGTCACCGCGAAGGACGTCCCCGCCCTGGAGAAGTACACCGCCCGCGGCACTCGATGACACCGCCCAAGACCCACCCGCTGACCACACGACGCACCCCCATGCCCGATACTTGGGCGGCCGGGGTCTGGCTCAATACCCCCCGGCCGCACCGAGGAGTACAGCGAGAAGGGCACGACGTCGTGGCAAGGGTTCGGACAGGGGTACGTGCGCTGGGCGCCGTGCTCGCGGCGGTGCTCGGGGCTTCCCTCACCGGCTGCAGCAGCACGGGCGGCAAGCGGGCCGAGGAGCGCGCGGCAGCCGCCGCGGCCGCCGCCCAGGGCAAGGCCGCGGTGAACACCCCCAAGTGGACCTTCGCCATGGTCACCCACTCGGGTGCAGGCGACACGTTCTGGGACATCGTGCAGAGCGGGGCCAAGCAGGCAGCCGCCAAGGACAACATCGAATTCCTTTATGCAAACAACGCCGAGGCGCAGCAGCAGGCCCAGCTCGTCGACACCTACATCGACAAGAAGGTCGACGGCCTGATCGTCACCCTCGCCAAGCCGGACGCCATGAAGGAGGTCGTCGCCAAGGCCACCAAGGCGGGCATCCCGGTGATCACCATCAACTCCGGCACCGCCGAGTCCAAGGCCTTCGGCGCGCTCAGCCACATCGGCCAGGACGAGGTCATCGCGGGCGAGGCGGTCGGCGAGGAACTGGTCGGGCGCGGCAAGAAGAAGGCCCTGTGCGTCCTGCACGAGCGGGGCAACGTGGGCCACGAGCAGCGCTGCGCGGGCGTCAAGAAGACCTTCAAGGGCAGCGTCGAGAACCTCTACGTCGACGGCACCAACATGCCCGACGTCCAGGCGTCCATCGAGGCCAAGCTCCAGACCTCCAAGGACATCGACTCCGTCGTCACCCTCGGCGCGCCCTTCGCCGACGCTGCCGTCCAGGCCAAGCAGCAGTCCGGCAGCAAGGCCGAGATCGACACCTTCGACCTCAACGCCAGGGTCGCCGACTCGCTGGCCGCCGGCACCCTCGGCTTCGCCGTCGACCAGCAGCCCTACCTCCAGGGGTACGAGGCGGTGGACCTGCTGTGGCTCTACCGCTACAACGCCGACGTCCTCGGCGGCGGAAAGCCCGTCCTCACCGGACCGCAGATCATCACCAAGGACAGCGCGGCCGAGCTGAAGGCGTACACGAAGCGGGGGACCCGATGACAGCCACAGCACCCGCACCCGATCCCGCACCACAAGCGGGCCACGACGAACGGCTGATCCACACCTCACCGCTGCGCAAGCTGATGGGCCGCCCCGAGCTGGGCTCCATCGTCGGCGCGGTCGCGGTGTTCCTGTTCTTCTCGATCGCCGCCGACAGCTTCCTCCAGGCGTCCAGCTTCGGGACCGTGCTGTACGCGGCCTCCACGATCGGCATCATGGCGGTGCCGGTGGCACTGCTGATGATCGGCGGCGAGTTCGACCTGTCGGCCGGTGTGATGGTGACCAGCTCGGCGCTGGTCTCGTCCATGTTCAGCTATCAGATGACGGCCAACGTCTGGGTCGGGATCTTCGTGTCGCTGCTGGTGACGCTGCTGATCGGCGTCTTCAACGGCTTCATGCTGACCCGCACCAAACTGCCCAGCTTCATCATCACGCTGGGCACCTTCCTGATGCTGACCGGCCTGAACCTCGGCCTCACCAAGCTCATCAGCGGCACCGTCTCCACCAAGGGCATCGGCGACATGGAGGGCTTCGAGTCCGCCAAGGCCGTCTTCGCCTCGCAGGTCACCATCGGCTCGGTCAACCTCAAGGTCACCATCCTGTGGTGGTTCGTACTGATCGCCCTGGCCACCTGGATCCTGCTGCGCACCCGCGCCGGAAACTGGATCTTCGCGGTCGGCGGCGAGAAGGACGCGGCCCGCGCGACCGGTGTGCCGGTGAACAAGACCCGCATCGGCCTCTACATGGGCGTCGCCTTCGCCGCCTGGGTCTCCGGCCAGCACCTGCTGTTCTCGTACGACGTCGTGCAGTCCGGGGAGGGCGTCGGCAACGAGCTGACGTACATCATCGCGGCGGTCATCGGCGGCTGCCTGATCACCGGCGGCTACGGGTCGGCGATCGGCTCCGCGGTCGGTGCCTTCATCTTCGGCATGACGAGCAAGGGCATCGTCTACGCGGAGTGGAACCCGGACTGGTTCAAGTTCTTCCTCGGAGCGATGCTCCTTCTGGCCACCCTGCTCAACGCATGGGTACGCAAGCGTGCGGAGGCGAGGTCATGACGACGACCGACGACCGGATCGCGGACGCGGTCCCCGGCGCGCTGGTCGAGCTCGACCACGTATCGAAGTTCTACGGCAACATCAAGGCGCTGGAGGACGTCTCGCTGGAGGTGCACGCGGGCGAGATCACCTGCGTCCTCGGCGACAACGGCGCCGGCAAGTCCACCCTCATCAAGATCATCGCGGGGCTGCACCAGCACGACGCGGGCACCTTCCGGATCGAGGGCGCCGACACCACCCTGGTCAACCCGCGCGACGCGCTCGACCGGGGCATCGCGACGGTCTACCAGGACCTGGCCGTCGTCCCCCTGATGCCCGTCTGGCGGAACTTCTTCCTCGGCTCCGAACCGACGAAGGGACGCGGCCCGCTCCGCCGTCTCGACGTCCAGCTGATGCGCGAGACGACCAGGTCCGAGCTGCTGCGCATGGGCATCGACCTGCGCGACGTCGACCAGCCGATCGGCACCCTGTCCGGCGGCGAGCGGCAGTGCGTCGCCATCGCCCGGGCGGTCTACTTCGGCGCGAAGGTCCTGGTGCTCGACGAGCCGACGGCGGCACTCGGCGTCAAGCAGTCGGGCGTCGTCCTCAAGTACGTCGCCGCCGCACGTGACGCGGGACTCGGTGTCGTGCTCATCACGCACAACCCGCACCACGCCTACCTGGTCGGCGACCGCTTCGTACTGCTCAAGCGCGGCGCGATGTCCGGCAGCCACCTCAAGGCGGAGATCAGCCTGGACGAGCTGACCCGGCAGATGGCCGGCGGCACCGAGCTGGAGGACCTGCGCCACGAACTGGAGCGGGCCCCGGCACCCCACCTGCACGGTGTGACGGAGTAGACGGAGAAGGGCCCCCGGGTGGTGAGACGCACCACGATTCCCGGGGTGCCCGTCCCGCCGGACAAGTCCGGCACAGGTGGGAGTGGCAGAATCGGGCGCGGCGGGCGCCGTCCGCCGTCGGCCGTCAGCGGCCGGCCTCCCGAGACCCCGCAGGGACGATCCGAGTCGTGCGTTTCCCCCGCCGCCCCTCCCGGTTCCCCGGGACAGCGCCCACCGCGGAAGGCCCCGGCCGATGAGCAACACCTACCGAGACTTCGCCACGCGCGGCACCGCCCGTGCCACCGTGCTGCGCACCGTGGGACCCCGTGAACGGCGCTCCCACCTGACCGCGCCCCGGGTGCCCACCGTCGGGATCGACATCGGCGGCACCAAGGTGATGGCGGGCGTCGTCGACGCCGACGGCCAGATCCTGGAGACCCTCCGCACCGAGACCCCGGACAAGTCCAAGAGCCCCAAGGTCGTCGAGGACACCATCGTCGAGCTGGTCCTCGACCTGTCCGACCGGCACGACGTGCACGCCGTGGGCATCGGCGCCGCCGGGTGGGTAGACGCCGACCGCAGCAAGGTGCTGTTCGCCCCGCACCTCGCCTGGCGCAACGAACCCCTGCGCGATGCCATCTCCGCCCGCCTCGCGGTCCCCGTACTCGTCGACAACGACGCCAACACCGCCGCCTGGGCCGAATGGCGCTTCGGCGCCGGACGCGGCGAGGACCACCTCGTCATGATCACCCTGGGTACCGGGATCGGCGGCGCCATCCTGGAGGACGGGCAGGTCAAGCGGGGCAAGTACGGGGTCGCCGGCGAGTTCGGGCACATGCAGGTGGTCCCCGGCGGGCACCGCTGCCCGTGCGGCAACCGCGGCTGCTGGGAGCAGTACAGCTCCGGCAACGCCCTCGTCCGCGAGGCCCGCGAGCTCGCAGCCGCCGACTCCCCGGTCGCGTACCACCTCATCGAGCGCGTCGGCGGCAGCATCCACGAGATCACCGGGCCGCTCATCACCGAGCTGGCCCGCGACGGCGACGCCATGTGCGTCGAGCTCCTCCAGGACATCGGCCAGTGGCTCGGCGTCGGCATCGCCAATCTGGCCGCCGCCCTCGACCCGTCCTGCTTCGTCATCGGCGGTGGCGTCAGCGCCGCCGACGACCTCCTCATCGGTCCTGCCAGGGATGCCTTCCGCCGCCACCTCACCGGCCGCGGCTACCGCCCCGAGGCCCGGATCGCCAAGGCCCAGCTCGGCCCCGAGGCCGGAATGGTCGGCGCCGCCGACCTGGCCCGGCTGGTCGCCCGCCGCTTCCGGCGCGCCAACCGCCGCCGGGTCGAACGCCACGAGCGGTACGAGCGGTACGCGCAGGCCATCCGCACCGCCCTGCCCGACCCGGTGACGGACCCGGTGACGGATCCGGTGACCGACCCCGTGACGGACCGGGCCACCGACACCACTGCCCGCCAGCCCGCGGCGGACACCAGCGCCGCGGACCGTACGACCAGCGCCGACGGCGCACAGGGAACCACCCCATGACGTCAGCGATTCCGCGCCAGAACCACCACCCCGACGGCCGGGGCGACCGGCCGCCGGAGACCCGCCGCCATGTGATCGTGCGCCGCGTGATCACCGCGGCGATCATTGTCCTGCTCATCGGCATCCCCGCCGGGTACCTGCTGATCTCCGCCGAGCAGAGCCGCGACAGCGGCCGCAACAAGGAGCACGAGGCGTCCGCCGCCGGACTCACCGTCGGCTTCCCCTCCCAGGTGCAGCGGCGCATCTACCAGCTGCCGATCCCGCTGATGGCCCAGAACCTGGCGTACTACGAGACCAACAACTGGAAGACCAGCCGGATGCACGTCCGGTTCGCCACCACGCCCGCCGACCTCGACACCTTCCTCAAGGACATCGGCACTTCCACCGCCGCCCTCAAGGACGGCGACATCACCATCAGCGAGCACGACCGGCAGACCATCGGCTGGGTCTTCACCCCGCACCGCAAGTGGTCGGGACTCACCTACGAGCAGAAGGACCCGCTGCCCACCATCGACATCACCGTGGACCGCAGCGTCCCCGAACGCCCCTGGGTGTACGCGGTTTCCACCGCCAGCCCGTAGCGCCCGCGCGCAGCGCCCGTCCGCAGCCGGGCCGCAGAACGGGCGTCCTGTAGGGTGAATGGAATTTTGACTGCTTGCGGAAGAGGCGAAGATGACGAACGTCGTGCTGAACACCAACTTCGGGACCATCAAACTGAAGCTCGACGCGGAGAAGGCACCGAAGACGGTCGAGAACTTCCTCGCCTACGTCAACGCGGGCCACTACTCGGACACCGTCTTCCACCGCGTCATCCAGACCTTCATGATCCAGGGCGGCGGCTTCACCGAGGACATGTCGCAGAAGCCGACCCTCGCCCCGGTCGCCAACGAGGCCGACAACGGCCTGCAGAACACCCGTTACACGGTGGCCATGGCCCGTACCTCCGACCCGCACTCGGCGACGGCGCAGTTCTTCGTCAACACCTCGAACAACACCTTCCTCAACCACACCGCACCCACCCCGCAGGGCTGGGGCTACACGGTGTTCGGCAAGGTCATCGAGGGCCTCGACGTGGTCGACAAGATCGCCGCCGTGCCGACCGGCCGCCGCAACGGCATGCAGGACGTACCGACCGAGACCGTGGTCATCACGAGCGCCCAGGTGGAGAACTGACCCCGGCGCGACACCCCGCACGGACGATGGCGCCGCACCGGATTCCCTCCGGTCCGGCGCCATCGCCTCGTCGTCCCAGGATCCGAACCCACCGCACGTTCTTCACCCGAGGTGACTTGATGGCGAAGGTGACTTGATGGCGAACCGGCCGAACACGGGCCACGCGCCGTGGACACGCAGCTTCCACCCGGCGCGACCCGGCGCCCCGCGCCTGCTCTGCTTCCCGCACGCGGGGGGTTCCGCCAGCTACTACTTCCCGATGTCGGCGGCGCTCTCGCCCGCGACCGACGTCCTCGTGGTGCAGTACCCCGGCCGCCAGGACCGGGCCGCCGACCCCTTCGCCGAGTCCGTGGAGGCCCTCGCCGACGCGCTGTTCGCGGCGCTGGACCCGGACGACGACACCCCGCTCGCCCTCTTCGGCCACAGCATGGGCTCCCTCGTCGCCTTCGAACTCGCCCGCCGGCTCGACGCCGCGGGCCGCCCGCCCGCGGTGTTCTTCGCCTCCGGCCGCCCGGGCCCCGCCCTGGCCCGGGGCGGCTTCGCGCACCTGCTCGACGACGCCGGACTGATCGAGGAGCTCAGGACGCTCGACGGCACCGACCTCGCGGTACTGGACAACCCCGAGATCCTGGGCCTGGTCCTGCCCCCGATGCGCGCCGACTACCGGCTCCTGGAGGCCTACCGGCGCACCCCAGGACCCCCGTTGAGCTGTCCGGTCGTCGCGATGACCGGTGACGACGACCCCCGGGCGACGGTCGAGCAGGTACGGGCCTGGGCCGAGGAGACCACCGCCGGGTTCGAGGTACTGGTGCACCCCGGCGGCCACTTCTACCTGGCGGCGCGACAGCGCGAGGTGGTCGCCCAAATCACCGACCGGATACGGAAGTTCACCCCGCAGCCCTGCGAGAACGGCCCACTGTGACGATTCGCGTACTGCTCGCCGACGACCAGGAGATGGTCCGCCGTGGAATGCGGCGGATGCTGGAGGCCCAGGCGGACATCGAGGTGGTCGGCGAGGCCGCCGACGGGGTGGCGGCCCTGGCCGCGGCCCGACGGCTGCGGCCGGACGTCGCCCTGGTGGACGTACGGATGCCCCGGATGGACGGTCTGGAGGTCACCCGCACCTTGCAGGCGACCGCGGCCGAACTGCCCGTGAAGGTGGTCATCGTCACCACCTTCGACCTGGACGAATACGTCTACCCGGCGTTGCGCTACGGCGCGGTGGGCTTCCTGCTCAAGCGCTCGGGGCCGACCCTGCTGGTGGAGTCCGTCCGGGCGGCGATGGCGGGGGACAGCCTGATCAGCCCCTCGATCACGGTGCGGCTGCTCAAGCACGTCACCGGCGAGAGCCGCGCGCCGGGGCGGCCCGCCGAGCGCCCGGCGATGGTCGAGAAGCTCACCAAGCGCGAGGTCGAGATCGCGGCGAAGGTCGCCGAAGGGCTGACCAACGCGGACATCGCCGGAGAGATGTTCATCTCCGCCGGTACGGTCAAGACCCACGTCGCGAGCATCCAGCGCAAGATGGGCGTACGCAACCGGGTCGGCATCGCCGTCCGGAGCTGGGAAATGGGATACGCGACCGGGCTCTAGGTCCGCCGCCGCGCGGCCCCGCACCAGAGGCGCTGCCTAGGCTGGGGCGCATGACGACGAACGACCAACAGTGGGGCCGCATGCGGAAGTTGAGCTGCGGAGTGAGCGCCGCTCTGCTGCTGGGGCCCGCCTTCCTCGGGCCTCCCATGGGATTCCTGCTCGCCCTCAGCGCGTTCGTCGCCGTACTCGCGGTGCTGGCGCCCCTGCCCTGGGGCCGGATCACCCTGTCCGTGGCGGCGCTCGCGGCCGCCGGCCTGTCCGCGCTCACCGACATCGCCTACAGCGGGCAGCAGGGCATCACGCTGCTGTGGATGCCCTTCGAGTTCACCGCCCTGCTGGTGCTCACCGGGCGCCTCGCCCGACGGGCGCCCCGGCAGATCGTGACGGCGGTCGCCGCGCTGGTCACCCTGGCGCTGCCGCTGCGCTTCACCCTGCGCAACCCGGAGTCCGGCGCCAACGGCTCCCTCCTCATGATCCTGCTCACCCTGCTGCCCGTGGCAGGCGCGCTCCTGATCGGCGGCCATCTGCGCGCCGCCGACGAACGGCGGCGCCAGGCCGTCCTGCGGGCCCGCCGCGAGCAACGCCTGCACATGGCGCGCGTACTGCACGACTTCGTCGCCCACGAACTGACCGGCATGCTCCTCGAAGTGCAGGCCGCACAGACCACCCCGTACGACCCCGAGCAGTACCAGGAACTCCTCGGCAGGCTGGAGGAGTCCGGGCTGCGCGCGCTGGACCAGATGGACAGCGCCCTGCACACCCTGCGCCGGCCGGTCCAGGACGACGAAGGCGAAACCGAAGGCACTCCGCACGGCGTACCGGGCGACACCCCCTCCGAGGCGCTGCCCGAACCGGCCGCGCCACCCCTGCGCGTCCACGGACTCGCGGACCTGCCCGACCTCGTCGACCGCTTCGCCGCGTCCAGTTCCATCCCCGCCGCACTGGACCTCGACGAGGGCCTGCTCGGCGGACTGCGCAGGGAGACCGACGAGACGGCGTACGGCATGGTCATCGAGGCCCTGACCAATGTGCGCAGGCACGCGGCGGCCACCACCTCGGTGACCGTCTCCGCCAAGCGGGACGGCGCCGCGACGCTGCGGGTCGCCGTCACGGACGACGGAGGCGGCGGCGGTACCGGCGTGCCCGGCCGGCGGCAGGGCGGCGGAACAGGACTCGTGGGCATGCGCGAACGGTTCGCCGTACTCGGCGGCGAACTCGAAGCAGGCTCGACCGGCGGCGGCTGGAAGGTCACCGGCACCCTGCCGCTGTAGACCCGCCGCATACCCGCAGCGCACCCGTCGCGCATCCCCAGTGAACCGTTTCCACCGCCCAACGCCCCCGCTCGCCGGGGGCGTTGGCCGTTGCGCAGCCGCGAGGAGTCCCGGCGAGAAAGCCGGGCGATCTCTGCCGAACGGCAGATGTGCCCGAGGTACGGGAGGACGAATCTGGACCCGTCACCCCGACGAACCACCCCGTTGAAACACCGGAGGCAGACGTGCACCCCCTCGCCCGCTCGCGGACGACCACGCTGGAACTCATCGACATCACCAAGGACTACCGGGGCGGCAAGCGCGCCGTGGACAGCCTGACCCTGCGCATGGGCAACGGGATGCTCGGTCTCCTCGGTCCCAACGGCGCGGGCAAGTCGTCCCTGATGCGGATCGCCTCGACGGTCACCCGCCCCACCAGCGGCCAGGTCCTGTTCCACGGCACCGACGTGGTCGCCAAGCCGGACGTGCTGCGGCGCGCGCTGGGCTACCTCCCGCAGGACTTCGGGGTCTACCCCCACCTCACCTCGCGCGAATTCCTCACCTATCTGGCGGCGGCCAAGGGCCTCTCCGCCCGCTCCGCCCGCACCCGTATCGACGAACTCCTCGAACTGGTCAACCTGACCGAGGCCGTCAAGCGCCCCCTCGGCAAGTACTCCGGCGGCATGATGCGACGCGTCGGCATCGCACAGGCGCTGCTCGCCGACCCGCAGGTGATTGTCGTCGACGAACCCACCGCGGGCCTCGACCCCGAGGAGCGCGTCCGCTTCCGCAACCTGCTGAGCGACCTGGCGGCGGACCGCGTGGTCATGCTCTCCACCCACATCGTCTCCGACGTCGAATCCGTCGCCACCGACATCGCCGTGGTGGCCGGCGGACGGCTGCTGCGCCGGGGCACCCCCGAGCAGTTGATCGCCACCGTCGAGGGCCGGGTCTGGGAGGTCCTCGTCGACCCCGCCGACCTGCCGGCGCTCCAGCAGCGCCACCTGGTCAGCCGCATGGTGCGGACCAGCAGCGGCGTCCGGGTGCGACTGCTCACCCATCAGCCGCCGTACGCGACCGCCCAGCAGGTCCCACCCGACCTGGAGGACGCCTACCTGGCGACCGTCAACCACCTCGTCGGCGACGCCTCCGCCGGACTGCACGCACACGGTGCGGGAGGACGCTGACCATGGGAACGCTCTTCGGGCTCGTCGTCGGAGACTTCTGGGACCGGGTACGCCGCCCCGCGTACGCCGTGATCCTTCTCGCGGCCGTCGGCCTCGGCTACCTCGCCACCCCCGCCAGGGAGTCCGGCTGGGTGGTCATGCAGGTCGGCGAGTACCGAGGCACCTACAACAGCGCCTACCTCGGCATGGTGGTGGCACTCGCCGGAGCCGTATGGCTCTCGCTCGGCGGCTTTTACGTCGTCCGCAACGCCCTCTCCCGCGACGAGAGCACCGGCGTCGGACGGCTCCTCGCGGCCACCCCGGTCAAGAACCACCGCTATCTCGCGGCCAAGTTCCTCAGCAGCGTCCTGGTCCTCGCCTCGATGCTGGGTGTGCTCGTCGTGACCGCGCTGGTCATGCAGTTCGCCAGGGCCGAGGTGCCGGCCGTCGACGTCGTCGAACTGGTCAAGCCCTTCCTCCTGATCGCGCTGCCGCTGATGGTGTTCACCGCGGCCGCCGCCCTCCTCTTCGAGGCCGTTCCCGTGCTGCGGGCCGGACTCGGCAACGTCCTCTGGTTCTTCGTCTGGGCCTTCATCGCGATCGGCGGCCAGTCGCCCCACGCCCCCCTCGGCGGCATCGGTGTGCACCCGGTCGTCCAGTCGCTCGGCGGATCACTCAGGGCCGCGGGCATCGACCCGGCGCAGGTGGGCGAGTTCAGCCTCGGCCTGACCCTCGTCGACAAGCCCCTCAAGACCTTCGACTGGACCGGCTTCACACCGACCGGCGAGTACCTCCTCACCCGGCTCCTCCTCGTCGCGATCGCCGTCGCCCTGGCACTGGTGCCGACCCTGTGGTTCCCGCGCTTCGACCCCTCCCGGGGCAAGGCCCTCGCCGAGCCCTCGGCCGTCCGGCCCGGGGAACTCGCGGGATTCCCCGCCGTCGTGATCGAGGACGAGTCCGCACCCGCACGCGCCCCCCGGGCCTTCGGCGGGCTGCCCCGGAGCCAGGTCAAACCGGGCAACTCCGGGATCAGGCTGCTCGTCGGCGAAGTACGCATCCTCGTCCAGGGCATCCCGCTGTGGTGGTGGGCCGGCGTGCTCGTCCTGGCCGGGCTCGCCCAACTGGTCACACCCGCCACCGGCGTCTCCCGCTTCCTGCTCCCCCTCGCATGGATCTGGCCCGTACTGATCTGGTCCCGGCTGGGCACCCAGCGCCACGAGTCGGGAGTGGAGGCCATCCTCGGCGCCTACCCGGCCGCACACCGGCGGATCCTGGCCGAATGGGGCGCGGGCTTCCTGCTCACCGCGGCCGCCGGCATCGGACCCGCCGTCAGGATGGCGACCGGAGCGGACACCCAGGGACTGCTGCACTGGTTCCTCGGAGCGCTGTTCATCCCCTCCTTCGCCCTGGTCCTCGGCTCCTTCAGCCGTACGCACCGGCTCTTCCAGGCCGTCTACCTGCCCCTCTGGTACGGGACGGTCAACGGCATCACGCCCCTCGACTTCATGGGCGCGCTGCGCGGTCCCGACGGGCTGCCCGCCGGAATGCCGCCCGGCGTACTGATCGGCAGCACGGTGGTCATGCTCGGCCTCGTGTTCGCCGCGAACACCGCCCGCCGTGCGACGGCCTAGGGGGTGTTCAGCCGCACTCGTCGAGGGCGAACGCGATGACCCCCTCGGGCGGGAACCTGGCCCCCCGCAACGCGGCCGCCTCGAAGGCCTCCCGGCCGAGCACCTCCCGCATCAGTCGCTCCGCCTCGTCGTGCGGGGCACGCCAGTACGCCGACCCGAACCACGGCACCCCGATGGTGTTCCACTCCTCCTCGGCGGCCCCGAGCAGCACCGCCGCCCGGAAGCCCTGCCCGTCGGCGGCGGCGATCCAGCCCAGCAGATCGACGATCATGGCAACGCCCAGCCTGTCGCGGAAGTCCCGCTTCATGCGCAGGCACTGTCTCGCGTGCCGGGCCGCCACCCCCCGGTGGCCACCGGCCCACTCGGCGACGGCCTGCACGTACAGCGCGTAGGCCAGGGTCCACTTCTCGCCGTGCGCGTCACAACTGCTGCGCGCCTTGCGGCACAGCTCCACCGCCTGCCCCGGCTCCTCCAGGAAGACGCTGGCCATGGCGAGCTGGGCCTGCGCCATGATCACCATGCTGTTCAGGTCACCGAGCGCGGCGTACCGGTCGAGGGCCTCCTCCAGCAGCAGCCGCGCCTGCCCGGGTTCGTCGCGGAGTAGGGTGGCCGTGCCCGCCAGATGCGTGCCGTGCGCCAGCGCCACGTCGTCACCGAGTTGCCGGGCCAGCTCCCTGCACTCCGCCGACCTCGCCACGCTCTCGTCGATGTCCCCGCGCAGGTACGCGATCCGGCTCATCACCCACAGCGCCTTGGCCCGCTCCGGCGACGGCTCGCAGGCGAGACACAGCGCCCGGTCGAGCCAGCGCTGCGCCTCCTCCACATAGCCGCAGGAGACCCAGAACGAGTACAGCGCACCCGCCAGCCTCGCGCCGGCCAGCCCTTCCCCCGGCGTACCGAAGGAGAAGCCGAGCGCCTCACGGAAGTTGGCGTGCTCCCGCCGCAGCCGGTCGGCCCACGCCGCCTGGTCCGACCCGAACCACTCCGCCTCGCCCCGTTCGGCCAGCGCCAGGTAGTGGTCCCGGTGCCGGCGCCGCAGCGCGGTCCGCAGTCCGGCGTCACTGATCTGCGCGCGCCCGTACTCGCGGAGCGTCTCCAACAGCCGGAAGCGGATGCCCCCTTCGGACCGCTCGCGGATCAGCACCGACTTGTCGACGAGCCCGTCGACCAGGTCGAGGATCTCCTTGGCGGGGAGGTCCGTACCGGCACAGACGGCCTCCGCCGCCTCCAGGTCGAAGGTGTCGGTGAAGGTCGAGAGTCGCACCCAGAGCAACCGCTCGTCGTCCGTGCACAGATGGAAGCTCCAGCACACCGTCGCCTGAAGGGTCTGGTGGCGGGGCAGCGCGGTCGGCCTGGCTGTCGTCAGCAGCCGGAAGCGGTCGTCCAGCCGCGCCAGCAACTGTTCGGGGGACAGCGCCCGCAGGCGCCCGGCCGCCAGCTCGATCGCCAGCGGGATGCCGTCGAGCCGCTGACAGATCCGGGTCACCGTCGCCCTGGTCTCCGGCGACACCGGGAATCCACAGGGAACCGCGGCCCGTGCCCGATGGATGAACAGGGTGACGGCGGGCACCTCGTCGGCATCGTCCTCGCCGACCTTGCTGACCTCGCCGACCTCGCCGTCGTTCCCGGAATTGTTCCTGTTCCCGGAACTGTTCCCGGGCCCCTCGTGACCCCCGGTGTCCACGTCCGGCAGCACCCGCAACGGCGCCACCGGGAAGATGTGCTCCCCGTCGATGGCCAGCGGCTGCCTGCTCGTGGCGATCACCCGCAGGTTCGCGGCCGCCCGGAGCAAGGTGTCGACGAGTACGGCACAGGCACCGATCAGGTGCTCGCAGTCGTCGAGCACCAACAGCACCTGCCGCTCCCGAAGATGCCTGATCAGAGAGGCCAGCGGGGCGCGCCCCGTCTGGTCGTGGATCTCCAGCGCGGCGGCCACGGCGTGCGCCACGAGTCCCGGATCGGAGAGCCCGGCCAGCTCGACCAGCCATACGCCGTCCCGGAACGCCGACTTGAGGTTGAGCGCGGTACGGCGCCCGAGCCGGGTCTTGCCCACCCCGCCGACCCCGGTGAGCGTCACCAGCCGGTTGGCCGCCAACAGCTCCCGCACCCGGTCCAGTTCGGGCTGCCGTCCCACGAAGCTGGTCAGCTCGGTGGGCAGGTTGCCGGGCGACGACGGTTGCACGCCGTGACGGGGACGAACCTCGGTCCCCACCTGGTCGTCCGCCGCCACGGGTCCCGTCCGCACGGGTCCCGTCCGTACCAGTCCCGCCCCCACCGGTCCCGTGGTCACCGGCAGCGACGTGGCAGGCGGGTCCAGAGCAGCGTCGGCCGCCAGGATCTGTTCGTGTACGCGGCGCAGTTCCGCGCCCGGCTCGATGCCGAGCTCCTCGGCCAGCAGCCGGCGGGCGTCCCGGTAGGACCGCAGCGCCTCGGCCTGCCTGCCGGAGCGGTGCAGGGCCCGCATGAGCAGTCCGTGCAGCCGCTCGCGCAGCGGATGCGCGGCGATCAGCCTGCGCAGCTCGCCGACCAGGTCCGCATCGGCGCCGAGCAGCAGATCGACCTCGATCCGCTCCTCCAGCACGCCCAGCCGGTGTTCCTCCAGCCGGTCCCGCTCGGCGTCCAGCAGCGGACTGGCCAGCCCCTCGCAGAGCCCGCCCCGCCACAGCCGCAGCGCGGCGTGCAGCCCATCGGCCGCCGCGGGCAGGTCCCCGGCGGCGCGGGCGGACCGCCCGCGTTCCAGTTGCTCGGTCAGTACGCCCCAGTCCAGGGCCCCGGCCGGCACCGTCAACACGTAACCGGCCTCGGTCCAGTTGAGCAGCCGCGACGGCGCCCGGGCCGCTCGTGCCGGTTCCAGCACCCGGCGCAGTCCGGCGGCGTGCCGTTGCAGCAGGTTCACCGCCCGCCCCGGGGCGGCCGTTCCCCAGACCGCCTCGATCAGTCTCTCCCTGGACACGGGCCGGTTGGCGTGCAGCAGCAGCACGGCGAGCATCACCCGCTGCTGCACCGGCCCGGCATCCAGTTCCTCGCCGTCGCGCCACACCCGTAACGGGCCGAGCAGATCGAACCAAAGCGTTCCGGACATCGACTGGTCCTCCATCGACGCCACCCCCGTAAAGCAGTCGTCTAAAACTAACCGGCACCACGCCCGCCGGACACCCATGGGGCGGCCCCTTCGCACCAGTCCACCGCGGTATGTACAGCGGGACTGTCGCGCCAGGTGACGGGGGTGCTGGAACAGCCTGCCGAGCCGTCAACTCGGCCGTCCCCGACCTCTCGATGACTGCAGGCGCAGAAGCCTCGCGTACTGGAGACCCTCAGCGTCACTCCTCAGCTAAGACGCCGCCACGGCGCCGGAGGATGCCCGCCCAGGGCAAAAATTCGGTCACACCGCAACCGCCGCCGTACACCCGGCCGTACACACCAAGGAGGACCGGACCCCCGGGGCCCGGTCCTCGTTTCCTGCCCTGCTCCGTTCCTCTCCCACGCCCGCCGCCCGGACACCTACCCCAGCGCACCGTCGAGCCACCGGTCGAAGAGCCTCCGGCTCCGGCTCTCCAGCAGCCCCGCGTACCGGTGCGTGTCCGCCCTGATCTCCTCGACGGACACCCCTTCGGCCCCCGCGATCTCGTGGGCGTGCCCGATGAGCCAGGACTCGATGCCCGTACCCAGGACCTCCGCGTGGAACTGGAGCCCCAGCACGGAACTCCCGATCGCGAAGGCCTGGTTCGGGCACACCGGGGTGGCGGCCAGGTGCGTCGCCCCGTCCGGCAGGTCGAAGGTGTCCCCGTGCCAGTGCAGTACGGGAGTGGTCAGTTCGGCCAGCGGCGAATCCGCCCCGGCCGGGGACAGTTCGACGGGCCCCCAGCCGATCTCCTTCGCCTCGGCCGGATAGACCTTGGCACCCAGCGCGGCAGCGATCAGCTGCGCACCGAGACAGATACCGAGCACAGGCTCCCCCCGGGACAGCCTGGTCCGGATCAGCGTCAACTCCTCCTGGAGGAAGGGGTACGCATCCGTCTCGCCCGCCCCGATCGGCCCGCCGAGAACGACCAGCAACCGGGGATCACGCGCCTCGACCTGCTCAAGCAGCCACCCCTGCCCGGCATCCACGTACGTCGTCCTGATGCCCCGTTCCGCCAGCACCCGCTCGAAGGAACCGAGGTCCTCGAAGGCGACGTGCCGGATCGCCACGGCTTCGGTCGTCACCGCTTCTGTCATCTCGCTCATCCTCTCGGGTCGGAGATCCGGTACGAGCCGGTCAGAGGTCCAGTACGAGCCGGGAGCCGCTCGCCCGCGAGACGCAGATCATCATGGTCTCGCCGGACGCCTTCTGCTTGTCGGTGAGGATCGAGTCCCGGTGCTCCGGGGACCCCTCGACGACACTCGTCTCGCACGTCCCGCAGATCCCCTCACGGCAGGCCGCGAACGTCCGTACGCCCGCCCGGTCCGCGACGTCGAGGATCGACTCGTGCGGGGCGACCGACAGGATCACGTCCGAGCGCCGGCACACCACCTCGAACGCCGTCTCGCGCTCCTCCACCTCGGGCGGCACCGGCCTGGCCCTGAACCGTTCCGTACGCAGGCTGCCCTCCGGCCACCCGGCGCAGCGGTTCTCCACCGCGCCGACCAGGGGCTCGGGCCCGCAGCAGTACACCAGGCAGTCCTCGCGCGGCGCGGCCAGCGCCTTCGCCAGCGGGAGCAGTCCCGCCTCGTCCTGCGGATGGATCCGCACCCGGCCGCCGTACGCGGTCAGTTCGTCGAGGAAGGCCATCGACCCGCGGGAACGGCCGCCGTAGAGCAGCTCCCAGTCCCGCCCCTCGGCCTCGGCCGCCGCCACCATCGGCAGGATCGGCGTGATGCCGATGCCTCCCGCGATGAAGAGGTAACGGGGGGACGGCTCCAGCCGGAAGTGGTTCCTGGGGCCGCGTACCAGCACGAACGTCCCGACTCCCAGCGCCTCGTGCACATGGCGGGACCCGCCGCGCCCGTTCGGTTCGAGGAGTACGGCGATGCGCCACGCGTGCCGGTCGGCCGGGCTGCCGCACAGCGAGTACTGCCGTACCAGATCGGCCTCGGGAAGGATCAGATCGATGTGGGCCCCCGGTGTCCAGAGGGGCAGTTCCCGACCGGCCGGATCGACGAGGGTGAGGGTGACCACGCCGTCGGCGGCGGTCTGCCGCGCGCCGACGCGAAGGACGGTGGTGCATTCGTTCCTGGGTCCGGGCGCCTGCGGCGCCCACAGATCTGCGATGTCGACTGACATGTCCTGCTTACTTTCAGTGGAATGACTGGAATCAGAGGAATGAGGAGAGCCGGCCCGGTGCGCTCCCGCTGCGCACCGGACCGCCTCGGTCAGGCGAGCAGCCCCTGGCGGGAGAAGCTGTCGCGGGCGGCGGCGGAGTCCAGCAGCCCGATCTCCCGGGCCATCGAGACGATCTCCGTGTAGTTCAGCGACGTCAGGTCGACCTCACCGGAGGCCCGGCACTCGCGGATCATCTCGTCGGCCTGCGGGAAGCCGATCTGCCGCAGCATGGACAGCCAGACGTCCAGCTCCCGGTCCGCGAACCAGACCACGGGCTCGGCCAGTACGTCGGCGAACGCCGCACGCTGACGCTCCGTCAGCTCGTGGGAGAACAGCTGCGCCAGGGACATGAACAGCGGGCTGTGCACCATCTCGTCGTGCCGGTGCGCCGCCACCGTCTGCCGGTTGAAGGACTGGATCTCTTCGCTCTCACTGAGCAGGTGCAGATAGTCACTGATGAAGATCTCGGAAACCACCGCGGTGGCGAACTGGATCATCCGCCCCTGCCAGGGCTCCTCGGCCCGCCGCTGCCGCTCGCGCATGTGACGGACCAGGTTGAACCGGGGAATCTCCAAATCCCCCAGCCCACGGCGCGCACGCGTCAGCCGGCTCGCCTGCTCCACCAGGTGTACGTGGTACACCTCGTCGACCATCGTCTCGCAGACCGCCAGCTGCGAGGCCTCGGAACGCAGGCCCGGCATGGTCCCGCCGAGGATGTCGAGACAGGTCGGGTTCACGATCTCGGTCTCGATCTGTACGGTCTTGGCGTTGTACATCAGCCAGCCGCAGCTCAGCACCCGGGACTTCAGCTCGGGCGGGCACGACTGGTACTGCGGTAAGTGCCGGAACGGCAGGAGGCTTTCGAGGAAGTCCTCCTTGCCCGTCTCGAAGAACGGCTCCAGCTCCTGCTTCTTCACGTACGCCCGCCGGGGCCAACTGGCGGCGAGCCGCTCCAGCATGATCTTCGTGTGGGAAAGTTCATCGGTCTCGGCCCGGGAATCCAGGCCCTCGTCCATGATCACGAGTTCTGCTCCCATGCGGCATCACGGCCGCGGTTCACTTCTCGGGCGTGCACACCTCGCGTGTGCACTTCTCGGGTGTGCACTTCTCGGTGTGCACTTCTTCGGCGGTCAGCGATTGCGTCCGGTGGCGAACTCTCCGTGGAACATCATCAGTCCGTCGTCGCAGTCGTAGATCTTGGCGACCTTGTCCGTGTTGGTGTCGATCCGGATGAGGTGGTCGCTGACGAAGCTGGACACGAACACGGACTCCTCGTCGAACATCGCCGTGGCCGTGTGCGCGTTGCGGAAGTCGGCGGGCAGTTCGCGCCCGGGTCGCAGCCGCTTCAGGAAGCGCGGCTTGGCGGGGTCCTCGACGTCCCAGATCGAGATGTAGCCGTCCCTGCCGTAGTTGAAGGGACTCTCGAACTGCGGACCCCAGGAGTCCTCCTCGGCCACGTACAACTTGCCCTTCGCGACCGCCAGGTCGGAGGGCGACCGGTACATTCCGGCGCCGCCGGGGGTACGGGTGATACCGATGACGCGCTCGGCGGTGTCCAGCTCGGTGTCGACCAGCCAGACGCCGGGGCCCAGCACCGTGGCGCCCTGCGGCGTCCTCGACGTCGAGCCGACCTGCATGGTCCCGACGTACGCGTAACGGTTGTCGATCCAGGTCGCGTAGTGCGCGAACGCGCCGTACTCGGACTCCGTCCCCAGGGCGATCGCGTGGGTCGCCTCGACCTCGCCGGTGTGCCGGTCGGGCCGGTACACCCGTACCTCGCCGATGTCGTAGTCGTACCCGACACCCAGCCCGACGGTGCCCTTCGCGTTGAAGTTGACCCCGTGCGTCTGCCGTGTCAGTGCCCGGTCCGTGTAGAGGACACGCTGCTCCAGCGTGCCGTCGGACCTGATCCTGAAGCCACGTACGCGATCGTCCGTGTAGTGCGTGATGTACGTGAACTTGGAGCGCGGCAGGAACGTCGGGCCGTGCGTCTGCGTGTAGAGGGGCCGCGTCCACGGCATGATCGGCTGGTTGGGCGAGGTCTGCTTGAGGTTCGGCATGTCCGACGGCGTACCGGCGACGTCCAGCGGCACGATCTGCCGGATCTCCACGTCGGCGCTGCCGCCGTCCCAGTCGACGTCGTTCAGGTGCAGGACGACGACGGACCCGTTGAACGGCGGGATGGCGTCCGTGGCGATGTACACCGTCACCTCGTCCGAGGCGATCCACGAGTGCTGGAGACTGGCCGGCTGCCAGCCTTCGAGCTCCTCCAGCGGCACGGTGACCAACTTGTCCTCGTCCGCGTGGACGAGAACGAGTTCCTTGGACATCATGTTGACTCCGGTGAGAATGTGCATGCGCTTGTGCTCCTCCTACGACGACATTGGTGTCGGGCAACTCATCGTGCGGACTCCGGTTGCAGCACCGGTTGCAGAACTCGTTGCAGTGCCGTTCGGCCCGCCGGCCGGGCCCCAACCGGCGTGACGGGCGCGGCAGTCGGTGCGGGAAACGACAGGAGCCCCGCCGGTTTCCCGGCGGGGCTCGTGCGTGTGGGGAGATCAGACCAGCTGTGTTCCTGCGCCGAAGGTTCCCGCGCCGAAGGTCCCTTCCCCGAAGACAGGGCCGGGGGTCAGCCGGAGGTCCTTCCAGAGGCGGGTCCCGTCGAACCAGTGGTCGGTCATCAGCATCTCCAGACCGTGCCGTGCCGGGTCGTCGGCCAGGATCTCCCGGGCGCGGGCGGCGGACAGATCCCGCTCCGGCCACGGCAGCCCGCAGTGCGCGGCGACCGCGCGGAGCAGGGTGGCCACCTGGACGGGCGCCGGGGGAGCCGCGTGGTAGACGGCTGCCGAAAGCTGGTCCGCCGGTGCGATTCCGGCGGCCACCAGGAGGCGGGCGAGTTCCGCCGCCGAGATGACCGACAGCTCGGAGGTCCAGCCCTCCACGGTGCCGGGCAGGGCACGCAGGAGCCGCACCAGGCCGGGCAGCATCCAGGTGTCCCCTTCGCCGTGCACGAGGTGGGGGCGCAGGACGATGCCGCCCGCTTCGAGGACGGCGTCCTCGGCCTCGGCGCGGGTGAGGGAGGTGGGGGAGCCGGGGTTCCTGGTGAGCTGCTCGGGGGTGGCGTCGCGGAACGTGCCCCTGCCGTAGACGGACGCGGTGCTCAGGTAGACGATGCGCCGCACCCCTGCGCGGAGCGCCTCGTCGACCAGGTTCTGTGTGCCCCGCGCGTTGACGGAGCTGTTCAGCTCGGCCGTCGGACCGATGTACGACGCGCAGTGCAGCAGTACGTCGACGCCGTCGAGGGCACCGCGCAGCGAACGCGGGTCGGCGAGATCCGCCGGGACGACGCGCTCGTGCTCGGCCGGGGCCGACACCGGGCGGCGGTGCGACATCAGCCTCAGACGCAGGTTCTCGTACGAGGCCGCCTCGCGCACCACATGACTGCCGATGAAGCCCGCTGCACCGGTGATCAGCACGGTGCGTGCGGGGGGAGTTGCGGGGGAAGCTGCGGGGAGCGCGGCCATCAGCTCGGGTTCCCCAGCGTCAGGGTGGCGTCGAAGACCTGCGTGTCCTGCTGTGTCGCGGTCACCCGCACACGGAGCCGGCCCTCCGCGTCCAGGCCCTCGACCTCCGCCTCCATCCAGCACGGTGAGTCGAGTTCCGCGTAGCGGGTGAAGGCGCTCTCCATCCCCACCAGGATCGCGTCGGGCCGCTGGGTCGCGGCGCGTGCCGCCTGCCGGCCTGCCTCGATCAGCACCATGCCGGGCACGTGGTCGACCGGGTGGTCGAAGTAGATGGGGTGGTCGGTGTCGATCCGAAGTTCCCAACGCGTCGCTCCGGCCTGTGCCGGTGCGGCCAGCAGGACGTCCCTGGGGAAGGCGCGGCCGACGGCGGCAGGGGTGACCGGGGGGAGGAGCGAGCCCTCCGTCACGGTGGGCCGCTCGCCGCGCAGCCGGCGGTGGGCGCTGGGGCTGGTGCAGCTGAACCGTGCGCCGCCCTCGGCGACGGTGTGCCCGTCACGCACGACGGAGACGGTGTAGCGCATCCCGGCGATGGTCCGGCCGCGACGCACGATGTCGTGACACGTCGTGCGCAGTTCGACCTCGGTCGGGGTGCGGCCGACCTCGAACGCGGCGGTGTCGGCGCTGAAGGACATGTCCCACATCAGGAACTGGTGCCCGAACGGAACTCCGTACTCCGCGTGCGACAGCAGGCTTCCCACCTGCCGGATCGACTCGATCAGGAGCATCGGGTCCTGATGGCCGTCGACGGGGGCGAAGAGGGCGTGCCCCCTGGGCCACTGTGCGCTGACGACGAAGGCGTCCTCGTCCTGCGGGCCGCCCGCCGGGGAACCCGCGGCGCTATCCCACCCGGTGAGCAGTACTTCCGCCACGGCGGCACGGTGGACGTACCCGCGCGGAACCGTAGTGGTGGACAAGGGGCTCGGCATAGGGACGCTGTCGATCCTGGGCGCGGGAACGGCACTCAGCATTTCGGGCGCTCCTGTCTTCGTGGGAATGGAGAGTGACGGGTATGTACCCGTTCGCCCCGTCGGGGCGGAACGTGTGCAGCCAAAAGATAGAGGCAGCCGCACCGGCCTTCCGACCAGCGCATCCATCAAAAACAGGCAGCCCTGTCTGATTTTGGATCCCGGTTCGCTCGGCTTCGGTGTGCCTCTTGCGAGCGGGGCGGTGGTGGGAGGTGCAATTAGTCCACTAAGTCCCCCTTTCTAGCATCTGTGCCCGGGTGCGCTCTTCGTGCAAGGGGTGTTGGTAAACAGACAAGGGTGCCTGGTAATGTCGCAAATGGTGAGCGGTGTAACAGTTCGCCGGTGACCGTGCGTGGAGCTGCCCTAGGCGCCGCGTCGCGGGTTTCCCGTAACGCCTTCGATCACCGCGAAATCAACTGTGACCTGCACGAATGTGGTGCTGGGGGAGTCCTCGGCGAGACTGTGCCGGCGGCGGGGGCGCGCCTCGTGCGAGGGGTGCGATGACGCTCTGCCGGTCACGGCGGCCACGAATGAGTCAAAAAGTGCAGACAAGTCCGTTTGTTTTGAAGCAGAGGAAGTGAGCAGAGGCGATGGCCCAGCAAGAGCGTGGCATCCGGTCACGGCAATCGATCCTCGAAGCCGCGGCCTACGTGTTCGACCAGCGCGGGTTCGACGCGGCGAGCACGACGGAGATCCTCGCCAGGGCCGACCTCACCCGTGGCGCTCTCTACCACCACTTCCCCTCGAAGGAAGCGATCGCCTCGGCGCTGATAGAGGCGCACGGCCAGGCCCTGACGGTGTCGGACCAGGAAGTGAAGCTCCAGGCCGCGATCGACCTCACGCTCGCCTTCGCCCTCCAGTTGCAGCACGACACCCTGCTGCGGGCCAGTGTGCGGCTCGCCGTCGAGCAGTCGTCCTTCGCGCCCTCGGCCCGCACCCCCTACGAGCAGTCCGTCACGGCCGTCTCGGACCTGCTGCGGCAGGCGGGGCAGCAGGGTGAACTCCTGCCGGGCACCGACTTCCAGGAAGTCTCGGAGACCATCGTCGGTTCGTTCACCGGTCTCCAGGTGATGTCGCAGGTCTACAGCGACCGCCGAGACCTGCCGGACCGGACCTCCGCGCTGTGGCGGCTCGTCCTGCCGGGTCTGGCCGCGCCCGGCATCCTGCTGCGGCTGCGGACCACCCTTCCGCCCGAGGGCGAGGGTACTCAGGCGCCCGTCCAGCAGTCCGTCCAGCAGCCCGTCCAGAACCCCGCTCAGAACCCACACCCTGTTCACGGAGAGACAGCTCAGTCATGACACCGCCGGACGTTGCTCAGCTGCCCGCCTCGCGGGACAGCGAGGACCTGCGACGCTTCACAGACGAGATCTTCGCCGCCCTGCCGCGCGCCGATCAGCGGCAGTGGGCGCACGTCTACACCAAGGCCCTGCTGACCGCTCCGGGACGCAAGTCGGTCCGCAACCTGGCCGATTCCATGGGCATACCGGAGGCGGCGCACAGCCTCCACCAGTTCGTCAACGCCAGCCCCTGGGACTGGCTGCCGGTCCGCCGCTCGCTCCTGCAATGGGTGGAGGACCGGGACCGGGTCCGCGCCTGGGTGATCGGGCTGGCGACGGTGGAGCGGCGTGGCGAGCACTGCGCGGGCGTGCACCGCCGCTTCCTCCCCGAACGGGGCTGCACCGTCAACTGCCAAGCGGGCATAGGGGTGTTCCTCAGCGGCAGGCAGGTCCACACACCCGTCACGTGGCGGCTCCTGCTGCCGGACAGGTGGGCACAGGACGAGAGGCTGCGGGCGCGCACCCGGATACCCGTGGACCTCCGCGGCACCACGCTGGTCGGCCACGTCCTCGAACTCGCTGACTCCCTGGTTGCCGACAGCGGGTCCGCCCCGCGCCCCCTGGTGGCCGACCTCTCCCACGAGCAGGGCGTCGGATGGCTCCTGCGTACCCTGCGGGCACGCCACTACGACTTCGTCGTCGCCGTACCGGACAGCCTGTCGGCATGGTCCGGCTCCGGCTCCGGCTCCGGCCCCGTACTCGGCGCCCGTCGCCTCCTGGAGGCCGAGGGGGCGGCGGAGGACTCCGTGGGCCGGGCCGGCATCCGGCTGCGCAGCCGGTCGGTCGGCCTGCCGGGAGTGGCCGCAGGACTTCCCGAGTGCCGCCTGTTCTCCGTACCGTCGTCGTCGCCCGCGCAGTCCGACCGGCTGTGGATGACCAACCTCGTCGAAGAGCCCCCGGAGAAGCTGTACCGGCTGAGCAGGCTCGCGGACGTCTCCTCCGCCGTCGAAGCCCTCACCGACGAGTTCGGAATGGCCGCCTTCGAGGGCCGCTCCTATCCCGGCTGGCACCATCACATGACGCTGCTGTCGGCGGCCTTCGCCTTCAGTCGCCTGGGTGGAGCAGCCTCGCGGCTGCCCGGGCCGTCTGCGCACCGGGCAGCGTGAGCGGCAGCAGCCCCGCGGCGGCGGCCTGGGTCACGAAGTGCTGCCGCCCCCACCGCCGACGGTGCTCCGCAAGGGCGTTGAGCGTCGCGAAGTGCCAACGCCCCCGCACCTCGTCCTCCGGTACGGGAAGCCCCAGCGCGGCGAAGAGCCCGACCGTCCGCTCGCACGCCGCGTCCCAGGAACCGGCCAGCGCGTCGGCCCTGTTCCGCAGCGCCACGGGATTCATGGGCATCGCCGCGTACCGCTCGGGGCCGACCAACTCGCTTACCAGACCGTCGATTTGGTCCAGCGCCGCCGCGGAGATCTCCGAGCCGTGATCGTCAACAGCGTCGCGTACCCACGCACATGCCTGACTCCGGCGTACCGCCGCCGCCTCGCTCATGGCCGCCGGCGCGTCGACGAGGTGCTCCGCCGCCCCGACGGCTCGCAGGTCTCCGTGCAGCGCCGACAGGCCGGTGGCGATCAGTACGCCGTCACGCAGGAGGCCGCAGGTGGTGAGGCACACGTACCACCGCGCGTCATGACCCTCCGCCGCGCAGGGCTTCGGCCGCGGTGCCCCCTCGTGCGGAGGCTCCAGGGGCACGAGGCTCCGGCCGGTCGCGCGGGAGAGTGCCGCCTCCTGCTCGTACTGCGCGGCGTGGGCGGAGACCTGCGAACACAGTGGCATCGGCACCCCGCCCGCGACGAGCGAGCGGAGCGTGGCGGCCATGTCCACCTGGTGTGCGGCGAGTTCGGCGAACCGGCTGGCCAGCCGCCCGCGCACGTACGGATGAAGCGCCCGCTCTCGGGACAGCAAGTCTGCGGTACTCACAGTGCCTCGTCGTTTCTCTCGGTGATCCACGTGCAGTGCGGCCCGGCGCGGCGCGGGTGCGAACGGGTCGCACCCGCACCCGCGCCGGCGCGGTGCCGGTCAGCTCCAGTAGGTGAGCGGCTGCTCGGTGCCGCGTACGCCGATGAAGAAGCTCACGGCCGCCCGGTCGCGCCCCTTGGAGGGCCGGACCGCGTGGATGCGCGAGGCGTGCGAGAGGATCAGCATGCCCGCGGTCGGCTTCAGCGCCACGGCGGGCTCGGGGATCAGGTCGCGGTTGAGCCCGTAGCTGTCTGCGGAGGCGCGCAGGACGTCGTACTCCGCGTGCTCGTAGCCGCGCGACCACAGTTCGAGCTCCCCGCCCTCGTCGGCGGTCTGCAGGTACAGGTTGGCGGTCATCTGGGTCAGCAGCTCGGCCTTGCCGTCGGAGCGGTCCTCCCGGCGGAGGTCCTCCAACTCCCAGGACAGGAAGTCCTGGTGGGGGATCGCACCCTTGCCCTCGGTGAACACCCGGGCCTGGCCGACGAAGAGCGGATTGCCCTCCAGGTGCTCCATGTTGGCACCGCCCGGCCACCCCTCCTGGAGCTCCAGCCGGAGGCGGTCGATCGGGGAGAGGTACGGCGACCAGGCGTCCCGCAACGACTGGACGGCGGCCACGGCCTCCGAGAAGTAGCGCTGCTCGCGCTCCTTGGTGGACAGGCCCTCGTAGGTGTTCAGGCCCCACTTGTGCACACCGGGCACGTTCGCGTACTCGCCGTAGAGGCTGTCCTGCAACAGCTGCTGGGTGGCGCGGGCACACAGGTCCTGCGGGCAGTAGTCACGGACGACGATCGCGATGGCCTCTCCGTGGGCCAGTGCGAGGAGGTCGCCCCTGGTAATTCGCTCCGCTTCGATGACGCGCGGGTTCTCCATCTCGTCGAACGGGGAGATCTTCTTGGCGTCCTGTTCCGCAATCACGGGAAATCCTCTCGGAGGGAATGCAAAGAAATTCGGAGTGCACGGGGAGTCGAGCCCCGATGGCCACTCGACCATAAGGGCAACATTCCTGGACCCGCAGCACCGGAAAAGCCGGAAGAAAGATCCGTTTCGCTGCGGCTTCAGTGCGGCTTTGGTGCATCGGTGAGCACCCCCGATAACGCTTCGCCAAGAAGACGGGGAAGACGTGGCGCGGTGGATCGGGGAGTTGCCAAAGTATCGGTCGCCCTGTGCGCCCTTCGGCCCCCAACTCTCCTGGTGGCACAGGGAAAACAGCCGGGACGAGGGTGACTTGGATAGTGAACCCGCAGCTCACAGCTGGGGTACGTTGTGTCGCGCCGGAGGTGCACCCCATCGGGTGCTGCCGCACAGATGTACCCGGAGCCGACTGCGCCACCCTTGCGCAGTCGCCTCTCAGCCAGAGGGACTCACCTATGCAATTCAAAGTTCTCGGCCACTTCGAGGTCGTATCCGATGGAAAGGAAATCTGTACTCCAAAAGCCTTCAAGCAGCGGTCGCTCTTGGCGCTTCTGGTGACTCAGCACGATCAGTGTCTGTCGGCATCCAGCCTTGCGGAGAACCTCTGGGGCGAAGGCGGTCAGCCATCGACGGCCCGGGCCGCCCTACAGGTGTACATTTCCAAGATCCGACGGCATCTGACCGGCTTCGGATTCGACCCCGACGGGATCTCGACCAGCCTTCCCGGCTATATCCTCCGGCTGGGCGACAGCTCGCTCGACCTGGTCGAGTTCCGGAGTCTGGCCCGCCACCAGGACGGCGTCCGCGACGAAGGCCGCGAGGCCCTCGAACGCGAGTCCCGGCGGCTGAGCCAGGCGCTCGCCCTCTGGCGCGGTCCCGCGCTGGCGGACCTGCGCGACGTGCCCGCCCTGGCCGAGCTCGGCACCGTACTCGACGAGGCCTGGACCTCCACCACGGAGCGCAGGCTGGAGATCGACCTGCGGCTGGGCAGAGAACTCGCGATCCTCAGTGACCTGCGCCAACTCGCGCTGCGCCACCCGGAACGGGAGAAGATCCAGGCGCTGCTGATGACGGCGCTCTACCGCGCCGGCCGCACCGCGGAAGCCCTCGCCACCTTCCGGCTCCTGCGCTCGACGCTCATCGGCCGTTTCGGCGTGGAACCCAGCCGGATGGCCAGCCAGCTGCACCAGGCCATCCTCACCCGCGAGCCGTGGCTGGACTCGCACGCCGACGGCGTCTTCGCATCGGTCGCCTGAGCCGGTCGCCCGAGCGGGTCGCCCGAGCCGGTCGCTGAGCAGGCCACCGCGACGAGCGCCGAAGAAACCAACCACCACGTACATCATTAGGGCACAAGGATGAAGCTCCATGCGCGTCAAGTCAGTTGAGCAAGTTCTCGCCTCCGCGGAGGGGGCAGAAGGAAAGGGAAGGCTCCGCCGCGACCAGGGGTGGTTCGACCTGATCGTCACCGGCGTGGGGATGGTGCTCGGAACGGGCATCTTCGTCTTCACCGGCCAGGTGGCCAAACAGATGGCGGGCCCCTCGGTCGCCGTCTCGTTCGTCCTGGCAGCGGCCGTCTGCGGCTGCGCCGCCCTCTGTTACGCGGAGCTGGCCTCGGCACTCCCCGTCGCCGGCTCGGCCTACACCTTCACGTACGCCACCCTCGGCGAACTGGCCGCCTGGGTGATCGGCTGGGCGCTCATGCTCGAACTCACCCTCTCCGCCTGCGTGGTGGCCGTCGGCTGGTCCGGATACCTCCAGTCCCTCCTGGACACCGCGGGCATCCACCTCCCCGCAGCCGTCCGAGGGGGCGAGGGGTCCGTCGTGAACCTGCCCGCCGTGCTGCTCATCCTGCTCCTTGTCGCCCTGCTCGTCCGAGGCGGAACGGTCTCCAAGGGGGCCACCCGGGTCCTGGTCGCCGTCAAGGTGGCGGTGGTCCTGTTCGTCATCGCCGTGGGCGCCTTCTTCATCGACACCGCCAACTACAGCCCCTTCGTTCCGCCCTCCGCCCCCGCCGAGTCGGCCACGGGCATGCACACCCCGCTCCTCCAGTCCCTCGTCCCGGGGACGACATCGGCCTTCGGCATCACGGGCGTCATCACGGCAGCGGCCATGGTCTTCGTCGCCTACATCGGCTTCGACGTCGTGGCGACCTCGGCCGAGGAAACCCGCAAGCCCCAGCGCGACCTGCCGATCGGCCTGCTGGGCTCGCTCGTCATCGTGACCGTCCTGTACGTGGTCGTGAGCCTGGTCCTCACCGGAATGCAGTCGTACAGCCAACTGTCGGTGGACGCACCCGTCGCCGAGGCGTTCAAGGCCGTGGGACACCCCATGGTCGGCGCGGTCATCAGCGTGGGCGTGGTGGTCGGTCTCGTCACCGTCTGCATGGTGAGCATCCGGGGCCAGAGCAGGGTGCTGCTGGCCATGAGCCGCGACCGGCTGCTCCCGCCGGCCTTCGCCGCCGTGCACCCGAAGTACGCCACCCCCCACCGCAGCCTCCTCGCGCTCGGCGTGGTGATGGCGGTGCTCTCGGGGTTCGTGGACATCGGTGTGCTGGCCGACCTGGTGAACATCGGCACCCTCTTCGCCTTCATGCTCGTCTCCGCAGGCGTCGTCATCCTGCGCCGCACCCGGCCCGGCCTGCCGCGCCCCTTCCGCGTGCCGCTCGTGCCGCTGCTGCCCGGGATCTCCTTCGCCGCCTGCCTCTACCTGATGCTCAACCTCTCCCTGCTCACCTGGCTGACCTTCGTGATCTGGCTCGGTGCGGGACTGCTCCTGTACGTGGCCTACGGCCGCCGCCGCAGCGCCTTCGCCAAGCCGGCGAGCGTCCCCGTACCGCAGACCGGACAGCCGCCCGTACTGCAGACCGGACAGCAGGCCGCACACCCGGCCGAGCTCGCTCCCCGGATCCCCGTCGGCAGCGCGGCAGGCAGCAGCACCAGCCGCAGCAGCACCACCACGACCCCGAGCGGAGACGTCTGATGCGCTTCCCCAAGGCGTTCTGGCTCCTGTGGTGCGGTCAGGCACTGAACCGGGTCGGCATCCTGGCGCCCGCCTTCCTCGTGCTCTACCTGGAGCAGGGGAACCTGGTCGACAGCCGGACCACACCCCTGCTCGTCGGACTGTTCGGAATCGGCGTCGTCACCTCGGGACTGGTCGGCGGAGCCCTCGCCGACATGATCGGCCCGCGCCGTACGATCGTCGGCGCCCAGCCGGTCGCGGTCGCCACCGCACTGCTCTACCTCGTCACCACCCACACCGTCGCGCTGTGCCTGCTGGCCCTGGTGACCGGGTTCCTCTCGGCGGTCGACCGCCCGGCGAGCGCCGGGCTGATCCACAAGATCGTGCCCCGGGCCGACTTCGAACGCGCCTACAGCTTCTACCTCGTCGGCTTCAACATCGGCATGTCGCTCAGCCCGGTCATCTCGGGATTCCTGCTGGCGTTCTCACCGCCGCTGCTGTTCGTGGTCTGGGCCGTGTGCAGTGCGCTCTACGGTCTCCTCCTGATCGGCCTGCCCGCCGACACCGTCGCCGCCCGGTCCTCGGCCCCCGGCGCCTCCGTGATCCGGGAGGCCGTGCGGTCCATCGCCGAACCCTTCCGGTCCCGCGTGCTGGTCGCGTTCCTGAGCCTGACCTTCCTGATGGCGTGCATCTACCTCCAGGTCAACTCGTCGCTGCCGCTGGGAATGCGCAGCGAGGGCATGACCCCCGGCCAGGTCGGACTCGTGCTCGCGGTGAACGCGGTGGCCTCCGTCGTCCTGCTGCCGCTGGCACCGAGGGTCGCCCGGAACATGCGCGAGGAGGTACCCCTGGCACTCTCCGCGGCACTGATCGCGCTGGGCTTCGGCCTCTACGCCTTCGCCCATTCCGTACCGGTCTTCATCGTCGCGACGTTGATCTGGACCCTGGGCGAGGTGCTCTGGGCGCCCACGTCCGCCGGGTTCATCGCCAACCGCGCACCCGAGGGCAAGGTCAGCACCTACCAGGGCTCCCTCTTCTTCGCGTGGAACGCGGCGGCCGCGGTCGGCGGCCCCGCGGGCATCGTCGTGGCCGGCGCCTTCGGCTACAGCACCCTCTGGCTCTCCGTCCTGGCCCTCGGCCTTGCCGTTGCCCTCGGGTTCAAGGCGCTCGTACGAGTACCGGGGTTCCGGCCGCCGCCCGTTGCTCCCACCGCTCCCACCGCTCCCGACCCGACCGTTCATGACCGTATCCAGGTCTCCTGACAGAAAGCGATCACCCTCATGTCCCACTCCGACAACCCCACTCACCCTGTCGCGGTCGTCGTCGACGGCTACTCGGCGGGCGACTCCTACCCGCAGGCCTTCGCCGCCCTCGGCGCCCGGGTCCTGCACGTCCAGAGCACCGCGGAGCTCATGCCGACGCTCAGCCCTCCGACGCTCTCGGCGTACCTGGACAACGTGGTGTGCGCGGACGGCGACCTGGAAGAACTCGTCCGCCGCCTCAAGCCGTACGACCCCGTGTGCGTGGTGGCCGGCCAGGACGGCGCGGTCACCCTGGCCGACCGGCTGGGCGAGGCCCTGGGCGTACCGTCCAACGGCACGGCGATGTCCCCGGCCCGCCGCGACAAGTACGAGATGATCGAAGCCCTGCGCCGGGCCGGGGTGCGCTGCGCCGACCAGTTCAAGAGCGCGGACCCGCAGGCGATCGTGGACTGGGTCACGGCACGCGACAGCTACCCCGTGGTCGTCAAGCCGCTGAGCTCGGCGGCGTCCGACGGAGTGTCCATCTGCCGGACCGCCGAAGAGGCGCTGCGGGCCGCCGAGGCCGTACTCGCCACCCCGGACATCTTCGGGACGCGCAACCGCGAGGTCCTCGTCCAGTCGTACCTGGCAGGGACCGAGTACATCGTGGACACGGTCAGCTGCGACGGTCAGCGGTACACCTGCGGCGCCTGGCAGTACGAGAAGTCGCTGCTGCCCAACGGCAAGAACATCTACGACCGGGACATCCTGCTCGACGGCCGCAGCTCCCTCGTGGCCGACCTCACCGCGTACATCGACGAGGTCCTCGCCGCACTCGACGTCCGCTGGGGCCCGGCCCACGCGGAGGTCATCGTGACCCCGGAAGGACCCACCCTGGTCGAGATCGGCACCCGGCTCAGCGGCCACATCGACTCCGGCTTCCACGACGTGTGCCTCGGCCACAACCAGGCGGGCCTGACCGCGCTTTCCTACCTGCGGCCGGACGCCTTCAAGGAGAGTTACGGCCGCAAGTCGTACACCCGCCTCCAGCCGGCCGCCGTCTACGAGGCGCCCACGACACGGTCCGGCACGGTGACCTCCGTCGACGAGCCGACCGTCGCCGCGATCCACGCGCTGGAGAGCGTCCATCGCCTGGCAGTGAAGCTGAAGCCGGGCGACCGCATCACCCCCACCGACAGCCTGCTCACCAGTGTGATGCGCGTGCACATGACGGCCGTGGACGAGCACCAACTGTCCGCGGACCACGAGACGTTGCGCACGCTCAAGGAAGCGGTGTACCACGTGGCCGAGTAGCGGTAGCGCGCGTGCGGCGGGCGCTGCCCGCGGCTTCGGTACGGACCCGACCGGTCCGTACCGGGGCAAGCAAGCCCGGATGGTGGAACTGGTCAGACACCGGGACCTTAAAAGTCTCTGGCCGCTCGGCGGCCGTGCGGGTTCGAATCCCGCTCCGGGCACACTCAAAACTCAAAACGGCATGGATCTACGGATGCGAATCCGTGACCGCGATGACCTCGTCGAGCCGGTCCAGGGCGGCCCGAAGGCCGTCGGCCCTGGCCTGGATCCGGTCGCGTTCGGCGCGCAGCATGGCCCGTTGCTGGGCGTCGGTGTGTCCGGAGTCCCAGCACGGCAGGAGCTCGGTGATTCTCAGGCTGGTCAGACCGGCGGCGTACTTCTGCTGGAAGAAGCGGACCAGGGAGACGGCGTCCGACCGGTAGAGACGCTGATCGGAAGAGCTGCGCTCCGGTACGAGCAGCCCCTGCTGCTCGTAATACCGCACGGCCCGCACGGCACATGACCGCCTCGGCGGAAGCCGACCGGCCGGAGTGCGTCGGACTCGGCCCCGCGGCCCCGGCGGCACCGCACGCCGGGGGCACGGGTGGCCTCTCGAGGGTTCCGGCCGTGCCGGACCTGCCCCAGGGGGCGTGACAAGGCCCACTAGATTCACCCCGGCCATGTCATGTCCCGTGACGGATGAGAGGGTCGGGCGGGTGAGTGAGACGCCGAAGAACACCCTCCAGTACCGCTTTGACGGGCCAGAAGACGCCCCGGTCCTCATCCTGGGTCCCTCACTCGGGACCACCTGGCACATGTGGGACCGGCAGATACCCGAGCTGTCCCGGACCTGGCGGGTCTTCCGCTTCGACCTGCCCGGGCACGGTGGCGCGCCCGCCGAGCCCGCCGCTTCGGTCGGGGAGCTGACCGGGCGGCTGCTCGGGGTGCTGGACGAGCTGGGGGTCCAGCGGTTCGGGTACGCGGGCTGTTCCATCGGCGGGGCGATAGGCACCGAGCTGGCGCTGCGCCATCCGCACCGGGTGGCCGCACTGGCGCTGGTCGCCTCCTCGCCCCGGTTCGGCACCGCCGACGAGTTCCGCCAGCGCGGGGTCATCGTGCGGACCAACGGCACCGAGCCGATGGCCGCCGCCGCGCCCGGCCGCTGGTTCACCCAGGGGTTCGCCGCCGCGCAGCCCGCCATCGTCGAGTGGGCCGTCCAGATGGTCCGCACCACGGACCCGGGCTGCTACATCGCCGCCTGCGAGGCGCTGGCCGCCTTCGACGTACGGCCCGAGCTGGGCAGGATCGCCGCCGAGACCCTCGTCGTGGTCGGCGCGGAGGACCAGGTCACCGGTCCCGCCGAGGCCCGCACCCTGGTCGCCGGTATCCCCGACGCCCGCCTCGCCCTGGTGCCCGGCGCCTCCCACCTGGCCCCCGTGGAGCAGCCCGCCGCGGTCACCGACCTCCTGGTGCGCCACTTCACCTCCGCCTGGCAGGACTCCAGCACCACCCTGCTGGCGCCCGTCCCGCCGCTCCAGGCCCCCGTACCCGCCCCGGAAGCGGCGGCGGCTCCGGTGGATGCCGCGCCGCAGCATCCCGTCGCCGCCCCCGAGGAGCCGCTCCCGGCCGGCCGGCCCGACCCGTACGACGCCGGGCTCAAGGTCCGCCGCGAGGTCCTCGGCGAGGGGTACGTCGACCAGGCGCTGGACGGCGCCGACGAGCTGACCGGGGACTTCCAGGAGCTCCTCACCCGCTACACCTGGGGCGAGATCTGGACCAGGGACGGCCTCGACCGGCGCACCCGCAGCGTGATCGCGCTGACCGCCCTGGTCGCCCAGGGACGCCAGGAAACCCTCGCCACCCACCTGCGGGCCGCCCTGCGCAACGGGCTCACCCCCGCCGAGATACGCGAGGTGCTGCTCCAGAGCGCCGTCTACTGCGGCGTCCCGGCGGCGCACGCCGCCTTCGAGACGGCCCGCGAAGTGATCCGACAGGAGACCACCCCCCAGCCGTAGCAGGATGGAAACCATGAGCAGCAGCGAACCGAGCAGCATCTCCCTGACCAAGAAGTCCCACGCCTGCGTCCGCCTGGAGAAGGACGGCCGCACCCTCGTCCTGGACCCCGGCGCCTTCAGCGAGGCGGACGCGGGGATCGGCGCCGACGCGATCCTGGTGACGCACGAGCACCCCGACCACTTCAGCGAGCAGCACCTGCGCGCCGCCCTGGAGGCCAACCCGGCGGCCGAGATCTGGACGCTGCGCAGCGTCGCCGAACAGCTCGCCGCCGCGTTCCCTGGCCGGGTGCACACCGTCGGGCACGGCGACACCTTCACCGCCGCCGGGTTCGACGTCCAGGTGCACGGCGAACTGCACGCCGTCATCCACCCGGACCTGCCGCGCATCACCAACGTCGGCTTCCTCCTGGACGGCTCCGTCTTCCACCCCGGCGACGCGCTGACCGTCCCCGACCACCCGGTCGAGACGCTGCTCGTCCCGGTGATGGCCCCCTGGAGCAAGGTCTCCGAGGTGATCGACTACGTCCGCGAGGTCAAGCCGGCCCACGCGTACGACATCCACGACGCGCTCCTCACCGACCTCGCCCTGCCGCTGTACGGCCAGCACATCGGCAACCTCGGCGGCACCGCCCACAGGCACCTCGCCCCCGGCGAACGGGCACAGCTGTGACCTGCGGGGGCACCCCGCGAGCAGCCGTGAGCACCCCGACTGTCAGACCCCACGAGTAGGTTTGTGTACATGCGCATCGCGACCTGGAACGTCAACTCGATCACCGCCCGTCTGCCGAGGCTGCTGGCCTGGCTGGAGAGCACCGGCACCGACGTGCTGTGCATCCAGGAGACCAAGTCGACCGCCGAGCAGTTCCCCACCGACGCCCTGCGCGAACTCGGCTACGAGTCCGCGGTCAACGCCGACGGCCGGTGGAACGGCGTGGCGCTGGTCTCCCGGGCCGGCCTCGACGACGTCGTCACCGGCCTGCCCGGCGGCCCGGAGTACGGCGGGGTGCAGGAGCCGCGCGCCGTCTCGGCGACCTGCGGCCCGCTGCGGCTGTGGTCGGTGTACGTGCCCAACGGCCGCGAGGTCGCCCACGACCACTACGCGTACAAGCTGGAGTGGTTCCGGGCGCTGAAGGCGGCCGTAGCCGAAGACGCGGCGGGGACACGACCGTTCGCCGTTCTGGGTGATTTCAACGTCGCCCCGACCGACGCGGACGTCTGGGACCCGGCACTTTTCGAGTGTGCCACGCACGTGACCCCCGCCGAGCGCGCCGCCCTGGCCGCCCTGCGCGACGAGGGTCTGAGTGATGTCTTCCCGCGCGCCCTGAAGTACGACCACCCGTTCACGTTCTGGGACTACCGCGAGCTCGGATTCCCCAAGAACAAGGGCATGCGCATCGACCTCGTCTACGGAAACAAGCCGTTCACCGAGGCCGTCAGCGACTCCTACGTCGACCGCGAGGAGCGCAAGGGCAAGGGCGCGTCCGACCACGCCCCCGTGGTGGTCGACCTCGATCTCTGAGGTCACGGCTGCCCCTCGGGGCCCTGCGAGGGGTTCCTGAGGGGTCGTCAACACCCGCGCGCCTGTGGTGTGCAGAGCCATGTGGGTGCGAACCTGAACGGTATGAATTTCTTGGACACCTTTCGCAAGCGCCACAGCACGGCGCGGGGTACGGCGGTGTACACGTCCGACGACGCCGACCAGGAAGGCATCGCCGAACTGCTCTCCGAGTGCGAGCTGCTACGTGTCCGAGCCTCCCAGCAGGGCCTCGAACTGGACGACAGCCCCACCTCGTTGGCAGCCCTGGACCAGCTCCCGCCCCGCTGGCGGGACGACCCGGAGGAACTGCCCTGGCTGGGCAACGACGCCGGCCTCTACCTCGGCACCGTCATCGTCCGCACCGTCCCCGGCGCCCACTGGCACCTGTGGCCCAGCGGCACCCCCGTCGTGATGCTGGCCTCGGGCCGCGACATCGACGTGGTCGGAGCGGGCCTGGACTGGGCGGCGTACGGCGCCCCCGAGTTGTGCCAGGTGTACGCGGAGGCGTCCGAGGTCTAGGGGCCCGTCCAGGGGGCCGCCGGTGTGATCGTCAACGCCGCGCGTCAACCGCGTAAATACGGCTATTACCTGACCTGTCCTTCTTGTGCGTGTCGAGCGTGAAGTCCCTTTCCGGGATGGATAGTTTGCGCTGACCTCGACACAGCTGAGAGTGGGTAGGGCAGCGTATGGCCGTCGATCCGTTGATCGAGCTGGTGGGCGTCAACAAGTACTACGGAAAGTTGCACGTCCTCCAGGACATCGACCTCACCGTCGGCCGCGGGGAGGTGGTGGTGGTCATCGGCCCGTCCGGCTCGGGCAAGTCAACGCTCTGCCGGACGATGAACCGACTGGAGACGATCGAGTCGGGCAGCATCCGCATCGACGGGAACCCCCTCCCCGAGGAGGGCAAGGCGCTCGCGAAACTGCGCGCCGAGGTCGGAATGGTGTTCCAGTCCTTCAACCTCTTCGCGCACAAGACCGTGCTGGCGAACGTCTCGCTCGCGCAGACCAAGGTCCGCGGCCGGAAGAAGGACGAAGCGGACAAGCGCTCCCGGGAACTCCTGGAGCGCGTCGGCCTCACCGGGCACGCCGACAAGTACCCCGCCCAGATGTCCGGCGGACAGCAGCAGCGCGTGGCCATCGCCCGCGCACTGGCCATGGACCCCAAGGCCCTCCTCTTCGACGAGCCCACCTCGGCGCTCGACCCGGAGATGATCAACGAGGTCCTGGAGGTCATGCAGCAGCTCGCCGCCGAGGGAATGACCATGGTCGTGGTCACCCACGAGATGGGCTTCGCCCGCTCCGCCGCCAACCGCGTGGTGTTCATGGCCGACGGCCGCATCGTCGAGGACCGCACCCCGGAGGACTTCTTCACCCACCCGGAGAGCGACCGCGCCAAGGACTTCCTCTCCAAGATCCTCAAGCACTGAGCGGGGGAGCGACATGTTGCGTACCCGAAAACTCCTCGCGGCCCTCGCCCTCACCCTGCTCGCCGTCGCCTGCGGCAAGGAGGGCAGTCCGCCGGTCAAGGGCCCCAGCCCCGACGAACTCCCCGACTACAAGGTGGAGTCCGCCTTCTCCCTGCCGTCCTCGCCGACCTGGCAGAAGGCCAAGCGGCGCGGCCGGCTGATCGTCGGTGCCAAGGAGGACCAGCCGTACATGGGCGAGAAGGACCCGGCGACCGGCCGCTACTCCGGCTTCGACATCGAGATCGCCAAAATGATCTCGGCCTCGCTCGGCTTCGCACCCAGCACCATCCAGTTCCGCACCATCGCCTCCGCGAACCGCGAAACCGCCCTGCAGAACGGGCAGATCGACTACTACGTCGGCACCTACACCATCAACGACAACCGCAAGAAGCTCGTCGGCTTCGGCGGTCCCTACTACATGGCCGGCCAGTCCCTCCTCGTCCGCACCGACGAGAACGACATCAACGGGCCCCAGGACCTCGACGGCAAGCGCGTCTGCTCGGCCGCAGGATCCACCCCGTACCAGCGCATGCAGGCGGACTACCCGCAGGCCGACCTCGTCGCGTACGACACCTACTCGGTCTGTGTCGACAACCTGCTCACCTACCAGGTCGACGCCGTCACCACCGACGACACGATCCTGATGGGGTACGCCGCCAAGGTCCCCGACGAGATGAAGGTCGTCGGCGCCCCCTTCTCCAAGGAGCCGTACGGCATCGGCGTCCCGCGCAGCGACAACGCACTGCGGTTCGCCGTCGACGACGCGCTCGCCGCCCGCGAGAAGAACGGCGACTGGCAGAAGGCCTACGACGTCACGCTCGGGCTCTCCGGCCGCAAGGCCACCCCCGCGCCGCCCATCGACCGCTATCCGGCGAGCTGAGGGAGATCGCACCCGCATGAACGTACTCACCGACAACTTCTCCCTCTACGGCAAGGGATTCCTCGGCACGGTCGAACTCACCGTCTACGCCTCCCTGCTGGCGCTCGTCCTGGGCTTCGTCATGGCCTCCTGCCGGGTCTCCCCGGTCGGCTCCTTCCGGGCACTGGGCACCGCCTGGGTGACCGTGCTGCGCAACACCCCGCTCACCCTGCTGTTCTTCGCGGTGCTGCTGGGACTGCCGCGCTTCGGACTCGTCCTGCCCTTCCAGGTCTTCGCGGTGCTCGCGCTCGGCTGCTACACCTCCGCGTTCATCTGCGAGGCGCTGCGCTCGGGCATCAACACCGTGCCGCTCGGGCAGGGCGAGGCGGCCCGCAGCCTCGGCATGACCTTCGGCCAGACCCTGTCGACGGTCGTACTGCCGCAGGCGTTCCGCTCCGTCATCCCGCCGGTCGGCTCCACCCTGATCGCGCTCGCCAAGAACTCCGCGATCGCCGGCGCCTTCTCGGTGACCGAACTCCTGGGCACCTACAAGACCCTCAGCGAGCTGGGCTACAGCGTCATCTGGAGCTTCATCTGGATCGCTCTCGGCTACCTGATCATCACCCTCACCATCAGCGCGTTCTTCCACGCGCTGGAGAAGCGCTGGGGAGTCGCCCGATGAGCCGCGCCCTGTCCACCGAGTCCACCGCCCTCTACGACATCCCGGGCCCCAAGACCCAGCAACGCCACCTGATCTACGGGATCATCTCGACGATCCTGCTGCTCGGACTGGTCGGCTGGATCGTGTACCTCCTGTTCCACACCGACCAGTTCACGGCGGCCAAATGGACCCCCTTCGAGTACAAGGGCATCCAGGAACTCCTGCTCCACGGACTTGCCAACACCCTCAAGGCGTTCGCGTACGCGGCGGTGCTCTCGCTCACCCTCGGGGCGCTGCTGGCGGTCGGCCGCCTGTCAGAGCACCGCCTGCTGCGCTGGCTGTCCGGGCTGTGCGTGGAGTTCTTCCGCGCCATGCCCGTACTGGTGATGATCTTCTTCATCTTCGTGGCGCTGAAGGTCCAGCCGCTGCCCGCGCTGGTGGCAGGCCTGACGCTCTACAACGGCTCGGTGCTCGCGGAGATCTTCCGTACCGGAGTGAACTCCGTGGACCGCGGCCAGCGGGAGGCGGCGTACGCGCTGGGCATGCGCAAGACGCAGGTCATGACGCACGTACTGGTGCCGCAGGCGGTCCGGGCGATGCTGCCGACCATCATCAGCCAGCTGGTGGTCGCGCTGAAGGACACCTCCCTCGGATATCTGATCACCTATGAGGAGTTTCTCCATGCCGGAAAGCTCATCGCGTCCAATCTCGACTACGATTTGCCCTTCATCCCCGTAGTGCTGGTGATCTCGCCGATCTACATCGGGATGTGCATGCTGCTCTCCTGGTTCGCCAACTGGGTGGCCAGGCGCCAGCGGCGCAATCCCAAGACGGAGGCCGTGGACATCGGTCCGGCCGAGGCGGGGACGCTGCTGCCGAACAGGCGGTAGCTCAACAGAAGAGAGCACGGACCCATCCGGCAGCAGCCGGGGATCACTTGCCCCGAAGCGGTACCGACACGTAACCCGGGTCGGCCGCGGCGGACGAGAAGGTCAGCTGCGCGCCGGACGGGTTGTGCTCGATGTACGGCGCATTGCCGACCAGCTTGCCGAGGCCGAGCGGCCCCACGTCGTAGAGGTACGCGACGAGGGTGCCGCTCTCCTTGGTTTCACCAACGCGGGTGCGGGGCTCAGTCCTTGAGGGCGCTCTTGGACTGCCACTCGGCCCAGGAGACGTTCCAGTTGCCGTAGCCGTTGTTGAGGGCCTGGGTGCCCTTGGCGTCGTTGCCGGTGACCTCGAACGGGTCGCCGACCTGCACCTGGTCGTAGATCGACTTGGCGTCGGCGTCGCTCATCCCGACGCAGCCGGAGCTCTTGTTGGCGCTGCCGAAGTAGCCCTTGTTCCAGGGGGCGGCGTGCGCGTACATGCCCGACCAGGTCATCCGCATCGAGTAGTCGACCATCTTGTCGTAGGCGTCGCCCAGGCCGACGGTCTCGGAGCGCATGTTGATCGTGCCCTCCTTCGCCATCAGGACCGTCTTGCCGCGCCAGGACGCCTTCTTGCCGCCGGGGGTGCCCGCCGACATGGGTACGTCCTTGATCTCCTGGCCGTCGCGGATCAGCTTGAGGCGGTGGTTGTCGAGGTCGACCTTGACGATCTGGTTCTTCCCGATGGTGAAGTTCGTCTTGTAGTCGCGGACGAACCAGCCGCCGCCCTTGCCGGAGTCGACGCCGTTCAGATCGGCATCGAGGGTGACCTTGGTGCCGGGCTTCCAGTACTCCTTGGGGCGCCAGTCGACGCGGTCCTTGCCGGAGTAGTCCATCATCCAGCCCCAGGAGCCCTCGGTGTTGTTCGAGGTGGTGACCTTGAGCTTCTTCTCGACCTCGGCGCGGTTCTTCACCGGGTTGTCGAAGACGATCGACAGGGGGTGCCCGATGCCGATCGTGGTGTCCTTGCCGGGCGCCATCGACAGCTTGTTGACCTTGTCGGCCGCCGCCGTCCTGAACCCGGACTTCGCGGCGTCGGCGCCCGCGGCCTTCGCCTCGACCGTGTAGCTGGTGCCGGGGGAGGTGGTGCGGGAGGACGTCCAGGACTTGCCGTCGGTGGATATCTCGCCCGGCAGGACGCCGCCCTTGGTGTCCTTCACCGTGACGCTGTCCAGCTTGCTGCCCTCGGTCAGGGTGACCTTGACCGGCTCGCCCGCCTTCGCCTGCTCGCCCGACGCGCTCACGGAGACCTTGGTGCCGGCGGACTCCTTGTCGGCCGCGGAACCGGAATCCGTACCCGAACCGCCGCTGCAGGCGGTCAGGGCTGCTGCGGCCAGCACCGCGGTGCCGGTGAGGGCGGCGGAGCGAAGCCGGATGCGCGGGCGGCGTATACGGGTCAACTGGAAAACCTCCGTGGCGATGCGTGGCGCCGGCGTGCGGCACCTGTCCCTGTCTGTCCTCTCTGAAGGAGGTAATCCGTAAGGTCCCGGTTGCGGCAAACGAGGAACGCCCTTTGTGACAAGGGACGCAGCAAGTAAGGACGAAGGTCCCTGGACGGAGGTCCTTACGGCCCCTTGCGCGCGCGGGGGCGTCCGTGGCCCGCCCGGTGGCCCGCCGTCACCGTGGGTGCCTTGCCGTTGACCGGATTGCTCCCCATAATCGCGCGGTCCGCAGCCCCGCCAGTCGCTTCCCCATCGGAGGACACCGTGCGCAAGAGAACAGTCGGACCGCTGGTCGCAGCCGCCCTGCTCATCCCCTCGGTCGCCGCCTCGGCGCCCGCCGCGGGGACCGCCCCCGAAACCGCCGTCTCCGCCTCCGTACGGTCCGCCGCCTCCGTACGGGCCGCGGCCCAGGCTCCCGAGCCGCGAGGAGGCGGTGGGCGCAAGGTCATCCTCGACGCCGACATGGGCGAGCTGAACGACGACGCCGTCACCATGTTCATGCTCGCCAAGGCGAAGAACGTCGACTTCCTCGGCGTCACCGTGGTCAGCGGCAACACCTGGGTCGAGGAGGGCACCGCCTACTCGCTGCGCCAGCTGGAGCTGATCGGCCGCACCGACATACCGGTGGTCGCGGGTGCGGGCGAGCCGCTGATGCCCGGCCGGCAGGAGCGGCTCGCCGCCGAGAACGCGCTGTACGGGAAGGCGCCGTGGGCCGGGGCCTTCGACTCCGCGCGGCCACCGTCGTACGACAAGCTCGCCAAGCCCCCGTACGGCGGCTACCCGAGGACGAGGCCGAAGAAGGACACGGCCGCGGCCGACTTCATCGTCGAACAGGTCAAGCGCCACCCGCACCAGGTCACCGTCTTCGCCGACGGGCCCGCCACCAACCTCGCGCTCGCCGTGCGCACCCACCCCGAGATCGTGCCGCTGATCAAGGAAGTGATCTACATGGGCGGCGCCTTCGACAAGCCCGGGAACATCACCCCGGCCGCCGAGTTCAACTGGTGGTTCGACCCGGAGTCGGCCCGGATCGCCGTACGCACCCCGTTCCGCAAGCAGACGATCGTGCCGGACGACGCCGCACAGCACGTGGTCTACGGGAAGAAGGAGTACGACCGGATCGTCGCCGGGAAGCAGACCCCGATCAAGAAGATCTTCAAGGACCTCCAGGGCCCCGAGTTCGAGAAGGACCCGAAGGCCACCCACTTCCTCTGGGACGCGATCACCGCCGCCGTCTTCCTCGACCCGGCCGTCGCGAGGAGGACCGAGGTGCGGTACGTCGACGTGGACGCCAACTTCGGTGCGGACTACGGGCGTTCACTCGGATACAACCTCGCCGAGTTCAACGCGCCGAACAACCCGAAGGGCACCCGCAAGGCCGGGATCGTCCTCGACGTGGACGCCCAGCGGTTCTGGAACCTCTACATCGGGCTGCTGCGCAGCGAATAACCGCAGGCGCACACCCCTTGCGGTTGCGCGGGTTGCTTCTCATAATCCTGCCGCAACACGAGTTGCCAACTCGTGTTGCGGCAGGCGGGGTTTCCGTCCTGCGGAAGACGTAAGTCCTGTGGATGGCGTACGCAAGGAACTCCGGGGGTCGGCATGGCAACACGCCAGGACGTGGCGCAGCTCGCGGGCACCTCGCCCTCGGTCGTCAGCTACGTGCTCAACAACGGGCCCCGGTCCGTCGCCCCCGCCACCCGCGAACGCGTCCTGGCGGCGGTGCAGCAGCTCGGCTACCGGCCCAACGCGGTGGCCCGCTCGCTGAGGATGAGCCAGACGATGACCCTGGGGCTCGTGGTGCCCGACGCGGCCAACCCCTTCTTCGCCGAACTGGCCCGCTCGCTGGAGGATCACGCCTGGGCCGCCGGGTACACCCTGTTGGTCGGCAACAGTGTCGACGACCCCGACCGCGAGGCCGGATACATCCGCACCTTCGTGGACCGGCAGGTCGACGGCCTGGTCCTGATCCCCTCCCGGGGCGACCTGCCCTGGCGGGCCGAACTCGCCCGCTCCGGCGTGCCGAGCCTGGTCTTCGACCGCGAACTCGACGGCGTGGCCACCAGCTACGTCCTGGTCGACAACGCCCGCGGCGCCCGCACCGCCACCGAGCACCTCCTCGCCCACGGCCGCCGCCGGGTCGGCTGCATCGCGGGTCCGCTCGGCATCCACCCCACCGTCGACCGCGTCGTCGGCTGGCGCACGGCGCTGGAGCAGGCCGGTGTGCGGGCCGGCAGCGGCTCCGGCGGCCGCACCGGATGGGAGGCGGTGCCCGATGCGGCACCCCTGCTGCACGGTTCCTTCGGGCGGCTCGACGGCTACCGCTCCGGGCTCGCGCTGCTGTCGCGGGACCGCGCGGTGGACGCCCTGTTCGTCACCTCCGACGAGCAGGCGGCCGGAGTGCTGCGGGCCGCCACCGAGCTGGGCATCCGGGTCCCGGACGACCTCGCCCTGGTCTCCTTCGACGGCATCGCGGCCGGGGCTTACACGTGTCCGGCCCTGTCCACCATGCGCCAGCCGTACGACGAACTGGGGCGCACCGCCGTACGGCGGCTGCTGGACCGGATGAAGGACCCCGACCTGCCGCCGACCCGGGACGTCCTCCCGGTGGCCCTGCTGGCCCGGGGCTCGTGCGGCTGCCCGGACCCGGCGGGCGGCGAACACCCGCAATCCGATACGGAAACGAACGGTGATACCCAGTGAGCAACGAGCGCCTGGTCGTGGTCGGCAGCCTCAACATGGACCTCTCGGTCACCGTGCCCAGACTGCCGCAGCCCGGCGAGACCGTCGCCGGGGCCGACGTCGTGCGCGGGGCGGGCGGCAAGGGCGCCAACCAGGCCGTCGCCGCCGCCCGGCTCGGCGCCGAAGTGCGCATGATCGGCCTCCTCGGCGACGACGCGCTGGGCGGCGAACTGCGCGAGCAGCTCGCGAGCGAAGGCGTGGACGACGGGGGAGTGGCCCAACTCCCGGGAGTGGCGAGCGGATTGGCGCTCATCGTCGTCCAGCAGGACGGCGAGAACACCATCACCCTCTCCCCGGGTGCCAACCGCCACCTCGACGTGCCCGCCCTTGACACCCTCACCGGCGGCACCGTCGCCCGCCCCGCCGACACCCTCCTTCTCCAGCTCGAAGTGCCCCTGCCCACGGTGACCGCCGCGGCGCGGGCCGCCCGTGCGGCCGGTGCGCTGACGGTGCTCAACGCGGCGCCGCTCCCCCCGGAGACGGGGACGGAGCTCGCTGAACTCCTGCGCACCGTCGACGTGTTGGTGGTCAACGAGACGGAGGCCGCCGGACTGCTCACCCGTACCCACGACGACTGGGCCGGGCACGCCGAAGCCCTCCGCGCCCTCGGCCCCGGCACCGTCGTCATCACCCTCGGAGCAGACGGGGCGGTGGCCGCCGGGCCCCAGGTCGCCTGTACGGAGGGCGGATTCGAGGTCCGGGCGGTCGACACGGTCGGGGCGGGCGACGCCTTCTGCGCACAGCTCGCCCTCTCCCTCGGCTCCGGTACGCCGCTGCCCGCCGCGGTGCGCCGCGCCTGTGCCGCCGGAGCGCTGGCCACCACCCGGCGCGGCGCGCAGAGTTCGCTGCCCTCCGGCGCCGAAGTGGACGCGCTGCTCGCCGACTTCACCGACGTAACCCCGAACGGGCCCATGACGAACGAGGTGGACCATGCGTAACGACGGACTCTGGCACCCCAGGCTGCTGGAGATCATCACCTCCCTCGGCCACGGCGATCTGCTGGTCGTCGCGGATCCCGGGCTGCCCGTGCCGCCCGGTGTCGAGGTCGTCGACCTGGTGTGGCGGCGCGGCGATCCCGCGTTCCTGCCCGTACTCGAAGCGGTCCTCGACGAACTCGTGGTGGAACACGCCACCGTCGCCCACGAGGCCACCGACCCCGGCCTGCTGATGACCTTCGACCAGCAGTTCGCGGGTGCCGCACTCGACCGGGTGCCGCACGCACGGCTCAAGAAGCTGACCCGGCGGGCCCGCGCGATCGTACGGACCGGGGAGTCCACGCCGTACGCGAACGTCGTGCTGCGCGCGGGCGTCCCTTTCTGACTCTGACGCAGATTCTGACTACGTCTCAGGCCCCCTCCAGGAAGGCAGTTCAACGATGAACCGCAAGCAACTCGCCCGCGCCACCGCGACCGGCGCCGCCCTCCTCCTCGCCACCGCCCTGACCGGCTGCGGCCAGGAGGGCGGCTCGGGGTCCAAGGACTCCGCCAAGCCCAAGGACGGCAAGCCCACCGTCTGTCTGGTGATGAAGTCGCTCGGCAACGAGTTCTTCCAGACGATGCAGAAGGGCGCCGAGGCGCACGCCAAGAAGCTCGGCACGCTGGAGCTGAAGTCCAGCGGCATCCAGAACGAGACCGACATCGACGGCCAGGTCGCCGCCATCAACCGCTGCATCACCGAGCAGGCCGACGCCCTGGTACTGGCCCCCGCCGACTCCCGCGCGCTGGTCGCCCCGCTCGGCCGGGCCGCCAAGGCGGGCATCAAGCTGGTCAACATCGACGTCAAGCTGGACGACGGCGCACTGAAGTCGGCGGGCCTGGAGGTGCCGTTCGTCGGCCCCGACAACGCCGAGGGCGCCCGGCTCTCCGGCGAGGTCCTCGCCAAGAAGCTCGGCAAGGGCGGCAAGGTCGTCATCCTGGAGGGCAACCCGGGCGCGGCCAACGCCACCCAGCGCAAGGAGGGCTTCCAGAAGGCCGCCACCGCCGGCGGGCTGACCGTCGTCCAGTCCAAGACCGCGCACTGGGAGACCGACGAGGCGTACACCGTCCTGTCCAACATGCTCACCGCGCACCCCGACATCCAGGGCGTCCTGTCCTCCAACGACTCGATGACGCTGGGCGCGGTCAAGGCGATCGGCGCCGCCGGGAAGAAGGGGAAGATCCCCGTCGCCTCCTTCGACAACATCGAGGCCGTCAAGCCCTACCTCAAGGACGGCCAGGTCGTCGCGACCGTCGACCAGTACGCCGCCAAGCAGGCCGCCGACGGCATCGACGTGGCGCTCAAGGCCGTGAAGGGCGAGAAGTCCGAGGCCTGGGTGAAGACCGACGTCAAGGTCGTCACCGCGGCGGACGCGGGCTGACGGGGCCGATGAGCATGGACGACCTGAACACCACGCGCACCGGTGGGCACGACGGGCCTGCCGTTCCCGAAGGCTCCTACGTCCTGGAGGCCGCCGGGATCACCAAGGCCTTCCCCGGCGTCAAGGCACTGGACTCCGTACAGCTCCAGCTGCGCCCGGGCGAGGTGCACGCACTGCTCGGCGAGAACGGGGCCGGCAAGTCCACCCTCGTGCGCATCCTGGCCGGCATCCAGCCGCCGGACGCGGGCGGGATGAGGCTCGACGGGCAGCCGTACGCGCCCAAGGACGCGGCGGCCGCGATGCGCGCCGGTGTCCAGGTCGTCCACCAGGAACTCAACCTGCTGCCCAACCTCACCGTCGCCGAGAACCTCTTCTTCCAGCACCTGCCGCGCCGCTTCGGCCTGGTCGACCGCCGCACCCTCAACCGGCGGGCAACCGAACTGCTCGACGCCGTCGGGCTCGACGTCTCCCCGGGTACGAAGGTCGAGCGGCTCGGCATCGCACAGATGCAACTCCTCGAAATCGCGCGGACGTTGTGGCAGGACTGCCGGGTCCTGGTGATGGACGAACCGACCGCCACCCTCACCGCCCGCGAGACCGAGCGGCTCTTCGGGGTGATGCGCGGGCTCACCGCGCGCGGCACCGCCATCCTCTACATCTCGCACCACCTGGAGGAGGTGTTCGAGATCGGCGACCGGATGACGGTCTTCCGCAACGGCGGGCACGTCGTCACCAAGGACCTCGCCGACACCGACACCGCCGAAGTGATCCGCCTGATGGTGGGCCGGGACCTCTCCCAGGAGTACCTGCCGTACGTGGCCCGGCCCCCGGGCACCGAACTGCTCCGCGCCGAGCGGCTCCACCCGCGCGGCGGCAGCCCGGTCTCCTTCGCCCTGCACGCGGGTGAGGTGGTCGGCGTCGCGGGGCTGGTCGGCTCGGGGCGCACCGAGACCGTCCGCGCGCTCTTCGGCGCCGACCACCACGACGGCGGGCAGGTGTACGTCAAGGGGGAGCCGGTCCGCATCCGCACTCCCAAGGACGCGGTGCGGCACGGCATCAGCCTGCTCACCGAGGACCGCAAGGGCCAGGGGCTGGTCCTCGACATGCCCGTCGCCGCGAACATCACCCTCGCCGCGACCCACAGGATCTCGCGCGGCGGACTGCTCAGGCGCGCCGAGGAGGACAGGTACGCCCACGAGGCGGTCAAGGGCCTCGGAGTGCGAACTCCCGGTATCCGCACCGCCGTTCGCACCCTCTCCGGCGGCAACCAGCAGAAGGTGGTGCTCGGCCGCTGGCTGCTGGCCGGTACGGACGTGCTGGTCGTCGACGAACCCACCCGGGGCATCGACGTCGGCGCCCGCTACGAGATCCACCAGCAGCTGACCGACCTCGCGGGCGACGGCAAGGCGCTCCTCGTCGTCTCCTCCGACCTGCCCGAACTCATGGGCATCTGCGACCGGATCCTGGTCTTCTCGCGCGGCCGGATCGCCGGTGAGGTCGCCCGCGCCGACTTCGACAGCTCGCACATCCTCGCCCTGGCCTACTCGGGGTACGTCGCCGAAGGAGCAGGCGTCACCGATGCGGCCCCCCGCGCTGATGCGGCCCCCATCGCCGACGCACCCGTCACAGAGAACGGTGATTCCACCTCATGACCACACCGACGCCCACCGCGGGTCCCGCCGCCGAGGCCCCGTCCGCGCCCCGCCGCACCGCACGCTCACTCACCCGGCAGGTGATGGGCGAGGCGGGCATCGGCATCGCCCTGCTGGCCCTGGTCCTGATCTTCACGCTGACCGCACCCAAGTTCGCGACCTCCGAGAACCTCACCAACATCGCCACCGAGATCACCCTCAACACCATGCTCGCGGTGGGCATGACCTTCGTGATCCTGGTCGGCGGCATCGACCTCTCGGTCGGCTCGGTGATGGCGCTCTCGGCGGTCGTCTCCGGCGAGATCCTCACCTCCGGCGGCCTCGCCACCCCGGTCGCGGTGCTGCTCGCCGTCCTGGTCGCCGCCCTCGTCGGCATGGCCTGCGGGTTCGTCAACGGCTTCGTGTCGGAGAAGTGGCGCGTGCCGTCCTTCATCGTCACCCTCGGAATGCTGAACGTGGCGCGCGGCGCCGCCCTGGAGTACACGGGTGCGCAGACGCGCTACGACTTCCCGCCCGGCTTCAGCCACTTCGGCACCTCCACCCTCCTGGGCATCCCCTCGCTCTTCTGGATCGCCCTGATCATGGTGGTGATCGGCCACTTCGTGCTCACCCGCACCGTGTTCGGCCGGCTCGTCTTCGCGATCGGCTCCAACGAGGAGGCGGTGCGGCTCTCCGGACACCGTACGAGCATCGTGAAGGTCGCCGTGTTCGTGATCGCCGGATTCGCGGTCGGCATCGCGGCCGTCACCTACATGGCGCGGCTGAACATCGCCAGCCCGATCGTCGGCAGCGGATACGAGCTGTCCGCCATCGCGGCCGTGGTCATCGGCGGCGCCTCGCTCTCCGGCGGCAAGGGCTCGATGATCGGCACCCTGCTCGGCGCCTGTCTGCTCGGCGTCCTCACCAACGGGCTCCTGCTGCTGGGCGTCTCCGACTTCCAGCGGCAGATGATCACCGGCGCCGTCATCATGATCGCAGTGGTCGTCGACCACTACCGGGGCAAGCTGGCGGCGAGGATGCCGGAGAAGGCGGTGGCGGGCTGAGCCGCAGGTCCAGGCGCCGGTGATGACCCGGGCGCGGGCTCCGTCCGTCCCTGTTCCGGCGCCGGCCCGTCCGTGTCCCGGCACCGACCCGGCCCTGTTCCGGCGCCGGCTCGGCACCGACTTGCCCCTGTTCCGGCACCGACGCGTCCCTGTCCCGGCACCGACCCGGCCCCGCCACGGCCCCGTCCCGGAACCACACCGCTCCGATTACCGTCCGGTACTGGTGCTCGCGCCGCCCAGCACCGAAGCTCTCACCATGACGCATGAAGACGACCCGCAGGGCCCTCGTCCCCAGGACGTGGCGGGCACCGCGGGCACCCGCATCGAGCTGCCGCTGAGACGGGTGCTCGTGGCACTGCCGATCGCCGCGGTAGTGGTCACCGTGATCTGGGGCTACACCATCGCGGCCCTCATCGACGGCCCGAACTCGACGCTCTCCGCCACCCTGATGTCCGCACTGGGCCTGCTGCTCCTCTTCGTCGCCGTGACGTACGTGGGCTACGCGGTCCGCCCGCTGAGCATCGCCGCCGGTCCGCGCGGCCTGTCGGTGCGGCTGCCGCTCTACCCCGAACGCACGACGCCCTGGGACGACTTGGTGTCGGTACGGGCGGTGGGCGTACGGGGCGCCCAGTTCGTGATCGTCGAGGCGCGCGAGTCCGAGGGCTCGCTGCCGTACATCTGCCGGCCGAGGGCCGCGTACCGCCGCCTCTCCCTGATGACGGGTAGCGCCATGCAGGTCAAGGAGGGCCTGTGCTTCGAACGCCAGGTCTTCGAGCTGGTGCCGGAGGACGTGCTCGCGCTGGTGCGGGAGTACGCGCCCGAGGGTCTGCAGGTGGTGGACCAGCGGCGGTGAGGTCTGCCGTGGCTGAGCGGTGACGGAGCAGTGGCTGAGCAGCGACTGAGGTGACGATTCCTCGCACGGGTCTGCGTACCGGGCTGTCAAATCCCTTGTAAACACGCTCTTTCGGGGGACTCCTTCCCGAGGGGGCGCGGGGCTAGGCTCCTCGCACCCGGTCGCCCATGCAATTGCATATGGGATCCCACGGGCGGCGGTGACCAGTTGACCGAAGAGCCGGAAGAGGTGCGGTATGCGGATCAGCAATGGTGTGACGGCGAGTGCGATCACGGACGTCGAGTGGGTCAAGAGCAGCGCGAGCAGTGGGCAAGGGAACTGCGTGGAGTTCGCCTCCCTCACCGAGGGCGGTGTGGCGGTGCGCAACTCCCGCTTTCCGGACGGGCCGGCGCTCGTCTACACCCGTGCGGAGATCGCCGCGCTCATCGGCGGCATGAAGGCGGGGGAGTTCGACCACCTCGCCGACTGATACGGACGACGGCGTAGGTTGCCGAGGCGGACATGCGCTCGTAATTCTGGGAAGCTGATCAGACCTGTCACCTTTCCCGGGAGTGTGCATGTCCGCCGATCGTTTCGGGGAAGATCCGCTTTCGACGACGGCAGGCCCCCCGGCGGTGCGGGACAGCTCATTGTGGAGCAGGCCGGGGGCCGCCGCACGGGTACTGGGCGAGCACCTGCGCCAGCTGCGCAGGGAAAGGGGTTACGCGCTCAAGGACGTGGCGCCCGTGATCCGGGGATCGGTCTCCAAGGTCAGCCGCCTGGAGCGGGGCGAGAGCCCGCCCAAGGAGCGCGACGTACTGGACCTGATCGACTTCTACCGGCTCCCGCCCGACCAGAAGCAGGAGATCGAGAGCCTGTTGCGGCAGACCCAGGAGAGCTCCTGGTGGAACCAGTACGCGGACGTGACCCCCGGCTACTTGCGCAGGCTGATCGGCCTGGAGGGTTCCGCGTCACACATCTACACCTACGAGAACCACGTGGTGCCGGGGCTGCTCCAAACTCCGGACTATGCGCGGGCGGTGGTGACGGCGGCCATGCCCGGGGCGCTTACCCGGGAAATCGAGCGGCGGGTCGAATTGCGCATCGAGCGGCAGAAGGTCCTGTTGGGCCGGCACGCTCCGACCATGGTGGCGCTTCTCGACGAAAGCGTACTGAGAAGACCCATCGGTGGTCATTCGGTCATGCACGGGCAATTGCGTCATCTGTTACGGGCAGTGCACGGAACGGGAATCAATGTGAGGATCGTCAGCTTCGCGCGCGGAGCGAGTGTCGCACCCAGCTTTCCGATCACCCATCTGCGATTCCTCGACGGCGGACCCTCGGAATTGGTGTACGTCGAACTGATAGACAGCGCAATGTACTTGAGCAAGCCGCAGCAGGTCGAGGGATATCGGCGCGTGCTCAACGAACTCAGTTACGTCGCCGAATCGTGGAAGCAGAGCAATGCGATGCTGGAGGAAGCGGCGGAGGACATGAGGGAAAAGGCCGACAGCGACTAGTCCTGTCGGCCTCGGGTGCGGGAATGGTCAGAGGACCTTTCCCATGCCGCCCCATTCGACCCACTCCTCGTCGCCCAGCGACGCGGGAAGCGGCCCGTCGGGGCGCCAGAGGGTGACATCCTCCAGGCCCGGCTCCTGGATCTCCAGCCCCTCGTAGTACGCCCGGACCTCGTGCTTCTCGCGCACCCGCCCCCAGTTGCCGTGGGTGCTGACCCGCATCAGCTCGGTCACCCCGTCCCGTACCCGTACGTCGTCGCTGACCAGCTGGCAGATGACCATGAAGTCACCGGGCTTGAGCCGGGAACGTACGTTGTCGACGAGCTCCTGGGCGTCCGCATCGGGGATGCAGTGCAGTACGGAGACGAAGAGCGCGGCCACCGGCTGATCGAGGTCGATGAGCCGCTTGAAGTCCTCGTGCTCGAAGATCTCGTCGGTGTCCCGCATGTCCGCCTTGATCACGGCGGTCTCGGCGTTCTCCTCAAGGGTGGTCCGGCCGTGGGCGAGGACGATGGGGTCGTTGTCGATGTAGACGACGCGGGACCGGGGATCGACGCGCTGGGCGATCTGGTGCACGTTGTCCTGGGTGGGAAGGCCGGACCCGTGGTCGATGAACTGCCGGATGCCGTGATCCTTGGCGAGGATGCGGACCACCCGGCGGAGGAAACTCCGGTTGTTCTGCGCCAGGGTCTTGGTGCTCGGCGCGATCTCCAGGAGCTGGGCGCAGGCCTTGCGGTCGGACTCGTAGTTCTCGATGCCGTCGAGCAGCCAGTCGTACATGCGGGCCACGCTCGGCGATTCGATGTCGATCGCGTGCGCGGCGGACTTCTTCGCCTGACTCATGAGCTCCCCCAGGAACCTCGGCCGGATGAGGTGTGGCCGCAGGAACTGCTCATGTTAGAGAGGGGTTTCGAGGAGGGACAGACCACGTACGGGCGATGGCGGGTTGTCGCCCGATGACGGGGAGCGCGCGGGGCGCCCCGCCCTCATCGGCACCGGCGGGCCGCGGAAGTCAGCGGCGGCGGCGACGGTCGCCCGTGTCACCTCCCCGAGGGGGAGGAGCACTGGATCCGGCGCCGTGCCGGAGTACGCGCAGGTAAGGGTTCCACTGCTCATTCGGTATGCGGGCGAAGTCCGCGGTGGTGATTTCGCGAGGAGCCGGGCGACGGGAATTGTCGTTCGGGCAAGTTGACTCACACATGGGACTTCTCCTGTTGTTCCGGTCGACCGGTGCAGCCGGCCCTGGGGCCCGGAGCCACCTCGGGCCCCGTGGCTTCCTCACACACTAGAGGGCTCAATGCTTGCGATGGTCCCAGCTCCGTGCAATCCAGGTAAGCCGACCATGAGAGTTCATCAGCGGAGAATCAAGGTCATCCAAGCGTCAAGAACAAAATGATTCGGGCGGATTTGGTTGCCATTCGAGCATCCCGCCGAGCTGTACGCCATAGATGTCGATCTAGGAGTCATCGACGCATGGGCCGGTTCCTCAGGTATATGCAACTCCTCATGCAAATGGAATGCGATATTCCGCCATCTTGGAAGTCCGACGGCGGTCTTGCCTGCGTGGGGAGTCCGAGGCCAAGTTGGACCTGTGCGCCCGGCATACCCGCCATGCCACACGCCCCTCCCGCCGCCTGATCGGAGATCCCGTGGCCCCCTTCGTCCTGCCCCACTCCCTCGTCGGGCACGGCCCGCACGGCGTCATCGCCGTGCACGGCTGGCTCGCCGACCGCGCCGCCTGGGCCGGGATACTGCCCGACCTCGACCACGACGCCTTCCAGTACGCCTTCGTCGATCTGCGCGGCTACGGCGAAGCGCGTGAAGCGGCGGGCGAGTTCACCACCTCGGAGGGCGCCGCCGACGTGCTGGCACTCGCCGACCACCTCGGCTGGGACACCTTCTCGCTGCTCGGGCACTCCATGGGCGGCTGCGTCGTCCAGCGGGTGGTCGCGCGGGCGCCCGAGCGGGTGCGGCGACTGGTCGGCGTGTCACCCGTACCGGCAAGTGGGCTGCAACTCCCGCCCGACGCATGGGAATTGTTCTCCGGAGCGGCCGATTCCCCGGCCAACCGGCAGGCCATCATCGACAACACCACCGGCGGCGTACGGCCCCGGGCATGGCTGGACCGGATGGTGCGCCAGTCCCTCGACCGCAGCGACCCGAAGGCCTTCCGTGCCTGGCTCGACTCCTGGGCCGGGCAGGACTTCCACGCGGAGGTGGCGGGCTTCGACCGGCCCGCACTCGCCGTCGTCGGGGCCCTCGACCCGTCGCTGACCGCCGCCGTCATGCGGCAGACCTGGATGCAGTGGTACCCCCGGGGCGAGTTGACCGAGCTGGCCTCGGCGGGCCACAACGCCATGGACGAGACTCCCCTCGAACTCATCCGGACGGTCGAGGACTTCCTGCGGAAGGAGGAAGCGGCGTGAGCAGTGGGGCGGAGACCGAGGTGCTGATCCCCGACGTCTTCGATCCGAGGCTGTACGCGCAGGGCGTTCCGCACGCCGCGTACCGGCAACTGCGCGACACCCACCCGGTCTCCTGGCAGGAGGAGTACGAGGTGCTGGGCTGGCCCGCCGGGCCCGGCTTCTGGGCGGTCACCCGGCATGCCGACGTCGTACGCGTCCTGAAGGACGCCCGCGCCTTCTCCTCCCGTATCGGCGCCACCCAGATCCGGGACCCCGACCCGGACGACCTCCCCTTCATCCGGCGCATGATGCTCAATCAGGACCCGCCGCAGCACGGCAAGTTGCGCCGTCTCGTCAGCCGGGCCTTCACTCCAGGCCGCACCGATCGCTTCGAGTCACGGATCAGGACGCGCGCCCGGGGGCTCCTCGAAGCGGCGGTGCGCGATGCCAAGGAGGGCGGCGACGGGGTCCTCGACCTGGTGGCCGCCGTCACCGACGACTACGCCCTGCTCAACCTCGCCGACCTGCTGGGAGTGCCGCCCGGAGACCGCGGGCTGCTCCTGGAGTGGACCGAGCGCGTCATCGCGTACCAGGACCCGGACGAGCAGGACAAGGTGGTGCGCGGCCCGGACGGGCGGCCGGTGAATCCGAGGTCGCCCGCGATGCTGGGGGAGATGTTCGCGTACGCACGCGAGTTGGCGGACTACAAGCGACGCTTCCCGAGTGACGACATCATGACGGCGCTCGCGCACGCGGCGGGGGACGGGACCAGGCTCAGCGGGCCCGAGCTGGAGATGTTCTTCTTCCTGCTCACCGTCGCGGGGAACGACACGGTGCGCAGTGCGGCGCCGGGCGGATTCCTCGCGCTGGCCGAGGACGTACAGGCCCAACAGGCACTGCCAGGTGCCAGGTTGGAAACGGCGATCGAGGAACTGCTGCGGCGCCATCCGCCGGTTCTCAGCTTCCGGCGCACCGTCGTCGAGGACACCGAACTGGCCGGACAGCGACTGCGCGCGGGCGACAAGATCGTGGTGTTCCATGCCTCCGCCAACCACGACGAGCGCGTCTTCGCCGACCCGCACCGCCTCGACCTCGCCCGCGACCCCAACCCGCACGTGTCCTTCGGCCACGGCCCGCACGTCTGCCTCGGCGCCCACTTCGCCCGGCTGCAACTGCGCGTCCTGCACGAGGAAGCGCTGCGGATCCTGCCGCCCTACCGGCTCGCGGCCCCGCCCCGCCGACTGGTCTCGCACTTCATCAACGGAATCAAGTCCCTTGAGCTGTACGTGGGTTAACCGACTGCGCGGTGCGAATTGCGCGGCGGCGCGGGCAGCGGTGTCTGCGCCGCCCGCGTCACATCGGTGACCAGCTCCACCACATCGGGCCCGTACGCCTGGGAGTTGGCCACCTTCAGCAGCAGACAGAACGAACGGTCGCCGTGCTTGCGCGCCAGCTTCTCGAAGTTGCGGGCCAGGTAACGGGTGGCCGCCTGGTGGGTGATGGCGCGCTGCCCACAGAAGAGGAACACGGGCCGGGCGCCGTCACCGACACTGAGCCGGGCGAGCAGCACGTACTCGGCGATGCCGTGCTCCAGCCGGTAGCGCTCGGTGCCGATCTGGAACGCGCCCCGGTCCGGCGAGGGCTCGACGTCCACGTTGATCCGTACGCCGGGAAGCAGACTCGCCAGGTGGGCGGTGATGCGGCGGTTCGACGAGGGCCCGCCGACGCAGAACTCCGTACGCTCGCCGAAGCCCTGCTGGGCTATGTCGTGCGAAAGGATCTGGGAGTGCGCGCCACAGTCCTTGATCAGGGAGGACAGTTCGAGGAGCGCGAAGACGTCGGAGCGATGGAGGGCGCCGTCGGTGCCCGCGTCACGGTTGACGACCAGCAGGCATTCGGAGTTGTTGGGCAGCCCGAGGAACTCCTGCTTGCGCCGGAGTCTGCGGCGCAGGAAGTAGCTGCGGACGAGCCAGCCGAGCGCGGCGCCGAGGCCGCCGGCCAGCAGGCCCAGGACGAGGGTGCGGAGGTCGTCGTTCATGGGCGCGCATGGTAGCGGGCATGACAGGTCTGTGGGGTGGGCGGGGCGCGGGCGGGTCGGTGATGGCCGGTGATGTGTCGTTCGTACGGAAGTGGCGTGTTGGTGAGGGTGTTGGTGCGGGAGTTGGTACGGGTGTGACTACGGGGGTTGTGTGTCGTGCGGATTGCGGTTCCCGTCACAGGGCGAGACGCGCGCCGGGGCACCTGGCGGGGGCCCGGCGCCGGAGCTACGCTGCGCGGACGCCGTTCGCCTGGAGGCACGCATGCGTCGACCCACCCGGCCCGCCGTACGGGCACTGTCTCTGCTGGCCGCGACCGCCGCGGTCGTCACGGTGGGGGCAGCCGCACCACCGGGCGCCACGGTGCCCGCCGCCCCAACGGCGGCCTCGGCTACTCCGCCGACGAAGGTGCCGGTGGCCGTCGGCTACGGCGGCGCGGTCGCCAGCGTGGACGCCGACGCCTCGGCGGCCGGCATCGAGGTGCTGCGCAACGGCGGCAACGCGGTCGACGCGGCGGTGGCCACGGCCGCCGCCCTCGGCGTGACGGAGCCGTATTCGGCGGGCATCGGCGGAGGCGGCTACTTCGTCCACTACGACGCCAGGTCCCGCAAGGTGCGCACCATCGACGGCCGCGAGACCGCCCCGCGCAGCGCCGACAAGAACCTCTTCCTGGAGAACGGCAAGCCGATCCCCTTCGACGAGGCCATGACCAGCGGCCGGGGCGTCGGCACCCCCGGCACCCCCGCGACCTGGCAAGCGGCGCTGGACAGCTGGGGCACCAAGTCGCTCCGCAGCCTGCTGAAACCGGCCGAGCGGCTGGCCCGCGACGGATTCACGGTCGACGCCACCTTCCGTAGCCAGACACAGGGCAACGAGGCCCGCTTCCGCGACTTCCCCGCCTCGTCCAAGCTCTTCCTCCCCGGTGGTCAACTCCCGGTCGTGGGCTCGACGTTCAAGAACCCGGAGCTGGCGCGCACCTACGAGAAGCTGGGCCGCGAGGGCGTCGGCGCGCTCTACAAGGGCGAGCTCGCGCGCGACATCGTCCGTACGGTGAACAAGCCCCCGGTCGACCCGAAGGCCACCCGCAAGGTGCGCGCCGGTGACCTCACCGAGAAGGACCTGCGGCGCTACGAGGTCGAACGCCCGGCCCCGACGAAGGTGAACTACCGGGGGCTCGGCGTGTACGGCATGGCGCCGTCCACCTCGGGCGGCACCAGTGTCGGCGAAGCGCTCAACATCCTTGAGCGGACGGACCTTTCGAAGGCGTCGCAGAAGCAGTTCCTGCACCGCTACATCGAGGCGAGCCGGATCGCCTTCGCGGACCGGGGGCGCTGGGTCGGCGACCCGGCCTTCGAGAACGTACCGACGAAGGAACTGCTCTCGCAGCGGTACGCGGACTCACGCGAGTGCCTGATCAAGGACGACGCGGTACTGGTGAGCCCGCTGCCGCCGGGCGATCCGCGGAACCCGTCGCGGACGTGCGGCAGTTCGGGGACGGTGGCGCCGACGACGTACGAGGGTGAGAACACGACGCACCTCACGGCGGCGGACAAGTGGGGCAACGTCGTCTCGTACACCCTGACCATCGAGTCGACGGGCGGCAGCGGGATCACGGTGCCGGGCCGGGGCTTCCTGCTCAACAACGAGCTGACCGACTTCTCCTTCGCCCCGGCGAACCCGGCGGTGCACGACCCGAACCTGCCCGGACCGGGGAAGCGCCCGAGGTCGTCGATCTCACCGACCATCGTCCTGGACCGCCACGACAAGCCGGTGCTCGCGCTCGGCTCGCCGGGCGGGGCGACGATCATCACGACGGTCCTGCAGAGCCTGATCGGCCACGTCGACCGGGGTCTGCCACTGGTCGAGGCGTTCGCGGCCCCGAGGGCGAGTCAGCGGAACGCGGCGACGACGGAGCTGGAGCCGGGGCTGTGGGACAGCGCGGTACGGGGTGAGCTGGAGGCGCTCGGCCATGTGTTCAAGCTGAACCCGGAGATCGGGGCGGCGACGGGGGTGCAGAGGCTGGCGGACGGTCGGTGGCTGGCGGCGGCGGAGAAGGTTCGGAGGGGTGGGGGGTCGGCGATGGTGGTGCGGCCGGTGGGAGAGCAGTAGGAGGGGGAGGGGTGGGGTCCGCTGCGCGGGGCCTTTCCCCTCCCCGCCCCTTCCCGAAACTGGGGCGCTGCCCCAGACCCCGGCGGTGCGGGTGGGTGAGGGAGGGCTGCCGGGGCTGCGCCCCGGGCCCCGGGTGGGTGCGCTCGGGGTGGGCGAGGAGAGGTGGCGGGCCCGGCCACGGCCGGTGGTCGAGGTGTGGGTGTATGCGTGGCTGGCCGCGCAGTTCCCCGCGCCCCTGAGTACTCGTAGTTAGGGGCGCGGGGAACTGCGCGAGCAACCACCACCGGCCCGCACATCCGAACCCCTGGCCCCGCGGAGCGGTTTAGGGAAGGGGCGGGGGGGGCACTGGCCCGCCGCAGGCGCGACGCCGCTGAACGCTTGGAGCGCCACGCGGCGGCAGCCGCCTATTGAGCGCAGCGGGAAGGGGTGGGGTGGGGCACTGGCCCGCCGCAGGCGCGACGCCGCTGAACGCTTGGAGCGCCACGCGGCGGCAGCCGCCTATTGAGCGCAGCGGGAAGGGGTGGGGTGGGGCACTCGCCCGCCGCAGGCGCGACGCCGCTGAACGTTTCGGGCGCCGCGCGGCGGCAGTCGCAAATCGAGCGCAGCGGGAAGGGGTGGGGCATCGCCCGCCGCAGGCGCGACGCCGCTCAGTAGGTCGGGTGAGCGCGTTCCGCCCCCGGCGTCGTTCGGTGGCAGCCGCAGATTGAGGGGTGTGAGGGCCCGTCCCTCAGAGGGCCGTCAGTATCCTCGGCCCGTCCACCCCCACCGCCACCGTATGCTCCACATGCGCCGCCCTGCTCCCGTCCGACGTCACCATCGTCCAGCCGTCCGGCGAATGCCCCCACTCGTCGCCGCTGCCCGCGATCAGCATCGGTTCGATGGCGATCACCATTCCCCGGCGCAGCTTCACGCCCCGGCCCGGGCGGCCCTCGTTCGGGATGTCGGGGCCCTCGTGCATGGTGCGGCCCACGCCGTGGCCGCCGAAGCCGTCGGGGATTCCGTAGCCCGCAGTCCGGCACACCGTGCCGACCGCGTGGGCGATGTCGCCGACGCGGTTGCCGACGACCGCCGCCGCGATTCCGGCGTCGAGTGCCGCCCTCGCCGTCGCGATCAGCCGAAGGTCCTCCTTGCGTGCCCGCCCCACCGTGAAGCTGACCGCCGAGTCGCCCACCCAGCCGTCCAGCGTCGCACCGCAGTCGATGCTCACCAGGTCGCCGTCCCTCAGTCGGTAGTCCGTAGGGATCCCGTGCACGATCGCGTGGTTCACGGACGCGCAGATCACCCCCGGGAACGGCACCGGCGCCCAGTTCGGGCGGTAGCCCAGGAAGGGGGAGGTCGCTCCCGCGTCCCGCAGCACCTCACGGGCCACCTCGTCCAGCTCCAGCAGCGTCACGCCCACCGCCGCCGCCTGCTCCACCGCCGCAAGAGCCCTGGCCACGACTCGGCCGGCCTCGCGCATGGCATCCACGGACGCATCCGTCTTGATCTCGATCATGCCAATTATTATACCGGTCGAGAAGGTATTAGAATAACGGCATGGTCCGCACCCCCCTCACCCCCGAAGAGCGCGAACGCGGCGAACGCCTCGGTCGGCTGCTCCGTGAAACCCGCACCCTCTCCGGCCGCACGATGGGCGACGTGGCCGCCTGTGCCGGTCTGTCCGCCGAGACTCTGCGCAAGATCGAGACGGGCCGCGCGCCGACGCCCGCCTTCTTCACGGTCGCGGCCCTCGCCGGCACGCTCGGCCTCTCGCTCGACGACCTCATCGTGCGCTGCGAGCTGGTACTCACCTGACCCCGGTGCTCACCCGACCCCGGTACTCGCCTGAGTCCGGCAAGCGTCCCGATCCAGTCCTGGTCGCACCCCTCCGGAACATCGGCGCGCGCCCCGTCCGCGAGCCCCCGCGCGCGTAGTGTCGTGCCATGAACATCCGTGCCGCGCGTGCCGCCTTCGCCCGTACCCGCTACGTCAGCCTCACCACCTTCCGCAAGGACGGCAGCCCCGTCGCCACACCCGTGTGGATCGCCGGTGACGACGAGGCGCTCTACGTGTGGACCAGATCCGATTCCTGGAAGGTCAAGCGGCTCCGCCGCGACGGACGCGTCACCGTCGCCCCCTGCGACGTGCGCGGCCGGATCAAGTCCGGTGGGCCCACCGTCGAGGGCAAGGCCACCCTGCTCGACGAGGACGGGCTGCGGAAGGTGCGCAAGCTGATCTCCCGCAAGTACACCTGGCAGTTCTGGCTCACCGACCTGCCGGCCACCCTGGTCCGCCGCGGACAGCGCCCGCACGCCGCGATCAGGATCGACCTCTCGGCCTGACGATCGATCGGCGGGCCCCGCTCCTTCACCCCTGCGGGTGCGAAACAAGATCGACTCCCGCGGGTTCGCGGTGATGGTCTTGCCCCGCTCCTCCCGGCGGCTTACGTTCAAGCATCCACGTCCCAACTCTACGGGCGTAGAGGGTCTCTGACGTCCCGTCGGAAGTCGTGGGCAAGTGGGCAATGCGGGAACGGAACGTCGTTCGGTCGAACGGAGACGAGTCATGGCCAATGTCGTACGCGCCGCCCTGGTCCAGGCCACCTGGACAGGCGACACCGAATCCATGATCGCCAAGCATGAGGAGCACGCCCGGGAGGCCGCCCGGCAGGGGGCGCGGATCATCGGCTTCCAGGAGGTGTTCAACGCCCCCTACTTCTGCCAGGTGCAGGAACCCGAGCACTACCGCTGGGCCGAGGCGGTCCCCGAGGGCCCGACCACCGTACGGATGCGGGAGCTCGCCCGCGAGACCGGCATGGTGATCGTCGTCCCGGTCTTCGAGCGCGAGAGCTCCGGCTTCTACTACAACACCGCCGCCGTCATCGACTCCGACGGCAGCTACCTCGGCAAGTACCGCAAGCACCACATCCCCCAGGTCAAGGGCTTCTGGGAGAAGTACTACTTCAAACCCGGCAACGCGGGCTGGCCGGTCTTCGACACCGCCGTCGGCAAGGTCGGCGTCTACATCTGCTACGACCGCCACTTCCCGGAAGGCTGGCGGCAGTTGGGCCTCGGCGGCGCCCAGATCGTCTACAACCCCTCCGCCACCTCGCGCGGCCTCTCCGCCCACCTGTGGCAGCTGGAGCAGCCCGCCGCCGCGGTCGCCAACGAGTACTACGTCGCCGCCATCAACCGGGTCGGCCAGGAGGAGTACGGCGACAACGACTTCTACGGCACCAGCTACTTCGTCGACCCGCGCGGCCAGTTCGTCGGGGAGACCGCGAGCGACAAGGCCGAGGAACTCCTCGTCAGGGACCTCGACCTCGATCTCATCGAGGAAGTCCGCCACCAGTGGGCGTTCTACCGCGACCGCCGCCCCGACGCGTACGAAGGACTGGTTCAGCCGTGACCACCGTGCCTGCCGCCCACAGCCTGTACTCCCGCCACCAGGCGGTCCTGCCCGAGTGGCTCGCCACGTACTACCGCAGCCCCCTCGAACTCACCCACGGCGAGGGCCGCCACGTCTGGGACGCCGACGGCAACAAGTACCTCGACTTCTTCGGCGGCATCCTCACCACCATGACCGCCCACGCCCTCCCCGAGGTCACCAAGGCCGTCGCCGAGCAGGCCGGCCGGCTGATCCACTCCTCGACCCTCTACCTCAACCGCCCGATGATCGAGCTCGCGGAGCGCGTCGCGCGCCTCTCCGGGATCCCGGACGCCCGCGTCTTCTTCACCACCTCGGGCACCGAGGCCAACGACACCGCCCTCATGCTGGCCACCTCGTACCGCCGCTCCAACCAGGTCCTGGCGATGCGCAACAGCTACCACGGCCGCTCCTTCTCCACCGTCGCCCTCACCGGCAACCGCAACTGGTCCCCGACCAGCCTCTCCCCGCTCCAGACCCTCTACGTGCACGGCGGCGTCCGCCACCGGGGCCCCTTCGCCCAGCTCTCCGACGCCCAGTTCACCGAGGCCTGTGTCGCCGACCTCGAAGACGTGCTCGGCCAGACGCGCGGCCAGGTCGCCGCCCTCATCGCCGAACCCGTCCAGGGCGTCGGCGGCTTCACCTCCCCGCCCGACGGTCTGTACGCGGCCTTCCGCGAGGTCCTCTCCCGGCACGGCATCCTCTGGATCGCCGACGAGGTGCAGACCGGCTGGGGCCGCACCGGCGACCACTTCTGGGGCTGGCAGGCCCACGCCGAGAACGGCCCGCCGGACATCCTCACCTTCGCCAAGGGCATCGGCAACGGCATGTCGATCGGCGGCGTCGTCGCCCGCGCCGAGGTCATGAACTGCATCGACTCCGGCTCCATCTCCACCTTCGGCGGCTCCCCGGTCACCATGGCGGCCGGCCTCGCCAACCTCACGTACGTCCTCGAACACGACCTCCAGGGCAACGCCCGCCGCGTCGGCGGCCTCCTCCTGGAACGCCTCAGGGCGATCGGCGCGAGCGTCCCGTGCGTTCGGGAAGTACGCGGCCGGGGCCTGATGGCGGGCATCGAGATCGTCCGCCCCGGCACCGACCAGGCCTGGCCCGAGGCGGCCGGCACCGTACTGGAAGCAGCCCGCGAAGGCGGCCTGCTCCTCGGCAAGGGCGGCGGCCACAACACCAGCGTGCTGCGCATTGCACCCCCGCTGACCCTGACGGTGGCGGAGGCCGAGGAAGGCGCCGCCATCCTCGAACGAGCCCTGCACGAGGCCTAGGGCGTGTCATTCGGCTCAGGCCGGGGTCGCGGGGCCGGTCACGCACATCTGCGGCGTTGTCGTCAATCGACGACGCTCCGCGTCGCCTCAATCCTCCGCCTTGCATCTGCACGCACCCAGCCCCGCTCGGCCACCCCGAACGGGCGAGGCACCCCTGGTCGACCTGATCCGAAAGACACGCCCTAGGGAGGCGCAAGCAATGTCACGCACTCTGATCACCGGCGGTCTCGTCGTCACGGCCGCCGAAGAGATCCACGCCGACGTACTGATCGAAGGCGGCCGCATCGCCGCACTCGCGGCCCCCGGCACCCAGCAGTGGACGGCGGACCGCGTCATCGACGCGACGGGCAAGTACGTCATCCCGGGCGGCGTGGACGCCCACACCCACATGGAAATGCCCTTCGGCGGCACCTTCGCCGCCGACGACTTCGAGTCCGGCACCCGCGCGGCGGCCTGGGGCGGCACCACCACCATCATCGACTTCGCCATCCAGTCCCCGGGCCGCAGCCTCCGCGAGGGCCTCGACGCCTGGCACGCCAAGGCCGACGCCAAGTGCGCCATCGACTACGGCTTCCACATGATCATGGCCGACGTGAACGAGTCGTCACTGAAGGAGATGGACCACCTGGTGGGGGAGGGCGTCACCTCCTTCAAGGGTTTTGCTCGCTGACGTACCCGCGAATCGTTTTGCTGAATCGGTGGGTTGACCTGCGACGACAGGGGCTGTTTGCGGCGGTGGCGGGGCGTGAACGGGTGTCTGTGGGCCCGTTCACGCCGGGGTGCACACCGATTGCGGCGATCTGTAGGGAGCCCACAAAGCGGGCCGTGCGTGAGCGCGGCCGGAGGCGCAACTGACAAGGAGCACGGGTACACATGGCGCGTACACAGATCACCGGCGGGCTTGTCATCACGGCTGCCGAGGAGGTCCACGCGGATGTCCTGATCGAGGGCAGCCGGGTGGTCGCTCTCGCCGCCCCCGGCACCCAGAGTTGGACAGCAGAGCGCACGATCGACGCGACGGGCAAGTATGTGATCCCGGGCGGCGTCGACGCGCACACCCACATGGAGATGCCCTTCGGCGGGACCTTCGCTTCCGACGACTTCGAGTCGGGCACCCGGGCGGCGGCGTGGGGCGGCACCACGACGATCATCGACTTCGCGATCCAGTCACGTGGCGGCAGTCTCCGCGAGGGCCTGGACGCCTGGCATGCCAAGGCCGACGGCAAGTGCGCGATCGACTATGGCTTCCACATGATCCTCTCCGACGTCAACGAGTCCTCGCTGAAAGAGATGGACGGCCTGGTCGCCCAAGGCGTCACCTCGTTCAAATTGTTCACTGCGTATCCTGGCGTATTCCTTAGCGACGACGGCCAGATCCTCCGCGCGATGCAGAAGGCCACCGGCAACGGTGGGCTCATCATGATGCACGCGGAGAATGGCCTCGCCATCGACGTGCTGGTGGAACAGGCTCTGGCCCGGGGCGAGACCGACCCCCGCTACCACGGCGAGGTCCGCAAGGCCCTCCTGGAGGCGGAGGCCACTCACCGCCTCATCAAGCTCGCGCAAGTCGCCGGCGCCCCGGTCTACGTGGTCCACGTATCAGCCGAGGAAGCCCTCCACGAGATCGCGACGGCCCGCCACAAGGGCCTGCCGGTCTTCGGCGAGACCTGCCCCCAGTACCTCTTCCTCTCCACCGACAACCTCGCCGAGCCCGACTTCGAGGGTGCCAAGTACGTGTGCTCAACCCCCTTGCGCCCCAAGGAACACCAGGCCGCCCTCTGGCGGGGCCTGCGCACCAACGACCTCCAGGTCGTCTCCACCGACCACTGCCCCTTCTGCTTCACCGGCCAGAAGGAAAGGGGCCGCGGCGACTTCTCCAAGATCCCCAACGGGCTCCCGGGCGTCGAGAACCGCATGGACCTCCTCCACCAGGCCGTCGTCGACGGCCACATCACCCGCCGCCGCTGGATCGAGATCGCGTGCGCGACCCCGGCCCGGATGTTTGGCCTGTACGGACGGAAGGGCACCATCGCACCGGGTGCCGACGCCGACATCGTCGTCTATGACCCAGCTGCGGAGCAGACGATCTCGGCCGCCACGCATCACATGGCGGTCGACTACTCGGTATATGAGGGCAAGCGAGTGGAGGGTCAGGTAGAGACAGTGCTGTCCCGGGGTGAAGTGGTCATAGACCGGGGCGAGTTCAAGGGGAGGGCAGGGCATGGGGTGTACCTTGCACGCTCCACCTCGCAGTATCTCGGCTGAGGGAGTCCGAAGTGCAGGCTCTGCGAACGAGGGACGGCCCCAGGAGCGGGCGGGCTGTCTAGCGGAGGCGAACGGCGCTTTGGGCGGTCACGGCAACAAGGTCTACCTGCCATGACCGACGGCTCGACAGCAGCCCTGGACACCACCGACCCTGTGCCCGAGCTGCTGATCTTGCGGTTGTACTCCATGTCGGGGCCGAAGGGGAGCATCGGTGACGTGGCGAGGTGACGTACGCCGGAGTTGCTGCGTCAAGCTCGACGAGCTTGACGCAGCCGACAGCCTGCTCCGGGGTGATCTTCTGAACCTCGCCATCGACGAGATGGTCGTTCACTGGGCACCGTAGTGGGTGAGGTGGCTCCGGGGGACGAGCGAGCGGAGATCAGGTGGGCGGAGGGGCGAGTTCTGGCCTGACCCTATTTCCTATCTGTTTTCAAGCGAGGGCCTTGTATCGGGCGCGTAGGTCATCGAGGAGTACGGGGCCGTCGGGAAGCTGTACGAGCCAGAAGAGCCATCCGTTGACGGAGTGCCCGAGGGCGTTGGCAGCAGGCGTCGGAGAGTCGTACGGTTGCCCGTTCACGATGATGCTGCCGTTCTCGTCCACGATGGCCTCGGCAACTACCCCGTCCGGCTTTGGCGTCAGGGACGTTCCGGGCGGCAAGAGTCCGGCATTGATGAGGTCGGAGAGCCGAACCCACCTGTTTGTGATGCGCGGGGGTGCGGCGGGTGCGGGGGCCTGGTAGTGGTGGTTGCTGAGCTGTGTGAAGGCGTCGTGCACCACGGTGGCGATGAGGCTTCGACGCGCTGCGAGGAAATCTCCGTACGGCATGTGCTCCCATGCCTCCGGAAGAGCGTGCCAGTAGCGTTGCCGGTCGAGTTGATCGTGAGGGAGCTTCTTCGCGGCGAGTTGGCGGGGCCAGTATTCGACGGGGGGTTGGTCCGAAATGGCGATGTTGTCGCTCCATTCGACCAGAGCCATGTTGGCGATCTGATTGATGCGTTTGGTGTCCGTGACGCCGTTCTTCTTGAGGTAGTTCTTGGGGAAGAGATGGTGTCGTTCAATTCCCTTCTTCGTGGTGATCGCTGGATCCAGGCGGCTGCGGACCTTGCCGGCAGAGAGCAAGGAGTCGGCGTCCAGAACATTCAGAGCCGCGATGTACGCCATGAGCGCGGGTGACTTGGCTGCTCCGGTGTCGAGTTCGTTGGGCAGGGTGATGTCCCAGTAGTCCTGGGTCAGGGTGTCGTCGATCACCTTGTTGAGGGCGGCGAGGTAGCCGTCCGCGTCGCCGAGAGGGACGCCGGCAAGACGACCGAGGTCGTGTTCGACCTGGCTTTCGAAGGAGCCGGAGTAGCGACTGGTTGTGTGTGCCATGAAGAACCAGCGTGCGAAGGTTTCACGGAGCCGGTCGAGAGGTACTTGATAGTCGACGCGGCCGAGCAGCCACATGGCGTAGGTGAAGATCACCGCGTTGTCGGCGCTGATCATCTTGGAGCCTCGGAAACCGGCACGTTCCAAGCACTGTAGAAACTCGTGCCAGTTGGTCAGGTTGAGTACGTGCTTCTGAGCCTCCTGGAGTCGGCCGAGTTGGTCTTCGCGTAGCTCGGCCGACAGCCTGCCGGTCTCTGCGTCCCGTCCGCGCAGAATGGCGTAGACCTGCTTGAGGACCGCGCGCCGGAGTGCCAAGACAGCGGTGACTCGGAGGAGTTGTGCGGGTTCCGGAGTGATGTGCCAGTTGAAGGGGGAGGCCGCATTGGTGCTGGGGGAGTGGGACTCGCGGCAGAAGGTTTCGAGATCCTTCCGTCCTTGCTCCCAGTAAACCGAGAGGAGGGTGAGGATGAAGTCAGCCTGGTTGAGTTTCACACCGGTGCTGTTGATCCGGACGAAGACTTCTGCTACCTCTTCGTCAGTGACCGAATCTTCAAGTTCGACCACCTGGAAGGAATATGAGCCCAATCCGTATACGCCTTCCAGGGCGTTGTCGATCTGGTCGGACTCAAGCTGGTCGAAGTCACGCTTTTCGCGAAGGCGTTCGAGGAAGCTGCGCACTGCTGGGCGTCGGTTGTCCTCCTGCCACAACACGCTGATGTCCGGCAGGAACTCCGGGTCCTTCTCAATTGCTGCGTCGGTGACCGCGAAGGTGTGCCGGCTTGGATTGAAGGCGAGGCGGATGGGCTTGACGCTGAAATCCTCGCGCAGGATCGGCGTACCGGTGATGACCGCATACAGCGAGGTCACCCGCTGTTGACCGTCGACGATCAGTTGCCTCGGTGCGAACTGCTTTTTATCTACGCCGACTTGGCGTGCCCCCGGCTCTGCTCCTGTCTGCCAGAGCAGCAGCGAGCCGACGGGGAAACCCTTGTACATCGAGTCGAACAGATCACGCGCCTTGGCGGCGGGCCAGACGAACGGACGTTGTAGTTCAGGAAGAGCGATGGTGCCGTGCTGAACGCCGCGTACGAGATCGATGACATCGAGTGGGATGTTCTTGAACAGCTTCTTGGCCATGGTCCGCGCGTACTCCTGGAAACGGGGCGATGTCGAAGCAGGCTATCCGGCGCCCCTCATCGTGGGGAGATGGAACGTCGCTGCGGGAGGAGGTGGGACCGCGCCTTGTCTGGAGCCCTCGCCGTCACGAGCCGACGAACGCTCGGACGGTGTGGGCGAGATCGGGTGCGCCGCCCGATTTCGGCCCGCACGTCGTGCACCCTGTCGCGCCGCTCTTCACGTTCGAGTGCTGCGGGGAGACCTCGCGTTCGCACCGTGTGCACCGGCAGGGCCAGGGCGCGGACGATTCTGGGTATGGCACCAGCGGTTCCAGCCCGGCGGCATGCATCACGGCCTCCGCCTGGGTGGCCCGCCGATGCCGGATCCCGGCGCCACGGTCGACGGCAATGCACATGCGGCAGGCCGACGTTTTGCCGCTCTTCACGGCCTGGACCACCCTGCTGTACTTCGGAGAGACCTCGCGACCGTGGTCCTGGCACCGGCACAGCCATGGGGTGTTCGACCCTGGGTACGGCTCCTGCGGATCGAGGCCGGCAACCTGCATCACGGCTATTGCCTGGTCAGGATCGATCGCACGCAACGAAAGTGCCCTTTCGGCTCGTCACGGCCCTTCATCGCGGCAGATACGGGCTCGGAGCCCCGTGCCAGCTGATGCGCAGGGTGTCACGGGCGCGGGTCGCCGCGACGAAGAGCAGGGAGCGGGCCTTGCGTTCCTCGCGGAGGTAGCGCTGGGGGTCGGTGTCGCGGTAGCGGTCGATGATGGCGGTGCGGGGGATGACGCCGTCGCGGGCGCCGACGATGGCGAGCTTCTGGTATTCGAGACCTTTGAAGCGGTGCATGGTGCCGACGTGGACCTCGCCTTCGCCCTTGACGCCTTCCTTGGTGAGTTCGGCAGTGGAGATGCCTGCTTGGGTGTTGAGGTAGTACATGACCTGGCTCGCGACGTCGTGGTCGGCGACGCATACGGCGATGTTGCCCCGGGGGTCGCGGCGCGGTTCGTTGTCGCCGGAGGTGATTTCCTTGCGCCAGGCGTGCAGGGCTGTGGCCAGTTGGGCGAGTTCGTCGTCCCAGGAGTCGCAGGCGACGAGTTCGGGGGCGGGGCCGCGGAGTACGGAGCGGTAGCCGTCGAGGGTGTCCGTTCCGTCGTCGAGGTCGTCGTAGGCCGGGGCGCTGCCCTTGGTGTTCACGACCGCCATTGCGCGGGTGAGGATCTCTTGAGTGGTGCGGTAACTCAGGGTGAGACGTGAGGAGTTGCCGCGGATGTTCACGCCGACGGTGCCGAGGGTGACCTGTCGGTCGTAGATGCGTTGGTGGGTGTCGCCGGCGATGAACATGTCGTCGGGGCCGGACGCAACCATGGCGCGGAGCATCTTCCAATGGGCGGCACGGAGGTCCTGGGCCTCGTCGACGACGACGTGGCTGAAGCGGTGGGCGATGTAACGCATTCCGGAGCCGTCGTCCCGGTGGATGAGGTCCTTGCCGCCGACCTCGTCCTTGCGGTCCTGCCGGGACTGGATCTTGTCCGCGCGTGCCATCTCGAAGCGCGCGGCGCGTTCGGTGGCCTGCCCCCAGGTCTCGCGGCCGTCCTTGTCGAGGCGTGCGGCGAACTGTTCCAGGATCTTCCAGATCTGGGCGCGTTCAGGCCGGTTGAGCGCTCGTCCGCGCCCCGCTCGGCGGGCGTCGAAGTAGGCCTTGCGGGTGCCGAGGGACTGGCCGAGGATCACCTGTTCCCACTCCTCGTAGAGGAAATCGGGATCCCACCGCTTCTCTTCGAGCTCGATGAGAAGCCCCTGGAGCATGTCCTTCGCGGAGCGGTCGGGCAGGAGCCGCTTGCCGGAGCCGCTGAGGGGATTCTCGCTGAGTACGCGGGCCGCGAGCTTGTCGACGTGGGCGATTTCGACCCGCGCGAGGAGTTCGGGTTCGAGCAGGGAGGCGAGGCGGGCGCGAAGGTCGACGGTGAGGTTCTTGGTAAAGGTGGTCAGCAGGATCGCTTTGTTGCGGCCCGGGGGAAGCTGTTCGGCCAGGTGCTTGACCCGGTGGAGGGCAACGATGGTCTTGCCGGTCCCAGGGCCGCCGGAGACACGTGCGGGGCCCTTGTAGCGGCGGTTGACGAGCTTGGCCTGGGTGGGGTGGAGGAAGACCTTCCAGGCGCGGAAGTCACCTTCCTCCAGTACCGCACGCAGGTCGTCGTCGATGGTGGTGACGGTGGTGCGTGCCAGCGCCGCACCGAGATCGTGCCGCTCGGAGTCGTCGAGGGCGACCTCGACGGGGGCGGTGATCTCGCGGCGAACCTCGTCGATCGGCATACCGGCCGCGAGCCCGTAGAGGATGTCTTTGGTCAACAACGGTGCGCCGGAGACCAGTTGGTCGAGTTCCGTGCTCCTGGTGACGGCGAGCGCGAGGCCGATGAGCTGTTCGGCGACACCAAGGTCGCGCAGTTCGCTGCTCGAAATCCCAGCCAGAAGCGGCGTCTCGCGCTGTGACTGAGAGCTGGGCTCGGGAGAGGGAACGGGTTCGGGTGCTGGCGGGGTCTGTGCCTCGGGGGACGCTTCAGGGGTCTCGTCAACCGGGGTGAGGGTGACTCCCGCACGCTCCAGGACACTCTGCCCGACCACGGACAGGTCAACGAATTCGATCTCGCCCGTAACGCGGTTGATAGCGACGGAGAGCTCTTCGTAGACGTGTTTGCGGTGGCGTACAGCGACGACCAACCACCGTTCCTGACCCCGCTCGTCGACACCGGCCTTGGCCAGCAGCGCCCGGTAGGACTGGTCAATCTTGGCGCGGAAGACCCGGCCGTCGCCCTTGAGCGGCTTGAGATCGAGGCCGGGGTGATCCGGGTTCTGCCGGAACCGGTGGCAGAAGTCGTAGAACTTGCCCTTGACCGAGCGGTCGAGCTTGTACAGCTCGTGTTCGGCCTTCTCGTAGAGGCTGAGCCGTGCCGTCATCAGGAGGTTGGACCTTCCGTGTCAGGGAGGAGTGTGAGCAGGGTGTCGAGGTGGTCGAGCCAGTCGGCGGCGGTACGTACGGTCCAGCCGGCGGCGGCGTAGGCGTCGTCCCGCTTGCGCTGTTCGTCGCCGTGGTGCGTGTCGTCGGTCGCCGATTCGACGACGACGGCGACCTTGATACCGGGATCGCTCCAGGCGAAGTCGACCGGCCAGGCACGGTCCCCCAGCTCATAGCCAAAGATCGGGGCTCTCTTGCCACGATCCGCGATCTTCTTGGCCAATCGGGTGAGGTCGGAGTCGGGCTCGTCCTCCTCAAGGAGGTCGATGATGTCCTCGTCCCAAGTGGCGTCCCGGAGGAGCCCGGCGACCGCCTTCTCCAGCGACGAGGCCGTATCCGAGGCGGTGTCGCCAGCACCGGCAGTTGCCGGTTTTTCGGCCGCCGCTGTTTCGGGGTGCCGCTGGAGAATCAGCGATTCGAGTTCGCCGTTGCCTCCGCCGATCACCAGGATCTCCACCGGGAAGTCGGCGGCCTGGCTGCTCGCGAGTTGAACGCTGTCGCCTCGGGTGAAGGCCAGGAACTGCAACAGGTTCGACCAGTAGAGCCAGGATCGCCAGCGCAGCTTGTGCTCGTCGGTACCGAGGCTTTCCGGGCGGTCGTCCAGGACGGCGATTGCGCTCCACCCCGGGGTCTGTCCATCGTCCGTGCCGGAGATGTCGACGGTGTAGATCAGGGGCAGTCCGGTCTCGTCCTTGGCGTGCAGGACAAGGAGTTCACCATCGCCCTCCACCGATTCCTGGCCGAGCTTCCCGCCCCGGCCGAGAGTCATAAGAGCCTTGCGTACGGCCTGGCGCGCCTGGGTCCGGTCGGCCTGCTGCGCGAGCGGTTCCGGAGAGCTCATCAGGCCGCCGACGAGCGCCTGGGCACGCCGCCCCCAGGTGGTGCGGGACGGATGACGCAGGTAGGCGAGGAGCGTCTCGATGGGGTTGGTGAACACCGTGCCGGAGAGGTCGGCGCGGGCGCCTCCCATTTCCTCGTACCAGTCCTTGGCCGTATCCTGACCGAGCCGGCGGTAAGGCGGCCACACCGGTTGCGCCTTGGCCTTCTCACCCTTCTCGAAGAGCTCCAGATCGTCCCAGGTGATCTGGAAGACGATGTGTCCGTCCGCCCGCAGTTCGTTGCGCTTGGCACCGTCGGAAGCGATCCGGTTGTTCTCGCGGGACGCGTGGTAGCGGTGTCCGTCGAGGTAGGCCGTGACGTAGCGGCGGGGACCTTCGATGGACTCGAAGGTGAAGTCGGTCCGGGTGTACTCAAGATTGCGCTGGGCCGTCAGCCGCCATTTCGTGGCCCGCGCGCCGCCCGCCGCGCCCGGCCCGGCCCCGGCAAAGCTGAGGTAGCCGCTGTTGGTTCCGCTCTCGCTGAGCGCGGCGTCCTCCTGCTTCTCACTCCACTTACGCAGCGCCGCGAGGAAACGCGCTTCCAGGTCGGACTCGACCTGCTTGTCCAGGCCGATCAGCGCAGTGGTCGCCACCTTCTTGGTGTCCCAGGCGTCGATGAGTTTGCCGTCGGTGTCGCGCAGCGGCTCGCCGTTCTCATCGACGGGGCCGAGGAGGTCACCGAGGATCTCCAGGGCTTCCCGGCGGGATACGAGGTCCTGGTGACGTTCCTCGGTGTGCCGGTGCAGGCAGCGGTGGCAGGCCCGGAGGCCTTCCTCCTGGCAGGGGCACGCAAGGAGCACGGCACGAGCTTTGGTGAGCATGGCCTTGAAGTCGGTGGCGGAGGTGAGGCGGTCCAGGTAGCCGGTCCCGCCGGGCAGCCGGTCGAAGAGCACCAGGAAGTGCCGCTTCTCGCCGGTGGCGTGGTCGGGCATCTTTGCCAGGGTGGTGTCCAGGTGGGCGGGGTCTCCGCCGAACTGCCGGTCGACACCGAGGCGTAGCGCGGCCTTGAAGGAGTAGATCTTCTCGTCGACGAGCACGGTTGCCGCCGGCAGCAGCACCCGGAGCGCTTCGGTCTGCAACTGGTGGGCCAGCAGCACAGGCTGCTGGGGCACACTGGCGGGCTTCTTCCCGCGGCGCAGCGGGCACCACGGCTGGTGGTGCTTGACCTTGGGGTTGCGGGCGGCCGAGGAGTCCAGGGCGTCCGTTTCGTAGTCGAAGACGGGCTTGCCGTCCGCGGTCGCGGCCCCGCACGACGTGCACACGTAGAACGGTGCCATCCGGACTTCATGTCCGGCGAACTCGTCCTCGGACTGCCCGTCGAACCTCATCGGTCCGACGTTGATCCGCCGGATCGTTGCCTTGCGGCAGTAGTCGATGCCGAAGGTCTGCCCGGTGTGCCGCCAGGACGTGCCGGGCTCGATCTCCTCGTCCGGGATGTCCACCGCGTCGATGACGGTGTAGTACCGCTGGTCGCGGTCGTCCTTGTCGTCGCCGATCCGGGCGTCCTCGCGCTTGTCGCGGGAGGTGACCACGCTCGGCTCGATGACCTGGTGCAGGCACGATCCGTCGTCCGCGATCCGCGCGCTGTGGCAGCGCGGGCACGGATCGCGGTCGTCCTGGGCGTTCTCGGTCCGCACATAGCCGCACTCCTGGCAGAACCGCCAGGTGTGCCAGTCCGGTTGGGCCGAGCTGCCGATCTCGATGCCGGTGATCTGGTGCTTGTAGCCGTTGACGTAGAACGTATTGCCCGGGGCGAGCTCGGACAAGGCGTAGCGCCGAGGCCGGTCGTAGGGGCGAAGCTTGGAGTCGAAGCGCTCCTTGCCGGTTTTCGGGTCGGTGCCGTCGGGCCAGTACATCGTCGCGTTGAGGGTGGTGACCGAATCGATGAGTGCGTAGTTCGGGAGCAGCCCGAGGTCGCAGAGCGCTTGATGGGAAGTCACGAGGCCGCGCCTGTGCAGCCGCTTGCCGACTGCCCGGTGCTCGGCTTCGAGTTCGGCTTTGCGCTGGCGCTGTTCGTCCTCGCTGTCGTGGAGCTCGTCGCGGGCCTCGGCGATGAACTTCAGGCGTCGGCGCAAAGCGTCTTCCGCGTGCGCCCAATGCCGCTCGGCTTTCTCCACCTCGCTGCGCAGTTTCCGCCTGGCAAAGGTGCGCAGGTCGTCCCGCGACCGGGCGTTGAGCCCGACAGGGAACAGGTCGAGGAATCCCTTGACCAGGTCCTCGGCATGCGCGAGCGCCGCCTCGACCAGGTCGGTGAGATACCCGGACGGCCCGAAGAGGGCCGGTGCCTGGTGCGGAAGGGCGGGCAGCGGACGGCCGTCGGCACGCAGCAATCGTCCCCGCGCGGCGAGGTCGAGGAGATGGGCAAGGTACTGGCGGCGCAGGATCTCGATGGCTGACAGATGGCTGCCCGGGGGCACGATCTGCCCAGCGATCAACTCACGCGGTTGGTCCAGGTAGTACAGGTCGCGACGGCTGCGGTCCGGGATGGTCAGCAGGAACGCGTTTCCCGTCCGGCGCCCGGCACGACCGACCTGCTGGGCGTAGTTCGCGGCACGCCGGGGCAGAGCCGCGAGGACAACGGCCGACAAGTCACCGATGTCGATACCCATTTCCAGGGTCGGCGTGCAGGACAGCACATTGGGGTCCTTGAACCCGTGGCCCCCCTTGAACGCCGCCTCGACACGCTCCCGTTCCGGGCGGCTCAGCATCCCGGTGTGCTCGGCGGTGATCACCTGGTAGGTGGGGGCGTTGCGGTACAGCCGCCGGTAGTAGTCCTCACGGTAGTTGCGGTCCCGCTGGTGCTTTCCGAGCCCTTCGGGCCGATTCCCGGCCACGAGACGCCCCTTCCGGCAGCGGTACGACGGGCAGTGCTGTCCGTCCCACTGCCCGAGGAGGTCGGGGTGGACGGTCTGCTCCCAGAAGCAGGACGGGCACCGTACGAACGCCTCGTTGACCTCGGCTTCCTTCAACAGCTGTACGTCGATTGCGCCCGGCTTGAGACCGTAGATCCGCAGGCTGCTGTCGGTCGGGGTACGCACCGAGAGCAGCCCCGCCGTCACCAGCTCGGGCAGCAGTCGCGCCCAGAACTCGGCGGCCTGCTCGCGCGGCAGGCCGAGGCTGCGCTGCGCCCACCGCTCGTACCAGGACAGCCGCCCGGTCGCGAAGTCGAACTCGCTCTTCGTCTTAGGCGCGCTGAGCAGAAACACCGGGGCCGCGATCCCCTTGGGGAACGCGCGCATTCCGACGGGTCGCTTGCCCCAGATGAAGTACCGGCTGGTTCCGGCCTCCTTGAGGTACCCCTCCAGCCACCGGTGGCCGATCGCACCACGGGTCCGCAGCCGTTCCAGGAAGATCCGCAGGAACCCGAGGTACGTGGCGTCGTCCTGCTCGATGACAGGCAGTCCGCCGCCTCGCCCGTACGGTTCGGTGTGCGCGGCCTTGATCAGGGCGATCGCCGCCGCAGGGTCCTGGATACGGACGTTGGCAGCGGCGGTTCGGGTGAGCTCCAGGGTGCGGCCCTTACGGGACCGGAAACCGAACTCCATCAGCGCATCGAACGCGAATCGTTCGCCGACCAGCTCCCAGGTCTTACGGTCCCCTCCCCGCCCTTGCCCGGACAGCAGCCGCTTGACGCCCTTGATGTCATGCAGATCGGTGGGAACGACGGCGGCCAGCGTCGCGGGGTCGGTGGTGGCCGCGACGACGTTGGCGATCAGGTCGTGCAGCGCGGTCGGATGCTCCTCCGACAGGTGCCGCCTGAACAGCACCCGCAGGGAGAAGGTGTATGAGCGGCTGGCGACGAATCCGGCCCGGTGCGCGGCATCCTGCACCGAGTCGTTGAACATCAGGGTCTTTTCCTCACCCTGGTCCTTGTCCATCTCCCCACCGGTGAAAAGCTGGGTGATGGAGGCAGCAGCGAGCGCCGCCGCCCCGGTGCCGAGGAAGCGGATCGCGTTGTGCGAACCGCAGGCGGGGCACCAGTCGTCCTCGGCTGCGGTGGTCGCCGTATCGCCCACGTAGACGAGGACGAACGCCGAGTCGGAGCTGGAAAGCCGTGGCAGGCCGGTCTCCTGGTCGAAGTCCTTGACCGGATCGGGAAGCCGCAGCCGCCGCTCCGGCCCGTCCAGGACTCGCAGTTGACCGGCCCCGGAGGATGCGAGCGACGAGCTGTCACGGCGCACACCGCGTCCTGCGTCATCCATCGGGGCCGCGCCCGAACCCTCCTGCGCCTCCTGCTCGGTGGCAGCGATCAGGTTCCGGTTCCGCATCTTGTCCTGGCTGACCGAGGCCTGCCGGATCTTGTGCGTATCGACCTGGATGTCGGCATCATCGGTCTCCGGCGAGAACACTGCCCAACCGGACCGACCGCAGTCCCGGCAGTACACCGCCGGCAGGAACAGATTCGCCGACTGTCCGGCTGTCGCAGTCGTCACCGGAGCGGTCCGCGCCTGCTGATCGGCGTAGTTGTCCGACGTGCCGGCCGAGTCCCACTGGAACTCCGCCTTGGGCCACGGCAGTACGCCCCGTACGACACGGGACACCGACCGGGCCCACTGGTGTACCTCGATCTGCACGAAGGGACGCGGCTTCTCGGGCGTGGAGGCCGGATCGCGCGCCACCGACAGCAAGGCCACAAACCGGGCAAGGGCGGAGGCCGCCACCTCCGGATGCAGGGTGATCGCCTGCCCCCAAGTCTGCGCCCCCTTGCGCCACATCAGGTCCAGCACCTCGGGGATGGTCCGCACCTGACCGTCGAGGGAGTGCATCACCGCCGACGTCAGCATGTTGCGCTTCAAGTTGGCACCGAGGACGAACGGGTCGAGGTCCCTGCTCCCCGTCACGGCCTCGGCCAGCGCCGCGAGTTGTTCGTCGCCGAGGGAGGGGTCGGGCAGCGTGGCCAGAACGTCGGGCACCGGGATCGGCAGCAGCGGATCGAAGCCGCTCGGCGGCACGAACTCATCGACGCTCTGCCGCTCTTCCCCGATGATCGACGACTTGTCGAATTCTGTGCCGAAGACCTGGGTCGCCACGTCGAGCAGCTGCTGTACGCCGTCCTCGTCCGTACCGGACGCGAGCGTCGCCGAGGTCGCCACGGGACAGATCTGTCCCAACGGCCGCCCATCCTCCGACGCACCGACGGCCGAAGCGAGCCGCCGCAGCAGCATCGCGACATCCGTGCCCTGCGCACCGTCGTACGTGTGGAACTCGTCCACCACGACATAGCGGATGTCCGCCCCCTCCCACAACGGGGCGTCCTGGGACCGCTGGAGCAGCAGATCGAGCATCTTGTAGTTGGTGATCAAGATGTCGGGCGGCGACAGCCACATGTCGGAGCGGCGCGTGTAGACCTTGTCGTATTGTGTCGCCGCCTTGTCACCAATGTAGAGACCGGCCCGCACCTTGCCGATCGGGCCGTTCTTGCAGAGAAGGTCGTTGATGCGCTGCGCCTGGTCGGTGGCGAGCGCGTTCATCGGGTACAGGAACACGGCTTTGATGCCCGTACGCCCGGCGTTCCGCTCCCGGGCGCAGTGATCGAGTACGGGATAGAGGAAGGACTCCGTCTTGCCCGAACCGGTACCGGTCGTCACCAACGTCGGCCGGGGCGTGCGACCGCCCGCCGACGACAGCCGCTCGAAGGCCTTCGCCTGATGCGCGTACGGAGTCCAGCCGTCGGTCCGCCGCCAGTCCAGATACATCTCCCAGGACACGTCCGCCCCGACGAACGGCGTACGCAGGCGGAGGAACGGCCCGCGGAACATGCCGGAGTTCTCGTCCGCCAGGAACTGATACAGCGCCTGCCGCGCACCCTCGTCGGTGAGGGCGTAGGTGGTGGACAGGTACTGCAGCAGGCTCTCCTTAAGCCCTTCGGCTTCGAGCGTGGGCCTCACGGCTTGGGCACCTCCTGCTTGACCGGGTCCCACTTGCCGGCCTTGACGGCCTCGTCGAGTCGCTGCTGGAAGTGGGCATGGGCTTCGCGCATTTCGGCTTCGCGCTCGGCCTTGTAGAAGGGGGCGGTGTAGCCCTCGGGGACGGGGATGTTCTCAGGGTCTTCCCGGTACTTCAGGAAGTCCTGCCAGTGTTCCTTCTCCTGGCCGTGGCCGAAGGTGTACCGATTCCCGGCGATCTTGCGCTCGGTGGAGTCGAACCAGGTGACAGCGTCGAAGTCCTGCATGATCGGGAAACGGGCCCGGTACATGGTGACGAGCGTGTCGGCGTCGATCCCGAGCCAGACGGCGACGAGCGCGTCGATCTCGACGAGGGCGGCGCGGCGGGCGTACTCGGAGCGGAGAGGGGTGTCGCGCTGCCAGGTGGGGGTTACTGCGTGGAGCTCGGTCTTCATGTGCTTCCAGGGGCGGGCCCAGGGCTCGTAGGCAGCCCAGGTGGGGTCGTAGAGCTCCTGCCAGAGGTCGGCGTAGGCGGTGGTGAGGCAGTTGAGGCGGAGGGTGCGGAGGAGGAGGGCGGGGGCGAGGGGATGGTCTCGCTGTGGAGCAGGGAGGGTTTTCGAGCGAGTCTCGTGGAGGTGGGAAGCGTTGATCGTGCGTAGGAAGTAGTCGAGTGGGATGGACGACCACATGCCGCACACCAGAGCAGTATCGACATTCCGTGCCGCAGCGGCGCTGCGCAGCCCACCGACATGCGCAGGGCCAGGAGAAAGCAATCCGGCATAGAGCGCACGCTCTGTATCCGGAGCAATCTGGTTCCTCCACGCCACCCGATAGAACGTGGTGTATGGCTTCGTTGCTTTCGCGATGAATGCTTCGTCCACCATTTTGTCTGTGACCTCTAGCGGAGGGCATTCCAAGGCTTGGGCAAGTTCAGCCCGTGTCTCCTTGGCCTTCTCCTCGGAGCTCCGCAGCCGCTTCAACTCGCCATGGTCAACCCAGCGTTCCTGCTCACGGCGATAGGTGACCTCGTCCGTAACCCGCCGGTACTCCGACTCCGGCACGGCGTCCGACGCCAGCTCGACATGGTTGAGCCCCAGTACCTCGCCAGCACCCTGGCTGGGTTGCTTGAAGAACGGGTTGGCGACACCGAGTTGGGGCCCTTTGAGGATGACCTCGTCCCAGGAGTCAGCCTGGTAGTCCTCCCGGTCTTTCAGCCCCTTGTTGTAGTCGATGAGCGGTGTGTCCGCGTCCGGCCCGTAGACCGACTTCTTCGCCCCGCTCTCGTCAAAACCACGGGTGATCCGAGCGCCGAGCGCCCCAAGCCGCAGCGGATACGCCGCGAGCGCGTCGATCGCGGGGTCCTCCGCCGTGCTCACCGGTGTCAGCAACCGTGCCCGCTCAACATCGACGTCCTGCTCCCCGGAAAGTCGCTGCCACCTGCCCAGCGTGCGCGGCGTGACCCGGACGACACGGGTCCTGTGCGCCCGCTCGTCCCAGTCACCCTCGTACTTCACACCCGGCGCGTCACCGCTGCCGTCATGTGTGCCCGAATCCCGTAGCGCGTCGACGGAGAACAGCCATGACAGATGCTGGAAGTCAATCTCTCCGTACTCGCCGTAGACGTGCACACCGAAGTGACTGGACCGGCCGACGGGCGGTGGGAAGAAGCGGTTTCCCGCGTTGACGAAGTCGCCGTGCATCCGGAGCCGCCGATACGCTGCCTCCCTGAGCGCGGCTTCCTTGTCCCCGTTGAAGTGAGTGTCCGGGTGTACGAGGCCCGAGCTGCCGGATGCCGCCGCGTGCGCCCACACCTGGCACATGAACGCCCGGTACAGGTCTGGCTGGCTCCCCGCGATCAACGGATACACCTGTGACGCCGCCAGATAGTCCGCTGTCGTGACCGTCGACGTCACCTCGCCGAGCGCATACGCCGCCACCTTGGGCTTCGCCAGCTCCGCCGTCCGCCGCCGGTGCTTCTCCGCCGCAGCAGGCTTCTCCGTCAGCATGAACCACGGCTCGAACTCCGCGATGACGGAGTTCTCCTTCCACTCCGGCCGCACCCACGGCGGATTCCCCACCTGAAGGTCGAACCCGCCGCCCTCGGTGAAGGCCAGCGCGAAGTCCAGTTCCCAGTGCAGAAACCCCTGGTCCTCTGCGATGTCCCGAACCACGCTCATCCAGGGGAAGCGTGCCTCCGGGTCGAGCTGGTCCATGTCCATCTCGGTCTCGTCCTGGATGAGCTGCTCGTACTCGGCGAGGTGCTCCAAGGTGTCCAGGGAACTGCTGAGCGTCCCGTCCGGAATTGGGCCGCGCCCCAGCATGGACTCCAGGAAGTCCAGCCAGTCGTCGAGGTCCTTCAGCGGGACGAGGGGGCGGCGGGCCGCACGGGCCTGCGAAGGCGCCGGCTTCTTCGTCTTGACCGTCGTCTTCGACGGGCCGATCTCCTTCACCTCGCCGCGCGTCACACCGTCCGGCGACTCCTCGACATCCGAAAGGGAGGTCTGTTCACCTCCCAGGTCGAACAGTGTCGTGACCTCCACGAAGCGCGGCGCGCTCGTCGGCATCGGCACCTGCGCGTCGGCATCCGCAGACTTCGTACTCTCCGCTGCCGCCGACGCGTTCATCGCCTCCAGCAACTCGCCGAAGCTGCCCGCCCCTTCACTGCCCACCACCGGTGCGGCGAGATACGCGTCGTCCGTCCCGTCCAGCAGTTCCGCCCGCCCGACCGGCCAGAACCACAGCGCGCACCACGCGTCCATGACCCGCTTGAGCCGCCAGTACGGCGTACCGGCTGCCTCAAAGAGGTCCGCGTAGACCTTCTCCTTCGACATGCGAACGGACCCAGCACCAGCCCCGGCCGCGTCAGCCTCTTCCCATCGCAGAAACCCGAATTCTTCATCCTCCGGGTCCGCGCCCCACACATCGATACTGCGCGCGATCTCCCGCTCCGACAGCTCCATCCGCTTGGCCACCAGCGACCACAGGAACTCCGCCCGCCGAGCGGCATCGCGCAGCCGCGTGTACTGCGAGGCCGCCTCGTCGCCGGTCTTCCGGTCGAGGATGGGCTCGCCGGTCTTCTTGTTGAGCCGCCGCTTCGGAGTCTTGAGGAGCCCCTTCTTCCACTCTCCGAGCGCCTTGACCCCGTCGTCGGCCAGCTGCGCGAGGAGCTTCTTCGCGTCCCCGCTCGCCCCCGTGGCCGCCGCCCACCCGGGCGTCGGCAGCAGGAACTGGTGCACCGCTCCGTCCGGCAACGGCTGCCACGTCTCGCCCGCACGGAACGGCAGCGGGTCCGGTGCGAGCGTGCCCTTCGCGTTCAGCCACGCGGGCTTGCCCTTCCACGGGGACACGTCATTCGCCGCGTACACCGCCCGACGCCCCCCGATCAGCGAGTTACCCCGCCGCAGGTGCAGCCCGAACCACGGAGCCCGCATCCCCGGGTGCATGGTGTTGAGCCACAGCGAGACCTCGGCCAGTTCGACACCTGTGGAGTTCAGGTCCACGCCGTACGCGTTGTGCAGCGCGATGTACGCCTTGACCTTCTGCGTCTCCGTCAACGCGTCAGCCGTCGGGATGGAGACGCCCAACTCCTCCGCCCGACGCTTCAGATATTCCGAGGCGACCTGGTTGATCGCCTCGTTGAGGAAGGCCCCCGACCCCAGCGCGGGCTCACAGATCCGGAACTTCAGCAGCTCCGAGGCGCGGGTCCTGACAGCGTTTCCCTCAGCGTCCCGCACCTGGTCGAGCCGGTGCTTGAGGGCCAGTTCGACAGTGACCTTCGTCAGCGACTCCGGCGTGTAGTACGAGGCGGACGTCTCCCGGTCCCGCCCGGCGAGACGGTAGACGAAGCTGCCCGGCGGGTACTTCCGCGGCCCGCGCAGGCCCTTTGCCGCCTCGCCTTCGTCGTAGTAGACCCAGGTGTTCTCCGGGTATTCCTTGAGGCGCTGCGAAGGCACGAGCCAGGAGCCCTTCGCCGGGTCGCCGCCCTTGGCGACCTCGCACAGCTCCTCCTCGGCGATGATGCCGGTGTACGACATCAACCCCTCGTAGACCTCGCCCAGCTGGTTGATGCCGAGATTGCGGTACGAGATGAAGCCGGCCCGGCCGCCGGCCTTCTCGGCCTTCTTCAGGGTCAGCAGGCGAAGGATCTCGTGCAGCGCACTGTTGCGCAGTCGCAAGTCCAGCCAGGCCGGTGCGGAGTCCTCGTCGCTGCGCGGGTCGCGAGTCTCGGTGCCGATGAGCAGTACGGATGCGCGCTCGAAGAGTTCGCTGCGCAGTGGCTCGAAGCGCAGGCCCCGGTCCTCGCTGCGGTACTTCGCCTTGCGCCTGCGGGTCTCCTCGTCGTCACCCGGCAGCTCGTCGTTCGGCTCGGTGCCGTACGGCCGGTAGCCGTTGTTGACCTTCTTGAAGAGGAGGTCGAGCGAGGAGTGGAGGTGGAAACCGTTGCGGGCGTCCTCCTCGACCAACTGCTCGTCCCGCTGGACGAGTTCGCGCAGTCGGGCCATCGAGTACCCGGCCTCGTAGGAGCCGTCGTCCCCGGGGAGGATGCCCAGTTCCGGGCGGGCCTCGGCGTACAGCAGGAAGAGGATGCGGTAGAGGAAGCGCAGCGACTCGCGGGTGAGCTGGGTGGCGAACGGCAGGTCGGGGCGCTCGATCTCGCGGGGTTCGACGCCCGCTTCGTCGAGGCGGGCCAGGACCTCATTGGCGACGATCTCGACGGACTTCTTCAGCCCTTCGCGGAGTTCGCTGGAGACGCCCACCGCGTTGTCCCGAGAGGCCTTGACCAGGGCGTCGAGTGCCGGACCCTTACCGTCCTCGGCCGGGGTGAGCACGTCATGGCTGAACAGGCCCGCGATGGTGGCAAGTTCGCCGAATTGCCTGCGGTCGTTACGCTCCATCGCCCCGTCGAGATCGGCCGCGAGATAGCGGCCCTCGCCCCAAGCCTGGCGGTCGGCGAGCACGACGACTCCGCCGCACAGAAGCAGCACGAAGCGCGGTGCTGAGCCGCCCTCCTCGCCGATCTCGCTCTGGAACAGCCAGGTGGCGAGCGCCGCTCCGGTCTCGTAGCTCTCGTTGCCGCTGATCCGCATGGGGTGGAGCAGCCGACCGTAACCGTCGGCGTCCAGGGCCGCGTCGTTCTTCGTGGACCAGCCGCAGTCGACGGCCACGATGCCGTCACCGTGCCAGGCCACCTTGACCTCGTGCTCGCGTCCCGCACGGTGCACGGTCAGGGTGCGGCCGGCGTCTGCACTCTCCGTGTCGTCATTCCTGGCAGGAGCGGGGAACCCGAGAGCGCTGAGCACGTGCTGGTGCCAGTCCTGGACGCGTTCCCGCCATTCGGCGTCCTGGTAGGTGTTGAGGCGGGCCTCGAAGGCCGCAGCGTCGGGGTAGGAGTCGTCCTCGTCGTCCGCGTTCGCCTGCTCGGCGAAATAGCCCCGGTACTTCTCGTGGAGATAGATCCCGCGCAGCGCGCGCAGGGTCTCGCGCGGGGTGGGGCGAGTGTCGTGCTCGTCGGTTTCCCGGTTGGTCCAGGTCGCGAAGATGCCCTTCTTGAGGCCGTCGGTGAGCTGCTCGGCGAAGTAGTGCGCGGACAGGTACTCGCCGCGGTTGGCGAAGGCCTTGAAGTCATTGCTCATCGGTCGGTGTTCTCTCCGGCAACAGGTGCGGCAGGCACATCGGCGGGCGTTGCGTCCAGCGGTTCCAGGACGCCGAGGAGGCGCACCATCGGTGCTCCCGAGGTCCGTAGAGACCTGATCAGGGCCTTGCGGCGACTCGCGGTGAGGTTGACGTCCTGCTGGGCCTTGCGGGATCTGTTCGAGGCGGCGAACAGCGCGGCCTGCTTCCACAGCACGACCTGCTTCTCGTACGGCGCGAGAACCTTGTCGATCTGTTGCGCGTACTCGGCCTCGCGCTCGGTGAGGAACCTCGTGGCCACGTCCACGGCTTCCGGTACCAGGTCTTGCAGAGCGTCCCGGTTCACAGGTACGGAACGGCCGGGCATCTTCGGTCCGACCCTGCACGCCGCGAGGAAGGCATCGTCGATCCGGATGACGCGCGGCGAGTCGGGCAGTCCGACCACGGCCATCCACTCGACGACGGTGGGACGGCCGACCGCGTTGGAGTAGATGCCCTGGAGGAAGTAGACCGGGCCCTTCAGGTCTGCGGGAAGCTGCGCATCGAGCTTCTGGGCCGCGTCGAGGTCAGGGGCGTAGGCGAGGACGAACGCCTCGTCGTGCCGGAGGGCGGCCAAGGCCTTGTCGGTCACCCAGTCCAGGACGGGGTGGACGTCCGACACGTAACTCACGTTGGGCCACTGGCTCTCAGTGGTCTCGCGGGCGACCTTCAGACGCTCGGCGGCGAGGCCCTTGTCGAAGGTGAGACGCAGCCGGCCCTCTCTCTTTGCCGAGGGCAGGATGTTCTGGTCCGTCAGGTACGACTTGGGCAGCGCCTTCAGGCGGTGCAGGAGGTCCGGCGGCGGCTCGAAAGCGATCAAGCCATTCTCGTCACGACTCAGTTTGAGCGCGATGTCCGGGCTCAAGGGGAAATAGGTCTGACGCAGAGCCTCGTCGAAGTACGCGGCCGTGCCCGCAGCACCGAACAGGCTCGGCACCGTAGCGCAGGGCACGTCGTCGGTCGGCTTTTTGGCGCCCACGTTGCCCATCAGCTTGCCGAGCATCGCCTTGGCGCCGACCTTGGAGTTCTTGATGGACTGCTCGACCGTCCGCCCCGCGATGAGGTCACGGGTCAGCCGGTCCTCTTCCTCCTTCGCCCGGTACACCCCGGTGACGGACTCCGCCGAGCCCTCGATCCGGTGGGCCTCCTCCTCGCGGGCGAGAAGCTTGGCACCCACCAGACGGTCGTCGAGCATGAGCGGCTCAGCGCCGTCCTCGCCCTTGCGCCACTCCACGTCACTGGTGAGGACCAGCGCCCGGAACTGGGGCTCCTTCTCCTGCCCGTACCGGTCGATACGGCCGTTGCGCTGCTCGATGCGGATCAGCGACCAGGGGAGGTCGTAGTGGATCAGCTGGTTGCACTGCTGGTGGAGGTTGACACCCTCGGAGGCGACATCGCCGGTGAACAGGATGCGCACCGGGTCGGTCCGCAGCCCGAACTTGGAGATGATTTCCTTCTGCTCGTCCTCGGAGGAGGACCCTTCGCCGTACATCACCTGGACCGCGCCGCCGTACGCGAGCCAGGGCTTGTCCTTCAGTACGCTCTCGTCCACCTTGGCGTCGACCTTGAAGCCGAGCCGGGCCGGAACGGTCTCGGCCAGCCACTTCAGGGTGGGGATGCGCTCGGAGAAGACCACGACCCGCACGTCCGACTTCGGGCCGACCTTGATCGCGTCCAGCTCACGGACCAGGGCGTCGAGCTTGGCGGAGTCGTCGTCGCCGATGTCGGCGGCGAGCCGCTCCAGCTCCGCGATGGCCTCGCTCTCCACCTTGCGGGCCGCCTCGCGTGCCGCCGGGTCCTGCCCCTTCCTGACCTTCAGGGGTTTCGCCAGCACGCCGCGTCGGGCCGCGACGGAGGACTGGAACGCCTTGTGCGAGGACAGGAACGACTTGAGTAGGTTGTAGGCGACCATGGTGTCCGCGCACACCGAGTCGGCCTGCGGATCGCGCGGAGTCCACCGTGCAGCGAGCTCTTCCAGGACGGCCCGCTCCTTCGGCCCCGCCTCGGCCTTCACCGGCATGGAGGGGCCCCGGTCCGCCCACTTGACCTTTTCGGATCCGTTCGAGCCCTTGAGGGCATCCCTGACCTCGGGGTCGGTCTTGGTCCGCCGGATGTAGAGGTGGCCGAGATCTTTCACTTCGTACTCGGATGGATTGGCGATCGCCGTCTTGTCGAGCATCCGGATCAGCTCGGCGAAAGACTCCGCCGCACCGTTGTGCGGGGTCGCCGAGGCGAGGATCAGGGCGTCCGTGTGGTCAGCCAGGGCGCGGGCGAGGTCGTTGTTCTTGGTGCCCCGGTTGACCAGGTTGTGCGACTCGTCGATGACGACCGCGTCCCAGTGGGAGTTCTCCAGGTGGTGGGCGTACACATCGCTCTTGAGCGTGTCCACGGAGATGATCGCGCGCTTGAAGTAGGCAAACGGGTTTCGGCCGGCCGGGATCTCCCGCTGGATGCGCTGGATACCCGTGGAGTCCAGGCGTACCAGCGGGATGGAGAAACGGGTCCACAGCTCGCGCTGGAACTGCTCCAGGACGTGCGCCGGGGTGACGACGAGGATGCGCTCGCCACGCCCTCGGCGGATGAGCTCGGCGAGCAGGACGCCGATCTCCAGTGTCTTGCCGAGGCCGACGACATCGGCGATCAGGACCCGCGGTTGCGCGTTCTTCTCGGACAGCGCCAATTCGGCGGGCCGCAGCTGGTGGGTCTGCTGGTCCATGAGGAAGTTGTTGGCCAGGGCGAGACCGTGCTCGGTCTGCGGGAGAGCGGTCTTGCGGATCACCGCCTCCAGGTAGAGGCGCGCCTTGCGGTGGTTCGGGGAGTCGTCCGGGACGAGCCGGGTCTTCTTCGGGTCGAGCGTCTGGATGTCGTCGAGCTTGTCGTAGAAGACGGCGTCACTGCCGCGTACGAAGGAGGAGACCCCGGTGACCTCGACCATCCAGTCGTCGTCGCTCACCGGAGTGACCGTCTTGACCAGCCACTGCTCGTCACGGACCCGGACCTGTGCGCCCGGGGCGTATTTCGCCTTGCGGGTCAGGGCCGGAGCGGCACTCACGGCGTCAGGACCGACACCTTCCGCACCTTCGTCCATGTCCACGGCTTCGAACGCGTCCTGACCGCCGGTCTCCGCAACGCTGGTCACGTACCGCTCCATTTCTTCGTACCGCTACTTCTTAGGTGCTCCGGCCGTGCCCGGAGGGGGGAGGCGTGGCGCCTCGGACGTATGACGTATCTCTACCGCAGCCCACCGACAGTGGCCTGCGTGGTGGAGATACCGGCGCGGACGCCTTCTACAGCGCGGGCTGCATTGCGTACCGCTTCCGCAGGTCCTCGGACACCGCCTGCGAAGCGAGTTTTCGGCCCCGCTTGGGCGGTGCGGCTTTCGCTTCCTCGGCGGGTGTCGGCGGCGTCCCAGTGTCTGTCGGGGCGGCCGGCTCCCCGCTGTCCGCTGCGGCCTCGTCCGGTGTTTCCGCGGTGGGATCGTGGCCCGGCGAGGGCCGGTCGAGAGGGCTGACCTGGCCGTCCTCGTCCGCCTCCGCTGCCTCGCCGGCCGAGGTCGCGAACCGGTCGATGAGATCCCACACAGCGGGGGAAGGGGCGGCCTTCCTCGATGAGCGAGCCAAGTCCTCGGCCGAGGTCGTGGCATGTATCAGGGCGTGCCGGGCTTCCACCGGCGTCAGCGGCACCCCCTGCATGAGCGACACGCACTGCTCGGTGACCTCGTCCAGAGTGGGCCGGTCAGCGGGGGCGTACGCGAGCATCGACTTGATCAGCGGCAGAAGGGGGGCCGGTAGCCCCGTCAGGTCCGGAGGCTGTTCCTGGTCGGCCACCTGGGTCGCGATCCCCAGCCAGTCCGCGCCCTCGTACGGGTAGCGTCCGGTCGCCGCGTACAGCAGTACGGTGCCGAGCCCGTATACGTCGGCGGGCTCCTTCGGCTTGGTGCGTCCCAGCGCTTGCTCCGGGGCCATGCACCGCACCGTCCCGATGATCATGCCGTCCTGCGTGAGATTCGCCTGGTTCGCGTCTACGAAGGCCCCGAGCCCGAAGTCGATCAATATCGGGCCGTACTCGCCGAGCATGACGTTCTGCGGCTTGAGGTCCCGGTGAAGCAGACGCACTCGGTGGACCGCCCCCAAGCCCTCGGCGAGCAGAGCTCCAAGGCTGGCAACCAGCGGAGTGGGAAGCGTTCCCCAGCCCTGGACGTGTTCCTGAACCGTTCGGCCGGGGACGTACTCGACAGCCATCCAGGGCTGCTCGGCGTACGGATCGGCGTCGAGGAACCGCGCCACGCGGTTGGTGCCGACGACCGTACGGGCGATCAGCGCTTCCTTCTCGAAGCGGGCCCGGGTGGCCTGGTCCAGCTTGTCCCGTCGGATCACCTTCACCGCGACCGGGTCCCCGCCGGGCGAGTAGGCCAGATAGACCTCTCCCATGCCCCCCGAGCCCAGCTCGCGCTCGACCGTATAGCGGCCGATTTGCGCGGGCACCTCTGCCATGTGTTCTGCGTCACCCTCTCGCGCCCGCATGTTCCGTAAACGCCTGCACCAAAGGGGCCAGCTTATCCCTGTGACTGTTGGGGCGTTAGGGACTTCCTGCCCTTGACCGTGCGCGGGCGCCGATCGGGGGAGGGCTGCTGCGGCGGGAGGTTAGCGGACGTAGTCGCGGAGTAGCCGGGTGAAGGACATCAGCTCGCGCAGATCCTGTGGGGGCAGAGGCTCCTCGTCGAAGTGCGCGATCCGGTTCCGGATGGTGTTGACATGCTTGAGGTGATGGATGAACTGTCCCCGGTCGAGCGTCGGGTGTCCGAGCGTCTTCCAGTTGAGGTCGGCCTGCTCAGCCATCGTTTCTTTCTTCTGATCTCCGTCGAGAAGATGGACGTAGTCCCCGAACGACAGATCCGTGACCTTGCCCGTCCGGTCCTGAACCTTCACGCGGTTCTGAACGGCTCGAATCGCATCGGCGCTCAACATTGTGCCGAGCCAGCGTCGCAGCAGTGACTCGATCTCACCGAGGATGAAGAAGGGGCGCGCGGCGTGCTGGAAGCGCCGAATGATCTCGCGGTACGTAACTATCCCCGAGAGATCCCCTTCCGGGCCACGGACCAGCAGATACCCCTGCTCGACCAGCTGCGGCAGGCAGCTGAAGAGCTCCTGACGGCTGTCGAACACCGGCAGGGACTCCTGCTGCATGGCGTTCTCCAGCGTAGGCTCCTTGCCGTTCTCGTACAGGAGCGCCAGCGAACGCCAGGTGACGACACCGTGCAGATTGGTCCGCTCGCTGGTGACCGGGATCTGAGCGAACTCCTTGTGCCGCATGAGGTAGGTCGCCTCGGAGAGCTGAGCTCCCAGCGGCACACAGGTCACACCGCCGGACGCCGACGGCAGGTCTCCGATCAGTAGCCGCTGCGGCAGAGTTCCGGCCGGCAGCGGGTCCACCGGCGTCCCATCCTCCTCGTCCTCCACGGCAACGGGGACGGCGACGAGCGGTACGAGACGCACACGGCTTTGTGCGGCGCAGGTCGAGAAGTCCGGCAGAGTCGTCAGACCGGCAGTGGTGAGAACCTTGCTGATCTCCTGGACGGTCGGGCCCCGTCGAACACTGACCGCAAACAGCTGGAGGAGCTCATCGAGCCCAACCTCTGTCCCCTTGAGCGCGACGAGTTCCTGCGCGGTCGGTTTCCGGATCATCGGACGGCCTCCGGGTCCGGTATGCCGCGCAGCACTGTGGTCCGCTGCCCCATGGCGTGGTAGACGAGGTCTTCGAGTGCCGCCGCACGGGAATCGAAAAACGTCACGTAGTCGTTCGCCCGCAGCGCCTTCGGGTCGATGAGATGCGTGACCAGCACGTCGTCGAACCATTCCGGGCGCATATCGGCGGCTGCCGCCAAGTACTCCAGATACGCGGCGGGCGCGCCGCTGAGCGCTTTGGCGGCACGCAGCGACAGAGGTGTCTTGTTGACGATGGAGGTGGCGGGACGCTCCTCGTCGTTGGTCTTGCGCAGCCAGCTCTTGGGGAAGACCTGGTGGATGTCTACCCCGTACTCCTCCAGCCGACCCGGCACCAGCGGGGCCTCTGTGAAGTGCCAGTCCACCGCACCCTGCTTGATGAGAAGGGCGTATATCCCCTTGTATGCGGCGCTGTTGCGGGTCTTGAGTGAGCGCAGCCTGTCCGGGAAGAAGTAGGCGTCGGTGACCGTGTCGGGTGTGCCTTCGGCGCCCCGGATCCAGGTGATCAGCTGCTCGACGTCGCGGGTGAACCGGGTCTCGGTCGAGCCGCTGTACATCTCGCCGAGGACGCCGCACCAGTACCACTGCGCGATCTTCTCTTGGGCGGCGTCGCCGTCCGCCTCCTCACCGAGGATGGCTCGTACCGCAGCGAGCGGTACCAGCTGGGTGCGGTACGGCAGATCCGCCGCGTGCACGATGCACTGCGAGCGGAGGAAGTCGCCGACCCAGCCGAAGGCGTCCCGGACGACTGGCGCCAGCTCCTCGAAGTCCTCCAACGGAAGCTCAAGAAGGTCGCGGCGCTTACAGGAGACGCCGACCCCGTGATCCTGTTGCTTGCGGCGCCAGGTCCGCACCAGGGCTACCGCTTGCAGGAAGTCGCTACTGCTGAGGCCGTCGTCCACATCGACACTGGGGTTCCCCAGGACCGGGTGTTGGTCCGCGAGTTCCTCTTTGAGCGCGCGCCAGGAAGCACGCAGGTCGTAGTAGTCGCCGGTTTTCTCGGTGTACGCCAGGTTGCCCGCGTAGGTCGCCGTGAGCAGTTCGAAGACGTTGAGTGCGATGCCGCCGGCGTTGACCCGCTCGAAGACCGCACAGACCGCGTCCAGGGACGTCTCGGACGACAGATTGATCATGGGTACCTGAAACGCGCGCACATGCTCGAGCACTTGCTCCTCGAAAAGGGACCACAGGCGGAAGTTGCGCGCCTCGTCCGTCTTCTCGTACTCCCGGCGCCAACTGTTCACCGCCTGCGTGTCGAAGACGATGCGCAGCGGGAACAGTCCGGCCCGGCACTCACCTTCGGTGTCGGTCAGGTCATGTACGACCCGGCGGGCGAAGTCGGCGCGCAGCACCCGGTCCTCGGGCACGGAAACGATCGAGTCGTCGCGGTCGGACGGCGATCCCGTCGCCTTCTCGATGTCGATGTAGTACCAGCGCCGGACAGAGGCCCCCCGGGTGTTGGTCGTGTGCACTGGGGCGTCGGTGACGTACAACGCCTGGAAGAGAGAGGTCAGCCGCTGCTGGCCGTCGAGGAGCAGAAGTTTGGGGTCCAAATGGGCTGTATCCCCTGCGCCCTTGAGTGTCTTGGAGCGGAACCGCGTACTCCCGCCCGTCTGCAGGGTCATCGTTACGCCCAGCGGGTAGTCGAGCGTCACGGTCGCGATGATGGACCGGATCCGGTCGTCGTCCCACTTCCATTCCCGCTGAAAGTCGGGGAGTCGGAGCGCTCCTGACGCCACGTCGCCGAGAAGCGTCTTCAGCTTTGCGCTGTCCAGTCCTGCCACGTTCTGGGTACCCCGCCCTTGTGTCCCCGATGAAGAGGACAGTCCACCAAGCGATCGCTTATGCGTCAACATCGTATTGACGGGTGGATAGAGGTCGACGGCATCAGGTGAACGGCGGTGTAGTCGGTGTCAGGCGATCCACCGACTGGTTGCCGGGAGTCCCTCGCACAGAAGGGTGGGACGGGCATCCGGGAAGAGGGCTAGGAGCCGGGATGTGTCCGCTTGGGAAGCGGACACATCCCCTGCGCGCGGCGCAGAGGGCTGGACGACCGCATGGCTACCCGTTGTCTCCTCGATCATCTTGATGAGTGCCGACAGCGACGTCTGGGTGCCGAAGGCGAGGTTGACCGGGGTCGGGCTGACCACGCCGCGGAGCAGGGCATCGGTGATGGTGTCGCACACCGTGCCGACGTAGGTGAAGTCGCGGGTCTGGGTGCCGTCTCCGTGGAGGGGCAGCGGCTGCCCGGACAGGGCTGCCGTGAGCCACTTCGGGATGACGGCCGCGTATGGGTGGTCGGCGCGCTGGCCGGGGCCGTAGACGTTGAAGAAGCGGAAGGGGAGGACGGGGAGGCCGTAGCTGTGGTGGTAGGCGGTGAGGTAGGCCTCGGTGGCGAGCTTGGAGACGGCGTACGGGCTCATGGGGGCGGTGGGGAGGGCCTCGTGTTTGGGGAGGGTAGGGGCGGCTCCGTAGACCGAGGACGAGGAAGCGGCGATCACGTGGAGGTTGCCTGCTCGGCGGGCGGCTTCGAGGACGTAGAGGGTGCCGGTGGCGTTCGCGTGGTGGGTGGCCAGGGGGTCCTTCACCGAGCGGGGGACGGAGGGGAGGGCAGCGAGGTGGACTATCGCGTCAGCGCCCTGGAAGGCCTTGTCGAGGTCGGCCGGGTTGAGGATGTCGCCCTCGATGAGGGTGATGGTGGTGAGGTCGGCGAGGTTTTCGCGGTGGCCGGTGGAGAAGTTGTCGAGGACGCGGACCTCGGTGAACTTCGGGTTCTGGGTCAGGGCGCGGGCGAGGTTGCTGCCGATGAAGCCGGCGCCGCCGGTGATGGTGACGATCATGGGTGGGGCTCCTTGGGGTGAGGAGTTAGAGGGTTTCGATGCGGGGGCTGGTGAGGCGGTTGCGGCAGTCGAGGACGTACGGGGCGTGCTCGGTGATCGCCTTGTAGTCGAAGGCGTCGTGGTCGGCGAGGAGGACGACGGCGTCGGTGGCCGCGAGGGCAGATGGCGTGAGGGTGGTGCGGGGGACCGTGAGGACGGGGCTTGCCTGGGGGTGGGCTTCGTCCAGGACGTGGGGGTCGGCTGCGGTGACGTGGGCGCCCATGGTGGTGAGGAGGTGGGCGATGCGGGCGGCGGGGGTTTCGCGAGCGTCACCGGTGTTGGGTTTGTAGGCGAGGCCGAGGAGGAGGATGCGGGCGTCCTTGACCGGCTTGTTGCGGTGGTTGAGGGCTTCGGTGAGGCGGCGGACGACGTAGTCGGGCATGTGGTTGTTGACGTCGTTGGCGAGTTCGACGAAGCGGAAGCTGTGGCCGAGGGCGCGCTGTACGCGCCAGGAGAGGTACGAGGGGTCGACGGGGAGGCAGTGGCCGCCGACTCCCGGGCCCGGGGTGAAGGGCATGTAGCCGAAGGGCTTGGTGGAGGCGGCGTCGATCGCGGACCAGATGTCGATGTCCAAGTCGTGCGCGAACATGGCGAGTTCGTTGATGAGGGCGATGTTGACGTGGCGGAAGGTGTTCTCCAGGAGCTTCGTCAGCTCGGCTTCCTTGCAGGTGGTCACGGGGATGACGGTGTGGACGAGCGTGGTGTAGAAGCGGTGGATGGCTGCTGTGCAGGCGGGGGTGACGCCGGCGATCACCTTGGGGGTGTTTTCGAGCGTCCAGGTGCGGTTGCCGGGGTCGATGCGTTCGGGGCTGTAGCCGAGGTGGAAGTCCTTGCCGGGGGTAAGGCCGGAGGATTCGACGAGGAGGGGGGCGAAGAGCTCCTCGGTGGTGCCGGGGTACGTCGTCGATTCGAGGACAACCGTTGCGCCAGGGGTGAGGTGCGCGCCGAGTACGCGGGCTGTGTCCTCGACGTGGGAGAGGTCGGGGGCTCCGTCGCGGAGGGGTGTGGGGACGGTGACGATGGCGACGTCGAAGTTCGCGCAATCCGTCGGATCGATGGTGGGGCGGTACGCGCCGTTGGCGAGAAGCGGGGCGAGGCGGAGGTTCGGGATGTCTTCGACGTATGACTCGGCCGCCATCAGGTGCTTGACGCGGGCGACGTCAGTGTCGAGGCCGACGACGTGGTGGCCGACTTCGGCGGCGCGGACCGCGAGGGGTAAGCCGACGTAACCCTGGCCTACTACGACGACTCGGAGCTTGCGCATGGTGACGTACCTCCTTGTGGTGGGGTGCGGACTGTGGGTGGGGAGGGCAGTGCTGGGCGGGGCCTAGAATGGGCAGCGCTTGGCCGTACGGGACTCGCTTGGCCGCCTGTCCTGTGCGGCCGAGCGTCTTTTCCTGCCGGTCTTCCGGCCCGTTCCAGCCCCTGGAAACCATGGGGGAGCGGACGGGCCCGGTTCGTTACGATGGGCACGGCCCGCAAGCTGATGCGTCACGCTGTGTGACGTTGCGGTGCGACCGGTGTGGTCGCCCTGGTGCGGGTCTCCGCAATTGGGTCCGCTGTGGCTTGGCCATGGGCGGCGTACGTACGAAATGGAGCATCCGAGGATGGCTCGTCACCTGATCACCAGCGCGCTGCCGTACATCAACGGGATCAAGCACCTGGGCAACATGGTCGGGTCGATGCTTCCGGCGGATGTGTACTCCCGGTACCTCCGCCAGCGCGGTCACGACGTCCTCTATATCTGCGCCACCGACGAGCACGGCACGCCCGCCGAGCTCGCTGCGAAGGACGCCGGACTGCCGGTCGCCGAATTCTGCGCCAAGCAGCACGACGCGCAGAAGGCGATCTACGACGGCTTCGGGCTCTCCTTCGACTACTTCGGGCGCAGCTCCTCGCAGCAGAACGTCGAGATCACCCAGCACTTCGCGCGCAAGCTCAAGGAGAACGGGTTCATCGAGGAGCGGGCCATCCGCCAGGTCTTCTCGATCGCCGACGACCGTTTCCTGCCGGACCGCTACATCGTCGGCACCTGCCCGCACTGCGGTTACGACAAGGCCCGCGGCGACCAGTGCGAGAACTGCACCCGCGTCCTCGACCCGACGGACCTGATCGACGCCCGCTCCGCGATCAGCGGGAGCAGCGAGCTGGAGGTCCGCGAGACCAAGCACCTGTTCCTGCTTCAGTCGAAGCTCGCCGGTGAGGTCGAGGCCTGGATCGACGCGGTGGGTGGTGAGTGGCCGCAGCTGGCTTCGTCGATCGCACGGAAGTGGCTGACCGAGGGGTTGCACGACCGGGCGATCACCCGGGACCTGGAGTGGGGCGTCCCGGTCCCGGCCGACACGTGGCCGGAGCTGGCGGCCGAGGGCAAGGTCTTCTACGTCTGGTTCGACGCTCCGATCGAGTACATCGGCGCGACGAAGGAGTGGGCGGACCTCGACCCGGCGGCGCGCGACTGGAAGTCCTGGTGGTACGAGGCCGACGACGTCCGGCACACGGAGTTCATGGCCAAGGACAACGTCCCGTTCCACACGGTGATGTTCCCGGCCACCCAGCTCGGCGTGCGTGAGCCGTGGAAGATGGTCGACTTCGTCAAGGCCTTCAACTGGCTGAACTACTACGGTGGGAAGTTCTCCACCTCGCAGCAGCGCGGCATCTTCACGGACGCGGCCCTGGAACTGCTGCCCGCCGACTACTGGCGCTACTTCCTGATGGCCAATGTCCCGGAGTCCGACGACACCTCGTTCACGTGGGAGCTGTTCTCCTCTTCGGTGAACAAGGACCTGGCGGACACCCTCGGCAACTTCGTGAACCGGGTGCTGTCCTTCTCGCGCAAGCGCTTCGGCGACGAGGTTCCGGCGGGCAAGGCGGCCGGCGAGGCCGAACAGAAGCTGGGCGCGGAGATCGCCGGGCTGCTCGCCGAGTACGAGGGCCACATGGATGCGCTCCAGTACCGCAAGGCGGCGGCTTCGCTGCGCGCGCTGTGGAGCGCGGGCAACTCCTACCTGGAGGAGAAGGCCCCGTGGCTGGAGATCAAGACGGACGAGGAGGGCGCGGCGCTCACCCTGCGGACCGCGATGAACCTGATTCACCTGTACGCGGTGGTCTCGGAGCCCTTCATCCCGGCTTCTGCCAAGGCGATGCGTGGGGCATTCGCGCTCGCTGACGACAACGCGGTGTGGGTGACGGAGGAGCAGGCCAAGGCACTGGACGCGGTGCCCGCCGGGACGCCGTTCATGGTGCCGCCGGTGCTCTTCGCCAAGATCACCCCGGAGGACCTGGAGTCGTACCGGGAGCGCTTCGGCGGTGACGACGCGGGCTGACGTCTGCGCAGCACCACTCGCCCGTACTGCCCCGGTGATCATGGGGTGGTGCGGGCGTTGTGCTGCCCGGAGAGCTTTGAGGGCGGGGCGTTGACGCACCGGAAGCACGGGGTTCCGTGGGTGACTTCGAGCCAGGTTGTGGCGGCGGAGCCGGGGACGAGTTCGAGGTAGTCGGCGAAGCTTCGGCCGGTGAGGTGGAGGAGGAGGCAGGCGATGCCGCCTCCGTGACCGACGAGGATCGTGGTCTGGGGTGGGGCGCTGCTGACTTCGTTCCAGAGGTGCAGGTAGCGGGCTTGTACGTCCTCTGAGGACTCGCCGCCCGGTGTGCGGAGCTGGTGGATCGGGACGCCGGCGGTGGCGGCTTCGGCGGCGGCTGCGTGGCGCGGCTTTCCCCCGAGGTGGCCGCTGTTCTTGGCGGACAGGCGAGGATCCTGGCGTACTTCGGGTGGGGCGAGCCGGTCGGCCAGGAGGGCGGCGGACTGCTGACAGCGTGACATGGGGCTGACGAGCATCCGATCGATGTTGATGTTCAAGTCGGCGAGCGTAGCGGCGACTTGGCGAATGTCGGCTATGCCCTGTGGGCTGAGGGTGCCGCCGAGGGCTTGGCCTTGATGGATGCCGAAACGATTCTCTTCGGTCTCGCCGTGTTTGATGAGGAAGATGTGGTGAGTGCGCATGACGGGTGCCTGCCTCTCGGTACGTCAGTCCCATTCGCGGACGTCGACATGGGCGGATACGGCGGCGAGGACCTGGTCGTGGTCGGCGCGGCTCATCGCGGGGAAGCGGTCGTAGTGCCACTCGATGTACAGGACGGAGAGCAGGCCGATCGTTCCGTCGCTGAGCAGCTTGCGGAGCACGGGATACTCGGCGCCCTCGATGTCCATCTTCACGACAACCTGATCGTCCGGGGCGACGGTGCGGTGCAGCCAGGCGCTGAAGTCGATGGCCGACACGGCGACCGGGGCGTCGTAGTCGATCTGCTGGTCGTACATGGGCGGGACGCGCTTGCCGGGCATGACGGTGGAGCTCTCGTGGTGGCCGAGGAAGAGGTCGATCGTTCCGTCCTGCGTCCATACCGCGCTCTGCGAGATTTCGACCCGGGGTGCGGGGGCCGCCTGTGCCACCTGGGCGTGGATGGAGGACAGGAGTTCCGGGTTGGGCTCGAAGGCGTAGAAGTCGTGGTCCGGGAGCTCGTGGATGAAGCGGTTCAGGACGATTCCGAGGTTGGTGCCGCAGTCGATGAAGACTTTGCGCATGGGGAGTTCTCCTGGGTGGTGGGGTGGGGGAGTTCGATGGTGCGGACGAGTAAGTCCGTGAGGAGGAGAAAGTCGCCGGTGGTGGGGCGGTAGTAGCGCTCCTGGTAGCGGATGGTGATCTGGCGGACCGGTTCGTCGCCGCGGTACGGAGGAAGGCCGCCCCAGCAGTAGAGCTGGCCGCCCGGGGCCTTGAAACGGCGCAAGCGGCGGGGCAACGGGCCCTTGGGGCTCCCGTCGTTCAGCCGCGTGAACGTAAGGCTGAGGAACGCTTCGTGGGCCAGGGACTCGGCCTCGTCCCGGTGGCTCGTGCCGAAGGACTGCTTCAGGGCGTGCAGCGCGGCGCGGTCCCCGTCCGCTTCTACGATGCGGTCACGGAGCTCGCGGTCCCAGACGATGCCGAGATGACCGTGGAGTACGGGTTCGTCGGTGAGGAAGTAGCCCAGGACGCGGCCGAATTCGCGCTCGTACGGGCACAGGAAGTTGTTGTAGAGACCCTGGCGGGCGCCGGATACGGTCTCGACCTGCCAGTGGATGCGGGCCGTGAAGGGGGTGTCCCACCAGGCCAGGTGTGCCGGCTGCCAGAGGAGGTCGGCGACGCTCAGGACGATGATGGCGAGTGCGACCAGCGCTACCGGCCAGCTGAACACCTCGGCGTAGTGAGCCTTGGGGAGCATGAGGACTGTGATCGCCAGGGCCGTGTGGGTGCAGATGTTTTCCCAGAAGAAGATCCCGGAGGCGAGGACGACGGCGACGTTGAACAGTGCCGTTGCCATCAGGACGCCGATGAACAGCCGTTGATCGAAGAAGGCGAACAGGCCGGCCGCCTCCGTGGCCATGGTGAGCAAGTTGAGCGGGCGGTTGATGAGCCGCGTGTACTTCAGGGCGCGGGTGACGAGTGCGGGGCGAAGTAAGCGCGCCCAGCCCCAGCAGTACGCGGAGGCCGCGAGGTAGTGCGTCTGGTTGTGCCAGACCCACGACCAGGGACGAGGGCCGAGCCTGGCCTTGCTCCAGGCGGGTTTGACGTAGTGCGACAGCGAGACGCAACCGAGGACCAGCAGGAGAGCCGGGCCGGTGGAGGGGATGTTCAGAAGCGCGGCTGTCACGAACCAGGCGAGGTACGCCTTGAGTATGCGGACGGGCATCATCGCGTGGTGCTTCCAGCCGCGCAGCTTTCCGCAGTAGATGGCCAGCCAGAGGAGTAGGGAAGGAGGCCAGAAGAGGGACGCCCCGGCGGTCAACAGGAGCATGAGCTTGGCGCGCCGCTGGGCAGGGACCGGCTCCGTCAGGTCGTAGTCGGTGGTTGCACCTTGCCAGGTGAGGAGCGTCGTGACGATGGCGATGAACCAGCGGAAGGGCGCATCCACATGAGGGGCGGGGAGCGCCAGGAGCAGGAGAATCAGGACTGTAGCGAGTGCCCGTCGGAAGAAGGTGGGCCGCGCGGAGAGCGCCCATACCGTCGGGGAAATCGCGGTCCGGTAGCAGAGCAGCGTTACGCCGGTGATCACGAGGACGCCCGCCTGGCCGGTGAGCTGAGGTATGTCCATGGACAGCTACCTGGCGGACCGGGCGAGAATGCGGGAGGGCGCCTGTTGGAGGCTCTCCAGGTACGTGGCGATGCGCTCGCGCGGGTCGGCCAGCAGATGCTGATCGCGGTGCCGTACGACGTTCGCACGGAACTCCTGCTGACGGCTGAGGAAGTCGAGCACCGCGCCGCGTTCCACCTGCGGAGCGCAAGAGCCGAGTTCCGCTTGAGTGACCGCCGTGGCGCACCAGTGCTGGTCGTACGTCGGCAGCGGGACCAGGTGGACCGGCTTCCCGAGGGCGAAGGCCTCGCTGATGAGGTTGAAGCCGGCGTTGGAGAAGACGGCTTCGGAGCGGGCGAGGTCCGTGAGGAAGGCTTCACGGTCGAATGGGCGGATCTCGACGTTGGCGTCGGCGTACTGGCGTAGCGAGCCGAAGTCGGAGGCCTGGGCATAGATCCGCAGGGTCCGATCCGGAACGTGCTGGCGATAGACGTCTGCGAGGACGCGCACGGAGCTCTCGGGGCCGTGCGAGAAGTAGCGGGAGAAGTAAGCCGTGGCGAGCGGCGTGGTAGTCGTGGTGGCGGTGCGGATGCGCTCGGGCAGGACTGGGGGGAGGAATTCCAGGTGCGTGTCCTTGGCCTGCAAGGGGACGAAGGAGCAGATGAAGGAGCGGTTGGTGCGGGGTGCGAAGTAGCGAAGCCGTTGCTCGTCTGCGGTACGGGCGTACGTGCCGACGGGCGGCAGGTCGAGGTGCCGGTACTTGCTCTGCTGGTCGATGGAGACGAGCGGCTTGCCGAAGTGGTACGCGAGGCGTGCCGCGTTCGGCTCGTAGTCGCTGACGAAGACGTCCGGAACGCCGCTCTGCTCGAATGCGCGCCGCAGGCGGAGGTGTTGAACGGCGCCCTTCGGGAGCTGGGCGATGTTCGCACGCAGTGCGTCACCGAGGTGGATGCGGTCCTGCCGGGCGAGGAGGGTGGGCATCCAGGCGTCCCGGGTGAGGAAGCCGAGCTCCCGGAAGTAGGCGACGCGGGCCGGGCCGTTGGTGATGATCTGCACTTGGTGGCCGCGTTCGCGGAGATACTGGGCGATCACCCCCTGACGGACTGAATGGCCCATGCCGATGCCATTGACGCCTATGGCGACGCTGAGCGGGCGTATCTGGAAGGACATAGCTATCCCTTCGGACAGGTTGAGGTGGTCAGGAGGGTTGGGAGAGCCGGGAGACGACGTTGCGCGTGATGGCCGCGACGTGCGGATCGGAGGCGAGGAGACGTGCCCAGTCCGTGGTCGCGGCGGTGAAGACGGTGCCCGTGGACTCGTAGAGGCCGAGAGTGGCGGCGCGTGGGCTGGAAACGGCCGGCTCGCGGGCGGCGACGTTCCAGTCGGAAGGCAGAGGGGCGATGCCGAGGATCTCGAAGTTGGGAGGCGTACCGTCCTCGCCGGTCGGGCGCGGGCGGCCGTAGCGGTCAATGGCGTACGTGGCGCCGTCGCACTCGTAACCGATCAGGGCTTGATCTTGGCCAAACGTTTCTCCAGTACGCAAGCCCGTACCAGCGAAGGCCCAGTGGTCGGAGTCGGTGACCGTATAGCCCAGGGGCGTACGTGACCCGTCCCAATGGCCACCACCGTTGCGGTAGCTCACGCCGAGCAAGGCGTTCTCGGGTTCGGACTCCCACCAGTGGTCGGGGCAGCCGATCGAACTGTCTGGATCTGTTCCGGCAGGTGCGTGCGGAGGGAACTTCGAGCACTCCACCTGGGTCGCGTCATCATGCGTGAGGTGCACGCGCCACCAGCAGGTATTTGCGCCGAAGTTCGCTATGTTGCCGCCTCCGTCGCGGAAGGCCGTGACGTGACGACGGGTGTCGCTGCTCCAGTACTCGTCGTGCCCCGCGGACAGCAGGAGACGGTATCCGTCACCGAGGTGTCGGCCGCGCGCGATGTCGAGGTCGGTGCAGAAGTCGCTCTCGAATCCGTTCGCTTCCAACCAGGCGATGAACGGTGCGTCCCAGTGGGCGAACGTCTGCCTCGGAGAGGCGGGGTCGTACGCATCCGGGAGGCCCTTGACCGGGCCTCCGACCCCACCGCCGGGACGACGCAGGCTGACCTGCGGGGCGCTGTAGAGGTTCCCTCCACCTGCGGAGTTGTACGCGTGATAGGTGAGGACAGGGATCTTGTAGAGAGTGCTCCTGCCGGACGGCACGCGCGGGGTGACCACAAACAGCAGACGGTTCTGGCGTGCGTCGAGCACGGGTGGGTCGGAGGGCGGCGTCACGCCGAGCACCGCGATGTACACGCCGGATTCCCAGTCCCTCGGCACTGCGAAGTCGTACGCGGGCCACTGCCAGTCCTCGTCGAATCGGCCGGAGGGAGCGGGCTGGCCGGCCCATATGACGCTGCCCGCGAGCTGGGTGGCGGCGCCGTACCGGTAGAAGTCGACGCGGAAGAGGTGGGCCGGGGTGGCGATGTGCAGCCGTATGACGTCCCCGGCGCGCACGCTCGGCCTGGCCGGGTAGCCGTCGACAGCGATGCGTTCCTGGCCCGTCATGACCCGGCCACGGGCTGTGCGACCCCCGAGTAGTGGTACGGGTCGACCGGCTGGATCTGCGCGGTCCAACCGAAGGATCCGAGCTGCGCGGTGAGTTCAGCGGGGGAGTGCAGCACCTTGACGACGGAGTGAGAACTTCCGTCAGCCAGCCAGCGGCGCACCATCGGCACGTCGGCCCCGGGCTCGACTTCCTCGATCTCCCTCTTCCTCCTGGAGTCGTCGAGAAGGACGACGTGGCCTCCTGGTTTGAGGGCGAGCCGCAGCGACCGCCAGAACTGTGGGAGCAGCGCCGGCGGTACGTGGCTGAGCCAGAAGGCGAAGAAGACCGTGTCGTACTGGCGGTCCGGTGCCCAGTTGAAGATGTCGGCCTCGACGAATTTCGTACCGGTGCCACTAGCACGCTCGCGGGCAGCCGACAACATCTCAGGTGCGGCGTCCACAGCGGTGAGGCTGCGCGACCGGGGCGCGAGGAACTGCGTCCACTGCCCCGTGCCACAGGCCAGTTCCAGAACGTCACCTTGGATGGACAGCGTGTCGAGGACGGTGACGAGGCGCGTCAGGTCCATCCGCTCGACGTATGCGTCGTCGTACTCGGCGGCCCGTAGCCGGTAGTACTGAATCTGCTGCTGCGTGATGGCAGACAACTTGAGGCTCCTTCCGATTGATCCAGTCGGTGATGAGAGGGAGCGGCTGCGGCAGATGCGCTGCCCGGAGAGGGCCTCAGACCGACAGCTCCGCCCAGACCGTCTTGCACCTTCCGGGGCCGATGACCACTCCCCAGTTCGCGGCGAGCTCCCCGACGATCAACAGACCGCGGCCGGCGACCTCGTTCTCCTGAACGGGCCGCCGACACGGGAGCACCGAGCTCGTGTCGCGGACCTCGATCCGTACCAAGGAACCGTCGTAGGCCACGCGCAGACCCACCGGGCCTTTGCCGTGTGCGAGCGCGTTCCCGACGACCTCCGAGACGACGAGTACCGCGTCGTCACCTGGCACCTGCCAGTCGAGCAAGGTGGCGACGACGAGCCGACGGGCCTTGCCGCATGAAGCGAGTTCTTCCGGAAGTGCCCACTCCTCGATGGCCCTGAAGGCTCCGGTGCTTCGCTGCTCGCCCGAGTGCGCGTTGATGCCCGGTCTGGGGGTGGCGCTGCTCTTCGGCGTTGCTGTCATGGAGATCTCCCCGCTCCGTTCTCATCAACCGGGGAACCAGAGTGAGGAACATGGCGCGAGAGCGCATATCCCGGTGTGAATAAAGGGAGTTGGGCTGCAATATGGCAGAAGCAATGCCAGCATGAGGCGCTGGAAGCGTCACCTTGGCCGAGCCTGGGAGGGGCCGTGGGAAACGAGCGCCGATGCACCCAGTGCGGATGCCCGCTGAGCCGTTACAACCCGGGCGGACTACTGTGTGGGGCCTGCGAGAAGGAGGCGCCGCAGTCAGTTGTTCAAGCCGTCACCATCCCTGCTCAGGTCTGGTCGGACTCCGAAATCCAAGTGGCCCTGCAGGCGATGGATTTCGGTCTGGTCAGCCGTCTCGTACGGAAACTGGCCGGACTCCGCCAAGATGACCTTGCCCGACTCACCGGCTTGAGCCAGGGTTACCTGTCCCAGTTGGAATCCGGGAGCCGCAGGCTCTCACGCCTCGACAAGACGCAGGCCTTTCTCGACGCCCTGAAGGTGCCGGAAGGCCTTCGCCCGGTCTCCGCGTCGACTGACAGCTCACGGGCGCCGGACGGGGTCGCTGGTACGGCGACCTCAGCGGGCTTGCACGATCTGGCTGCGGGGGCGGCGGAAGCGTCCGGACTGTTCGCTGAGCTCATCGCCCCGAGCAACGTCGACGACGACACCCTGGAGCAGTTGGGTTTCGCTGTCTCCAGGATCGCGACCGACTACGTTCACGCCCCGCTCCTACCGCTGTTCCACCAGCTCATCGCGGTGCGAGACGAACTTTTCCGTCTCCTTCGAGGGAGGCAACGTCCGCAACAAAGCCGCGAGTTGTTCATGTTGGCGGGGACGGTCTGCCTTCTTCTCGCGCATGCTTCGCAGAACCTCGGCGACCAGCAGTCCGCGATGACGCAGATCCGCACCGCCCGCAGCTGCGCCGAACAAGCAGACCACACGGGTCTGCGCGCGTGGATCGCGGGTACCGTGGCCTTGATCACCGAATGGTCGCCGCAGAACCGGATGTCGCTGAAGCTCATCGAGTACGCCGCGGGCCTGGCACCAGCGGGTGAGTCGAGGATTCGGATCGCCGCGATCGAAGCACGCACCGCAGCCAGAATCGGCGACCACACAAGGGCTCTCGCCGCCCTCGGCCGCATCCGCCAGGCCCAGGAAGAGGCGCCGCAGAATGACGGCCTCGGACACTTCGGCGGTCTGCTCACCTTCCCCAGGGCCAAACAGGACTACTACCTCGGCGGTGCGTACACGCTCATCGGTCAGTACGACGAGGCGCGGGAGCATGCCACGGCAGCGATCGAGGCGTACCGCTCCGGGCCGCGGGAGGAACGGTCGTACGGCGACGAGGCCTTGGCCCAGATCGATCTGATCACGGTGGGAATCATCCAGGGCGACACAGATGGTGCGACTGCGGCCGTACGGCACATCCTGGATCTCCCTCCGGAGATGCGCATCCAGCAGCTGGGCACGGCCATGACACGCCTCAGCTCTCTGATGGGCCGCCCCGCACTGCGGGGCAACCGAGACGCAAGCGAACTCGCGGACTTGATCCAGTGCTACCGGGTCATGGACGGGGCGACAGCGCTACCGTCATTGCGATGAACGAGATACCTCTGAGCCCCGAAGCCGCCGCCGAGCTGGTCTGCCGCGAACTCGGCATGGATACAGGCACGTTGACGTCCCTGCGGGACCATGCCACTGCGGTCTACCTCCTGCCGGAAGCCCGCACCGTGGTTCGCGTCAGCCGCGCGGGAGGCGAGGAGAACATAGCGCGAGCCGTGGCCCTCACGCGCTGGCTGGCCACCCAAGGGGTGCCGGTCACGGAGCCGCTTGAGGTGCAGCAACCGGTCGTTGCCGGTGGGCACGTGATCAGCTTGTGGCACCACTACCCGCAACCGGAGGGGACGCCGCCCGGCGTGGAACATCTGGGTGCTCTGCTGAGGCAGCTGCACGAGGTGCAGCTGCCTCCGGTTGAGCTCCCGCGGTACCGGCCGCATGTCTCCCTCCGAGAGACCGTCCGCGCTAGCCGGACGCTGAGCCTGGATGACGCCGGCTGGCTCCTTGATCGCTCGGACGAGCTGCTGAAGGCGTACGACCAACTGGACTTCCCACTCGGCGAGGGCCTGATCCATGGAGATGCGTACCCGGGCAACGTCCTGTGGGACGGGGCGGGTGCCCGCCTCGGGGACTGGGACGAGGCGGCGTTCGGGCCGCGAGAGGTTGACCTTGCCAACACGTTTCAAGGAGTGCGCTTCGGCCGGACGCCGGAGCAGCTGCGGGAATTCTCGGATGCGTACGGGTACGACATGGCGGGCTGGCCGGGGCTGCCGGTGCTGACCGGACTCCGGGACCTGCACACGCTGGGGTCCTTCATCCGTCGGGCCGACCGGGGGGACTCGGAGGCTGCTGCTCAGCTGGGGCTGCGGCTGGAGGTGCTCAAAGTAGGGGATGGTTCAGCGAGTTGGCGTGCGCACTGAACGCATCGTGCTGCTCGGGTCTGCTCGCGCCGCGGCCTGGAGAGCTTCCTCTTCAACAGCGACACGAGGTCGGCCTCCTCCATCCGCCAGATCGGCTCGTGGGCGAGTGCCAGCGCCGGGTTACGGCATCGAGCGGGCTGGCCCGCTGATTCGCAGTTCCGGGCGCAACCGGTCAGAGAGCCAACGCAGCGCATCCACAGGCCTGACCCGTATGACCTCCCCGGTCACGCATGATCGAGGCCGCTGTCGGTACGGCATGGCAAGATGAGCGCGTTTACGTGACTGACAAACCAAGAAGCGGAACAACCGGGGGAGCGCGAGTGCGTGAGGTCGTCTATTTGTCCGAGGGCAAGCTGAGCGGGTTCCTGCCGGAGCCCAGGCGAGCCCTTCCTGCCATCAAACTGCACGCGGGCGTATCAATGGCAGGGGTCAACGTGGAGAGCCCCGCGGCGGACCTCGACCGGGACCGGTTGCGCCACCTCAGCCGAGTGGAGAAGGATCTGGAGCGGATCGCACTGTCGCATCTGGAGCCCGAACTCACCCCCGGTAGCTGGGTGCAGTTCGAGGCTCCGCTGAGCTGGATCACGCTCCGCGGCAGGTACCAGGACCTCGTACTGTTCGTCGACCCTGCTCCCGCCCCTTCCGAAGCTAGCGCCACTCGCCGTGTGTTGCTCCACGGGTCGGCTCGTCACCTGAGCGGCCGTCCCCCTGTCCAGATCGACGGACCTGCGCTAACGGGCCTAGAGGGCGGAGGCCATAGCGCCGGTACGACCTTCGTCACGCAGGCCGGGTACGTCCTCGCCGCGCTGGCCCAGAGCCCGGTCGGGCTCGGTGTACAGGACGACAACGCTGAGCCCGCACCGGCGTCAAATTTGTCCCAGGCTGGCATCCGCGAGCTACTTGCAGCCCTTGATGCCGAGAGCGCCGAGGTCAGCACCTCAGCACGCATGATCGGTTATGCCCGTGTGAGTGCGCTGCTGCCTGCAACGGCAACCGACGGAGGCTGTCTGGTCGCAAGCCCATTGATCGTGGAGTACGTCAGTTAGTGTGCTGGCCGCGCGGAGCAATGGAGCGCGCCGAGCGGAGCCGAAGCGTTCCAGAAGGAGCACGTCATGGAAGACGGGACTGAGGCCGTTCGCGGTGCTCCCCTGGTGGTCCGGCAGATCCGTGACGTTCTAGTGCGAGAGTACGTTGGCCTGCTCGACATGGACGACGTCTCGACAGGATCCACAACACAGCACGAGAGGATCTTTCTGTCGCGGGCACTGGCCGCAAAGGCAGTGCAGACGGTCACAGACTGTACGGCAGTGGAAGCGGCGTCGTCAGTTGTCGACGGAGTGAACGACCATGGTGTCGATGCCGTATTCACCTCACCCGCCACTGGGGAGATGTGGCTGATCCAAGCAAAGTGGAGTGAGCAGGGTACCGCCCGGCTGGACAGCGTCGACGTCCAGCAACTGCTCAACGGCGTCGAGCAAATCTTTGACCTCCGCTACGACCGATTCAACGCGAGGTTCCAACAACTGGCCTCCAGGATCGACGCGTTGCTCAGCGAGACAATCGTTCAGGTGCACCTGGTTTTTGCGACCCTGGGCGACGAAGGTCTGTCGCTTGAGGCAGATGATCTGCTGATCGAACGTTTGAGTGAATTCAACCAGGTCGCCGAGATGCTGGACTACCGGATCCTGGGCGTACGCGACTTCCACGCCGCCGTACGAGCAGATTTCCCACCCGAGCCCGTGACAGTCACCGCCACCTTGTCGGACGGCTGGCACCTCAACTCGACGCCCTTCCGGACGTATCTTGGCACCGTGAGCGCCGATGAACTGGCCGGGTGGTACGAGCAGTACGGCCCACGGCTCTTCGACAGTAACGTGCGCCTGTCGCTGGGGGCGACCGATGTCAACACGGGCTTGGTCAGCAGCCTGCTGAACGCCCCTGATGAGTTCTGGTACCTCAACAATGGCATCACGGTGCTGTGCGACTCGATCCACACCACGTATATCGCCCGACGCGCTCAAGGCCAGCCGGTTCTGCTGAAGTTGAGCAACGCCCAAGTCGTGAACGGGGCGCAGACGTTGGCCGCTGTCCATCAGGTCCACGAGCAGGAACCGCGGGCGGTCGCCGCAGCGCTCGTCGCGGTCCGACTCATCTGCCTGGACGGGGCCCCGAACGACCTGGCGCAACGGATCAGACGAGCCACGAATACGCAGAACCACGTGGAAGCGCGAGACTTTGCCTCGCTTGACCCCCAGCAAGCACTCATCCGCCAGGACCTCGCCCTGTCTCTGGGTAAGTCGTACGTACTCAAGCGCGGCGCCCCGGAGCCGTCACCGGCCGCAGGGTGCACGATGGCCGAGGCGGCGCTCGCCCTCACCTGCGCCTACCCCGATGCCGCACTGCTAGCCCGCTACCAGGCGGACGGGGATGTGCTGTGGCGCAGCGGCTCGCGCGGCTTCTACTCCCGGCTGTTCGACAGCCGACCGGGAGCGTTGCAGATCTGGCGGTCCGTCAGCCTCATGCGGCAAGTCCGTGACGAGCTTGCCGTCCTGGCAGATCGTCTGGAGGGACGCCAGCGCGTCGTCGCCGACCGAGCCGCGCTGCTGGTCGCTCACGCGGTCTTCCAGCTCATCGGCGGCGACGGAATCGATGAGCCGGGCGATGACTGGGAAGCGCGGGGCCAAGACGCTGTCAAGCGCACGATTGAGGTCGTTATCGCTCTGACCGCGCACTTGAACGCCCGCTACGGACAGCACGCCTTCCTCCCCCGGATCTTGCGCGACGCGCAGGCCTGCCAACATCTCGTCACAGATATCTTGCAGACGCTTCGACACGGAGCTGGAAGACCACTCGTCGTCCCCCCGCGTCCGAACCGTGGGCGACGCCCCAACACCGTGCCCTTCCTCGTCCAACACCGGCTCATCGACGACGGCGCCCAGGTGATCTACCGTCCGAACACCGCCACGGAACGTGACGCCGTGAGCGAGTGGCTCGGTGGGGACCCTGAACGCTACCTGGCCACCTGGGTCAACGACACCCGCAAGCCTCTGATCTGGGCGCTGGACGGCCAACGCTACTCACCGTCCGGTCTGGTGTTGCAGATCTGGGATCGGGCCAACTGGGCCGAACAGCCCGCGGCGGTGCAGGGTACGACGCGGTGGCACGTGCCTGGCGAAGGCACCCTGGCCGATCTGGCCGGCGAGCTGCTGGCGGACCTGGAAGCGGCAGGCGACGGTCCTGGTGTGGAGTGATGGGCACGTTCTCGACGAGCGCTACGAGCTGCGCCGACAACTCGGCCGTGGCGCCATGGGCCACGTCTGGCTGGCGTACGACCGCCGATCACGGCAAGCAGTGGCCGTCAAAGGTATCCATCGGGATCTTCACGATCCTCGTCACCCCGAGGAACTGATTCAGCGCTTCATGCTTGAGGCCGACCTGCTGGCGCGTTGGGAGCACCCGGGCATCCCGGCATTCATCGACGCACGCGTGGATTCTGTTGCGAGCGACGCCTACCTGGTAATGGAGTACGTTCTTGGGCGAGACCTCACCCAAGTCATCACGGACAGAAGCCGCTTGTCCGAGGACGAGATCACCTCCGTCGCTATTCAAATCTGCGGCATCCTCGAACATACGCATGCGATCCCCGTCATCCACCGGGACCTCAAACCCGCCAACATCATGCTGACCGACCGTCATCGGGTGGTAGTGCTGGATTTCGGCGTGGCCAAGGTGTTCAGGGCGAATCGGACACGACTGACACAGGGCAACAGGGTCCTTGGCACCGTCGCATACATGTCGCCCGAGCAGTGCGAGGGGCGGGACGTCCATCCGCGCAGTGACCTCTACTCCCTTGCCTGCGTAATCTACGAACTACTCACCGGCATACCGCCCTTCGCCGACACGGATGCTGCCCGGGTCATGCACAGGCACCGATTCCAGGCGCCAGCGCCGGTCAGTCTGTTGCGGCCAGGTGTCTCCCCCACCCTGGAGGCCATAGTCATGGCCGGACTGGCGAAGCGGGCGAGCGACCGCCCAGCCACCGCTGGCGAATTCCGGAGCCAACTTGAGTCAGCGAACGAGCCCCTCCCTACGTACCCGCGGGCCACGTCTAGGTCACCCTCTCCACTTTCCGCTCCAGGTACTCCTGCACTCGAGATGCTTCCTACTGCCGTGCGAATGACAGCCGCGCAAGCGCTCTTCGACGAAGGGCTCATCGCACAGGCCATGCCGGAATACGCCCGCCTCGCTCAAGACCTGGCAGATCTCGGTCCAGAGCATTTCGAGGACGCAGTGCAGTGCCATGTCGGTGTCGCAAAGTGTCAAAGGAGCCTCGGTTTCCACGAGGAGGCTCTCAAAGTGCTTTCGGCCCTCGCGGACGAGCTTCGATCCCGGCCACCTGACGACCGGCTTCTGCTCGAGGTCCGCTTCAACATCAGTCAGTTGCGCCTTGACCTGGGTGACGAACACGGCATCACCGAGCTCGCCGGCGTCTACCAGGCGCTGACGGCCGCGGCTCGTCCGGAAGACGCGGCAATAACCGTCGCCGTCCGTCGGGCGCTGAATCGCGCCACGCTGGGGTGACATCAGAGGACGTTCCGGTTGAAAACCGGAACGTCCTCTCAAATGATGAGCGGGAGAATGTGATGGAGATCAGGTGCATGTTTGCCTCCGCGTTCGCAGTGTCCGAGGAGACAGCGCCCGGGTGCGCGCTGTAACAGAGCGCTCAACTCATTCGCGCACGCCAAGCCCCTGTGGAGGCACTCCCGATCTATCTCGCCTTCCGGGAGAAGGTTCAGCGGCGCCGTCCGCCGTGAAACGTCACTCCAGGCCTCGTTCGTCCACTCCTTGGAGTGATGCAATTCCGCTTATGTGCACGACAGGTCACCGGAAGGGGAAGCATGCTGGTCCTCCCGCACCGGGCCCGGGTGGTGCGGACTCTTGCCGTGCGGACACCTGGAGGGTGTGTGCCCCAGCAAGCTCCCCTGGAACCAACGGAGATGATCGGCGGCATCGTCGGTCATCTCCTCCACATCGGCTACGACGAGTGCACGGTGCTCCGGCTCGACGTGGCCGGGGGTGGCGAGGAGGGCGTCACCGCGCTCGGCAAGGCGCTCTTCGGGGTGAAGCCCGGTGAGAGCCTGCGACTGTACGGATCCTGGACAGAACACCCCCGATACGGGCGGCAATTCAAGGTGGTCCGCTGCGAGCGCACGTTGCCCGCCGGGAAGCGGGCGATCCGCCTCTATCTGGCCTCGGGCATGGTCCGGGGCATCGGCCCCGTGCTGGCATCGGGAATCGTGGATGTCTTCGGTGAGCAGACCTTGAAGGTCATCGATTCCGATCCGCAGCTGTTGCTGGAAGTGCACGGCATCGGGCGGGTGCGGCTCGGACGGATTGCCGAGGCGTGGCAGGAACACAAGTCCATCGCCGAGATCATGGTGTTCTTGCAGGGGTTGGGGATCACTCCCGGGCTCGCCGTAAGGATCTACATGGCGTACGCGGACAACGAGGAAGACCCGCTTCGGATCGTCCGTGATACCCCTTATCGGCTGTGCCGGGACGTGCATGGGGTCGGCTTTGTCCACGCCGACACGATCGCCCTCGCGGTCGGCATTCCCAAGCACAGTGATCAGCGAATTCAGGCCGCCCTGCTCCACACTCTCGACCAGGCCGGTGCCGGTGGGCACTGCCATTTGCCGGTACGAGTACTGCTCGCGCGCACCCGTCACCTGCTGAGCGACGACGACCCGGCAACTGCGGAGATCCTCGATCAGGCGGTCCTTCGCCTCGCCCTGCAAGCACTGTGCGGTCAGGGAGAGATGGTGATCGAGACGTTGCCCCTGCCGGTGCTGGATGGAACCGACGCGGTCGAGGACACAGAGATCGCGACGCTTGTGCACCGGCACCGAGACGAAACCCAACTCGCCCTCCACGTAAAGCGTCTGCTTACCTGCTCCGGTGATCTTGCCGACTTCGTCGACTGGCAGGCGCAGCTTCTCACCCCGGCCGGCGAAGAGGACAGCGGGTTGACCGATGAACAGCGGCAGGCTGTTCTTGCTGCCCTGATCTCGCCGCTGTCTGTCCTCACCGGCGGGCCTGGTTGCGGCAAGACCCACACGCTGCGCACCCTGGTGGACATCGCGAGCGCGGCAGGAGCGGTCGTGGCCCTGGCGGCACCGACGGGGAAGGCCGCCAAACGGCTGGAGGAAACCTGCGGGCAGGCCGCGATGATCGTGCACCGGTTGATCCGGCCCCCGGGAGGCGACTCGCTCTTCGACCACGCCAGTTTGCTGGAGAGCGCCGACCTGGTCGTCGTCGACGAGGTATCGATGCTCGATCTCGCCCTGGCCCGGCGTCTGTTCGCCACCGTCCGAGGCGGTTGCCACCTTCTACTGGTCGGCGATATCGACCAGCTGCCCAGCGTCGGACTGGGGCGTGTCCTACGCGACCTTCTCGACGTCCAGGACATCCCCCGGACCCGACTCACCAAGGTCTTCCGACAGCAGGACGACAGCGCGGCGATCGTCCTCAACGCCCACCGCATCCTGCACGGCGACGTGCCGCAGGAGGACCCGAAGGCGTTCTGGAATCGGCCCGTCGACGCTGCTGAGGACATTGCTGCACAGGTGGTGGACCTGGTCACCGACCACATGCCCCGGCACTTCGGCGTCAGCCCCCAAGACATCCAGGTGCTGTGCCCCGGCAAGAAGAACATCGCGGGCATGACCGACCTAAACCGCCGTCTCCAGGAGCGGCTGAACCCGCCCACCGACCACACCCCCGCCCACCGGCCACACCCCCGCGCACTACCACGACGGAGCGGCCTTCCGCCTCGGCGACCGCATCCAGCAGATCCGCAACAACCCCCACCGTGGTGACACCGGCGTCTTCAACGGCACCACCGGAACCATCACCTCCGTCGACCCCGAAAACCAGCTCACCGTCACCTTCCACAACGGCGATACGGCCGACTACCCCTTCACCGACCTCGACGAGCTGGTCCACGCGTACGCCCTGACCGTTCACCGATCCCAGGGCAGCAAGTACCCGTACGTCATTGTTCCCATGATCAACGCCGCCGGAATGATGCTCCTCCAGCGAAACCTCCTTTATACCGCCGTCACCCGCGCACGCCGCGGCGTCATGCTCATCGGTCAGCGCGACGCGGTCACCCAGGCCCTCGCCAACAACCGCACGCAGCGCCGCAACACCGCCCTCACCCACCGCATCACGCACACCGACGAGACTGTTGTTCCCGCGCCTCGACCCCCGGCACCGGCCGGCCAGCTCGCCTGGGGCTGAGGCAGGGCAGGGCAGGAGACGGCAGCGGGCGTTCTTCCCAGATCCCGGCCCGCTGCACACACTGTTTGCGGGGCCGGCCCGAGGGCTCCAGGGGGAGGCAGTTCATGACCGCTCGACGGGGGCGTCGTTCGGCCGCACGCCGACGACGCGAAGCACGGTTCAAGGCCGCCAGGGTGTGCGGAGCGCTCGTACTGCTCCTGCTCGTGGTGTTCTGGTCCCGTATCTGGGGATACGTCGCCGCGTCGCTCGCCGTTGCTGCGGCAGGCGGCGCGGGGTGGTGGCTGTGGCAGACGCACCGGCGACTGCGGCATGACGACGGCACCTGGCGGCAGGAGGACGCCGTCCGGGCCGGGCACCGTACGCTCGCCGAAGTCGACATGATGACCGGCGACGAATTCGAGGAGCTGGTTGCCGAGTTGTGCCGCAGGGATGGCTGTACAGAAGTGCGCCGCGTCGGAGGCAGTGGCGACAACGGTGCGGACGTCACCGGCCGCCTGCCGGACGGGCGGACCATGGTCATCCAGTGCAAGCGCTATACCCCGTCCAGCAGCATCAGTAGCCCGGAGCTACGCGGCCTTCTCGGCTCGCAGACACACTTCAAGGCCGACGTGGCCATCTTCGTGACCACTACCCGCTTCACCGGACCGTCCGTGAAGTTCGCCTTGGAGAACGACATTCTGGCCATCCACCGTGACCACCTCGGCCTCTGGAACAGCGGTACCCCGCTGGCCGCCCTGAGCGCCGTCAACGGCGCGGGTCAAGGCGACCGGCAGCATCGGGCCCGGTGGAAGAAGACCTACGGGACGTAAACTCGGCAGAACTTGCCCCGATCCGGCACCAGTGCGTACAGGCTACGGATGGGCGCCGTCGGACCCCATGGTCCGGTAGATGAAGTCCGCGACGATCCAGTGCCCGGCGGCCCCGGTGACTCCCTCCCGGGCAACGACTCGGGTGAGTAGGCGCGCCGCGTGACACGTGCTGATGACTGCTTGAACAGGATCTTCGGTGATCGCGCTGTTGTCCCGAAGGATCTGGTGGAGGGCATGAGCTGCTTCTCCGAGGGCGGTGTCGTCGGCTTTGGCATCCGGCACATGCCGAAGCGCACCAAGCACCATCAGGTGCTGATAGAAATCGCCAGGGACCCACCGGTCCTGGTGGGAGCTCAGCCACTCGACATCGGTGACCAGCGTGGCGGGTTCGAGGGTGAGCTTGATCCCCGTCTCCTCCGCAGCTTTGGTTCCCGGAGTATCTGGCTGGCGTGAGAACTTACGGCGGACGTCTTCGACGCGGGTAGTGAAGGGAGGAGCGTCGAGGATCGTGTAGAAGACCGTCCGGGCCAGGGCACTCAAGTACTCGTGATCGTAAGGTTTAACGGCCTTCTGAGGATCGGCGAGGGCATTCTGCACGAGCGTCTCGAAGGTGTTCACGGCGTACGTGCTCATATTGGCGCGGGGAGCCTGCGGGTTCTTCTGCGCAGCATCCGCGGCCCGTGCCCCCGCGAGCCAGCAGAGGTTGTTAAGCTCGCCGAGCGAGCGGGCGGCGGCAGCGCGAGCGGCGGCGTCGCGCAGCCGGGCTACGTGGTGATCGGGCACCGGTGGCAGATGTCGCTTCTCCAGTTGGTGGTCGAAGTAGCGGACGGTCTCAGCAGCGATGACCTCCTGCACCAGCTCCACAAGTTGCAGCTGCCGGTCTTCGGGGGTGTCCGGACCGAAACCTAGACGCGCGGCCAGGTGGGCGTCGAGTACCGAGACCGAGGTGCCCATGCTCGTTCCGTGCGGCACGTAGTGGGAGGCCTCGCGGGGCAAATAGCGATTGGTCAATTGAGGTTCGGGGACGGCGTCCACGTCCCCGCCGGCCTGAGCGAGGGCCTCATGGACATCGGCGGGCTCCCAGATGAAGGCGGTCGGCGGGCTGTCCGGATGGACGGCCAGGATTCCCGTTTGCACGGCTGTGGCCACGGCGGTCGCGCCGTCGTCAGGAACAGGGTGCAACGGTTCGGGCCACATACGCAGGGGCGTGATCGGCGAAGTGTGCGGAGCGAAACGTAACAGCGCCAATACGACCGCCTCGGTCCGCACATCAGCTTTTGGAACCGGGCTCTCCGGAGTGAAGACCACCGGGTGCTCGGCGGCGACGGCAGCGTGCTGTGCGGCTTCCCACCGTGCGGCCACCTGCTGAGTGCGTCCACACCGCACGATCTGTTCCTCGGCCTGTGCCTGCTGGTTCCGACGCTGGGCTACCCGTTCGGGGTCGAGCAACCGTTGCATCTTCTCCAGCAGTTTGGGGGTGCACTGGACGCACACGGCCGATTGTCCCAGGCAGAGGTTGTCGTAGGCGGTACGGGACGTAAGGGCGAGCAGCCCCTCGCAACTGCTGCACGACCGGGTGGGCACCGTCGCCTGAATGCCGGCGGCGGCAGCGATGTGGGCCGGCCCCCACCCCCGGGTGTCGATCGCGGTGACCTTGCGGCTCCAGTGCACGAACCCGTGGGAGGAGTTCTGGCAGGCTCTCTCCCAGTACTGAGCCCCAATCGAGGTGAGCTCCTCGGGCACGCCCGAGTAGCGGCGCAGCTCAAGCGGCAGCAGCTCGAACCCGTCATCATCGGGCTCTTCCGTGACTGTCCCATCGCCTTCTTGCGGCTCCGGAGGCGCATTCTCCGCCTGGCCTTCGTCGGGGCTCCCGGCGCTGGCCTCGGCGCAGTCGTGGCACCTGCTGAACCCTGACTTCGCGTTGCTGTGCTCCGAGCGGGAACGCACCACGACTTCCTGGCCGCAACCGGAGTGCAGGATTTCTGCATGCGAGACGGAGGCGACCGTCGCGGTCACCCAACTGACCAGCCCGCCGAGATCGGCGACGCGGAATACCCACGCTCCCTCAGTGTCGAGTGCCCAGTACCGGGCGCACAGGTTCTTCACCTGCTCGCTGCACTCGGCGCTGATGGTGACTCGCAGATGGGGGCCCTCAGATGAGGGGTAGAGCAGCACGGTCGGCTCACCAACCCCCAGCTTCGCGCGCTCTCGACGTCGTCGACGTTCTCGCTTGCCCATGGCTTCCCCCTGTTGACCTATGGAATTGAGGGATCATAAGAAGAAGGGGTGGGGTGCGCGTGATGGAATTCGCAGGTCCGAAAGGGTGCGTCGCTCCCTGAGCAGGGCTTTGTGGCACTGCGAGCCACCAGCGGTACCCCCGAATGGGTGACGTCAGAGAAGGCTGGCTTGATGCGGGTGGAGTATACCGTCGCAGTCGACACACTCCGTAGTGGCTGCTGTGCGGAGCTGATCGCGGCGTGCCTCTGCGGAGTGGGGCCCACGGGGTGAGAGCGCGGCCGAGACGGCTGGTGGGTCCTCCGGCAAGTACTTGAAAGTCCTGGTGAGAGGGGGCCGCTCTTCGTGAAGCGACGGTGTGGTGGTCGCGTTCCGTAGACGCGATCATCGGGAGGTCCTTGCCGTGGCTCCGATTCTGTTTACCGTTGCGCTGTTGCTGCCGTTCGTGACGGCCGCCAGCCCGTTCGCGCTGTGTGAGGCGCGTGCGTGGGTACGTCCTGGACGGGGGCGTCACCGGCTCGTTGTGCGGGGGCGCCACGCGGCTCCCGGCTGGGGAGGTCGGCGATGAGCAATCGTCGGCCCTCGGGTGCTGTCCCGAACGTGCTTCTGCGCTGGGGGAGTTGCAGGATCGCGCCGCTCTTCCCCGAGCCCAGGAAGACGGTGCGAACTATCGCACCCCGCACCGCGTTCGAGGCTTCCCTCATGAAGGTCCGCAACGGCGTGATGTGGAAGGAGCTGCCCGCGTCATTCGGGCGTCACCACAGCGTTTATCAACGGGTGTTGGACTACTTCGAAGAAGGGCTGTGGGAGAAGGCGGTCATCGCCCTGGGCGAGTACGACGGCACACCGGTCCCGCCCCTCTACCGACTCCCGAACTTCAAGATCACGGCGTCGTTCGACGCCCGGTTCACCCGTGCGGACATGGACACACTGGGCGACGTAGTCTCGCAAATTCCAAGCTCTTCACCGCCTACCCCGGTGTCTTCTTCAGCGACGACGGCCAGATCCTGCGCGCGATGCAGCGGGCCGCCTCCAACGGCGGGCTGATCATGATGCACGCCGAGAACGGCCTCGCCATCGACGTCCTCGTCGAACAGGCCCTGGCCCGCGGCGAGACCGACCCCCGCTACCACGGCGAGGTCCGCAAGGCCCTGCTGGAGTCGGAGGCCACCCACCGCGTCATCAAACTGGCGCAGGTCGCGGGCGCACCGCTGTACGTGGTCCACGTATCGGCGGAGGAAGCCCTCAACGAGATCGCCGCCGCCCGCCACAAGGGCCTCCCCGTCTTCGGCGAGACCTGCCCCCAGTACCTCTTCCTCTCCACCGACAACCTCGCCGAGCCCGACTTCGAGGGCGCGAAGTACGTCTGCTCAACTCCCCTGCGCCCCAGGGAACACCAGGCCGCCCTCTGGCGCGGCCTGCGCACCGACGAACTCCAGGTGGTCTCCACGGACCACTGCCCGTTCTGCTTCACCGGCCAGAAGGAAATGGGCCGCGGCGACTTCTCCAAGATCCCCAACGGGCTCCCGGGCGTGGAGAACCGCATGGACCTCCTCCACCAGGCCGTCGTCGACGGACACCTCACCCGCCGCCGCTGGATCGAGATCGCGTGCGCGGCGCCGGCGAGGATGTTCGGCCTGTACGGGAGGAAGGGCACGATCGCCCCGGGCGCGGACGCCGATGTCGTCATCTACGACCCCGCCGCCGAACAGACCATCTCGGCTGCCACGCACCACATGAAAGTCGACTACTCCGTCTACGAGGGGCGTCGTATCACCGGGCGGGTCGAGACCGTCCTGTCGCGGGGGGAAGTGGTGGTCGAGCGGAACGAGTTCAGGGGGCGGGCCGGGCACGGGGCGTACCTCGCGCGATCCACTTCGCAGCATCTGGGGTAGGGCGGCAGGGGAGGAGCCCCTGCTCGTGGCCTAAGCTCGGCCTTAAGTTTCCGGAATGCCAGAGGTGGATCATGACCAGCGAGGAGCTTCTGGCTGTTCTTGCCGCCGTCGGTCATGCTCAGCGCCTCCGGGTCATCGTCGAGCTCTCCGAGGGGCGGCTGTACGTCAGTGAGCTGGCCCGGCGGCTCGGGATCTCCAGGCCGCTCCTCTACATGCATCTGGAGCGGCTGGAGAAGGCCGGCATCGTCGTCGGCAACCTGGAGCTCTCCGACGACGGCAAGGCGCTCAAGTACTTCGAGCTGGCGCCGTTCGAGCTGCAGTTGAACGTCGGTACGATCCTTGCGGCCGCACTCGCGGACGAGGCTGTGGCCGAGGAGAAGCAGTAGTAGGGGGAGTTGTTCATGACCGGGGCTGTCATTGCCATCGCCATCGTGCTGATCGTCGTGGGGGGCATCACGGTGAGTGCGGTCGCCTACTTCCGGCTGCAGCGCCACCGTGCCGACGCCCTCGCGCTGGCCGAGTACCGTCGGCTGGCGGAGGAGGCGGTCGCCGGACAGGAGGCGCTGCACGCGCAGTTGGCGGGGCTGGGGGAGCGGGTCGGGGCCGTCGAGAAGTTGCTGCGGAGTGTGGACTGACCCCGGCCCGGTTGTTTGGTTGTCGGTGAGTGGACAGGGGTTATTGGCGTACGGCTGCCAGGTCGCCCGGGCGGCTTCGCAGGACCGCCGCCGTCGACAGCAGCGTGGTGCCCAGGGTGAGTACGAGGGCGGTGGCGACCACCGTGACGAAGATCCACGGGGGGCCGTCGGGCATGGCGGTGCCCAGCACGCTCAGGCTCAGGGGGACCAGCGTCAGCAGTGCCACCAGCACTCCCAGTACGATGCCCGAGACCGCGACCAGTACCGCTTCCACCGTCATCATCCGCATCACCTGACGTCGGGTGGCGCCGATGAGGCGTTGCAGCATGAACTCCCTGCGCCGTTCCGTCGTCGACAGCACCTGGGTGTTGACCAGGGCGATCGTCGTGTAGCCGACGACCACCGCGAGGAGCAGGTACGACATCCAGCTCTGGGTGTCGTCCTGGGTCGCCTGTACCTGGGTGAGCGAGTCGCGGTCCTTGACCCGTAGGCCCGGGTGGTCGGCCGTCAAGGAGGCCAGTTTGGTGTGGAGTTGGGTGGGGGAGGTGCCGGGGGTAGCCGTGACCATGATCTGGGGGACCAGGCCGGTGTCCGTGTGGGCGACCAGGAGCGAGGCCGGTAGCAGGGCGGTCTCGTAGCCGCGTTTCCCTTCGACGGTGGCGACCAGTTTCAGGCCGATCCGGGTGCCGTCGCCCAGGTGCATCGGTACCGTGTCGCCGATCCTGTGTCCTTCGGTGTAGCGGGTCGGCAGGGCGACCGTGTTTCCGTGCAGGGCGTCCAGGGAGCCTTCGGAGGCGCGGAAGGCTGTCGTCCGGGTCAGGCCTTCCGGGGTGATTCCCTGTAGGGGGAGCGGGATGGGGTCGGCCTTCTCTGATCGTTCGTCCTGCTCGTCTTCTTCTTCGTCCTCTTTTGGTTCTTGCTTGGGGGCGAGGGGTTCCAGGTAGCCCAGGCTGGGGATTTGCGCGGAGGCGGCGGCCACCCCGGGCTGTTCGCGGATCGTATCGACCATGTTGAGCGGCAGGCCGCCGGAGTCGGAGGTGACGACCAGGTCCGCGCGCAGGCTTTCGTCGAAGGCACGTTGTGCGCCGGTGGACTGGGTGGTCTGCAGGTAGATCAGGGCGATGGCCAGACCGGTGGCGAGCATGACCGGCATGACGGCTCCGGCCAGTTGGGGCGCGCGGGCCTTGGCGTTCAGCATGGCCAGGCGGCCGGACAGGCCGGACAGCGCGCGTGTCGGTGCGCTCAGGACGGCGGTGATTCCCTTGGCGAGGCCGGGGCCGAGCAGGCCGAGACCGGCAGCCCACAGCATCGCGGCCGGGGTCGCCGTGCTGCCTGCCGCGGGGCCGTCCATGTGCGCGGTGACGATGGCCAGCGCCGTGCCGCCGCCCAGGAAGAGCAGGGCGAATACCAGGCGTACGCCGCTGAACCAGCGGTGCTGCAAGGCGGCTTCGGAGAGTGCTTCGGTGGGGCGGGTACGGGCCGCACGGCGGGCGGCGATGAACGCGGCGCCCATCGCCGTGAGCAGTGCCGTACCCGCGCCGACGACCATCGGCACCCATCCCGCGCGGAACTCGATCGACTCCGGTACCACCCCGCCGCCGGCGAACGCGGCGAGCAGCCATCTGCCGACCGAGGGGCCCGGCCAGCAGGCGAGCGCGGTGGCGAGTACCGCTACGCACAGGGTCTCGCCGAGGATCAGGCGGCGCAGCTGGCCCGGTGTGGTGCCGATGGCGCGGAGCAGGGCCATCTCCCGTTGCCGTTGCCGGATCGACAGGCCCAGGGTGCTGGCCACGACGAACACGGTGACCATCGCGGACAGGCTGCCGAAGACCGCGGCGAGGCTGACCAGGTTGCTGCCGTCGGCGATGACGTCGGGGTCTTCCGCGCGGCCGCGTTCGTCACCGGTCATCACGGAGGCCGACTGTCCGGCGACCGCGTCGCGCACGCCCCGCGCGACCGTTTCGGGGTCGGTTCCTGGGGTGGTGAACACGCCCAGGGAGTCGACCTTGTCCGGGTGCTGGGTGAGCCGGGCGGCCTCCGTGTCGGTGAGGAAGATGCTGTTCAGGGCGTCGGGGCCGGTTGCCAGGCCGGAGATCTCGTAGGTGCGCGAGCTTCCTTGGAGCAGGAGGGGGAGCGCGTCGCCCAGTTTCAGGGCGGCCTGGCGGGCCAGGTCCGTACCGACGACGATCTGGCGGGGCGTGGACGGCGGGGTGCCTTCGGCCAGTCGGTACGGGGCCAGGCGGGCGGAGGACCAGCCGTGGCCGGTCACCTTGCGGGCGGGTGCCGTGTTGTTGTCGTTGGTCTTCTCGGGGGGTACGGCGGCGGGGAACGACACGTCCTTCGTCACCTCGGTGACGCCCGGTACCGATTGGAGCTTGTCCGCCAACTCGGCGTCCACGCGGACGCGTTCGGGGTACAGGTCCCTGCCCCGGTTGCCCGGGTAGTGCTGGTCCCCGGTGACCACGATCGGTGCGGCGGCCAGGCGTACGGGCGGAGCGGCGTTGTGCAGCCCGGTTTCGAGCAGTCCGCCGGAGCCGATCACGATCGCGGCGCCGAAGAAGAGAGCGATGAAGGAGGCGAGGAAGCCGCCCTTGTGGAAGCGCAGGGTGCGCAGAGCGATCCTGATCACCGGTGCACTCCGTGGCCTGCCTGCTGCGGGGCGGCGGTCCGGTTGCCCCAGGCGCCCAGGTGCGTCATCTGCTCGGCCACCTGGTCCGCGGAGGGGCGGTCCAGGGCGCTGACCAGCTGTCCGTCCGCCAGGAACAGCACGCGGTCGGCGTGCGAGGCGGCCACCGGGTCGTGGGTGACCATCACGATGGTCTGGCCGCCCCATTCGACGGCCTCGCGCAGCAGGGTCAGCACCTCGCGTGCGGTGTAGGTGTCCAGGGCACCGGTCGGTTCGTCGCCGAAGACGACGGCGGGCTTGGTGATCAACGCCCTTGCTATGGCCACACGTTGCTGCTGTCCGCCGGAGAGTTCGCCGGGGCGGCTGGCGCGTTTGCCGGCCAGGCCGACCCGTTCGAGCACCTCGTTCACCTCGGCCTTTCTGGGCTTGCTGCCCGCCAGTCGCAACGGCAGCGTGACGTTGTCGAGCACGCTCAGTGCGGGGAGCAGGTTGAACGCCTGGAAGACGAAGCCGATCCGTCGGCGGCGGAGTTTGGTCAGCTGCTTCTCCTTGAGCGTGGCGAGGTCCACGCCTTCGAGGGTGACGGACCCCGAGGTCGGCCGGTCGAGTCCGGCCGCGCAGTGCAGGAAGGTGCTCTTGCCCGAGCCCGAGGGGCCCATCACCGCGGTGAAGGTGCCCTGGCCGAGGCTGACGCTCACTCCGTCGAGGGCGTCCACTCGGTTCTTCGGTCCGCCGTACGACTTGCGTACGGCATCAAGACGTACGACTTCCGGTGCTGATGCCAGCGCCTGTGCCGGTGGGGCTGCGGTCGCGTTCATGGGTGGTGTCCTTCGTGGGTGCGGGCGTGGGCGTGAGTGCCGGCCCGGGAGGAGGGAGGGTGGTTTTCAGGGGGCCCGGTTCGGCGAGCACTCGTTTGGCGTCGGCGAGCGGGTCCGGGGGCGGGCGCAGCAAGGTGTGGGCGACGGTCAGGTTCAGACGGGCGGCGGCCACCACGGCGTACGAGAAGTAGAGCGCGAGGACCAGGCAGAAGGCCGCGGCGATGAGGGCCGCGGGCCAGGAGTCGATCCACACCCCGATGCCCGAGCCGTCGGACTGGCCGATGCGTATCCCGGTCCGGTAACTCCCGTCCGTCTGGTGGTTGGTGATGGACCAGAACCAGAAGGGGAGCGCCACTCCTGCCAGGATCACCAGCCACAGCGCCAGCGTGAGCACGTCCACCAGGAGCAGGAACGGGAACGCCAGCAGGAGGTACGTCAGGTCCCGGAAGAGCACCGGGTCGGTGCAGCGGGCGTTGATGTGGCCCGACAGGCCCGGTTCGGCGGCTTTCCGGTAGCTGTACGGGATCGGCGCGTCGACCAGTACGGCCCGGCCCCGCTCGACCTGCGCGCAGCAGCGCACCACCCAGGCCGAGCCGATGGTGAGCACCACCGTGAGCGTGAGCTGGCTGAACAGGAAGGCCGAGAGCAGGGCGGCGGCCGTCACGAGGAACAGGAAGGGGCCGGCCACCAGGTGGGTGGCGAGGTAGGCGGTTGCCCGCCAGGGGGCGGGGGAGGCCAGCATTCGGAGGGGGTTGGGGTGGTGGGGGAGTCGGCTGCCTGTCGTGAAGGCGGTGGGCTTGAGGCCGCCTGGCTTGGGGCCGTCTGCCGTGCGGCTGCCTGTCTTGAGGTCGCTGGTCATCCCACGCTCCGCAGCAGGTTCTCGATCTCCTTGAGGCGGCCGTCGATCAGGTTCAACCGCTCACGCAACAGGTCGAGTTGGGCCGTCGACTGCTCGGCCAGCTTGCGGTAGTGGGCCATCGCAACCGCGTCGGCGCGATGGCGCTGAAGTCTGAAGTACGACACCACGCCCGCGGTGCTGCCGCCGACGAGGATCAGGATGATGGCGATGGTGATGACAGCGCCGGTCATATGGGTGTTCCCTTCGCGTCGTCGCGCCCCTCGGCAGGCCTCTCGGCAGGCCCCTCGGTGAGCTCGGCGGTGAGCCCGGGCCCCGGAGTGTCCGCCGCGACAGCCGCAACGACGTTTTCGATGGTCAAGTGCAGGTGGAACTCTGCCAGTTGGAAGTACTTGAGGGCCTTTCCCGAGTCGGAGAGTTCCAGGTGACCGACGACTATTCCGGCCTGCTCCAGACGTTCCAGGTGCATGTAGAGCAGCGGCCGGGAGATCTTGAGCCGGCGTGCCAGCTCGCTCACGTACCGCTGCCCCGTGGCGAGTTCGGCGATGACCCGCAGGCGTTGCGCATGCCCCACGGCGGCGAGAACGGTCAGTAACTCCTCGCTCGTCATGGTTCGTCCTCATCGGCAGACCCCGGTATGTAAGTCGAGACTGACATGTGCTCTGAAAATCTGTCAACTGTCGGTTGCAGAAGTGTATTTGGCGTTGACGGCCTGGGCCTGCACCTGTAAGTCTCGTCTTACACGCGTCGGACAGCAGTGACCATCACCAAGGAGCTGAGCACGTGCAGAAGCAGCCGATCACCGTTCGAGCGGCGAGTTGGAGCGCCTTACATCCAGGACGCGCCATCGCGGGTTGGTTCGTGTTCGTCGCCCTGTGCCTGGCCGTCGGCATCGGCCTCGGCACCAACCGCGCGACCGCTCAGGACTTCCTGGTGGGCGAGTCGGGGCGCGCCGAAGCCATCGCCACCGAGGCGAAGGTGCTGGAGGCGCCGTCCGAACAGGTCATGATTACGGCGAAGGCCGGACCGCTGGACGAGACCAAGGCCCGGAGTGCGGCCGATGACCTCACCGCCCGGATGAAGAAACTGCCCGAGGTGCTGGCCGTGGCGGCCCCGGTCCGGGCCCAGAACGGCAAGATGCTCATGGTCGAAGTGACCATGAAGGGCGTCAAACGGGAGGTGAAGGAGCTCGTCGATCCGCTTCTGGAGCAGACCGCCCAGGTGGGGGCCGCCCACCCCGACCTCGTCGTGGAGGAGACCGGCGACGCCTCGGTCAGCAAGGGCCTGGACAGTCAGCGCAGTGCCGACCTCGCGACGTCGGAGCTGATCTCCTTCCCGGTCACGCTGGTCACGCTGTTCCTCGTCTTCGGCTCGCTGATCATGATCGGGGTGCCGCTCCTGCTGGCACTCACCTCGATCGCCGGCGCCTTCGGTCTCTACATGGCGGCGTCCCACCTGCTGCCCGACACCGGCGTCGGCATGAACGTCATCCTGCTGATCGGCATGGCCGTCGGCGTGGACTACACCCTCTTCTACCTCAAGCGGGAACGCGAGGAGCGCGAGAAGGCGGCCGGTCGGCTGAGCCCGGAAGCCGTGGTGGGCATCGCCGCCGCGACCTCGGGACGGGCGATCGTGGTCTCCGCCCTCGCCGTGATCATCTCGACCGCGACCCTGTTCCTGGCCACCGACGTCATCTTCTCCTCGCTCGCCGTCGGCACCATCGTCGTCGTCTTCACCGCCATGATCAGCTCGGTGACCGTACTGCCCGCCCTGCTGGTCAAGATCGGGCACCGGCAGGACCGCAGGGCCGCCCGCGCGGCAGCGGCGGGCAAGGCAGGCAAGGCAGGCAAGGCAGGCAAGGCAGGCAAGGCGGGCAAGACGCCCGGGCGTGCGAAGGCGGCACAGGAGACCGGCCGGCTGTGGACCGCCCTGCTGCGTCCCGCGCGCAACCACCCGGCGGCCACCCTCGTGGTGTCGGTCCTGGTGATGGCCGGGCTCGCCCTCCCCGCGTTCGGCATGGAGCTGCGGGTCCTCAACAAGGACACCCACTCCCGCGAGATCCCGGAGATGAAGGCGTACGACCGGCTCAACGAGGCCTTCCCCGAGATGCTCACCGAGCACTGGGTCGTCGTACGGGTCGGCACGGACCAGCGGGGCGAACTGCGCTCCGCGCTCGCGGACCTCACCCGGCGCACCCAGGCGGACCCCGCCTTCGCCAAGAAGCAGCCCGCACCGCGTACCTCCGCCGACGGCCGGGTGAGCGTACTGAACCTGAGCGTGCCGCACCGGCTGAGCTCCGCCGAGGCCAAGGACACCCTGCGGCAGCTGCGCGAGGACCACCTCCCGGCCACGGTCGGGAAGATCGACGGCGCGGAGTACGGAGTCGACGGTACGTCCGCGCAGGACGCCGACTACCTGGCCCACCAGAACGCCAAGCTGCCGGTGGTCATCGGGTTCCTGTTGCTGCTGACCTTCCTGCTGACGGCGCTGGTCTTCGGCTCGGTGGTCCTGGGGCTGCTCGGGGTGCTGCTCAACCTGCTGTCCGTGGCAGCCGCGTTCGGCCTGCTGGTCGTCTTCTTCCAGTGGGGCCTCGCCTCGGCCGTGTTCGGCTTCGACGAGAGTGCCACCAGCGCCATCGGTTCGCGGGTGCCGCTGTTCCTCTTCGTGATCCTCTTCGGCCTCTCGATGGACTACCAGGTCTTCGTGGTCAGCCGGATCAGGGAGGCGGCGCTGAGCGGAGTGCCCACGCGCAAGGCGGTGCTGGACGGCATCGAGAGCTCCGCGAAGGTGGTCACCAGTGCCGCCGTCGTCATGGTGACGGTGTTCTCCAGCTTCATCCTGCTGCACCTGGCCGAGATGAAGCAGATCGGCTTCAGCCTCGCCGTCGCGGTCCTGCTGGACGCCTTCATCATCCGCGTGATGATCCTTCCCTCGGCCATGATCCTGCTGGGCAACGTCAGTTGGTGGCCCTCGACCAAGATGCGGCGGGCGCAGGCCGGTGCCGCCGGGGCCTCCCGTCCGTACGTCCGCAGCGCCTCCGACACGGACACCCCGGTGGCGGCAGGTTGACCTTCAAGCCACTTGAAAGCCGACAATCGGCCGCATGGACGACACGCCAGACACGCCAGCCACGCCAGGGCCACCCGCCTCACCCGCCACCCCCGACCCCGGCGAGCTCATGAGCATCGGTGCCTTCGCCCGCCGGGTGGGTCTCGCCCCCAGCGCACTGCGGTTCTACGACGACTGCGACGTGCTGCACCCCGCCCGCGTCGACGAGGCGACCGGATACCGCTACTACGCCCCCGGCCAGGAATCCCGCGCGGTCCTGGTCCGGCGGCTGCGCGAGGCGGGGCTGCCGCTCACCGAGGCATCGGCCGTCCTCGACGGCTCCCACGGGGAGGCGCGGGCGGTACTGGAGGCGCACGCCAGGAAGGCGCGCGAGACGGCGGACTCCGCACAGTCGGTGATCGCGGAGATCCTCGGCGGACTGCCGGACGCGGGCGGTGCTCCCCGGGCGACGGTGCGGCTCGGCGGGGCGGAGCTGGCCAGTGCGGTACGTCAGGTCGCTCCGGCGGTCGCGGGCGGTGCCGCGCGGGAGGAGTTCCCCGTACTGGGCCACGTACTGATCGAGTGCGAGCGCCAGGAGGTGCGGCTCGTCGCCACCGACCGCTACCGGCTCGCGGTACGGGCGTTGCGGCCAGCCGAGTTCACCGGCGTACCGTGCCAAGTGCTCCTGGATGTCGATGAGTTGACGGCCCTCGCCGCGTGGGCGGTACGGGTTCCGGAGCTCCGTGTCGAGTTCGGCGAGGCCGGGATCCGGTTGTACGGCGACGGGGGCGGCGACTCGCGGCAGCTGAGCACCGCCGCAGAACCCTTCCCCGACTACCGCCAGATGCTGGACCACCTGCCCGCAGCCCGCCACCGGATCATCGCGGACCGGACGGCGCTCGCTGCGGCGGTCGAGCAGGCAGCGGGTTCCGGCGGACGGCCGGTGGTGATGCGTGCCGACGAGCAACAACTCACCCTGAATCCGGGCGAGTCGGCGGTCTGCCTGACGGTCATCCGTACCGGGCCGCCGGTCACCCTCGCGTTCGATCCGGCCGTACTCCTCCCCGCGCTCGACGCCGGAGTGGGGCCCGACGTGCTGCTGGAGATCTCCTCGCCGTCCGCTCCGGTGGTCGTACGGTCCGCCGACCAGGGGAGTTTCACGACCCTGGTGATGCCGGTCAGGAACCCCCGCGCGACCACCGACGACTGAACTGAACTGCCCCACCCCACCAGGAGGAATGTCCCCATGGATCCCCAGAACCCCGTCGTCCAGCTCTGCACCCAAGGCATGCACGCCGAGTCCCAGGGGCGGAACGATGACGCCCGCGACCTCTTCAGGAAGGCCTGGGAGCGCGCGCAGGACGACTACGAGGCGTGCATCGCCGCGCACTACCTCGCCCGCCACCAGCCCACCCCCGAGGAGACCCTGCACTGGAACCAGGAGTGCCTGACCCGCGCGGACCTGGTCGGCGACGACCGCGTCACCGGCTTCTACGCTTCCCTGCACCTCAACATGGCCAAGGCGTACGGCGATCTGGACCGGCCGGAACCGTCGCGCGAGCACTACGAGTCGGCCGCCGAGCACGTGGGGGCGGTGCCGCCGGGACCCTATGGCGACGGCATCCGGATGGCGGTGGCCGAGGGGCTGCGCACCGGCGGCGGCCCGGAGGCGCCGAACGCCACGGCCGCCGACGATGCCCTGGCCGGACTCTTTGCGAAGCTCTGCGCACGCGGTGACCTCAAGGCCCTCGGGCTGATCCTGCCCGCGTACCTCACCCACCTCGGCACCGACGAGGACCGGACCCGGCTGCTCACCGCCCTGCACATGGTGCACGCGGGCCGCTGGCTGCCGGACGACGAGCAGGACGAACTCGCGGCCGCGATGGGCAGGTTGACGCCGACCGGCTGAATTCGCCCGGCTGACCCCGAGCGGCCGACCCGCTACGAGATGGACCTGAGCGGCCCGTGGGACTCGTGCTGGAGTTTGTCGATGGCCTCTGTCGTCTGGTCGTCCGCCGGAAGGAAGACGACCAACTGCTGGGTGTCCGAGGCGAGTTCGAGCGTCTCGCGCAGCAGCCGGAGCTGGAGTCCGCCCGGGTGGTTGAGCCGGAGCGTGCCCCGGCGCGGGATCACCTGGCTGTTCAGGCGGCCGGTGAACTCCGGTCCCGCGATGGGCGAAAGCTCGGCGGTGAGCCACTCCAGGTTCTCCAGCGACGGCGCCTGCCACAGGTCGAAGGCCTGCTCGTCCGCGACGTCGTCCCAGTCGACGAAGAAGGACCGGGCGCGCGGGTCGGTGAACAGATAGCGGTTGAGGTTCGGCTGGGCGACGTCGAGCAGTCCCGTGCCACTGGTGACCGACTGGAAGCCGCTGGTACGGGCCAGGATGTCGCCGAGCCGGTTGGTCACGATGGCGACACCGGGCTCCAGCAGGCGCAGCGTCCGCAGCACGGAGGGCCGTACCTGCCGGGACGGCGGCACGGGCCGGACCTGGACGGCGCACTCACCGCCGGTGATCTTCGCGAGGTAGCGCAGGTGGTTGCGTTCCGAGGGGTCGAGGCTGAGGGCCTCGGCGAGCGAGTTGACGACCGTCGGCGAGGGATTGCGGTCGCGCCCCTGCTCGATGCGGGTCAGGTACTCGACGCTGATGCCTGCCCAGGTGGCGAGTTCCACGCGGCGCAGACCCGGCGAGCGGCGCCGGCCCCGCGCCGGAAGCCCGAGGGATTCCGGCTGGATGCTGTCACGCTTGGCCCGGATGAAATTGCCCAACGGAGTCCCCATGGGGCAAAGATACAGGGCGAGTTGACGGCCGGGCGTGAACGGACGGAGAACGCCCGGAGCCTGCGGAGGGTGGCCCTCCGGGGGCTAGCCTAAGTACGGTCTCGTTGTTCTCCGGGCGCCGCCCAATGATGGTGGACATGGAGAACATGTCGACGCGGCGTTCCAGTCAGGCGTTGCTGGTATTCGGGCTGCTCGTGGTGGCGGCCAATCTGCGGGCGAGTCTGACCGGCGTCGGGCCGTTGCTGGACCAGGTGCAGGCGGACCTCGGACTGGCATCGAGCGCGGCGGGCCTGCTGAACACCCTTCCGTTGCTGGCGTTCGCGGCGCTGTCCCCGATGGTGCCGCGGATGGCCGCGCGGTGGGGGGCCGAACGGCTCCTCGGGGGCGCACTGGTGGTGCTGACCGTGGGCATCGCGGTGCGCTGGCTGCCGTCGGCCGTCGGGCTGTTCGCGGGAACGGTGCTGATCGGTGCGGGCATCGCCGTGGGCAACGTACTGCTGCCGAGTCTCATCAAGCGCGACTTCCCCACCAAGGTGGGTCTGCTGACCAGCGCCTACGCCACCGTGATGGGCGGCGTCGCCGCCATCGCGTCCGGCGTCGCGGTGCCGATCAGCGAGGTCGCGCCCGGCGGCTGGTACACCGCCCTGGGCTGGTGGGGGCTGGTCTCGGTGGTGGCCTTCCTGGTGTGGCTGCCCCAGATGCGCAACCGGCCGGCCTCCCCGCAGGCGGTCCGCGGGCACCGGCTGCCCTGGCACTCGGGGCTGGCGTGGGCGGTCACCGCGTTCATGGGGCTGCAGTCGCTGGGCTTCTACGTCGTCGTGACGTGGCTGCCGCAGGTGTTCCAGGACAACGGCATCAGCGCCGCGGCGGCGGGCTGGCTGCTGTTCCTGTTCCAGGCGGTCGCGGTGCTGACGAGCCTGGCGGTGCCCGGTGCCCTGCGGTGGGCACGCGACCAGCGGGTGCTGGCGACGGTCTGCTCGGCGATCATGCTCCTCGGTTACGCCGGACTGTTCCTCGCACCGAGCTGGGCCCTGCTGTGGAGCGTGGTCCTCGGACTGGGCGGCGGCGCCTGCCTGGTGCTCGCGCTGGCCTTCATGAGCATGCGGGCCCAGGACGCCACCTCGGCGGGCGCGCTGTCGGCGATGGCCCAGTCGGTCGGCTACCTGCTGGCCGCCGTCGGTCCGGTGGTCTTCGGGCTGCTGCACACGGGCGGCTCGGACTGGAAGGCGCCGCTCATGCTGATGATCGTCGCCGCGGCGGCCCAGACGGCCGTGGCGCTGGTGGCCGGCCGGGGCACGGTGCGACCGGTGGACGGGCCCGAGGCCAAGGAAGCCCCGTCGACTTCGGAAGGTGTCTCTTCGTCCAGCCACTGATCATCCGGAAGGGTGGCGAGGCATCGCCGACCGGGGGAGACCTGCGCCCGAGCGGGCGGCGCAGCAGGGGAATGGGGCTGGGGGAAACATGTTGCCGATCGCGTTGGACAGGAAGTCGCGGCTGCCGATGACCGTGCAGATACAGTCGGCCATCCGCGAACGCATACAGGACGGCACCCTGCATCCGGGTGTCCGGCTCCCGTCGAGCCGCGACCTCGCCGGGGACCTCGGGGTCTCCCGCAGCGTCGTCGTCCAGGCGTACGCACTGCTGATCGCGGAGGGCTTCCTCCGCTCCACCCGGGGGTCGGGCACCAGCGTGGCGACGCACCTGCCGCGCCCCGCCCGGGGCCCGGCGGTGCCGGCCGCCCCGGCCGCGCGGACGGAGGCCCGCTACGACCTGCGGGCCGACGCGACCAGCTCGGTGTTCTTCCCGTCCCGTGACTGGCTGCGGGCCTACGAACACGTGAGCCGGTCGATCAGCGGTGCGGGGCCCCGGCAGCACCCCCTCGGGGTTCCCGAACTCCGGCACGAACTCTCGGCGTACCTCGGCCGTTCACGCGGAGTACTGGCCAGTGCCGCCGAGGTGGCCGTCACCGCGGACTTCGACCACGCGCTCGGCGGCCTGTGCCAGGTGCTCCTGCGCGAACTCGGTGTCGACCACCTCGCCGTGGAGAACCCCGGCCGCCCCCGGCAGGTCAGGCTCGCCAAGCAGGCCGGACTGCGGGTGACCGGAGTGCCGGTGGACGAGGAGGGCATCGACGTCGACGCGCTGGAGCGGTCCGGGGCACGCGCCGTGCTGGTGACACCGATGTCACAGGTGCCCACGGGAGCCGTGCTGTCGGCCGCCCGGCGGGAGGCGCTGCTGCGGTGGGCCGCCGCGGTGGACGGCTGGGTGATCGAGCACGACCGGGACGGGCACCTGTGGCTCGGCACCGGCAGCGGACCGCTCGCCCTGCAACGGCACCGTCCGGAGCGGGTCATCCACGCCGGGACGACCGGGCCCCTGCTCGGCCCGGTCGTACGGCTCGGCTGGGTGGTGGCGCCCCCGGCGGTGGCGGAGCGGCTCGGCCGGGCCCCGCTGGGCTCCCCGGATCCGCTCACCCAGCTGACCTTCGCGCACTTCGTCTCCTCCGGCGTGCTCGACCAGCACGTCCGGCACGTCCGGAGCGTCTTCCGGCGCCGGCGCTCGGCGCTGCTGGAAGCCGTCGAGGAACACCTGCCCGGTGCCAGGACGACCGGCGGACCCGCGGGTACGCACGCGTACATCCAACTGCCTGACGGGGTCGACGATCTGCGGCTGGCCGCCGCCGCACGGGCGAGGTCCGTGCTCGTCCATCCGGGCCGGCACTTCCAGCTCGGCCGCCAACAGACCGCGCCCGGCGTGGTGTTCGGGTACGGGGCGGTACGGAGCGGCCTGATCGCGGAAGCCGTCGGCGTGCTCGCCGCCGCGATGGGACAGACGGGCAGACTGCTGGCCGCGTGACACCAGTCACAGTCGGCCAGACCAGTGGATGCCGTACCGACCGGACCACTCGGGGCTTTCGTTGCGCGCCGGAGCGGGAACGTGATGGCCTGCGGCACATGAGGAATCCCGAGTTGCTCTTCCACCGGCGCGACTCGCCCACGACGTACCGGCCTCGATGGCCGGACCACGTCGCCCCGGGCGGTGGCGGGAAATCGATTCGAACATCCGCTCTCACCTCTGCGGACGCGTGCTGCCGCGGTCCCGTTCCTGCCGGGACGGTGACGGGACGTTGAAGACCGTAGGAGTCGTCGGGGCCGGCGTCATCGGGGCGTGCGTGGCCCACAGCCTGACCCAGCGCGGGGTACGGGTGCACCTGGTGGAGCGCGACCGGCCCGGCGGCCTGACCACGGACGTCAGCTTCGCGCGACTGAGCGCCTTCCAGCAGCCCACCTACGCACGCTTCGAGCTGAGCCACACCGGAATTCTCGAACACCTCCGTTTCGCCGGGCAGTTCGACTCCGCACCGTGGTGGCACCCCACCGGCAGCCTGGCCTGGAGCGACGACCGGGCCGACGGCAGCGCGGGTGCCGACGACAGCCGGGCGTTCGCCGCGACGGTCGATCAACTCGCCGCCTGGGGCTACCGGACGGTCCGCTGCGAGGCGGCTCGGCTGAACCGGGAACAGGAGCCGGACATCGCGTTCCCGCACGAGCGGACACCGGTCGTGCTGTTCCCCGACGAGGCCTGGATCGACGGGCCCGCCATGGTCTCCGCGCTGATCGCGGCGGCCCGCGAGACCGGGCTCCTGACCTTGTGGAACGCCGCCGCCGACGGTCTGGAGACCCGTGCGGGACGAGTGGCTGCGGTACGGCTGGACACCGGCGGGCGCATCGAGGTTGACAACGTCGTCAACGCCGCCGGGCCCGAGGTGCCGACGGTGGCCGCGATGCTCGGAGCGCCCGTGCGCTCGGGGGTCGCGACCCGCAGCAGCCTCGTGATCGACCTGAAGACCGACACCGATCCGGTGCGGCACGTCCTGCGCGGCGCACAGGCGCACATCAGGTCGGCAGGGCCGGGCCGGGTGCGCGTGCGCTCCGAGCAGGTCGACGCCCGGCTGCCGGCCGACACCCGGTCCGATCCCGGCGACGAACTCGTCTCCGACCTGCTGGAACGCGCGTACCGCACGGTTCCGGCGCTGGCTTCGGCCGCCGTCGAACAGATTCGTTTCGGCACCGCGGTGTTCCCGGCCGACGGATTTCCGGCCGTCGGCGCGCTCTCCGGCGTCGACGGGTACTACGAGGCATTCGCCAACAGTGGCATCACGCTCGCCCCGTTCATCGGGCGCACCCTGGCCACGCAGATCACCACGGGGGAGATCCACCCCCTGTGGAGCCGGTCCTCTCCCGATCGCCTGCGGAAGGCGCCGTAGGGAACCGCGACCGGCCACGCACAGCAACGCCGTCCACCAGAACGCCGTAAACCAACGTGGGGGAAGCATGCCCGCATATCCCGAACTCAAGACGCTCATCGAAAGCTCCATGTCCGAGGAGCCCGAGGAGATACGCAAGATCCGAACCGGCACGATGGCCGATTCCCCGGGGTCGTACGACCAGTACTTCACCGCTTGGGACTTCGCGAACGGAATCGTCCGCGACTATTCGATGAACCTCTACCAGCTGTCTCGGATGGCGACGGACGAAAGCCTCTCCGTCGAGAGCATGCTGACGGTCTTCCGTACGATGGACCCCATCTACAGCACCTTCCTCGGCTACAACGGATTCCCGACCCTGGCGGAATACGCGGGCCAGATCGCGAAGCCGGTGGAGGACCGCCGGGAACTGGTGGACCGGCTGTTCACGTTCACCGAATACGTGAACCGGCTGACCGCCTGGTCGCACCACTACTTCCCGTGGCACGTCGGCGAGCACTACCGCTACCCCGAGAGCGACGCGTCGGCGCAGCAGGAGTACACGCCCTCCCCGGTCGCAGGCGGCGGCGACCCGCTCCTGACTATCCCGATCAAGCTCACCTGGCAGCCGCTGGGCATCGAGGTGCACGCCGAGATCGCCGGCGACCTCAACGAGGAACTCTGCGCGGACTTCGTCAAGTCCCTGCCGTTCACGGTGCTCCAGGACCACGCCGTCGTCAGCGGTGAGTCCATGTACGCCTGGGCGCCCCTGGTCAGCGTGGCGCCGACGCCGGTACGGGAACGCATCTGCGACGCGCCGATCGGCCGGCTCAGGTTCAGCCAGGCCACCGGCAACAAGCTGATCGTCCAGTACGGCCCGACCTCCGAGACGCTCAGCAACGCCGTCCTCGGCAAGGTGGTCGACGAGCACCTCGACCGGCTCCCCGAGGTGGGCAGGGCCGTCTGGGAGAGCACCTTCCGCACCAAGGAGCACATCTGGCTCACCGCCGAACTCCTGTAGAACCGCCGGGTGCCAGGGTGAGCGGCCGGCCAGAAGAGGTGAGGGAATGACCAGTCAGACCAGTAAACCCACCAGGGATCTCCTTTTCCCTGAGCTGAGCGATTCGATCGAAGAACGCATAGCCTGGTTCCAGCACATGCAGAAGAACCAGCCCCTGCGTTTCCGCCCGGAATACAACCTGTGGGAAGTCTTCCGGTACGAGGACGTGCACCACGTACTCAAGAACCCCGACACCTTCTCGGTGACCAACAAGACCCACATGGGCCTGCCGTTCTCCTTCGGCAGGGCGGACATTCCGGAGCACCGTTTCCTGCGCGGGTTCGTCGGGCGGTCGTTCGTGCCGAGCAACATCGAGGCACGGGCGCCCGAATTCGAGACCATCGTGGACTCGCTGCTGGAACCGGCCCGCAACTCCGGCAAGATGGAAATGATCGGCGAATTCTGCTATCCGCTCATGGAACGTGTCATCGGTGACATGTTCGGGCTGCGGATATCGGGCCCCGACCGGTTCCGGGAATGGTCGGACCAGATGTTCGGCCAGCTGATCGGGGTCCGTTCGCCGGACCACGCCGATGTGGTCGGCCTGTTCCAGGACCAGCTCGCCGACCGCAAGCTCCACCCGAATGACGACCTGATGAGCGCCCTGCTCGCCGCACGCGCCAAGGACGACCGGCTGGCGGAAGAGAAGATCGTCCACATGTGCCTGGATCTGGCCACCGCCGGAAACGCACCCCTCGCACTCATGCTGGGCTACGCCTTCGCCCGCTTCTGCAAGGACCCGGAGTTCTACCAGACCCTGCGGCGGGATCCCGCACTCATCCCCGGGGCCATCGAGGAGATCCTGCGCTACGACTTCTCGTGGTTCAACCTGTGGCGTGCCGCCCGGCACGACACCGTCCTCGGCGGACACGAGATCAAGGCGGACGCGCACATCGTCGTCTGGGACTCGTCGGCCAACTTCGACGAGAGCCACTTCCCGCACGCGGAGCGCTTCGACATCAGGCGTTCCCCCAACCCCCATCTGACCTTCGGGCAGGGCATGTACATCTGCCTGGGCCTGCCGCTGGTCCGCACGCTGGGTCGCGTCGTGCTGGAGCGGATCGTCGCTTCCTTCTCCGAGTTCGGCTCCGACTCGGCCAGGCCCATGCAGACCCTGGAGCAGATGAAGGACTACATCGTGTCGCTCGGCGTCGACGTGACGCCGTCGCGGGTGGCCGTTTCCTGATCCGCCGGCCGTCGCGCGAGGCGCCGGTGCCCACGAGGGCACCGGCGCCTTCGTGCGTCCGTCACCGAACGAGTCGCGGCGGGGCGACCACCGCGCCAACCACCGCGTCAACAACAGGTGGACGCGCGTCGACCCCGTACGGCAAGGGCTTGCTGACGGACCCTTGCCAAGGCCGGGCACGGGGTCCACGATGGGGCCTTCCCGCCCCGCCCGAGGGCCGTTCGCGGGGCATCGTCCGACCGGGTTCGGCGCGGTTCGGCGCGGCCCGAAGTGGAAAGAGCTACCGGAACCCGAACGCATCGCACCGCGCGTGCGCCCCACCTCCCGCTCCATCCGCGCCGCGCGTACCCGAACCAGGAGGTACCCCCTTCATGCCGATGGACTTCGGACTCGTCCTGCAGACCGATCCGCCCGCATCCGAGGTCGTCGGCCTGATGCGCCGCGCCGAACGCAACGGGTTCCGCTACGGCTGGACCTTCGACTCCGCCGTGCTCTGGCAGGAACCGTTTGTCATCTACAGCCGGATCCTGGAACACACCGAGCGGCTGATCGTCGGCCCCATGGTCACCAACCCGGGCACCCGCACCTGGGAGGTCACCGCCTCCACCTTCGCCACCCTCAACGACATGTACGGCAACCGCACCGTCTGCGGCATCGGCAGGGGCGACTCCGCCATGCGGGTCGCGGGCCGCAGGCCCACCACCCTCGCCAGACTCGGCGAGGCCATCGAGGTCATCCGCGACCTCGCCGAAGGGCGCGAGGCCAAGGTCGACGGGCAGTCGCTGCGGATTCCCTGGGTGCGGGACGGGAAGCTGCCGGTGTGGATGGCGGCGTACGGACCCAAGGCGCTGGCCCTGGCGGGCGCGAAGGCCGACGGGTTCATCCTCCAGCTCGCGGACCCGTTCCTGACCGAGTGGATGATCCGGGCGGTACGGGACGCCGCCGCCGACGCGGGCCGCGACCCCGCCGAGGTCAAGATCTGCGTGGCCGCCCCCGCGTACGTGGGCGACGACCTCGCGCACGCCCGCGACCAGTGCCGGTGGTTCGGCGGAATGGTCGGCAACCACGTCGCGGACCTGGTCACCAAGTACGGGTCCGACTCCGCCTTCGTACCGGCGGAACTCACCTCCTACATCGAGGCGCGGCAGGGCTACGACTACGCGCACCACGGGCGGTCCGGGAACCCGGACGCGGACTTCGTGCCGGACGAAATCGTCGACAGGTTCTGCCTGTTGGGGCCCGCCGAGGCGCACATCGAGAAGCTGCGGGCGCTACGGAAGCTGGGCGTGGACCAGTTCGCCGTGTACGACATGCACGACGCGCGCGAGGCGACCATCGACGCGTACGGCGCCACGGTCATCCCGGCACTGGCCCGTACCTAGCCGTTCGCGGCGCGCCGGCTCCCGAGCAGCCGAGTACCTGAACTCCCTTACTACGACGAAGGGTTCAGCCGTATGACCGAGACCGCTCCAGGAAGCTCCCCGTTCGAGGCCGTGCCCAACGGCCGGGAAGAGCTGGCGCCCGGGGCGGTCCCGCCCGACCCGCGCTTCGTGAACGACGACCTGCTCCCGGTGCCGGTGGCGGCCCGCCGCTGGACCACGTACAACTTCGCCGCCCTGTGGATCGGCATGGCGCACAATATCCCCTCCTGGCTGCTCGCCTCGGGGCTCGTCGCGCTCGGGATGGACTGGCTGCAGGCCGTCGTCACCATCGCGCTGGCGAACCTGATCGTGCTGGCCCCGATGCTGCTCACGGGCCATGCCGGACCCAAGTACGGGATCCCCTTCCCGGTCCTGGCACGTGCCTCGTTCGGGCTTCGCGGGGCCAATCTGCCCGCGCTGATCAGGGCGGCGGTGGCCTGCGCCTGGTTCGGCATCCAGACCTGGATCGGCGGGCAGGGGATCTTCGTCCTGCTGGGGAAGATCTTCGGCGGCTGGACCGAGGCGTCGGAGATCGGTGGGCAGCCGTGGACGCTGTGGCTGTGCTTCCTGCTCTTCTGGGCGGTCGAACTCGCCATCATCTACCGGGGGATGGAGACGCTGCGCCGCTTCGAGAACTGGGCGGCGCCGTTCGTCATCGTCGGCGCGCTGGTGCTGCTGGTGTGGATCACCGTCAAGGCGGGCGGCATCGGGCCGCTGCTCGACCAGCCCTCGAAGCTGGGCTGGGGAGCGGACTTCTGGCCCGTCTTCTTCCCCGCCCTGATGGGCATGATCGCCTTCTGGTCCACCCTGAGCCTCAACATTCCCGACTTCACGCGCTTCGCCTCGGGCCAACGCGCCCAGATCTGGGGGCAGTCGCTCGGACTGCCGACCACGATGACGCTCTTCGCGCTGCTCTCCGTCTTCGTGACCTCCGGCTCCCAGGCGGTGTACGGGGCACCGGTCTGGGACCCGGTCGCGCTCGCGGCGAAGACCGACAACGTCTTCGGGCTGCTCTTCGCGCTGGTGACCGTACTCGTCGCGACAATCTCGGTGAACCTGGCGGCCAACGTCGTCTCACCGGCGTACGACCTCGCCCACCTCGCGCCCAAGCGCATCAACTTCCGAACGGGCGCTCTCATCACGGGAGTTGTGGGCGTGGTCATCATGCCGTGGAAGCTCACGGAGACCCCCGAGCTGTACATCTTCACCTGGCTGGGACTGGTCGGCGGACTGCTCGGCACGGTCGCCGGAATTCTGGTCGCCGACTACTGGATCGTCCGCAAGACGGTCCTCGACCTCGCCGGTCTGTACCGGCGCGACGGGCGCTACTGGTACACGGGCGGCTGGAACTGGCGGGCGGTCGTGGCCTTCGTCGTCGGCGGAGTGCTCGCGGTCGGCGGCTCCCACTCCGCCCCGGGGAAGGGGCCCTTCCCCGGGGACGGACTCGTCCCGCTCCTGAAACCTCTCGCGGACTACGGATGGGCGGTGGGACTCGCGGCGTCACTGCTCGTGTACGTGGCGCTGATGGCCACGCCGGGCCGCCGGGCCGCCGAATCGGCGGCGCCTAGCCCGGACTTGAGACACTGACGAGGCGTGCGGCCTGCCGCTCGGTCGCGGCCATCGCACCGTATGCGACGAGGTGGACGAGGCAGTGCTCGCTGAACGGCGGGACCATCCAGGTGCGTACGTCCTCCTCGGTGAGGTGGTGCGGAGCCAGGGCGGCGAGCAGGGCGACACGTGCGCCGGGCCGGTCTTCGCACTGAGGCAACCGGGCGTCGTCCAGGGCGACTTGGCTGACCCCGTCCCACCCTTCGACGACCTTCTCCACGTACGCCACGTCGTCGTCCGACAGCAGCCCGGCGCCCATCGCGGCCGCCTCGCGCAGCCCCGCGTAGGCGATGGCCACGGCGGAACCCGGGGTCGCCCAGGCCGGTTCCTCGCCCTCGGTCCGCAGCAGCGGCACGCTCTCGCCCGGCGCCGGTACGCGGCGGACGGTGGCGGCGATGTGCTGTCCCGGCCCGCTGGCGACGAGCCGCGCCCGGCGGTCCGCGCCGTCCAGCGGGGGACGGGTCAGGAGGGAGTCGGCGATGCGGTTCATGAAGTGGAAGGCGAGCGAGGTGCCGATGAACTCCTCGGCGTGGGCGGCCGGGAAGGGCTGCGGGGAGCCGATGTCCCGCCCCCAGGCGAGGAGTTGGGCGTGGTACGCGTCGTGCGGGGTCTTCCCGTCCCCGATCCGCGCCGCGAGGTCGGGCTCGCCGCCGGCGTGCAGGAGGAAGAGGTGGGCGTTGACACAGAAGTGGCAGCCGTTGGTGAGGGAGGTACCGGCGGCGACGAGCTCCTTGTCGGTGCGCGGGGCGTCCCCGGAGAGCAGGGCCTCGCGCATCAACGCCCAGAACCCCGTGAGGAGATGGGGCGAGGGGGACAGGACGGCGAAGGTGGGCGGGTGCGAGACACCGAAGTCGGCGAGCACCTGTGCGTAGACGTCGGCAGTCGTCCCGGTGGCGGACTCGGGCGACTCGGGCGAGGTGAAACGAAAGGATCCGGTCATGGGGAAGATGCTCGCTCCGGAGGGGGCGCGGGCGCGTCCTACGGCCGGAGTCTCTTCTGCCTGCGCCCGGTAAGTCAGTTGTGTGGGCGTCTACTTCGGCGGGAGTAGCGCGAACCTCCCCTCAGGGGAGGAGGCGGGACGCCGGAAGGGGAGGGAGGGTGGGGTGCCGGGGGTTGTGCGTGGCGGGTGCGGAGGGGGTGGCGGTGAGGCGAGAGCCTGGTGCGGAGGGGGCGGCTGTGGCGCGAGAGCCTGGTGCGGAGGGGGCGGCTGTGGCGCGAGAGCCGGGTGGGTCGGGCCCGTCGGGGCTGGGTGGGGCGTGTCGGGCCGGGCCGGTCGTGTCGGGTCCGTGGGTGCTGGGTGAGCCGGGTCCGTTGTTGCCGGTCGTGCCCGGTGCGCCTGGGGCGAGTGCATCGGGTCGATCTGCTTCGAGTGCGTCGGATTCGTCCGGGGCGGCTGGGCCGGACCTCTCGGTGTCCACTGCGTCGGGGCCGGTAGTGGTGTCTGGCGAGTCGGAAATTTCGGTGTCGAGTGCGGTCGTGCCCGGTGCGCCCGGGGCGAGTGCGTCGGGTCGGTCTGCTTCGAGTGCGGCGGATTCGTCCGGGTCGGTTGGGTCGGACACCTCGGCGTCCACTGCGTCGGGGTCGGCCGTGGTGTCTGGTGCCCGGGGGTGGGCCCGGCGGTCGGTGGGGCTGCTGGATCTTCTGCTTGCCTTTGTGATCTGTGGGGCCGTGCTGCTTGCCTCGTTCGTCGGGGGTCGGCTCGATCCTCTCGGTGTGGTGCTCGTTGTGTGCGGTTCGCTCGTGCTTGCCGTGCATCGGCGGGCGCCCGTGGCGGTGCTCGCCGTTTCCGCGCTGTGCATGCTCGGGTTCGTCGTGCACACCCAGCCGGGCACCTCGGCCGCCTTTCCCGTCGTGGCAGGTGTGCACGCCGTGACGCGGCAGGGGCACCGGCTGGGGGCCGTTGTCGTCGGGGTGCTTTTCCTGGTGGGGTTCTTCGTGGCCGAGCCCTCGGGGGGCGGCCTTGAGCGGACCTTGCTGCTGCACGGGTGGTTCATCTGCGCCGGGGTCACCGGGCTCATCGACAAGAACTGGCAGGCCTATCTGCGGCAGACCGAGCAGCGGGCCCTGGAGGCCGAGCGCACCCGCGAGGAGGCCGCGTTGCGCCGGGCGGGCGAGGAGCGGCTGCGGATCGCCCGCGAGCTGCACGACTCGCTCACCCACAGCATCTCGATCGTCAAGCTTCAGGCGGGGGTCGCCGTGCACCTGGCCCGCAAGCGCGGGGACGAGGTGCCCGAGGCGCTGATCGCCATCCAGGAGGCCAGTGGTGAGGCGATGCGGGAGCTGCGGGCCACCCTGGAGGTGCTGCGGACCGACGTCGTACCGCCCGGCACGGGCCTCGACCGGCTCGACGACCTCGTGGAGCGGGCCCGTGCCGCCGGGCTGGCCGTAAGGGTGGTCACCACGGGGGAGGAGCGGCGGCTGCCCGCGGCGGTCGACAGGGCGGCGTACCGGATCGTGCAGGAGGCCCTGACCAATGTGGCCCGGCACGCCGGCCGCGCCAAGGCCACCGTCCAACTCGACCGTACCGCGCACCTGTTGACCGTACGGATCGAGAATGACGGGGGACCGGCCTCTGGTGCTGTGCCGCCGCTGGTCCCCGGGACCGGGCTCACCGGGATGCGGGAGCGGGTCGCCGCGCTGGGCGGCGAGCTGGAGGCGGGACCGCGTGCCGGTGGCGGATTCGTCGTGGTGGCCCAACTGCCGTTGGGTGATGGGGAGAAGGGGGAGTGGGGCTCGTGATCCGGGTGCTGATCGTCGATGACCAGGCACTGATGCGTGCCGGGTTCCGGGCGCTGCTCGGTGCCGAGGACGACATCGAGGTCGTGGGCGAGGCGGCGGACGGGCGTGCGGGCGTCGAGCTGGCCCGCCGCCACGTACCCGACGTCGCACTCGTCGACGTACAGATGCCGGTGATGACGGGCATCGAGGCGACTCGCGAGATCGCCGCCGACCCCGCACTCGCCGCCACCCACGTCGTCATCCTGACGAACTACGGGCTCGACGAGTACGTCTTCGACGCGCTGCGCGCCGGGGCGGCCGGATTCCTGCTCAAGGACACCGAACCCGGCGAACTCCTCCAGGCCATCCGGATCGCCGCCCGGGGCGACGCGCTGCTCTCGCCGTCCGTGACCCGGCGGCTGATCACCGAATTCGTGTCACGCCCGCCGGACCGGTACACCGCACCGGGCTTCGAGAGCCTGACCCGACGGGAGAGCGAGGTCACAGGACTGGTCGCACGCGGCCTGACCAACGAGGAGATCGCCGCCCACACGGGCATCAGCCCGCTGACCGCGAAGACCCATGTGAGCCGGGCAATGGTGAAGCTGGGCGCCCGCGACCGTGCCCAACTGGTCGTCTTCGCCTACGAGTCGGGGCTGGTGACGCCGGGCCCGGCCGTCTGACGCAGCCTCCGCCCGGCCGCCTGACGCCGAGCTGCCCGCTACTGCGGATCGGGGAGCGGCTCACCCGTCTCCAGGAACGTCTTGATGCTGGAGAGCAGCACCGGCCACCCCTCCCTGAGCATCGGCAGCACGGTCGAGCCCGCGTCGAACCCGTCGTGGACGACCCTCAGCCGGGTCGTCGGACCGGTCGGCGTGATTTCGTACGTCACCCTGGACCGCGACTCCGCCGCCACCTGTGCCCGCAGCCCCTCGTCCATGCCGGTGGCCTCGGCGAACGCCGGGGTGAAGGTGTGCCAGGTGTACGAGAGCAGCCGCCCGGGCTCCACCGCCAGGACGACCTGCTCGGGGTCGGGCAGGCCCAGCCCCAGCCCGTGCCAGGTCATCGTGGAACCCACCAGCCAGTCCGACTCGAAGGTGATCTTCCAGTAGCGGCTGGTGAACGCGGGATCGGTCAGGGCCTGCCAGACGCGGTCCGGGGTGGCCCCGACGTACATGACGTAGTCGAAGGCGGTGCTGCGGTCCAGGTCGTCCATGCGGCCATTCTGCGCGCGCGGCCGGGGGACGGCACGGCGAGCGGGGGGGGCGGCACGGGCGCTGACCCGGTCGGGACCCTTATCCCCTGTCCCTATCACTCCGACGCCCGCAGCCGCTGCCAGACCGCCTTCGCCGCGTTGTGCCCCGACATCCCGTGCACACCGGGCCCCGGCGGCGTCGCCGACGAGCAGATGAAGACCGCCGGGTGCGACGTGGTGTACGGAAACAGCGACAGCTTGGGGCGCAGCAGCACCTGCAGCCCCGAGAAGGCGCCGCACGCGATGTCGCCGCCGATGTAGTTCGCGTTGCGGCCGACCAGCTCGCGCGGGCCCGCCGCGGCGCGGGCCAGGACCCGGTCCCGGAAGCCGGGGGCGAAACGTTCGATCTGGCGCTCGATCGCGTCCGTGAGGTCACCCTCCCAGGCGTGCGGGACGTGCCCGTACGCCCAGAAGACCTGCTTGCCCTCCGGCGCCCGCGACGGATCGGCCAGGCTGGGCTGTGCGGTGATCAGGAACGGGGCCTCGGGCGCCGTACCGCCGGAAGCCTGCCGCAGGGCCTTGCCGATCTCGCCCTTGGTCGGGCCGATCTGGACCGTCCCGGCCCGGCGTGCCTCCTGCGCGGTCCATGGCACCGGGCCGTCCAGCGCGTAATCGATCTTGAAGACGCTCGCGCCGTACCGGTAGTTCTCATACGCGTTCCCCAGCCCGGCGATCCGGGCGAGTGCCGTCGGCGAGGTGTCGAAGACGTACGCACGGGCCGGGGGCAGGTCGTCGAGCCGCTTCACCTCGAACCGCGTGTGGACGACGCCCCCCAGGTCCCGCAGGTACGCGGTCAGCGCGTCCGGGATCGCCTGCGAGCCGCCGCGCGGTGCCGGCCAGCCGTTCTCGTGCGCGGCCAGCGCGAACATCAGGCCGACCGCCCCCGTCGCGAATCCGCTCAGCGGCGCGATCACGTGCGCCACCAGCCCCGCGATCAGCGCCTTCGCCTTCTCGTCGCGGAACCGCCGCATCAGCCAGGTCGAGGGCGGCAGCCCGGTCAGCCCGAACCGGGCGAGCGTCACCGGACCGCGCGGCAGCGCGGTCAGCGGCAACGACATGAAGTCCCGCGAGAGGGTGTCCCACTTCCCGAGGTACGGGGCGACCAGCCGCCGGTACGCCCCCGCGTCCCGCGCCCCGAACGACGCCGCGGTCTCCGCCACCGACCGGGACAGCACTGCCGCCGTCCCGTCGTCCCACGGATGCGCCATCGGCAGCTCCGGGTGCAGCCACTCCAACCCGTACCGCTCCAGCGGCAGATTCCGGAAGGCGGGCGAACCGATCCCCAGCGGGTGCACCGCCGAGCACGGGTCGTGCCGGAACCCGGGCAGCGTCAGCTCCTCGGTCCGCGCCCCGCCGCCCACGGTGTCCTTCGCCTCGAAGACCTCCACGGAGAACCCGCGGCGGGCCAGCTCGACGGCGGCGGTCAGCCCGTTGGGGCCCGCACCCACGACCACTGCATCCAGCATCCGCGCCACCTTGGACTCCTCACGCCACGTCCCACAAGGAACCCCAGGGTATTCCCGTGCGCCGACGGGCACGGCGGCGGTATGGTCCGGCCTCGTGAACAGCATGCCCGGACCCACCGAAGACCCCACGACCGCGACCACTGCCGACGCAGCCGCAGCCGCCGCCGTGAAGGCCATGGCCGAACGCCTCGTCACCGTTCCCGGTGTACGCGCCGTCGCCCTCGGCGGCAGCCGCGCGCGGGGCACCCACCGCCCCGACTCCGACTGGGACCTAGGCCTCTACTACCGGGGCGACATCGACGTACCCCAACTGGCCGCCCTGGCAGCCGAGTTCACCGGTACGCAGGTGGAGGTGGCGGGCCCCGGCGGCTGGGGGCCGTGGGTGAACGGGGGTGCCTGGCTCTCCGTGGGCGGCACCCCCGTCGACTGGATCCTCCGCGACCTCGACCGCGTGGAACGGGTCTGGTCCGACTGCCGCTCCGGCCGCTTCGAGGTCGGCGTGCAGGCCGGCCACCCGCTCGGCTTCTGGTCCCCGGCCTACCCGGGCGAGGTCGCCCACTGCCGCGTACTGGCCGACCCGCAGGGCGAGTTGACCGCCCTGCGGGCCGAGACGCAGCACTACCCGCAAGCCCTGCGCGAAGCCCTCGTCGCCGCGTCCTGGGAGGCGGAGTTCTCGGTGGCCAACGCCCGCAAGTCCGCGAGCGGCGACGACGTACTCCATGTGTCCCTGTGCCTGTCCCGCGCCTTCGGCGTCCTCGCCCAGGCGATGCTGGCCCACGCGGGGCAGTGGTGCGTAAACGAGAAGGGCGCCCTGGCCGCAGCGGCCCGACTCCCCTCCGCCCCCGCCGACTTCACGGAACGCGTGACGGCGGCGCTACGGAGCCTGGACACGGCTGCGGTGGCGAGCGCGGCGACGCTGGTGTCAGAGGTACGGGACCGTCTGGCGCGCTAACACCGCGCCACGAACCGCGCACCCAGAGCACCCGCGCCGCCCCACCGCCCCCGGCCTTACGGCACCCGCGCCGTCCACTCCTCCGTGCCGAACTTCGTCGCGGCCAGTTTCTCCGCGCGGGCCATCTCCTCGGCAGTGACCTTGCCGTTCTCCAGGCCGTACCGGCCGCGGAACGAGCCGATCATGCGCTCGATCACTGCTTCTCGCCCCAGGCCCGTCTGGCGGCGCAGTGGGTCCACGCGCTTCTTCGCGCTCTTGGTGCCCTTGTCGGAGAGTTTCTCCCTGCCGATGCGCAGGACCTCCGTCATCTTGTCCGCGTCGATGTCGTACGCCATCGTCACGTGGTGCAGCACCGCGCCGCCCGCATCGCTGACCACGCGCTTCTGGGCGGCGCCCGCGATCTTGCCCGCGTCGGTGGCGATGTCGTTGAGGGGCTGGTACCAGGCCTTGACGCCCATGTCGCCGAGCGCGCCGAGCACCCAGTCGTCCAGATAGGCGTAACTGTCGGCGAAGGACAGGCCCTGGACGAGGGCCGTGGGGACGGCGAGAGAGTAGGTGATGGTGTTGCCCGGTTCGATGAACATGGCTCCGCCGCCGCTGATCCGGCGCACCACCTGGATCCCGTGGCGCTCCGCACCCGCCGGGTCGACCTCGTTGCGCAGCGACTGGAAGCTGCCGATGACGACGGCGGGCGCGCCCCACTCCCAGACGCGCAGCGTGGGCGGGCGGCGGCCGGCCGCGACCTCGGTGGTGATGACCTCGTCCAGCGCCATGTGCAGCGCGGGGGACTGCGGGGCCTCGTGGATGAGCTGCCAGTCGTAGTCCGTCCAGTCCGTGGCGTGCGCGAGCGCGCGGCGCACCGCGACGGCGATTCCGTCGGAGGTGAGACCGAACATCACCGTGCCCTCGGGGAGGGCCGCTTCGATACGGGCGGCCAGGCCCGCGGCGTCGGTGTCGGCGGGGGCACCTTCGAGGGCCCGGTTGATCGCGAGGATCGCCTCGTCGGGTTCGAGGAAGAAGTCGCCCGCCACGGTGACGTCGCGCAGCGCGCCGCCCTCGACCTCCAGGTCGACCACGACGAGTTTGCCGCCGGGGACCTTGTATTCACCGTGCACCGTGCTGCCTCCGCGATTCCATCGTGAAACGCTAGAAATGTCTGACTCATCCGAGAATCGGCTGTGAGCTGCGACAACGCAAATTCCCGGAGGTTCATTCCGGCACCGCCAAGTGATCGGGAATGGGCGCATCATGGCTCGATGACCTCTCCTGACGGCGCTCGGGCCGCTGCCCCGGCCACCGCCCCTGCCACCGCCCCAGTCGCCACCCCTGCCACCGCCTCCGCACTGCTCCTGGTCGATCTGATGCCCCGCATCCTCGGCCTGCCGCTCGCCCCGTACGACGGTGACCTGGTGCTGCGGCGCTGCCGTGCGCTGGCCGCCGACTTCCGGGCCAAGGGGCTGCCCGTCGTCCAGGTACGGGTGGATCGGCCCGGAGTCGCCGAGCAGCCCGCCGGGAGCGGATTCGCCGAGGAGCTCGTCGAGCCCGGGGATGTGGTGGTGGTCAAGCAGACCCTGGGCGCGTTCCACGGGACCGGCCTGCACGAGGAGTTGGCGAAGCGGGACGTGCGTACGGTGGTCGTCGCCGGGGTGGTGACCACCATGGGCGTGGAGTCCACCGCGCGGGCCGCACTCGACCTCGGCTACGACGTGGAGTTCGTCGCCGACGCCATGTCCGGGCTCGCCGCCGACGAGCACGACTTCACCGTCCAGCGCATCTTTCCCCGCCTCGGCGCGGTCCGGAACGCAGGTGCGTACCGGGTGGACCCCTTCGTGCCCGTCGGCTTCGAGGTGCCGCGCACGCTCGACGCCGGGGAGTTCCGGCTCGTACCGCTGGCCCCCGAGCACAACGAGCAGGACCACGCGGCGTGGATGTCCAGCATCGAGCACATCCGCAACACGCCGAAATTCGGGCGGAGTTGGCCGCCGGTGGAAGGGGCGACGCTCGCCGAGAACCTGCGGGGCGTGTACGGGCACGCGCGTGACTTCGCGGACCGCAGCGGGTTCACCTTCGCCGTCCTCGACCCGGCGACGGACGCCGTGATCGGCTGTGTCTACCTCTACCCGGACCGGGACGATCCGCAGGTGGCGGACGTCAGGTCGTGGGTGAGCGCGGAGCGGGCCGGGCTGGACGGGGCGCTGGCCGATGCGGTCGCCGGGTGGCTGGAGCGGTCCTGGCCGTTCGGCACCGTCTCGTACCGCTGAACCGAGCCGAGCAGCAGTAGCCGTCGTAGCAGTAGCAGTAGTAGCAGCAGTAGAAGAAAGGCCGCGCATGTTCACCACCCGTCCCACCCTCCAGGGCACCTTCGGCATGGTGTCCAGCACCCACTGGCTCGCCTCCCAGTCCGCGATGGCGGTGCTGGAGGACGGTGGCAACGCGTTCGACGCGGCCGTCGCCGCGGGCTTCGTCCTGCACGTGGTCGAGCCGCACCTCAACGGGCCCGCCGGTGAGGTCCCGATCCTGCTCGCCCCGGCCGGTGGCGAGGCGCGCGTGCTGTGCGGGCAGGGGCCCGCCCCCGCCGGGGCGGACATCGCCCACTACCGGGGGCTCGGCCTCGACCTGGTGCCCGGCACCGGGCCACTGGCCGCCGCCGTGCCGGGCGCGTTCGACGCGTGGCTGGTGCTGCTGCGCGACCACGGCACCAAGTCCCTCTCTCAGGTGCTGAGTTACGCCATCGGATACGCCGAGGAAGGTCACCCGCCGGTCGCCCGGGTCGGCGAGACCGTCGAGACCGTACGGGAACTCTTCGAGACGGAGTGGGTCAGTTCGGCGGAGGTGTACCTGAAGGGTGATCAGGCGCTGAGCGGGGGCGGGCTGTTCCGCAATCCCGCGCTCGCCGCGACCTGGCGGCGGATCCTGCGCGAGGCCGTCGCGCCGGGGCGTGACCGGGAGGGCGAGATCGAAGCAGCGCGGGCGGTCTGGCGCGAGGGCTTCGTGGCCGAGGCGCTCGTCGCCCAGGCCGCCCGGCCGACCATGGACACCAGTGGCTGTCGGCACACCGGCACCCTGAGCGCCGCCGATCTGGCGGGATGGTCGGCCCACTACGAGGCCCCGACGACGTACGACTGGAACGGCTGGACCCTGTGCAAGGCGGGCGGCTGGAGCCAGGGCCCCGCCTTCCTCCAGCAATTGGCGCTGCTGCCGGACGAGTTGCCGCCGTACGGCAGCGAGGAGTACGTCCACCTCCTCGTCGAGGGCAGCAAGCTGGCGATGGCGGACCGGGAGGCCTGGTACGGGGACGCGCGGCCGGTGCCGCTGGCGGACCTGCTGTCGTACGAGTACAACGAGGAGCGCCGGAAACTGGTGGGGGAGCGGGCCTCGTACGAACTGCGCCCGGGCAGCCCCGGGGGCCGGACGGCGCGGCTGAGCGCGCATGCGGGGGCGGCGGGCAAGGGGACGGGAGCGGTGACGGCACCGCACGCCGCGGGCGCCGGTGAGCCGACCGTCGCCGGGCACGGGGATCCTGGTGAGCCGACTGTTGCCCCCGACGGGACTGTTGCCCCCGACGGCTCCACCCGGGGCGACACCTGCCACCTCGACATCGTCGACCGCTGGGGCAACATGGTCGCGGCCACGCCCAGCGGCGGCTGGCTCCAGTCCAATCCGGTCGTGCCGGAGCTGGGCTTCCCGCTCGGGACGCGGCTCCAGATGGCGTGGCTGGACCCCGGCCTGCCGAACTCGCTCACGCCCGGACGCCGCCCCCGTACGACCCTCACGCCTTCGCTGGCGCTGCGCGACGGGGAGCCGGTGATGGCGTTCGGCACGCCGGGCGGGGACCAGCAGGACCAGTGGCAGCTGCACTTCTTCCTGGCGGTGGCCTACGGCGGGCTCGGCCTCCAGGAGGCGATCGACGCACCGAACTGGCACCAGGACTCCTTCCCCGGCTCCTTCTACCCGCGCGGCATGCTGCCCGGCTCGGTCACCGTCGAGTCCCGGATCGGCCGCGCGACGATCGCGGCGCTGCGGTCGCGGGGGCACCAGGTGACCGTGGGAGGGGAGTGGTCGGAGGGGCGGCTGTGTGCGGTGGCGAGGGATCCCCGGTCGGGGGTGCTGTCGGCGGCGGCGAACCCGAGGGGGATGCAGGGGTACGCGGTGGGCCGCTGACCGCCCGGGCCCGACCCATTGGCGGACCTGACCCATTGTCGGAGGGGCGTGCTTTGCTGGAGGCATGATCGAGAACACGCTTGTCGTCCAGGTCGAGGCAGCTGTGCGGGAAGCCGCAGCCGCCGAGATCATGCCGCGCTTCCGGCAGCTCGCCGCGCACGAGGTGCTGGTGAAGAACGGCCCGCACGATTTGGTCACGGTCGCCGACCGGGGCGCCGAGGAACACCTCACCGCCGCCCTCACGGCGCTGCTGCCCGGCTCGGTGGTCGTCGGCGAGGAAGCGGTGCACGCGGACCCGTCCCGGTACGACGCCATCAGGGGATCCGCGCTGGTCTGGATCGTCGATCCGGTCGACGGCACCCGGCAGTTCGTCCAGGGCGAACCGGGCTTCTGCACACTGGTGGCGCTGGTGGAGGACGGCACCGTCCGGGCCTCGTGGACGTACGCCCCGGCCAGGGACGAGATGGCGGTGGCAGTGCGGGGTGAGGGCGCCTGGCTGGACGGGGTCCGGCTGCGCTCCGGGGCACCGGAGCCCGGCGCCCCGCTGCGGATCGCGATGTCGCACCCCGACTACACGACGCCCGAACAGAAGCAGGCCCTGCTGGGCCTGCGGACCGAGGGCGTCGAGGCCAGGCCGTGCGGATCGGCCGGACTGGAGTACCTGGCGGTGGCCACGGGACAGCTGGACGCGGTGGCCTTCAACTGGGAACTGGCCTGGGACCACGCGGCGGGGCTGCTGCTGGTGGAGGAGGCGGGCGGTACGGACCTGACGCTGAGCGGCGAGCGGTACCGCATCGCAGGGGCCAACGCGCTGCCGTTCACGGCGGCGCGGGACGGGAGGACGGCGGAGGCGGTGAGGGGGCTGCTGGCGGGGTGAGGGTACCTGGGCGGCGGACCTCCTCGTTAGGCCCCGTCATGCGCCCTCCATGCGTCCCCTATGCGCCCTCTACGCGTCCTCGGTCAGCAGGGCCGCGAGCACCAGCCTGGCCTTCTCGCCCATGGTGGCGTTCACCGTCCGGTACGCCCGCAGCTCGTTCAGCGCCACCGACAGCGCCCACCCCCGGCCCCGCTCCCACGCCGCCGCGTCCGCCCCCGTCGCCTCGCGGAAGGTGGTGCGGGCCGGTGGGGTCAGCAGGTACCAGGCCGCGATGAGGTCGACCGCCGCGTCGCCCAGGCCCAGGCAGCCGAAGTCGATGACCGCCGTCAGCCGGCCGTCCGCCACCAGGACGTTCCCCGGCTGGAGGTCGGCGTGGATCCACACCGGCGGGCCGGCCGGGTCGGCGGCCCGGAGCGCGCCCTCCCACACCCGTAGCGCCGCGGCCGGGTCGATCTCCGACGTCAGGGCCGCGACGGCCTCGCGCGTCGAGGCGTCCCGGGAGGCGAGCGTCTCGCTGCGGTACGAACGCGGGCCGCCCGTCGGGTCGATGGCGTGCAGCGCCGTGGTGAAGGCGGCCAGGTCCGTCGCCAAGGCCGCGCCGCCGCTGACGGCGGCCGGGTTCGTGCCGTCGAGCCAGTGGTAGACGCCCCACGGGAGTGGGAAAGCGGGGCTCGGCTCACCGGCCGCCAGGGGTGCCGGAATGGGGACGGGCAGCTCAGGAGCCAGCTTCGGCAGCCAGTGGCGCTCCGTCAGGATGTCCTCGGCCGCGCCCTCGTGCCTCGGCAGGCGTGCCGCCAGGTCCGTGCCCAGCCGGAACATCGTGTTCGCGGTGCTCTCCGCCCCCGCCTCGGCGACCGGCAGGTCCGCCCACTGCGGGAATTGGGCGCGCAGCAGCTTCCGTACCAGGGACTCGTCGATCTTCATACGGCTGACCGTAGCCGCCCCAACCCGCCTCAGAACAACAGGTTTTCCTCCCGCGCCCCGCCGCCCGTGGCCCCGGCTCCCTCCAGCTCCAGCAGGGCCCGCTTCCGCTCCAGTCCGCCGCCGTACCCCGTCAGGCTGCCGCCCGAGCCGATCACCCGGTGGCACGGCACCACGATGCTGATCGGGTTCTTCCCGTTGGCGAGCCCGACCGCACGGGACGCGCCCGCCTTGCCGAGCTGCTCGGCGAGCTGCCCGTACGAACGCGTCTCGCCGTACGGGATCGTCAGCAACTGCTCCCAGACCGAGCGCTGGAAGGGTGTCCCCTCCAGGTGGATCGGGACGGTGAAGGTCGTCAACTCGCCCGCGAAATAGGCGTTCAGCTGCTCGACGACCTCGGGGAAGGGGCCGGCCCCGACGTCGCCCACGCCGACCCGGTCGCCGAAGGTCTCCGGCGGGGGCATGTGGCGGTGGTCGACCATGTAGATCGCGGAGAGGGCTCCGTCGGTCGCCACGAGCGTCAGTGGATCGTACGGGCTGTCGATGACGGTGTGCTGCTTGAGGCCGGACATGGCGTCAGTTCCCTTGTGTCTGCTGTGTCTGCGTCGGAAGGTGGTTGATGGGGTGGGCGTCGGTCGCCCACAGGTACTGCACGGCGTACGCCCGCCACGGCCGCCACTGCGCGGCCCGCGCGGTGAGCGCCGCCGGGGTGTGCGGCAGACCCAGCTCCTGGGCGGCCCGCCGGATCCCGAGGTCCGACGGCAGGAACGCGTCCGGATCGCCGAGCGCCCGCATCGCGATGACCTCCGTCGTCCACGGTCCGAAACCGGGCAGCTCCAGGAGCCGCGCCCGCGCCGCGTCCCAGTCGCTGTCCAGATCCAGCTCCAGCGAGCCGTCCGCCAGCGCCCCGACCAGCGTCGTCAGCGTCGTACGACGGCTGCGCGGCAGAGCGAGGGACTCCGGGTCCAGCGCGGCCAGCGCCCCGGGCGACGGGAAGAGGTGGGTCAGCCCGCCGCCCGCCGGGTCCTCGACCGGCTCGCCGTGCGCGGTCACCAGCCGGGCCGCGTGCGTCCGGGCCGCCGCCGTCGACACCTGCTGCCCCAGTACCGCCCGTACGGCGAACTCGGCGGCGTCCGTCGTCCTCGGCACCCGCCGACCGGGCGCCGCCGTCACCAGCGGCGCCAGCAGCGGATCGGCGCCGAGCCGCTCGTCGACGGCCACCGGGTCGGCGTCCAGGTCGAGCAGCCAGCGGCACCGGCTGATCGCCTGGGTGAGGTCCCGCAGGTCGGTGAGCGAGAGCAGGCAGGCGATGTGGTCGCGCTGCGGGGTGAGCGTCGCGATCCCGTGTCCGTACGGGAGGCGCAGGGTGCGCCGGTAGGAGCCGTCGCGCCACTCCTCCACCCCCGGCACCCCGGTCGCCGCCAGATGCCCGAAGAGGTTCGACGGCTCCAGCGGTGCCCGGAACGGCAGCCGCAGCGCGATCGCGCCCGGAGTCTGTGGCAGGTTCTGCCGCCCGCGCGCCCGCAGCTCGCTCGGCGACAGGGCGAAGACCTCGCGGACCGTGTCGTTGAAGGTGCGGATCGAGGAGAACCCGGCCGCGAACGCGATGTCCGCCATCGGCAGCCCGGTCGTCTCGATCAGCAGCCGCGCGGTCTGCGCCCGTTGCGCCCGCGCCAGGGCCAGCGGCCCCGCCCCCAGCTCGGCGAGCAGCTGCCGCTCGATCTGCCGGGTCGAGTAGCCGAGCCGCCTGGCCAGCCCCGGCACCCCCTCCCGGTCCACCACCCCGTCCCGTACGAGACGCATGGCACGGGCGACGACATCGGCGCGGGCGTTCCACTCGGGCGAGCCCGGACTGGTGTCGGGCCGGCACCGCTTGCAGGCCCGGAATCCGGCCTGCTGGCAGGCGGCGGCGCTCGGGTAGAACGTCATGTTCTGCGGCTTCGGCGGTACGACGGGGCAGCTCGGACGGCAGTAGATACGGGTGGTCAGGACGGCCGTGAACACCCAGCCGTCGAACCGTGCGTCCTTGGACTGCACGGCACGTACGCAACGCTCGGTGTCGGTGTGCATGGCGGAAGGCATGCCTCAAGAATGGGGCACCGGGGCAGGCCGGGGCTGGCGGAAATCCGACATCGACGTGCCATGGCCAGGGCTTCGCCGAGCGCCTGCGGCTAGCCGCCGCCGTGCAGCTCCCGCGCGAAGATCTCGTACGCCGCCGAACCGAACAGCACGAACCGCACCTCCGTCAACGGCGCCGCCGCCACCTCCCGGCACGTCGCCACCGCGATCCGCGCGCCGTCGTCCATCGGCCAGCCGTACACCCCCGTGGAGATCGCCGGGAACGCGACAGTCCGCGCACCCAGCTCCACCGCCACCCGCAGCGACTCCCGGTAACAGGACGCCAGCAGCTCCGACTGGTCGGCTTCCGCCCGGTGCACCGGACCCACCGTGTGCACCACGTACCGGGCGGGCAGGTTCCCGGCCGTGGTCGCCACCGCCCGCCCGGTCGGCAGGCCCTTGCCGTAGCGGGAGGCCCGCAGCCTGCGGCAGTCGGCGAGGACGGCGGGGCCGCCGCGCCGGTGGATCGCGCCGTCGACGCCGCCCCCGCCGAGCAGCGAGGAATTGGCGGCGTTCACCACGACGTCGACGTCCTGCTCGGTGATGTCGCCCTCGACGAGCGTGAGCCGCACGGCCGGGCCCGGCGTCATGACAGCGACTCCAGCAGTGCGGGCAGCGCGCTGCCGATGGGCTCGCGGACCACCAGGTCAGCGCGGTCGTCGTACGGGGTCGGCTCGGCGTTCACGATGATCAGCCGCGCCCCGTTGTCCACGGCCAGCTCCGGCAGACTCGCGGCCGGGAACACCTTGAGGGAGGTGCCCACGGCGATGAAGACCTCGCAGGCCTTGGTGATGCTCACGGCCTCGGCCACCACCCCGTCGTTGAGGTGCTCGCCGAACAGCACCGTCGACGACTTCAGGATCCCGCCGCACTCCTCGCACGCCGGGTCCGCCTCACCCGCCTCGACCCGGGCCACCGCCTCCGTCATCGGCGTGCGCTTCCCGCAGCCGGTGCAGGTCACCGACCGCGCGTTGCCGTGCAGCTCGATCACCTTGCGCTCCGGCAGCCCGGCCGCCTGGTGCAGCCCGTCCACGTTCTGCGTGATCACCCGCACCGCGACACCGGGCCGCCCGTCCAGCGCCGCGACGGCACGGTGGGCGGCGTTGGGGGCCGCGTTCAGCAGGATCCCGGTACGGCGCACCTGCCAGGCACGGCGACGGATCTCCGGATCGTTCATGTAGTGGCTGTACGTGGACAGCTTCTCGGCCTCGGGGTCGCGCACCCACACACCGTTCGGCCCCCGGTAGTCGGGAATGCCGGAGTCGGTGGAGATGCCGGCGCCGCTGAGGATCGCCACGAGTGTCATGCCGCGAGATTAGGCGGGGGCGGGGTGATGCGCGAGCGCAATTCCCGGCGCAGCCGGGGCGCCGTCACGGCCACGAACAGCCCGAACACCAACAGCCGTTGCAGCCCCGGCTGCTCCTGCACGCGGCTGTGCAGCGGCCCGTACACCGCGTAGGCGTTCGCCGCGATGTCCGTGGCCATCACCGCACACACCAGCCACACGCCGCCCGTGCCCCGCCCGCGTACCGCACCCCGTACGACCAGGAACAGTGCCAGCGGGTCGAGCACCGCGAGCGACGTCCAGTACAGGTCGAGCCAGCGCGGCGCGAAGTCGGCGTGCGGGCGCAGACCGTACGTGAAGAGGTCGAAGAGGTGGGTGTACGTGCCGATCAGGAGTGCCGCGGCATAGACGGCGACGACCGCCCAGCGTGCGGCACGTGCGCGGCGTGTGGAGGTCAAGTGGGTTGCTCCAGCTGGGAGTTGATGAGGGTGTCGCCGGTTTCCGTGCGGTAGTAGAGCACCGAGCGGCCCGCCCTTCGGCGGCGTACCAGGCGGGCGTCGAGCAGGACCTTCAGGTGGCGGCCCACCGAGCCCAGGGCGAGGCCCGTCAGGGCGACCAGTTGGGTGGTGCTCTTCGGGGAGGCCAGGAGCGCGAGCAGGTGGGCGCGGGCCGGGCCGAGCAGGGCGCCCAGCGCGTCCAGGGCCAGTGGTCTGCTCGGTTCCGCCAGTGCGCCCGCGCACGGGTACATCACCGCGTACCGGTGCCGGCCCTCCCAAGCGACCCAGCTCGTCGAGAAGGTGACCGGGACGAACAGCAGCTGGGCCCCGGAGATCTCGCGCGGCGGATAGTCGTGCGTGTTGATCTGCAGCCGGTCGCCGCCCAGCCAGCGCATCCCCGGCAGCATGTCGTCCAGTGCCGCCGCCCAGCCGCCCCGGCTCAACTGCGCGGTGCGCGCGACCACATCGGCCTCCAGCACCCGGCGCCGACGCGGCCACTCCGGCAGCACCATCCCCTCCCACACCCACTCCAGCAGATCGGCGGCCCGGTCCGCGAGGTCGGTGCGGTCGCGTAGTGCGGCGGGCGGCGGACCGTCGAGGGCCACGGTCAGGTCGTCGATCACGGAGTCGGGCCGGGTGGCGCGCATCCGGGCCAGCTCCTGCCCGAAGCTCTGCTCCTCGTCGGCGAGCGGGGTCGGGGTGATGAAGTCGGCGTTCCAGGTGGGCCGGAAGGCGCAGTCCAGCAGCAGCGCCGTGACCGGGGCGTCGGCCAGCCGCTGCCGGAAAGCCGGGAGGTGGGTGTCGAGCCAGGCGCGTTCGCCGGGGTGGGAGAGGGGGCGTTGCAGCCACACCAGCATCTTGAGGCTCGAAATCGCTTCCGTGAGCGGGGAGATGACGAACCGTCCGCCCGCGAGGGTGTCGGCATTGACCTGCCACCAGCCCATCCCACTCCACCCCCGCCCTTGGCCCTTGACCCTTGGCCTCTGGACCTTGGTTCTGGGCCCCAAGTCCGTGGCCCTGTCCCGCTCCGACCTTTCGCGCTCGTGCGAAACATTACCGCCGCCCGTACCCGGCTGCCGAGACTCGTCCCCATGAACACCTATCGCGAGCTGTTCCGGCAGCCGGAGTTCACCCCCCTCTTCCTGACCGTCTCCATGAAGTCGGCGGCGCAGACCGTCGCCGGCCTCGCACTCGGCACCCTCATCTACGCCCGGACCGGCTCGCCGCTGCTCTCCTCGCTCGCGATGTTCGGCCCCTCCCTCGCCCAACTCCTCGGCGCCACCACCCTGTTGTCCGCCGCCGACCGGCTCCCGCCGCGCGCCGCGCTCACCGGAATCGGCCTGCTCTTCGGGCTCGCCGCCGCCGTCCAGGCCATCCCCTGGCTGCCGGTGTGGGCCGCCTTCGCCGTCCTCCTGGTGCTGGGCGTCTTCGCCTCGCTCAACGGCGGCATCACGTACGGCCTCCTCAACGAGATCCTCGTACGCAGGGGATTCCTGATCGGCCGCTCCGTGATGAACATGTCCAACGGCGTCATGCAGATCTGCGGATTCGCCCTCGGTGGCGTCCTCACCCAGGTGCTCTCGCCACGCGGCGCACTCCTCGTCAGCGCGGGCCTCTACCTCGTCTCGGCGGTGTTCGCCCGCTTCGGCCTGTCCCGTCGGCCGCCGCGCGCCACCGGCCGCCCTTCGGTCGCCGAGACCTGGCGGAGCAACGCCAAGCTCTGGTCGTCGAAACCGCGCCGCTACGTCTACCTCGCGCTGTGCGTGCCCAACGGGCTCATCGTCGGCTGCGAGTCCCTCTACGTACCGTACGCACCGGAACAGGCGGGCCTCCTGTTCGCCTTCGCGGCCTGCGGGATGCTGATCGGGGACACGGTCGTCGGCCGCTTCGTCCCCCCGGCGTGGCGGGCCAGGGGCGGACCGGCGCTGCGGCTGCTGCTCGCCGCGCCCTATCTGGTGTTCTTCCTGCACCCCTCGCTGCCGTTCGCCCTGGCCGTCGTACTGGTCGCCTCCATCGGCTTCGCGGCGACCCTGCTCCTCCAGGAACGGCTGATGGCCCTCACCCCGGACGAACTCAGTGGCCACGCGCTCGGCCTGCACAGCTCGGGAATGCTCACCATGCAGGGCGTGGGCGCGGCGCTCGCGGGCGGCGTCGCCCAGCTCACGTCACCGGCGACGGCCATGACACTGCTGGCGGCGGCCTCGGTCGCGGTCACCCTGGTCCTGGAACGGGGCCTGCGTACGGAGCTCCCGAAGGGCGGCCCCGTCAAGGTCTCCACGACCATGCCCCCGACCCCGACCCCGACCCCAGCCACCGAGGCCGACGACCCCGGCAGCCCCACCACGACCCCGGCTCCGGGCACCACTCGCTGACCCGGCCCGCGCCACCCGGCCCCCGCCCTACCCCTCCCGCCGCCCGTCCACCAGCTCCACCGCCCCCGACCCCTCCGCCAGCGCCGCGAGCCCCGCCAGGATGCGGTCGCCGAGCGAGCCGATGGCGTACGTCTTCACCTCGTCCACCGGCACCAGCCGCCAGGACAGCAGCTCCGCCTCCTGCAACCGGATCGCCGCCAGCCGCTCCGCGTCCAGCACCCCGCCGTCGTACAGATACGCGGCGATCGGCGGACGCTCCTCGCCCCGGACCCAGTCGACGACCAGCAGCTTCCCCAACTCCACGTCGAGCCCGATCTCTTCGAGCGTCTCGCGCCGCGCCGCCTGCCGGGGAGTCTCCCCGGTGTCGGACTCGACCGTCCCGCCGGGCAGCGCCCAGCCCTCGCGGTAGTTCGGCTCGACGAGCAGGACCCGGCCCTCGGTGTCGCGGAAGAGGGCCGCGGCTCCGGCCAGGACGCGGGGGAGCGAGGCAATGTACGCGGCGTACTCAGTCAGTTCTTGGGTCACCCGTAAAGCCTAGGGGCCCCGTGTGCCCGCTCGCTCGCGATCACCCGCGCCCCCGCGCCCCTCAGGCCCGCTGCGTACCGGAGATCACTCGTCCGTACGGGACTTTGCCGCGCGCCGCAGCCTCGGGTGCCGCCGGTCGGGGCCGTGCTCGGTGATCGCGTCACCGACCATCGCCCGTACCGCGTCCCGCAGTCCGTGCAGCGCCTGGTGCCTGGCCGGGCCCGCGCCCGGGTCCTCGCGCAGCTCCTTGATCAGCGCCCAGCACAGGCCGAGCATCACGAGCACGAAAGGCAGCGCGACCAGGATCGTCGCGGTCTGCAGGGAGTTGAGGCCGCCCGCGACGAGCAGACCGGCCGCGACCGCCGCCATCAGCACGCCCCACAGGACCACCAGCCAGGTCGGCGGGTGCAGCGAGCCCCGGCTGGTCAGCGAACCCATCACCAGCGAAGCGGAGTCGGCACTCGTCACGAAGTACGTCATCACCAGCAGCATCGCGATGACCGAGGTGACGGTCCCGATCGGCAGCGCGTCCAGCATCGTGAACAGGGATGCCTCCGCACCCTCCTTGACCGAGCTCGCCAGGTCGGCGACCTTCGTCTGGTCGAGCCGGATCGCCGAACCGCCCATCACGCAGAACCAGATCACCGTCGCCCCGCTGGGCACCAGCAGCACACCGATCAGGAACTCGCGGATCGTCCGGCCCCGGGAGATCCGGGCGATGAACGTGCCCACGAACGGCGCCCAGGACAGCCACCACGCCCAGTAGAAGATCGTCCACGCGCCCAGCCAGTCGCTGTTGCCGAACGCGCCGGTACGGGTCGCCATCGGGAGCAGCTGGTCGAGGAAGCCGCCGACGGCCGCCGGGATGGCGTCCAGGATGTAGACGGTCGGGCCGAGGACGAAGACGAAGAGCATCAGGCAGGCGGCCAGTACGAGGTTGATCGTGCTCAGCCACTTCACGCCCTTGTGCAGCCCGGAGAAGGCGGAGAGCACGAAAGCCGCCGACAGGGCGCCGATGATGATCAGCTCGACGGTCTTGGTGTCCTCGATGCCCGTCACGATGTTGAGGCCCTTGGCGACCTGGAGGGCGCCCAGGCCCAGGCTGGTCGCCGTGCCGAAGACGGTCGCGAAGACGGCGAGCAGATCGATCACCTTGCCCTGCCAGCCGTCGGCGCGACGGCTGCCGAGCAGCGGTACGAAGGCCGAACTCAGCCTGTTTCCGCGGCCCTTGCGGAACGTCGCGTACGCGAGCGCGAGGCCCGCGATGCCGTAGATGGCCCACGGGGTGAGCGTCCAGTGGAAGAAGGAGTACTCCAGGGCCGCCCGCGCCGCGTCACCGCTGCCCGCCGGGGCGCCGGAGCCCGGGGGAGGGGTGAGGTAGTGCTGGAGCGGCTCGCCCACGCCGAAGAACATCAGGCCGATGCCCATGCCCGCGCTGAACATCATCGCGATCCAGGCCACGTTGGTGAACTCGGGCTCCGAGTCGTCCTTGCCCAGACGGATCCGGCCGAACCGGCTCAGCGCGATGCACAGGCACATCAGGAGGAAGACGTCGGCCGCGATGACGAAGAGCCAGGCGAAGTTGGCGAGGACCCAGGCGAGCGCGGTGGAGGAGGCGCTCTCGAAGGAGTCCTTGCCGAGGAAGGCCCAGGCGACGACGGCGGCCACCGCGAGCACACCGATGAGGATGACTGTGTTGTCCGGTTTGCCGTCCCCGTGGGGACCCTCCTGGGCGGTGTCCGGGTCGGGGGCGGGCGACGGTGGATCGAGGGATTCCGTACTCATGCCGGACACCTTATGGTGCGTCATGTCGTGATATTGGCGGTTGGCACGCCGCCATGAGGGGCGGGTGCGGATCCGATGGCCATGGGCAGGGGGCGGGTGCGCCGGTTATGGTCGGGACGGCGCGACTGCCTGTTCGAAAGCAAGGGATGCATGGTGGCGGACGGAGCAGTAAACACTGCAGTTGAGGGGTCGGGGAACGGCGGGGCACACGTGCTCGTCGCAGCCGACAAGTTCAAGGGCTCGCTCACGGCGGTACAGGTCGCCGAGCGGGTCACCGCAGGACTGCGCCGGGTGGCACCCGGCGTGACCGTCGAGGCACTCCCGGTCGCCGACGGCGGCGACGGAACGGTGGCGGCGGCGGTCGCCGCGGGCTTCGAGCAGCGAGAGGTACGGGTCACCGGCCCGCGCGGCGAGGGGCTGACGGCGGCGTACGCCTTCCGCGAGTCCGACGGCACCGCCGTGGTGGAGATGGCGGAGGCCTCCGGCCTCCAGCACCTCCCGCCGGGCGTCTTCGCGGCGCTCACGGCCACCACGTACGGCTCGGGCGAGCTGCTGCGGGCGGCGCTCGACGCCGGTGCGAAGACCATCGTCTTCGGCGTCGGCGGCAGCGCGACGACGGACGGCGGCGCGGGCATGCTGGCCGCGCTCGGCGCCCGCTTCCTGGACGCGGACGGGAATCCGGTGGGCCCGGGCGGCGCGGCACTCGCCTCGGTCGCGACGGCCGACCTGTCCGGCCTGGACCCGCGCTTCGGCGCCGACGGCGGGGTCGACCTGGTCCTGGCCAGCGACGTGGACAACCCGCTGACCGGCCCGAAGGGCGCGGCGGCGGTCTACGGCCCGCAGAAGGGCGCCTCCGAGGCGGACGTGGCGACCCTGGACGCCGCCCTCACCCACTTCGCGTCGGTGCTCGGCCAGGAATGGGCGGACTCCCCGGGCGCGGGCGCGGCGGGCGGCATCGGCTACGGGGCCCTCACGGCCCTGGGCGCCCGCTTCCGCCCCGGCATCGAGGTCATGCTCGACGTACTGGGCTTCGCCCCGGCACTGGCCAGGGCCACCCTGGTCATCACCGGCGAGGGCTCCCTGGACGCCCAGACCCTGCACGGCAAGGCCCCCGCGGGCGTAGCCGCCGCAGCCCGCGCCCAGGGCATCGAGGTGGTAGCGGTCTGCGGCCGCCTAGCCCTCCCCGCAGAAGAACTGGGCCGCGCGGGAATCCGCCGCGCGTACTCCCTGAGCACCCTGGAACCGGACGCCACCAAGAGCATGGCGAACGCGGGCCCACTCCTTGAACAGGTAGCCGAACAAATCGCCCACGACTTCCTGACCTAACCGAGCAGATGGGGGCGGAGCCCGGCCCAAACCGGACCCCGCCCCCTCACCCTCCCGGCAACCGAAACGCATCCAGTGCCAACGTCATCTCCGTAAGATCCCGAGGCCTCGAAAGCGACCGAGAGGTCAGCTGTTCCAACCGCCGCAGCCGGTTGAACACCGTGTTCCGGTGGCAGTAGAGCCGCCCCGCCGCCCGCCCCGCCGACCCCTCCGCCACCAGCCACGCGTCCAACGTCTCCAGCAACACCGCCCGATCCCCCGCATCCAGCTCCAGCAACGGCCCGAACACCTCCGCCACCAACCTCGCCGCCAGCTCCGGCTGACTGACCACCAGCGCGGTCGGCAACCGCTCGTCCAGCGGCACGATCCGCCCGCCGTCCCCCGGAAGGTCCGGCGACGCACACCCCCACGTCCGCAGCGCCGTCTCCGCCAGCCGCAGCGCCAGCCCCAGCTCGCCGAGCCCGGCCACCACCGGACTCATCCCGCCAGGCCCGGCCCGCCGCCGCTCCAGCTCCGCCGCCAGCTCCGCGAGCCCGGTGTCCGCACCGAGTGCCACCACGGCCACCTCGTAATCCGTCCGCATCCGCCAGAAGAAGCGCATCCCGCCGACCGCCGTCACCCGGTGGAACTCGCGCCCGTCCCGCCGCTCGACCCGCAGGGCCACCACCGCGTACCGCCCCTGCTCGGGCAGATCGAGCCCGGCCGCCGCCCGCGCGACCAGCGCGGGCGCGGGTGCCTGCGCGTCCAGCAGCGCGTCCAGCAACGCCTGCACGCGCTCGTCGGTGCGCCGCTGCATGTCCTCCTCCGTATTGCGGTACGCCCCCGCCACCGTCGCCGCCTGCCGGTCCATCGCCGTCCACACCCGCGACGCGGTGTGCACGAGCACCGGAAGCGCGTCCGGGTCCTTCGCCCGTACGGTCTCCAGGAGTTCGTCCCACACCAGATAGCCCGCCCTGCGGTACGCGTGCAGCAACAGGTCCAGCGACAGCCCCTGTTCGGCCCGCCGCCTGCCGAGCTGCTCCGCGTATTCAAGGTCGCGGCGCGGCGCCGACCGAGGAGCCGCGATGCCCTCGATGCCGTACTTCAGCGCCTCGTTGATCTGCTCCCAGTGTTCGTCTGCCGGTACGGCGATGTCGTATTGCGGGGAGTGCGCCCGCAGTTCGGCGATCAGCAGGTCGGTGAGGTGGCCGACCCGCTCCACCAGCTCCTGGGACGCGCTCGTCAGAACCGACCACTCACGGTCCGTGCGTGCTCTTCGGCCACTCATGACCGGTGAGGATGCCACCGTCGGCGCTCCCTGGACAGACCTCTTGTGCCCGTGCACAACGCCCGCCGTGCGGCGCTGGTCATCGGCAGCGATTCATGCATACCCGCTGGACGGTTACACGTGTCTGCTGTTGGTCTGTGGGCCCGCAGGTCAGCAGGGGGCAACACGGTTCCTCGGTAAGGAGGTTGGTCCCATGGGATCTCCCACGGACTCCGGCGGCAGAACGCCGGGGCCCCCGGTGTCCGCCCTGGAGGTACGGGGTCTGTCCGTCGGGTACGGCCCGGTACGGGCACTGAGCGGGGTCACCCTCGACGTCCCGGCCGGAGCGGTGGTCGCCGTGCTCGGCGGAAACGGAGCGGGCAAGTCCACCCTCCTGAGGGCGATTTCGCGCACCCTGGGCTACCACCGGGGCGCGGTCACCGCGGGCACCGTCAGCTACGGCGGACGCGACCAGAGCAGTACGAGCGCCGCCCGGGCGGTGGCCTCCGGGATCGTCCAAGTACCCGAAGGGCGGCAGGTGTTCGCCCGGATGACCGTCGCCGACAACCTCCGCGCGGGCGCCCTCGGCGCCTCCGGAGGCCGCCGGGCCGCCCGCGAGGCACTCGCCCGCGTCCACGAACTGTTCCCCGTCCTCGCCGACCGTGCCCGCCAGCACGCCGGCCTGCTCTCCGGCGGCGAACAGCAGATGCTCGCCATGGGAAGGGCGCTGATGTCCGCCCCCAGACTCCTCCTCCTCGACGAACCCTCCCTGGGCCTCGCCCCACTGATGGCCGCCCGTATCGCCGAAACCATCCAGCACATCAACACCACCGGCACCTCCGTCCTCCTCGTCGAACAGAACGCCGCCCTGGCCCTGCGGCTCGCCTCCACGGCGTACGTACTGGACGTCGGCGAGGTCGCCCTGCACGGCCCCGCCGCCGAACTCGCCGCCTCCGACGAGGTCCGCCGCCGCTACCTCGGGGTCGTCGACGAAACGGCCGCCGAGGACGCGGACCGCGCCCAGACGGCGGCACCGGCACTGAGCAGGTGGACCGCATGACCCAGGACAATGCCGCAGCCGCATCCGAAGCTGCCGCAGCCGAAGCAGCCACAACCGAAGCAGCCGCAGCCGCCCCCGCACCCACCACCGAACCCCCCGCCACCCCCCTCCAAGTCACCGACGTCACCGTCAGATTCGCCGGACTCACCGCCCTCGACCACGTCTCCTTCACCGTCGAACCCGGCAGCGTCCACGCCGTCATCGGCCCCAACGGGGCAGGAAAATCAACCTGCTTCAACGTCCTGTCGGGAGTCTGCCGCCCGGCATCCGGCTCCGTCCGCTTCGGCGGCACCGAACTGACCGGCCTGCCCCCGCACCGCATCGCCGCCCTCGGCGTCGCCCGCACCTTCCAGAACCTGGCACTCCCGCCGACGGCCACCGTCACCGACAGCCTCATGCTGGGCCGCCACCGGCTCACCCGGGCCGGCTTCCTCGCCACCGGACTCCGGCTGCCCTCCGCCGCCCGCGAGGCCCGCCAACACCTCGAACGGGTAAGGGAGATCGCCGACTTCGTCGGACTGGCCGCCGATCTCGACCGGCCCGCCGGAGTCCTCCCGTACGGAAAACAGAAACTCGTCGAGCTCGCCCGCGCCCTGTGCATGGAACCGCGACTGCTCCTCCTGGACGAGCCCGTCGCGGGCATGACCGCCGACGAACGGCGCGCCACCGCCGCCGTCGTCGCGGGCGTACGCGACAGCCTCGGCATCTCGATCGTCCTGGTGGAACACGACATGGGGGTGGTGATGCGGCTCGCGGACGCGGTGACCGTACTCGACTTCGGCAAACGCATCGCGGGCGGTACGCCCGGCGACGTACAGAACGATCCGGCCGTCATCGAGGCCTACCTGGGGGCACCCACACCATGACGACCTTCGTCGAACTCCTCCTCGGCGGCCTCTCCATGGGCGCCGTCTACGCCCTCATCGCACTCGGCTTCGTCGTCATCTTCAAGGCCACCGAGGTCGTCAACTTCGCCCACGCGTCCCTCCTCCTGGCCGGCGGCTACCTCACCGCCGTACTCCACGACGACCTCGGCTTCTGGTTCGCGCTCGCCGTCGGAATCGCGGGCGCGGCGGTCGTCGGCGCGGGCGTGGAATTCCTGGTCATGCGCCGCTACCGGGGCAGCGACCACAGCGTCCTGGCCATCGTCACCATCGGCGTCGACATCCTCCTGATCACCGAACTGACCCGGCGCATCGGCACCCGCGTGCTGTCGCCCGGCGACCCCTGGGGCGACAAGGTCGTCACCCTCGGGTCCATCTCCATGGCCCAGACCCGGATCGCGGCACTGCTCGCGGCGGCCGTCCTCATCGCCGCGTTCCTGCTCGCCTTCCGCTACACCTCGTGGGGCGTCGCGATGCGCGCCGCCGCCGAGAACCCGCAGACCGCGGCCCTGATGGGGATACGCCTCGGCAGGGTCTCGCTGTCCGCCTGGGCGGTCGCGGGCGCGCTCGCCGCCGTCGCCGCGCTCTTCCTGACCGTCTTCCCGACCCCCGGCCTGGAACGCGCCACCTCGCTCGCCGCGATGAAGGCCTTCCCCGCCGCCATCCTCGGCGGCCTGGACTCCACGACGGGCGCCCTCGCGGGCGGGCTGATCGTCGGCGTCGTCGAATCCCTCGCCACCGGCTACCAGAACGACCTGTCCTTCCTGGGCAGGGGCATCGGAGACCTCGCCCCCTATCTGGTGATGGTGGCGGTCCTGCTGATCCGCCCGGCGGGCCTCTTCGGAACGAAGGAGCCGGCCCGTGTCTGACACCGACGCCGCCGCCGACACCACCGCCGACGCCAACGTCACGTCGAGCGCCGCCACCGCCGCCAGCGCTGTCACCGGAGCGGGGGCCCCGCCCTCCCGGGGCGCGCCGCCGACCCCGCGCCCCACGCGATGGCGCACGCCCCAGCCGTACCTCTGGACCGCCTTCGCGATCCTCCTGCTGGCCCTGCCCTTCTACCTCGACCGCTTCTGGCTCCAGGCCGGACTGTTCGCCATGGCCGCCGCCATCGCCGCCATCGGCCTCAACCTCCTCACCGGCTCCACCGGGCAACTCTCCATGGGGCACGCCTTCTTCCTCGCCGTCGGCGCGTACAGCTACTGCGTGCTCGCCGCCGACAGCACCACCGAGAACGGCCACGCACTCACCGGATTCGGCCTGCCCGGCTGGCTCGCCGCCCTCCTCGCGGTGGGCATCGCGGGGATCGCGGGCGGACTCTTCAGCCCCATCGCGGGACGGCTGCGCGGCGCCTATCTCGGCATCGCGACACTCGCACTGATCTTCATCGGGCAGCACGTCCTGTTCAACGCCCGCGACCTCACCGGCGGCTTCAACGGCCGTTCCGTACCGCCCCTCTCCCTCTTCGGCATCGACTTCGACAACTCGCAGACCGTCATCCTCAACGTCCCCTTCGAAGCGACCGAGAAGCTCTGGTACGCCGCCCTCGTCGCGCTCCTCCTCTGCGCCCTCTTCGCCCGGGGCATCCTGCGCGGGCGGCCCGGCCGGGCCATGAACGCACTGCGCGACCACCGCATCGCGGCCGGGGTGATGGGCGTGCCCGTCGCCCGCTACCGGGCCTCCGTCTTCGTCCTGTCGTCGATGTACGCGGGTCTGGCGGGCGTGCTCCTCGCCCTGGTCTTCGAGCGGACCGTCCCCGAGTACTTCGGGATGACCCTCTCGCTGGAGTTCCTCGCGATGATCGTCATCGGCGGCCTCGGGTCGGTGCGCGGCGCGGTGATCGGCGCCGCGTTCGTCTCCCTGCTGCCCCAACTCCTCACCCGCTACAGCGATTCGCTGCCACTGGTCACCGCTCCCGGCACCACCGCCGGAGGCATCGCTCCCGGCGAGGCGGCCCGCTACCTGTACGGCGCGGCGGTCGTCGCCGTGGTCCTCTTCCTGCCGGGCGGTCTCTCCCGGCTCCGGCTCCGCCTGCCGCGAAAGGGCTCGAAATGAAGCTACGCACCGTGAAGACACGTACCGTACGGAAGAACCGCGCGCGTGCCGCCGTGCTCGCCACCGCGCTCGCCCTGACCGTCGCCGCCACCGGATGCAGCAGCAAGGCCGGCACCGGCAGCGAGGGCAAGGAGGACGCCAAGGGGATCAAGACCGGCGACGGCGTCACCGACAAGGTCATCCCGCTCGGCATCCTCACCGACCTGACCGGGGTGTACGCCTCACTGGGCAAGAGCGTCACCCAGGCCCAGCGGCTCTGGGCCAAGGAGGTCAACGCGGCGGGCGGCATCTGCGGCCGCAAGATCGAACTCGTCGTCCGCGACCACGGCTACGACCCGCAGAAGGCCGTCTCCGCCTACACCGAACTCGAACCGCAGGTGGTGGGCTTCGCCCAGTTCATCGGCTCGCCCTTCGTCGCCGCCGTCAAATCGCGTGTCGACGGCCAGGACAAGGGCCTGGTCCTGCCGCAGGCGTGGTCCGCGTCGCTGCTCGGCAGCCCGTACGTCCGTGTCGTCGGCGCGACGTACGACATCGAGACCATCAACGCCATCGACTACCTCCTCACCCAGAAGCGCATCGCCAAGGGCGACAAGATCGGCCACGTCTACTTCGAGGGCGACTACGGCGAGAACGCGCTCCAGGGGTCCAAGTACGCGGCCGCGCAAGCCGGGCTGACCGTCGTCGAACAGAAGATCAAGCCGACCGACAACGACATGTCGGGGCAGGTCACCGCCTTGAAGAAGGCCGGGGTCAAGGCCATCGTGATCAGTGCGGGGCCGCGCCAGGCGGCGTCCCTGGTCGGGGTGGCGGCGGCGGGCGGCTTCCAGGTCCCCGTTGTCGGCAACAACTCCGCCTTCGCGCCGCAGCTGCTGGCCACTCCGGCGGGCCCGGCCCTGACGAAGGACTACTACGTCGCCGCCTCCACCCTGCCCATCGGCTCCCCGGAATCGGCCCCGGCGGCGCTCGCGAAGGCCTATGCGGCGGACTATCCGAAGGACGGCCTGGACAACGGGGTCGTGGCGGGCTACTCGGCGGGGAAGGTCTACGGCGAGGCGCTCACCAAGGCGTGCGCGGACAAGGACCTCACGCGGGCGGGGATCGGCAAGGCGCTCCTCACCATGAAGTCCTTCAACAACGGCTTCGGGATCACCCACGACTTCTCGGACCCGAAGGCCCCCTCGACCCGCCAGTCCGTCATCCTAAAACCGGACCTCAAAACCCCGGGCGGCCTCAAGGCAATCCAACCCGCCACCACCTCCACCCCAGCCAAAACCTTCACCCCATCCTCCTGACCCCGCCCGTATCCCCTCGCGCGGGCGGGGCATACCGCCGCCTCCTTGGGCGGCGGGGCCGCCTGTACGCCCCCGCCCCCTTGGGCGGCGGGGCCGCCCCCCGGGGGCGGGACGGGCGGGCAAGGGGGCGGCCCCCGGCGGAGCCGCACCCCTCGCTCCTGCCCCAGCTCCGCCTTGGCCCCGGCTCCGCTCAAGAGTGGTCCGCTGCGCGGGGCTTCACCCCACCCCGCCCCTTCCCGAAACCGGGGCGCTGCCCCGGGCCCCGGGCCCGTGTGGGCGGGCAGGGGGTGGGTGGGTTGCCGGGGCTGCGCCCCGGGCCCCGGGGTGGCAGCCCGGTGGGGGTGGGTGGGGGAGGTGCGGGTCGAGTGTGGCTGGTCGCGCAGTTCCCCGCGCCCCTGAAGGGGCGCACCCCTGCGCGGGGGTGGGTGGGTACGCGGTACCCCTGCGAGGAGGGGGGGGTCGTGCCCGCGCGGCGGAGCCGCAGAGTGTCATAGCCCCGCGCCCCTGACAGGGCGCACCTCGTGCTGTGTCCCCGAGCCAGATGGCGATCATGGGGCGGGCCCGTTGTCAGTGGCGGCCAGTAATGTCGTGGCATGCCTTCGGACGACTCCACCACCCCGCCCGTATCCCAAGCGCAGACACCCACCCACCCCGCCGACAGCCACGGCCTCATCCAGGTCCGCGGCGCCCGCGAGAACAACCTGCGGAACGTTTCCGTGGACCTGCCCAAGCGCCGCCTCACCGTCTTCACCGGCGTCTCCGGCTCCGGCAAGTCCTCGCTCGTCTTCGGCACCGTCGCCGCCGAATCGCAGCGGCTGATCAACGAGACGTACACGGCGTTCCTCCAGTCCTTCATGCCCAGCCTCGGCCGTCCCGACGTCGACGGGCTGCACAACCTCAGCGCCGCGATCGTCGTCGACCAGGAGCGGATGGGCGCCAACTCCCGTTCCACGGTGGGCACAGCCACCGACGCGTACGCCATGCTGCGCATCGTCTTCAGCCGCATCGGCATACCTGCGATCGGCGGCGCGGGCGCCTTCAGCTTCAACGTTCCCGAGGGCATGTGCCCGCGCTGCGAGGGCATCGGCCAGGTCTCCGACATCGCCGTGGACGAACTGGTCGACCGGGAGAAGTCGCTCAACGAGGGCGCGATCACCGTGCCCGGCTTCGCCGTCGACTCCTGGCCCTGGCAGATCATGGCCAACTCCGGCTTCTACGACCCGGACAAGAAGCTCGCCGACTTCACCGAGCAGGAGTGGGCCGACTTCCTGCACAAGCCACAGGTGAAGGTGCGGGTCGGGAAGAACAACTTCACCTACGAGGGCCTGGTCGTGCGCGTGCAGCGGACCATCCTCGTCAAGGACCGCGACTCGATGCAGGCCCCCACCAAGGCCTTCGTCGACCGTGCGGTCGTCTTCGCCGACTGCCCCGACTGCGGGGGTACGCGGCTGACGCAGGCCGCGCTCTCCTCGAAGATCGCCGGGGTCAACATCGCGGAGTGCTCGGCGATGCAGATCAGCGACCTGGCCAAGTTCGTCCGGGGCATCGACGACCCCGGCGTCGCCCCGCTCCTCGTGAACCTCCGCGGCCTGCTGGACTCCCTCGTCGAGATCGGCCTCGGCTATCTCAGCCTCGACCGCCCGGCGGGCACGCTGTCCGGCGGAGAGGCGCAGCGCGTCAAGATGGTCCGCCACCTCGGGTCCTCGCTCACCGACGTGACATACATCTTCGACGAACCCACCACCGGCCTGCACCCGCACGACATCCGCAGGATGAACGACCTCCTGCTGCGCCTGCGCGACAAGGGCAACACCGTCCTGGTCGTCGAGCACAAGCCCGAGGTCATCAGGATCGCCGACCACATCGTCGACCTCGGCCCCGGAGCCGGTGAGGCGGGCGGCGAGCTCTGCTACAGCGGCGACCTCGCCGGCCTGCGCACCTCAGGCACCCTCACCGGCGACCACCTCGCGCACCGCACCGAACTGCGCACGGAGGTCCGCCGTCCCACCGGACACCTCTCCATCACCGATGCCAACCAGCACAACCTGCGCAACGTCAGCGTGGACATCCCCACCGGTGTGCTCACCGTCGTCACCGGCGTCGCGGGCTCAGGCAAGAGCTCCCTCATCCACGGCAACCTGCCGGGACGCGACGGCATCGTCATCGCCGACCAGTCCCCGATCCGAGGCTCGCGCCGCTCCAACCCGGCGACGTACACCGGCCTGCTGACGCCCATCCGCAACGCCTTCGCCAAGGCCAACGGAGTCAAGGCCGCCCTCTTCAGCGCCAACTCCGAGGGCGCCTGCCAGAACTGCAACGGCCTCGGGCTCGTCTACACCGACCTCGCGATGATGGCCGGGGTCGCCTCCGTCTGCGAGGTCTGCGCCGGCAAGCGCTTCACCGCCGAAGTCCTCGCCTACACGCTCAACGGGAAGAACATCAGCGAGGTCCTCGGCATGTCCGTGACCGAGGCCCACGAGTTCTTCACCACCGGCCAGACCCGCACCCTGCTCTCCCGCCTCAAGGACGTCGGCCTCGGCTACCTCCGCCTCGGCCAGCCCCTCAACACCCTCTCCGGCGGTGAGCGGCAGCGGATCAAGCTGGCCATCCACATGGCCGAGAAGGCGGCGACGTACGTCCTGGACGAACCGACGACCGGACTGCACATGGCCGACGTCGACAAGCTGCTCGCCCTGCTGGACCGGCTCGTCGACGACGGCAACACCGTGATCGTCATCGAGCACCACCAGGCGGTGATGGCCCACGCCGACTGGCTGATCGACCTCGGCCCCGGCGGCGGCCACGACGGCGGCCGGGTGGTCTTCACCGGCACCCCCGCCGAGCTGATCACCCGGGGGGACACCCTCACCGCACAGCACCTGCGCGAGTACGTCCAGGGGGAGGACGGGGCCTGACCCTAGGGGCCTGTTCCCGGCCCGTCACACAAACTGTTGCGGCCGGAACAGAAAATCCTTCCCGGCCGCGAGAGCTGAAATCGGGCAGAAATGTCCCCGCATGCCAGGGAAGAATTTCCGTGCTACTGTCGATCTCAGTTGCAGTTGTGGTTCCCATAGATTTTATTTCCGGCTCACGCCGGACGGGGCAATCATCACGGCGACGCGGGCTCCGTGCAGTGCGGAACCCGGGTACTGCCCCAAGGAGATTTGACATGGCTACTGGCACCGTGAAGTGGTTCAACGCGGAAAAGGGCTTCGGCTTCATCGAGCAGGACGGCGGCGGCGCCGACGTCTTCGCCCACTACTCGAACATCGCCGCCCAGGGCTTCCGCGAGCTCCAGGAAGGCCAGAAGGTGAACTTCGACGTCACGCAGGGCCAGAAGGGCCCGCAGGCCGAGAACATCACCCCCGCCTAAGCAGCACAGGCAAGCAACACGCAGCTGGGGCCCGCACCTTGGGGTGCGGGCCCCAGCTCGTTGCATTTTCCGGGCCCGGACCGCGCAGCGCCCCCGGCCCCGTACCTCCCGGCAGTGCCTCTGCCGCCCGGTGGGGCGGCGCACTGCCGCGTACTTCCGTGTTCACCCGTCGTGCCGAACGCTCCGCACCGTGCCCCGCGCACCGCGCCGGACCGTACGGCGGGATTTCCCCGCAGCGCCCGGATCTCTGAGCGGCGCCGCTCGCTGGTTTTTCGAATTCGGCCGAATTTTTCGGCCTGCAGTCGAAAGGCCAGAATTCGCATTCGTATTTCCGGCTCGTTCCTGCGATTCCACGCGGCGTTCAACTACTGACCGCCGCCCGGAATTCCTCGATACGTGCCGCATCGAGGAAAGGTTCCGCATGGACCGCAACACCCGTAGCTCTCGCACCAATGACCGGTACTCCCGTACCCGTACAGGCGGTTCCACCGGATCGGCCGGAGCCGGCCGTGGCGGCTACCGCTCGGCCCCCGCGAACCGGTCCCGCTCCGGCGGCTACGGGCGGCGCCCCGCAGCGGTGCAGGGCGAGTTCGCCCTCCCGGTGACCGTGACCCCGCCGCTGCCCGCCGTCGAGGCCTTCGCCGACCTGGAGATGCCCGCGCCGCTGCTCGCCGCGCTCGCCGCCGAGGGCGTCAGCGTGCCCTTCCCGATCCAGGGCGCCACCCTCCCCAACTCCCTTGCCGGACGCGACGTCCTGGGCCGTGGCCGGACCGGCTCCGGCAAGACCCTCGCCTTCGGCCTCGCCCTGCTCGCCCGCACCGCGGGCAAGCGCGCCGAGCCCCGCCAGCCGCTGGCCCTCGTCCTCGTACCGACCCGCGAGCTCGCGCAGCAGGTCACCGACGCGCTCACCCCGTACGCCCGCTCGCTGCGGCTGCGCCTGGCCACCGTCGTCGGAGGCATGTCGATCGGCCGCCAGGCGCACCAGCTGCGCGGCGGCGCCGAGGTCGTCGTGGCCACGCCCGGGCGGCTGAAGGACCTCATCGAGCGCCGGGACTGCGTCCTGGACCAGGTGGGGATCACCGTCCTCGACGAGGCCGACCAGATGGCCGACATGGGCTTCATGCCGCAGGTCACCGAACTCCTCGACCTGGTACGGGCGGACGGCCAGCGGATGCTGTTCTCCGCCACTCTCGACCGCAACGTCGACCTGCTCGTACGCCGCTACCTCAACGACCCGGTGGTGCACTCCGTCGACCCGTCGGCGGGCGCGGTCACCACCATGGAGCACCACGTGCTCCATGTGCAGGGCCTCGACAAGCACGCGACCACCACCGAGATCGCCGCCCGCGACGGCCGGGTGATCATGTTCCTGGACACCAAGCACGCCGTCGACAAGCTGACCGACCACCTGCTCAGCAGCGGGGTGCGGGCCGCCGCGCTGCACGGCGGCAAGTCCCAGCCGCAGCGCACCCGCACCCTGGAGCAGTTCAAGACCGGCCATGTCACCGTGCTGGTGGCGACCAACGTCGCCGCCCGGGGCATCCACGTCGACAACCTCGACCTGGTCGTCAACGTGGACCCGCCGACCGACCACAAGGACTACCTGCACCGCGGCGGCCGTACCGCGCGTGCCGGTGAGTCCGGCAGTGTCGTCACCCTGGTCACGCCCAACCAGCGGCGCGAGATGAGCCGGCTGATGCAGGCCGCGGGCATCACCCCGCAGACCACCCAAGTACGCTCCGGAGAAGCCGAGTTGAGCCGGATCACCGGGGCACGGACGCCGTCCGGGGTGCCCGTGGTCATCACGGCACCGGCCTCCGAGCGACCCAAGCGCGGCGGCTCCGGGGCACGCGGCCGACGCCGCCCCTCCGCGGCCCGGCGCAGCGGCGGAGCCTCGCAGCAGTCCCCGGCCCGCAACGCCGCCTGAGTCACTGTCGTACGGCTTCGGCCGACCCTCCCGTTTCTCCACCCCTCCCACCTTGTCGAGGCATCATGCGCGTAGTCATCGCCCGCTTCCCCTTCGAGCTGGTCAAGAGCGAAGTACAGGTCGCGATGAAGGGCATCAAGCCCGAACCCGTCGTCACGGGCGAGTCCGTCACCATCGGCCGCCGCACCTACCCCGTCAAGCAGGTCGGCGAGGTCATCACCCGGCAGGACCGCCGCGACTTCAGCGCCGGTGAAGTGGTGCGGGCGCTGACCCGCCTCGGGTTCACCTGCACCGACCCCGTGGCCGCGACTCCCCAGGCGGTGGCGCTCACGCCGCTCCAGGAAGCGCGGAGCCTGCTGGGGTCCTCCGCGCGCGTCTGACCCGGCCGCACGAACGGGACCCTGAGCGGGACCAAGAGCGGGACACTACCGGGGGCCGGGCGAAAAGGCCCCCGGTAGAGTGCCCTCCCATGCCGGAATCATGGGTCAATTCCGCCGAACGCATCGGCGCGGACCTCCACTTGGACCTCCCAGCCGAGAAGGGCGGCCGACAGGCCGCCCTCACCCGCGCCCTGCGCGAGGCGATCCGCGAGGGCAGGCTCGCCCCCGGCACCCGGCTGCCGCCCTACCGCTCCCTCGCCGCCGACCTCGGCATCGCCCGCAACACCGTCGCCTCCGCCTACGCCGAGCTGGTCGCCGAGGGCTGGCTCACCGCCCGCCAGGGTTCCGGCACCCGGGTCGCCGAACGGGCCGCCCCGCCCCGGCCCCCGCGCGCCGCGAAGAAGGCCCCGCCGACCCCGCCCCGGCCCGCGCACGACCTCCGCCAGGGCCAGCCGGACGCCGCCTCGTTCCCCCGCACCGCCTGGCTCGCCGCCTCCCGGCGTGCGCTGACCGCCGCCCCCAACGAGGCCTTCGGCCCCGGCGATCCGCAGGGCCGCATCGAACTGCGCCGCGCCCTGGCCGAGTACCTGGCCCGCGCCCGGGGCGTGCGCACCACCCCCGACCGCATCGTCATCTGCTCCGGCTTCGCCCACGCGCTGCGGCTGCTGTACGGGGGAGTCCTGCGCGGGCCACTGGCCGTGGAGGAGTACGGCCTGCCCTTCCACCGGGGGCTGCTGAGCGCCGCAGGCGTACGCACCGTACCGATCGGCATCGACGAAGAGGGCGCCAGAACAGGGGAGTTGGCGGCCCACCGGGGGCTGCGGGCGGTGCTGCTCACGCCCGCGCACCAGTTCCCGACCGGCGGGCCGCTGCACTCCGAGCGGCGGGCCGAGGTGGTCGACTGGGCGCGCGCCCAGCAGGCGCTGGTGCTGGAGGACGACTACGACGGCGAGTTCCGCTACGACCGCGAACCGGTCGGCGCCGTCCAGGGCCTGGACCCGGAGCGGGTGGTCTACCTCGGCTCGGTGAGCAAGAGCCTCTCGCCCGCGGTGCGGCTGGGGTGGATGGTGCTGCCCGAGCACCTGGTCGGGGCGGTCCTGGAGGTGAAGGGGCTGCGGGAGGCGTGGGCGAGCGTGCTGGATCAGCTCACGCTCGCCGACTTCCTCGCCTCCGGGCACTACGACCGGCACGTCCGGCGGATGCGGCAGCGCTACCGGGTCCGCCGAGACGAGCTCGTCGCGGCGGTGGCCGAGGCCGCGCCGCACGTCCACGCGACCGGCATCGCGGCCGGGCTGCACGCGGTACTGAGGCTGCCGCCGGGAACCGAGGGCGACGCGCTGCGGGCCGCCGCGCACCAAGGGCTCGCCCTCGACGGCCTGTCGGGCTTCCGCCACCCGGAGGCGGCGGGGGAGCGGGCTCCGGACGGACTGGTGGTGGGCTACGCGACGCCGCCGGAGCACGGGTACCGGGCGGGGCTGGCCGCGCTGTGCAGGGCGCTGGAGGCGGGGATCTGAGGGCGTCGGCCGCCTGCGCGCCCGGGTCCCGCGCCAGTTCCGCCCCGTAGCCGCCCGCCCGCTCGGACACCGCCGGCCACGTCCGCACGAACAGCCGCGCCGCCTCCATGGGCATCGGCACCCTGGCCGCCCCTGACGGCCGCACCAAGGCTCTGGTTCGGGTCCTGGGCCGCCCCGGACCACCGGGAGGCGATTTCCCGCCCGCGCTCCGCAGTCCCGTCAGGCGTCCACCTGGCGCCTTTGTGGACCACACGAAAGAGGGCCCCGAGTCGGTTTACCGACTCGGGGCCCTCTTTCGTACTGCTACGGCAGCTGTGCTGCCCGCGCCTCGCGACGGTTGTCGCGGAAGGTGTTCACCCGGCGGGCCGTGGCGAACAGGGGGATGACCGCACCCAGGACGACCTGGAGCGCGCAGCCAGTCTGGAGCAGGAGCTGACCGCCGGGGGCGTCGAACGCCCAGGCCGCCAGCAGCCCCATCGCGCCGATGATCCAGCTCAGCATCGCGACGGCGAGCACACCGCGCGGCTTCGGGTACTCGACCCGGCTGACCATCAGCCACGCCACACCCAGCACCGCGAGCAGCGTCGGGATGAACGGAAGCTCAAGGAGCACGATCGAGACGACCGTCAGCGCACCGAAGGGGCTCGGCATGCCCTGGAACATGCCGTCCTTCATCGCGACCACCGAGAATCTGGCCAATCGCATGATCACCGCCAGCAGCACCACGATCGCGGCCAGTGCCGCCACCTTCTGCTGTGCGTCGTCCGCCACCATTCCGTACACCAGCACGAAGTAGGCGGGGGCGAGCCCGAAGCTGATCAGGTCGGACAGGTTGTCCAGCTCCGCGCCCATCGGCGAGCTGCGCAGCTTGCGGGCCACCAGGCCGTCGCACAGGTCGAAGATCGCGGCGAGGAGCATGAGGATCACGGCGGTGGCGGCGCTGTTGCGCGCCATGCCGGTCTCCTGGCTGCCCTGGAGGTGCGGAATGAGGATTCCGGTGGTGGTGAAGTACACCGCCATGAATCCGCACGTCGCGTTACCGAGGGTGAGGGTGTCCGCTATCGACAGCCTCAGACTGAGCGGCATGTCCTCCGCATCGTCCTCGGCTTCCGCCTCCGGAACCCAGCCGGCCTGCGTCTCTGGATCAGTCACGGTCAATTCGAGTCACCCCCGCGGTAGTGGTTTGGCCCACCTCGACCGCGACATCGACACCTTCCGGGAGGTAGATGTCCACCCGGGAGCCGAAGCGGATCAGGCCGATCCGCTCGCCCTGCTCGACCTTGGTCCCCTGTGGGAGGTAGGGCACGATGCGGCGAGCCACAGCGCCTGCGATCTGCACCATCTCGATGTCGCCGAGTTCGGTGTCGAAGTGCCAGACAACGCGCTCGTTGTTCTCGCTCTCCTTGTTGAACGCCGGAACGAAACCGCCGGGCACGTGCTCGACGGACGTCACCGTGCCGGCCAGCGGCGCGCGGTTGACGTGGACGTTCAGCGGGCTCATGAAGATCGCGACGCGGGTGCGCCCGTCTTTCCACGGCATGATGCTCTGCACCACACCGTCGGCCGGCGAGATGACCCGACCCTGGGTGATCTCGCGCTCGGGGTCGCGGAAGAACCACAGCATCCCCGCCGCGAGCGCGGTGGTGGGAACGGCTGCGGCGGCCCAGCGGCCCGACTTGCGCGCCTTGACCAGGGTGAGGGCCGCGGTCGCGACGGTCGGCAGGAGCCACGGCGATGCTCCGCGAGCAAGGCGGCCCTTGGGGATGAGACCCGAGGAGTCGCCGTCGCGTGGTGCAGAGGTTTGGCTGTGGGGCATGGATGACCTTCGTAGCGGATGATGCCGCGCAGAGACGGGGGAGGTGGCGGCTTTCCGGCGATGGTATCGGTTGCGGGGTGCAACTGGGCAAGCCGGAAAGCGAGTCAGAGGCCGGAAGACGATGACAGGGTGTGATCTTCTTCGCGTTGAAATCTACGCAAAGCGAACATTCAGCCCTGCAGTCGATATTCCTCCAGCAGGCGCCTACCAATGATCATTTTCTGGATCTCGGCGGTACCTTCACCGATCAGCAGCATGGGTGCCTCGCGGTAGAGGCGCTCGATTTCGTACTCCTTCGAGAAGCCGTACCCGCCGTGAATGCGGAAGGCGTCCTCGACTACCTCCTTGCAGTACTCGGAGGCCAGGTACTTGGCCATCCCTGCTTCGAGGTCGTTTCGTTCCCCGCTGTCCTTTTTGCGTGCTGCATTCACCATCATCGCATGAGCGGCTTCGGCCTTGGTGGCCATCTCGGCCAGCTTGAACTGGATCGCCTGGTGCTGGGCGATCGGCTTGCCGAAGGTGTGGCGCTGCTGGGCGTACGAAACCCCCAACTCGAAGGCACGCTGAGCGACTCCGCAACCACGTGCGGCGACATTGACCCGGCCGACCTCGACACCGTCCATCATTTGGTAAAACCCGCGGCCGGTGGTCCCGCCGAGCACGCGATTGGCCGGAATGCGCAGTCCGTCCATGATCAACTCGGTGGTGTCAACGCCCTTGTATCCCATTTTGTCGATCTTGCCGGGAATGGTGAGACCTGGGCGGACTTCGCCGAATCCCGGCTCCTTCTCGACCAGGAACGTCGTCATCGACTTGTGCGGGGCGGTGCCCTCGGGGTGACCCTCGTCACTCCGGCAGAGAACCGCCACCAGCGTGGAGGAACCGCCGTTGGTCAGCCACATCTTCTGGCCGTTGAGCACGTACTCGTCGCCGTCGCGCACGCCCTTGGACGAGATCGCCGACACGTCCGAGCCGAGCGCCGGCTCCGACATCGAGAACGCGCCACGCACCTCGCCCAGCGCCATCCGGGGCAGGAAGGTGTCCTTCTGCTCCTGCGTGCCGTGCTGCTTGAGCATGTACGCCACGATGAAGTGCGTGTTGATGATGCCGGACACGCTCATCCAGCCACGGGCGATCTCCTCGACGCAGAGCGCGTATGTGAGAAGCGACTCACCCAGACCCCCGTACTCCTCGGGAATCATCAGCCCGAACAGGCCGAGCTCCTTGAGCCCCTCGACGATGTCGGTGGGGTACTCGTCGCGGTGCTCCAGCTCGGTCGCGACCGGAATGATCTCCTTGTCGACGAAGTTCCGGACCGTGGAGAGGATTTCCTGCTGGATGTCGGTCAGACCGGCGGTCTGGGCGAGACGGGCCATGGCTACTTCTTCTCCTGCTTCTTGTCCTGGATCTTCGGCTCGGGACGGCCCGGCTGCTCGCCGCCGCGCTCCTTGATGTACGTCTCGGTCGGGACCATGACCTTGCGGCGGAACACGCAGACGACCGTGCCGTCCTGCTTGTAGCCCTTTGTCTCGACGTAGACGATTCCTCGGTCGTTCTTCGACTTCGAGGGCGTCTTGTCGAGCACGACGGTCTCGCCGTAGATCGTGTCGCCGTGGAACGTCGGCGCGATGTGCTTGAGCGACTCGACCTCCAGATTGGCGATCGCCTTGCCCGATACGTCCGGTACGGACATGCCGAGGAGCAGGGAGTAGATGTAGTTCCCGACGACGACGTTCTTGCCGAAGTCGGTGGTCTTCTCCGCGTAGTTGGTGTCCATGTGGAGCGGGTGGTGGTTCATCGTGAGGAGACAGAAGAGGTGGTCGTCGTACTCGGTGACCGTCTTGCCGGGCCAGTGCTTGTAGACAGCGCCGACCTCGAACTCCTCGAAGGTGCGTCCGAACTGCATGGTGATCAGGCCTCCGGGGCTTCGAACTTCGAGGTGCGCTGCATACCGGCGGCCCGGCCCTTGCCGGAGATGACCAGTGCCATCTTGCGGCTGGCCTCGTCGATCATCTCGTCGCCGAGCATCGCGGAGCCCTTCTTGCCGCCCGCCTCGGAGGTGTAGTAGTCGTACGCGTCGAGGATCAGCTCGGCGTGGTCGAAGTCGTCCTGGGACGGGGAGAAGATCTCGTTCGAGGCCTCCACCTGGCCCGGGTGCAGCACCCACTTGCCGTCGAAGCCGAGCGCCGCCGCACGCTTGGCGACCTCGCGGTAGCCGTCGACGTTGCGGATCTGGAGGTAGGGGCCGTCGATCGCCTGGAGGTCGTTGGCGCGGGCCGCCATCAGGATCTTCATCAGGATGTAGTGGTAGGCGTCGGCGCCGTAGCCGGGCGGCTGCTCGCCGACGACCAGGGTCTTCATGTTGATCGACGCCATGAAGTCGGCCGGGCCGAAGATGATCGCCTCGGTGCGCGGGGAGGCCTCCGCGATGGCGTTGACGTTGTTGAGGCCCCGGGCGTTCTCGATCTGCGCCTCGATGCCGATCTTCCCGACCTCGAAGCCCATCGTCTTCTCGATCTGGGTGAGGAGCAGGTCCAGCGCGACGATCTGCTGGGCGTCCTGCACCTTCGGCAGCATGATGCAGTCGAGGTTCTGGCCGGCGCCCTCGACGACCGTCACCACGTCCCGGTAGGTCCACTCGGTGGTCCAGTCGTTGACCCGGACCACCCGCGTCTTGCCGGTCCAGTCGCCCTCGTTGAGGAACTTCACGATGGTGTGCCGCGCCTCGGGCTTGGCCAGCGGAGCGCAGGCGTCCTCCAGGTCCAGGAAGACCTGGTCGGCGGGGAGGCCCTGGGCCTTCTCCAGGAAGCGGGGGTTCGACCCGGGGACCGCGAGACAGGAGCGGCGGGGACGGAGTCGGTTGACAGTCATGCGGGGACCTCCGAGATTTCCAGGGGGCTGAGCTTGTTCGCTTTTCGGATCTCGTCGACGATACGGCCGATGATCTCCGTGATCCCGAAGTCCTTCGGGGTGAAGACGGCGGCGACTCCCGCACGCTTCAGTTCGGTGGCGTCGGCGCTCGGGATGATCCCGCCGACGATGACGGGCAGCTCGGGCGCACCGCCCTCCCTGAGCCGTTCCAGCACGTCGGGCACCAGCGCCGAGTGCGAGCCCGACAGGATCGACAGACCCACGCAGTGCACGTCCTCGGCGAGCGCGGCGTCCACGATCTGCGCCGGGGTGAGCCGGATGCCCTGGTAGACCACCTCGAAGCCGGCGTCACGCGCACGCACCGCGATCTGCTCGGCCCCGTTGGAGTGCCCGTCCAGGCCCGGCTTGCCGACCAGCAGGCGCAGCCGGCCGGAACCCAGCTCGTCGGCGGTCCGCCGCACCTTCTCCCGTACGAGAGCCAGCGGCGTGCCCGCCTCGGCGGTGACGGCGACCGGGGCCGACGAGACGCCCGTCGGGGCGCGGAACTCGCCGAACACCTCGCGCAGCGCCTCCGCCCACTCCCCGGTGGTGACACCGGCGCGCACGCACTCCAGGGTCGCCTCCATCAGGTTCTCGTCACCGGCGGCGGCCTCCCTGAGCATGTCCAGGGCCTGCGCGGTGGACGGGAAGACCAGCGGGTCGCCCAGCCCCTGCCGCTCGTTGGCCTGGTCACGGGTGGTGCGCCACTCCCCGAGGGCGGCGACGACCCGGGCCTCGACGGCCGGGTCGACCGTCATGATCGCGGCGTCCAGGTCCGAGGTGAGCGGGCTCGGCTCGGTCGCCTCGTACGAGTTGACGCCGACGATCTTCTCCTCGCCGGACTCGATACGGGCCCGGCGCAGTGCGTGCGAGGCCACCAGTTCCGACTTGAGGTAGCCGGACTCGACGGCGGCGAGCGCACCGCCCATCTCCTGGATGCGGTCGATCTCGGCCAGGCAGTCGTCGACGAGCGCGCCGACCTTGGCCTCGATGACATGCGATCCGGCGAAGATGTCCTCGTACTCCAGGAGGTCCGACTCCAGGGCCAGGACCTGCTGGATGCGCAGCGACCACTGCTGGTCCCAGGGGCGGGGGAGCCCCAACGCCTCGTTCCAGGCCGGGAGTTGTACGGCGCGGGCGCGGGCGTCCTTGGAGAGGGTGACGCCCAGCATCTCCAGGACGATGCGCTGGACGTTGTTCTCCGGCTGGGCCTCGGTCAGGCCGAGCGAGTTGACCTGCACGCCGTAGCGGAAGCGGCGCTGCTTGGCGTTCTCGATCCCGTACCGCTCCCGGGTGATCTTGTCCCAGATGCGGCCGAAGGCGCGCATCTTGCACATCTCCTCGATGAAGCGGACGCCCGCGTTCACGAAGAAGGAGATCCGGGCGACGACGTCTCCGCGCCGGTCGTCCGGGATCTGCCCGGACGCGAACACCGAGTCGAGGACGGCGATCGCGGTGGACATCGCGTAGGCGATCTCCTGGACCGGCGTGGCTCCTGCCTCCTGGAGGTGGTAGGAGCAGATGTTGATCGGGTTCCACTTGGGGATGTTGTTGACCGTGTAGCAGATCATGTCGGTCGTCAGGCGCAGGCTCGGTCCCGGCGGGAAGACGTGCGTCCCGCGCGACAGGTACTCCTTGACGATGTCGTTCTGCGTCGTCCCCTGGAGCCGGCTGATGTCCGCGCCCTGCTCCTCGGCGACCACCTGGTACATGGCCAGCAGCCACATGGCCGTGGCGTTGATGGTCATCGAGGTGTTCATCTGCTCCAGGGGAATGTCCTGGAACAGCCGCCGCATGTCGCCGAGGTGGGACACCGGGACCCCGACCCGGCCGACCTCGCCCCGGGCCAGCACGTGGTCCGGGTCGTAACCGGTCTGGGTGGGCAGGTCGAAGGCGACCGACAGGCCGGTCTGGCCCTTGGCGAGGTTGTTGCGGTAGAGCGCGTTGGAGGCTTCGGCGGTGGAGTGGCCGGCGTAGGTCCGCATCAGCCAGGGGCGGTCCTTGGGCCGTGGCGCCTGACGACCCGTCATTAGATGTCCCGGAAGCGGTTGATGGCGTCGAGGTGCGTCGCTCGCATCTCGTGGTCACGGACTCCCAGGCCCTCGCTGGGGGCGAGTGCCAGGACGCCGACCTTGCCCTGGTGGAGGTTGCGGTGGACGTCGTACGCGGCCTGGCCGGTGTCTTCGAGCGAGTACACCTTCGACAGCGTCGGGTGGATCTTGCCCTTGGCGATCAGGCGGTTGGCCTCCCACGCCTCGCGGTAGTTGGCGAAGTGCGAGCCGATGATGCGCTTGAGCGACATCCACAGGTAGCGGTTGTCGTACTCGTGCATGTAGCCGGAGGTGGAGGCGCAGGTGGTGATCGTCCCGCCCTTCCTGGTCACGTAGACGCTGGCGCCGAAGGTCTCGCGGCCGGGGTGCTCGAAGACGATGTCGATGTCCTCGCCGCCGGTGAACTCGCGGATGCGCTTGCCGAAGCGCTTCCACTCCTTCGGGTCCTGGGTGCGCTCGTCCTTCCAGAACTTGTAGCCCTCGGCGTTGCGGTCGATGACCGCCTCGGCGCCCATCGCCCGGCAGATCTCGGCCTTCTCCGGGCTGGAGACGACACAGATCGGGTTGGCGCCGCCGGCCAGCGCGAACTGGGTGGCGTACGAGCCGAGTCCGCCGCTGGCGCCCCAGATCAGGACGTTGTCGCCCTGCTTCATGCCGGCGCCGTTGCGGGAGACCAGCTGGCGGTACGCGGTCGAGTTGACCAGACCGGGCGACGCGGCCTCCTCCCAGCTGAGGTGGCCGGGCTTGGGCATCAGCTGGTTGGACTTGACGAGGGCGATCTCGGCGAGGCCGCCGAAGTTGGTCTCGAAGCCCCAGATGCGCTGCTCGGGGTCGAGCATCGTGTCGTTGTGGCCGTCCGAGCTCTCCAGCTCGACGGAGAGGCAGTGCGCGACGACCTCGTCGCCGGGGTGCCAGGCGTTCACGCCGGGCCCGGTGCGCAGCACGACGCCCGCCAGGTCGGAGCCGATCACGTGGTACGGCAGGTCGTGACGCTTCGTCAACTCGCTGAGGCGGCCGTACCTTTCGAGGAAGCTGAAGGTGGAGACCGGCTCGAAGATCGAGGTCCAGACCGAGTTGTAGTTCACGGAACTGGCCATGACCGCCACCAGAGCCTCGCCCGGGCCGAGCTCGGGCACCGGCACGTCGTCCAGGTGGAGCGACTTGCGGGGGTCCTTCTCGCGGGTGGTGAGTCCGGCGAACATCTCCGCCTCGTCCTTGTGCACGGTGATCGCGCGGTAGGACTCGGGGAGCGGCAGGGCTGCGTAGTCCGCGGCAGTCGCTGCCTGCGACTGGATCGCGTCCAGGATTTCCTTCACGGGGTGCCTCCGGCGAAGCGTGTTGAGCGCTTGAGGGTTACGTCGGGGTGCTCGGGAGGAGCGGGGTGGAGGTGTGCCGTCGGTTCGGCGGTGGAGCGAGGGTTTCGGCAGCGCGGGGTGGTGCGCGGGAGGTGCCTGTGACGCAGGCGGCCGGGCACGTACACCGGGAGGTGTACGGGGACAGCCGGCGTACGGAAGGTCGCTGTACGCCGGTCACCCGGACAACATCAACGTAATGGCACCGCGTGCCAACGGCAAGACACTGGGTGCCATAAATTTATGAACGATGATCGATCACCGCAGGTCAGGGGCGTGGAACGCAGAACACCGCTGGGGAGCGAGCTCCCCAGCGGTGCGGTGAAAGTGCGGTAAAACGGTCCGTTCAGCCCTTCGCGAGGGCCCGTTCGATGGTCTGCATGATGTCCTCCAGCGGGGCGTCCGTACGCGCCACCGTCACCAGCACCTCGCCGGTGACCGAGGCGGTGGCCGACTGGGCGGCGACGGCCGCGTCCGGGTGCTCCGGGGTGCTGCGGCCCGCGCCGATGCCCGAGCCGAAGGTGCGCCGGACGATGGCGAAGGCGTGGTCGAGCTGGGTCTCCACGTCCCCCTGGCCGCCCGCCCGCAGCCAGCGCCGCAGTACGTGGTTGTGGGCCGTGACCACCGCCGAGGCCGCGACCTCCGCGAGGAGCGGGTCGTCGTTGCCGGGGTGGTGGTCGTGCTCGTCGAAGTGGCCCAGGAGATAGCGCGTGAAGAGGCGTTCGTAGCGGGCCACCGAGGCGATCTCGGCCTCCCGGAGGGTCGGCACCTCCCGGGTCAGCTTGTAGCGGGCGACGGAGACGGCGGGCGCCGCCGCGTACATCCGCATGACCTCCTTGATGCCCCGGCACACCGTGTCGAGCGGGTGCTCGTGCGGGGGCGCCGCGTGCAGGACCGCCTCGGCCCGTACGAGGGTGTCGTCGTGGTCCGGGAAGATCGCCTCTTCCTTGGAGCGGAAGTGGCGGAAGAAGGTGCGCCGGGCCACCCCGCCCGCCGCGGCGATCTCGTCGACCGTGGTCGCCTCGTACCCCTTGGTGGCGAAGAGCTCCATCGCGGCCGCCGACAGTTCCCGGCGCATCTTGAGGCGCTGCGCCGCGGCGCGGGTGCCCGCGGCACTTTCCGGGGCGTCGGGCGCGGAACTGTTACGAGAAGTCCTGGGGGCCTGGGGCATGCCCTGAACGTAACCCATGGCCGCGCGGCTCCGCGTCGTAGGGGGCGGGCCGCCAGGGGGTTGCAGCAGCCCGCCCCACCCGGCGGGGGAGTCCCCGCCGGGACGGGGAGATCCGCGCCGGCCCTCAGCGCCGCGCATACTCCCGGAAGCCGCGGCCGGTCTTGCGGCCCAGGCAGCCCGCTGCCACGAGGTGTTCGAGCAGCGGCGCGGGCGCCAGGCCCGGGTCGCGGAACTCGCGGTGCAGCACCTGCTCGATGGCGAGCGAGACGTCCAGACCGACCACGTCGAGGAGCTCGAAGGGGCCCATCGGGTAGCCGCCGCCCAGCTTCATCGCGGCGTCGATGTCGTCCAGCGACGCATAGTGCTCCTGGACCATCTTGATCGCGTTGTTCAGGTACGGGAACAGGAGCGCGTTGACGATGAAGCCCGCCCGGTCGCCGCAGTCCACCGGGTGCTTGCGGATCTTCGTGGTGAGGTCGCGGACCGTGGCGTGGACGTCGTCCGCCGTCAGGACGGTACGGACGATCTCCACCAGCTTCATCGCCGGGGCCGGGTTGAAGAAGTGCATCCCGATGACGTCCTGCGGGCGTGAGGTGGCGCGGGCGCAGGCGACGACGGGCAGCGAGGAGGTGGTGGTGGCGAGGATCGCGCCCTGCTTGCAGACCTTGTCGAAGGCGGCGAAGAGCTGCTGCTTGACCGCGAGGTCCTCGGCGACCGCCTCCAGCGCCAGGTCGACGTCGGCGAACGCGTCGATGCTGCCGGCCGGGGTGATCCGGGCCAGGGCCTCGTCGCGGGCCCCGGCGGTCATCCGGCCCTTGTCGACGGAGCGCGAAAGCGACTTGTTGACACGGGACTTGGCGGCGTCCGCCTTCTCCTGGCTGCGGGCCGCGAGGACCACGTCGTAGCCCGCCTTGGCGAAGACCTCCGCGATGCCGGAAGCCATCGTTCCGGAGCCGGCGACGCCGACCGTACGGATCTCCCGGCCGTCCGCGAGCGGCGGCGCCTCAAGCGGGGTGAGGGCGTCGCGGACCACCTCCGTACCGCCGGGGGCGTCGTACGTGTAGAAGCCGCGCCCCGCCTTGCGGCCGGTCAGCCCGGCCTCGCTCAGCTGCTTGAGGATCGGCGCGGGGGCGTGCAGCCGGTCGTGCGACTCGGAGTACATCGCCTCCAGGACGGTGCGCGCGGTGTCCACGCCGATCAGGTCCAGCAGGGCGAGCGGGCCCATCGGCAGACCGCAGCCGAGCCGCATCGCGGCGTCGATGTCCTCGCGGGAGGCGTACTTGGCCTCGTACATCGCGGCGGCCTGGTTGAGGTAGCCGAAGAGCAGTCCGTCCGCGACGAAACCGGGCCGGTCGCCGACCGCGACCGGCTCCTTGCCGAGGTCGTGCGCGAGGTCGGTGACGGCCGCGACGGCGGTCGGCGCGGTCAGCACCGAGGAGACGATCTCGACCAGCTTCATCGCCGGGGCCGGGTTGAAGAAGTGCATGCCCAGGACGCGTTCGGGCCGCGCGGAGTCGGCGGCGAGGCGGGTCACCGAGAGTGCGTTGGTGCCGGTGGCCAGGATGGTGTCCGGGCGGACGATGCCGTCCAGCTCGCGGAAGACCTGGTGCTTGGCCTCGTAGGACTCCGGGACCACCTCGATGACCAGGTCGGCGTCGGCGGCTGCGGAGAGCTCGGTGGAGGTGCGGAACCGGGCCAGGATCCCGTCGCGCTCGGCCTCGGTGATCCGCTCGCGGCGCACGGCGCGGGCGGTGGAGGTCTCCAGGGCGGCGATGGCGTGGTCGGCCGCCTCGATGCTGAGGTCGATGCCGATCACCGTGCGGCCCGCACGGGCCAGCACCTCGGCGATGCCGGCGCCCATGGTGCCGAGACCGACGACGGCGACGGTGGTCAGGGAGGAGAGAGGGGTGGTGGAGACAGGGGTGTCCATCACGGGACTCCAGAGAATGAGTGACGACTGAAGAGGGGCGTCTGCGAGCAGGGTCGAGACGGAACGCCCGCGCACGAAGCGGCGTACGGGCGTGAAATGTCGTACCTGAGCTGCGAGGACGGCACACGCGACGTGCAGGGGGAGGTGCTTGAGGTGCGTGCGGTGCCGAAACCGCGCGAGAGAAGCGGCGGACCCTGTCCCAGGCCCTGCCGTACAAGAACGCCGAACCGACTTGCACCCGAGGCGGCTGCGTCACCAGGCCGCCAAGAGTCGAACTTCCAGCGGGGATTGAGCCCTGTGGTGGGGGCGACCCGCTCACATGAGACTAACTCGCCAGTAACGAGCGCGCCAGCCCTCGGCGCCGGCCCCCGTATGTGATCTACGCCGCTGTGCACGCCGCGCCCGCGACGCCGTGGTGCCGTGTTCGACCGCGCCCCGGGGACGGGCCGCGCTGGCTACGCTGGCCCGCATGGACGAGGAACTGCGGTCCCTGATCGATCGGCTGGCCGAAGAGGCCGGGGAGTCGGCGACGTACGAACGGCTGATCGGCGACGCGGATGCGGACGCACTCGCCGGTGTCCTCACCGAGCCCCAACAGCCCCTCTGGGCACGTGAGATCGCGGCCTTCCGGCTCGGCTGCGCCGGGGACCGCAGAGCCTTCGAGGCGCTGGTGCTGCTGCTCAACCACCGTGACTCCGAACGCTGTGTCTCCGCGGCGTACGCACTCGCCCGGCTGGACGACCCGCGCACCGCCCGCGCGGCGGCGGCCCTGGCGACCAACACCATGCGGACCGCCTATGCCCTGCACCCGGTGCGGCTCTTGACCGAGCTGCGGGCGCCGGAGTCCGTGCCCGCGCTCATCACCACGCTGCGCGGGCTGCTCGCGCCGAACGAGCCGCACTGGCGGGTGGCGCTCGCATGTGTGGAGGGGCTCGGGCAGCTGCGCGACCCCCGGGCGGCCGGGGTGCTCGAAGCGGCGCTCGGTCACCCCAAGTTGGGGGCGGCGGCCGCGGCGTCGCTGAGCCGCCTGGAACAGCGCACCTCGTAGACGGTGGCGCCGCCCAGCTCGAAGGACTCCTCGCCCTCGTCGACGGTGAAGCCCGCCCGCGCGTAGAAACGGAGCGCGCGGACGTTGTCCCGCAGGACCCACAGGCGCATCGTTCCGAACCCGGCGGCCCGCGCCTGCCCGGCGGACTCGCTCATCAGGGCGCGTCCGGCGCCGGTGGAGAGCCGGTCGGGACGCACGTAGAGGGTGAACAGCTCGGCGGCCGAGGGGTCGGGCGCGCTGCCCGGCGCCTCCCGGTAGGGGCCCCAGCACGCCCAGCCGACGACCTCGCCCGCCTGCTCGGCGACCAGGTTCACGAACTCCGGTCCCGCGGCGGTGAAGTGCTCGCGCCGCGTGGCGAGCTCCGCCTCCGGGCTCATCGCGTCCAGGTACGGCTGCGGTACGAGGCCCGCGTACGCCGACTGCCAGCCCCGCACCCGGATCGCCGCCACGGCCGGGCAGTCGGCGAGGGTCATCGGGCGGACGAGGGGGCCAAGGCGTGCCCCGGGTGCTGTGCTCGGTGCTGTACTCATCACCCAAGGGAACACATGTTCCCTTATGTCCCGCAACCCCGATTTTGGCGGCTTGCCCGCGAGGTGGTTGGGTGAGCGCGACCCACCCGAGAACCAAGTGCTGGAGGAAGAGGCATGGCGCAGGTAGAGGCCACGACGGAGCGGATCATCGCGGCGGATGCGGAGACGGTGTTCGACACGCTGGCCGACTACAGCGGCACGCGCGGCAAGCTCCTGCCCGAGCACTTCAGCGAGTACGAAGTGCGCGAGGGTGGCGACGGCGAGGGCACCCTCGTCCACTGGAAGCTCCAGGCCACCAGCAAGCGGGTGCGCGACTGCCTGCTGGAGGTCACCGAGCCGACCGACGGACAGCTCGTCGAGAAGGACCGCAACTCGTCCATGGTGACCACCTGGACCGTCACCCCCGCCGGCGAGGGCTCGTCCAAGGCGGTCGTCACCTCGGTGTGGACCGGCGCGAGCGGCATCGGCGGCTTCTTCGAGCGGACCTTCGCACCCAAGGGGCTCGGCCGGATCTACGACGCCGTGCTCGCCAACCTCGCGGCCGAGGTCGAGAAGTAGCCGAAGTGGTCGAGCAGTCGGGGAGAGCGGCCGCGAGGTCAACTCCCCGGAGTTCCCGGGCCGTTACGGGCAGAAGGGCCACTCACCGTTTCGAGTGGTCTTCCGTGCCGGTCGGTTGTACGCCGTAGGGGCTCTCACCGGCCCGAACTCCCCCCGCGTACGCCCCGCGCGTCAATCGTCGCGCTTGCTCCGCCTTGTTGCCGAATGCGACAAATGGGCGGCGCAGGCGTGACGAGACGGCGCGACGCGCGACGAGGGGAGCGATTCAGTGGGCGGCATCACCCTGGTGAAGGACGGGCAGGACGCACAGCGCCCGTCCCGGACCTCCACCGGCACGGACGTAACGCGCGAAACGCGGGGGGCCGACGGACCGCCTCCCGCCTCCCGCCCCGAACCGACGGGCCCCGCAGGGGAGTTCTCCCCGCGCCGGGTCCGGCTCGTCTTCTGCGGACTGATGCTCGCGCTGCTCCTCGCCGCGCTGGAGCAGATGATCGTCGCCACCGCCCTGCCGAAGATCGTCGGCGATCTGCAGGGCCTGGACCGGATGTCCTGGGCGATCACCGCGTACCTCCTCACCTCCACCATCGGCCTCCCGGTCTACGGGAAGCTCGGCGACCTCTTCGGCCGCAAGGGGGTCTTCCTCTTCGCCATCGTCGTCTTCATCGTCGGCTCGGCACTGGCCGGCTGGTCGCGCACGATGGACCAGCTGATCGCCTTCCGGGCGATCCAGGGCGCGGGCGCCGGCGGCCTCATGATCGGCGTGCAGGCGATCATCGCGGACATCGTGCCGCCCCGGCAGCGCGGCCGGTTCATGGGCCTGATCGGCGCCGCCTTCGGACTCGCCTCGGTGGCCGGACCGCTGCTCGGCGGCTTCTTCACCGACCACGCCTCCTGGCGCTGGTGCTTCTACATCAACGTCCCGTTCGGGCTCGTCACCCTCGCCGTCGTCGCCGTCGTGCTCAAACTGCCGAAGCCCACGGTCCGCCCCCGGCTGGACATCATGGGCGGGGTGCTGCTCGCCGCCGCTTCGACCTGCCTGGTACTGCTGACCAGTTGGGGCGGTACGGAGTACGAGTGGGACTCGCGGGTGATCCTGGGGCTCGCGGCGGGCGCCGCCGGAACGTCCCTGCTGTTCATCGTCGTCGAGCACTACGCGGCCGAACCGATCATCCCGCTGCGGCTGTTCCGCGACTCGGTCTTCAACATCACCGGCCTCGTCGGGGCCGTCGTCGGCATCGCCCTCTTCGGCGCCGCCAGCTACCTCCCGACCTTCCTCCAGATGGTCGACGGCGCCAGCGCCACCGAGTCCGGGCTGCTGATGCTGCCGATGATGGGCGGCGTCGTCATCGCCTCAATCGTCTCCGGGCAGCTGATCAGCAGGACCGGCCACTACCGGATCTACCCGATCGCGGGCAGCGCGCTGTCCGCGCTGGGCATGTGGCTGCTCTCCCGGCTGGAACGCGGCACCGCACAGCTCGACTACAGCCTCTGGATGGCGGTCCTCGGCGTCGGCATCGGCCTGATCATGCCGGTGCTCGTGCTGGCCGTGCAGAACTCCGTGAAGCCCGGCGACCTGGGCACCGCCACCAGCGCCAACAACTACTTCCGGCAGATGGGCGGTTCCATCGGCGCCGCCGTCTTCGGCACCCTCTTCGCGGGCCGCCTCGTCGACGCCCTCGCCGACACGCTGCCGTCCGGCGTCGACCTGCCCGACCCCTCCTCGATCACCCCGCAGCTGGTGCACTCGATGCCGCCGCCGCTGCGCGACGCCTACATCGAGGCGTACGCCGAGGCCATGCCGCGCATCTTCCTCTACCTCGTGCCGGTGCTCGTGCTCGGCCTGCTCATCGCCTGCTTCCTCAAGGAGAAACCGCTGGTGTCCCACAACGCCCCCGTCGAAGCGGAACCCGCCGAGGTCTACCTCGGCGAGCCCTACACCGCCGTCGTCCCGCCCGCCCGTAGTACCTCCCCGGGCGGAGTACCGGTCTGCGGCACCGTCCAGCACCCCGACGGAACCACGGTGCCGCGCGCCGCGCTCACCCTCATCGACGTCGGCGGGCGGCAGGTCGGACGCGGGGCCAGCGGCGACGACGGGCGGTACGCGCTGAGCGTGGCCGGACCCGGCAGCTACGTCCTCATCGCGGCGGCCGGCGGCCACCAGCCGCAGGCCGTCACGGTCACCGTCGGCGAACGCCCCGTCGAACTGGACGTCGTCCTCGGCGGAGCGGGCCGCCTCGCCGGTACGGTGCGGACCGCCGACGGCACCCCGGTCCGCGACGCCGCCGTGACCCTGACCGACGTACGCGGAGAGGTCGTGGCCTCCACCCGCAGCGGGCGGGAGGGCGGTTACGTCATCTCGGAGCTGGTCGCGGGCGAGTACACGCTCGCCGCGAGCGCACCCGCCTTCCGGCCCGCCGCCCTCCCGGTCAGCGTGCAGTCCTCCCGCGAGGCCAGGCAGGACATCGAGCTGGCGGGCGGCGCGGTGCTGCGCGGCACGGTACGGGCCAACGCCGGGCGGCCCGTCGAGGACGCCCGGGTGACGCTCCTGGACGCGGCGGGCAACGTGGTCGACACCATGACCACCGGGTCCGACGGCACCTTCCGCTTCGTCGACCTGTCCTCCGGCGAGTACACGGTGATCGCGGCCGGCTACCCGCCGGTGGCCACCGTCCTCCAAGTGGCGGGCGGCGGACGCACCGAGCGCGACCTCCAGCTCGGCCACGAGGACTGAGCCACCGCCCCGCGCCGCCCCCGGGATCCCAGGGGCGGCGCGGGCGCGCGGGGTCGACGGCAGGGGCCGTCCCGGAGCAGCCGGGGCGGCCCCGCCCATTTCGAACTGCCTGTGAAGGAAAGGCCGTTGCCGCAGATGGGAAATCGACAGTTGTCAACCCCAGCGCGCACGGCGCACGCGCGGCGTGCACGGCCGCCGCCGCAGCTCGGACGGCCGACAAAGATGCATGTCGACACCTTGTCGTACGCCCGCCCGGCCGGGGACGGTAGAAGCGATCTTCACCCATTGGCCCGCCACACCCCCCGGGAGCTGCGCATGAGCGTGACGAGTCGGTACAAGGACACGTGGGAAGGGTTCTGGCAGGACGCGCCCGACCGGGCGGGCGCGGTCCTCTGGGACGCGGAGCCCGCCCTCACGGCGGGCGTCCACCTCGCCCTCTTCGAGCCCCATATGACCGACTCGGCGCTGCCCGTGGTCGACGTCGGCTGCGGCAACGGCACCCAGACCCGCTATCTCGCCGACCGGTTCGCCCGGGTCGCCGGCATCGACCTGGCGCCCGCCGCCATCGGTCTCGCCCGTCGCTTCGACCCGGCGGGCCAGGTGCGGTTCGTGGTCGCCGACGCCACCGAACCGGCCGGCGTCACCGAACTGCGCGACGAACTCGGCCAGGACACCCAGGTGTATCTGCGCGGCGTACTGCACCAGGCCGAACCCGCCGACCGCACCGCACTCGCGCAGACCGTGGCCGCACTGCTCGGGAAGCGGGGGAGAGCCTTCGTGGTGGAACCCGCCGAGACGGCCGGGACCCTGCTGCGCGCCCTCGCCGAACACCCCGACGGACCTCCGCTCAAGCTCCGCCACCTGCTCGCCCACGGCCTCGTCACCGGCGGCCTCGCCGAGGGCCAGGCGCGCGAGGTCTTCCGGGAGGCGGGCCTCAAGGTCATCGCCGCCGGTGAGCTGCCCCTGACCACCACCGAGTACCTGGCCGACGGGACGCGCATCGAGCTGCCGGCGCGGTGGATGGTGGTGGGGCGCACGGGGTGACCCAACCACCCGGCAGGGGACTTCAGTAACGTGATCGCCACTTCTGTTCCACGGTGACCGTTCCACGGTGACCGTGGTTCCCGAGAGAAGGGCGTGAGCAGTGGTGAAGATCCTCATCAGTGCGGACATGGAAGGCGCCACCGGCGTGACCTGGCCCGCCGACGTGCTGCCCGGCACCCCGCAGTGGGAGCGGTGCCGGGCCATGTTCACCTCGGACGTGCAGGCGGCGGTGCTCGGCTTCTTCGACGGCGGCGCCGACGAGGTCCTGATCAACGAGGCCCACTGGACCATGCGCAACCTCCTGCTGGAGCGCCTCGACGAACGCGCCCAGATGCTCACCGGCAGGCACAAGTCGCTCAGCATGGTCGAGGGCGTCCAGCACGGCGACGTCGACGGCATCGCCTTCCTCGGCTACCACACCGGCGCGGGCACCGACGGCGTCCTCGCGCACACCTACCTCGCCAACTCCCTCACCGGGGTGTGGCTCAACGGCGAACGCGCCAGCGAGGGCCTGCTCAACGCGCATGTCGTCGCCGAGTACGGGGTGCCCGTCGTGCTCGTCACCGGCGACGACCTGACCTGCCGGGACGCCGAGGGGTACGCGCCCGCCGCCCGCAAGGTCGCGGTCAAGGACCACGTCTCGCGGTACGCCGCCGTCTGCCGGACCCCCGCCCGCACCGCGGCGGACATCCGGGCCGCCGCGAAGGACGCCACCGCGCTCGCCGTACGGCACGAACCGGTGCGCGGGGACGCGTTCACCGTCGAGATGGAGTTCGACGCGGCACACCTGTCGGACGTGGCCACCGTGGTCCCCGGAGTGAGCCGTACCGGTGAACGGCGTGTCGCCTACACCAGCCCCACGATGTATGAGGGCATTCGTACCTTCAAGGCGGTCACGACGATCGTCTCGTCCGCTGTGGAGGAGCAGTATGGGTGACCGTGGCGAAGTAGCAGGGCGTACGGGTGCCGGGGCCGGGGTCATCGACACCGTCGCGCTGGACGAGGTGGTGGCCTTCACCTCCGACCTCATCCGCATCGACACCACCAACCGGGGCGACGGCGACTGCCGCGAGCGCCCCGCCGCCGAGTACGTCGCCGAACGCCTCGCCGCCACCGGCCTCGACGTACAGCTCCTGGAGCGCACCGAGGGGCGGACCAACGTCGTCGCCCGACTCGCCGGAACCGACCCTTCCGCCGATGCGCTGCTGGTCCACGGGCACCTCGACGTGGTCCCCGCCGAACCCGCCGACTGGTCCGTGCACCCGTTCTCCGGCGAGGTCAGGGACGGGGTGGTGTGGGGGCGCGGCGCCGTCGACATGAAGAACATGGACGCGATGGTGCTGTCCGTCGTACGGGCCTGGGCGCGCGCGGGAGTGCGGCCCCGGCGGGACATCGTCCTCGCGTACACCGCCGACGAGGAGGCCAGCGCCGCCGACGGCTCCGGGTTCCTGGTCGCCGAGCACGCGGACCTCTTCGAGGGCTGTACGGAGGGCATCAGCGAGTCCGGCGCGTACACCTTCCACGCGGGTCCCGGCAAGGAGATCTACCCGATCGCGGCCGGCGAGCGCGGCACCGGCTGGATGCGGCTCACCGGGCACGGCAGGGCCGGGCACGGCTCCAAGGTCAACCGGGACAACGCGGTCAGCCACCTGGCCGCCGCCATCGCCCGGATCGGCGAGCACGAGTGGCCGGTGCGGCTCACCCCGACCGTCCGGGCCTGTCTGCGCGAACTGGCCGCGCTGCACGAGCTGGACACCCCCGACCCCGACCGGCCGGACTACGACGTCGACGCGGTGCTCAACAAGCTGGGCCCGGCGGCGGCGCTCGTCGAGGCAACCGTACGCAACAGTGCGAATCCGACCATGCTGGACGCCGGGTACAAGGTCAACGTGATCCCGGGCAGTGCGACGGCCTTCGTCGACGGAAGGTTTCTGCCCGGGGGCGAGGACGAGTTCCGGGCCACCATGGACAAGCTCACCGGGGAGCACGTCGACTGGGAGTTCCACCACCGGGAGGTCGCCCTCCAGGCCCCCGTCGACTCCCCGACCTACCATCAACTCGCCGATGCCGTACGGAAGTTCGCACCCGAGGGGCATGTGGTGCCGTACTGCATGTCGGGCGGTACGGACGCCAAGCAGTTCTCCCGCCTCGGCATCACCGGCTATGGCTTCGCGCCACTGAAGCTGCCCGAGGGCTTCGACTATCAGGCACTCTTCCACGGGGTCGACGAACGAGTCCCGGTCGAAGCACTGCACTTCGGGGTGCGCGTACTGGACCATTACCTTCGCGGTGCCTGAACCGCACGGTGCCCCAACGACCGGGGGCCCCGCACCACTCGGACTAGCAGGGGGAGTTGCAGCATGGTGCCCATTGGGCCATACGGAAGCTGGCCGTCGCCGATCGACGCCTCGCTCGCGGCCTCGCACGACGGGGCCCCGAGTTTCGTCGGCATGGTCGGCGACGAGCTGTGGTGGACCGCGCCCCGCCCCGGCGAAGGCGGTCGCAGGGCACTGCTGCGGATGCGCCCCGACGGCGGCGAAGGACCCCTCGCCGAGGAGTCCGTGCTGCCCGCACCGTGGAACGTGCGCAGCCGGGTGGTCGAGTACGGCGGCAGCCCCTGGACCGGGGCGGCCCGCGAGAGCGGCGGCCCCCTCGTCGTCTTCGTGAACTTCACCGACCAGCGGCTGTACGCGTACGAACCCGACGCACCCGGCTCCCCGCCCCGCCCGTTGACCCCCGCAACGGCCGTCGGCGCCGCCGGCGGGCTGCGCTGGGCCGACCCGGTGCTGCACGGCGACCAGGTGTGGTGCGTCCTTGAGGAGTTCACCGGGGACTCGCCCACCGACGTGCGCCGGGTGATCGCCGCCGTACCGCTCGACGGCTCCGCCGCCGACGACCGGGACGCGGTCGTCGAACTCACCGACGACCGGCACCGCTTTGTCACCGGCCCCCGGATCTCGCCGGACGGGCGGCAGGCCGCCTGGATCGGCTGGGACCACCCCCGGATGCCGTGGGACGGCACCGAGGTTCTGGTCGCCGAAATCCCCTCCGGCGGCGGGCAGTTCACCGGCGTACGGGCCGTGGCGGGCGGACCCGAGGAGTCGGTCTGCCAGGTCGAGTGGGACCGGGACGGCACACTGCTCTTCGCCTCGGACCGGGGCGGCTGGTGGGAGCTCTACCGGCTGCGGCGCGACGGGCGGCGGATCAGCGGAGCGCTGTGCATGGGCCGGGACGAGGAGTTCGGCGGGGCCCTCTGGCAGATCGGGCTGCGCTGGTTCCACCCCCTGGACAGCGGACTGATCGCGGTCGTGCACGGCAAGGGCGCCACCGCGCTCGGCATACTCGACCCCGAGACCGGCGAACTCGTCGACGCGGCGGGCCCCTGGACCAAGTGGTCGCCCACCCTCGCCGTGCACGGCGACCGGGTCATCTCGGTGGCCGCCAGCCCGCGCAGCGGATACGAGATCGTCGAACTGTCCACCGCCACAGGACGGGCCCGCGTCATCGCCGCCCCGCACGACGACCCGGTCGACCCCGCGTACTACCCCGAACCCCAGATCCGCACCTTCACCGGACCCGACGGCCGCGACATCCACGCCCACATCTACCCGCCGCACCACCCCGAACGGATCGCCCCCGCCGAGGAGTTGCCGCCGTACGTCGTCTGGGTGCACGGCGGACCCACCGACCACGCCCCGCTCGTCCTCGACCTGGAGATCGCCTACTTCACCTCGCGCGGCATCGGCGTCGCCGAGGTCAACTACGGCGGCTCGACCGGCTACGGGCGCGAGTACCGCGAGCGGCTGCGCGGCCAGTGGGGCGTCGTCGACGTCGAGGACTGCGCGGCCGTCGCCCTCGCACTGGCCGACGAGGGCACCGCCGACCGGCGCAGGCTCGCCATCAGGGGCGGCAGCGCGGGCGGATTCACCACCGCCGCCTCGCTCGCCGGCACCGACGTCTACGCGGCGGGCACCATCAAGTACCCGGTGCTCGACCTCGTCCTGTGGGCCACCGGCGAGAGCCACGACCTGGAGTCCCACTACCTGGAATCCCTGATCGGGCCGTTCGCGGAAAACGCCGAGCTGTACGCGTCGCGCTCACCGGTCGAGCACGCGGACCGGATCACCGCACCGTTCCTGCTGCTCCAGGGGCTCGACGACCCGATCTGTCCGCCGGTGCAGGCCGAACGCTTCCTCGCCCGGATGGCGGGGCGCGGCATACCGCACGCGTACATCGCCTTCGACGGAGAGGGCCACGGCTTCCGCAGGGCCGAGACGATGGTGCGGGCGCTGGAGTCCGAACTCTCCCTGTACGCGCAGGCGTTCGGGATCGACCGCAGTGACGTCCCCCGATTGGAGCTCGACAAGTGAACCCCGGCGCAGCACTCGGAGAACTGTCCCGCCCGGCCCGGCTGCGGCCCGGCGCCCGGGTCGCGATCGTGGCCCCCAGCGGCCCGGTGCCCGAGGACCGCCTGGAGGAGGGGCTCGGCATCCTGCGCGAGTGGGACCTGGAGCCGGTGGTGATGCCCCATGTGCGCGACCGGCACCCGGAGTTCGGCTACCTGGCGGGCGGCGACGCGGACCGCGCCCGGGACCTCACCGAGGCGTGGTGCGACCCGTCGGTGGCGGCGGTGCTGTGCGCGCGGGGCGGGTACGGGGCCCAGCGGATGGTCGACCTCGTCGACTGGGCGGCGATGCGGGCGGCCACCGCCGCACAGGGGCGGCCCAAGCCGTTCGTGGGGTACAGCGACGCGACGGCGCTGCACGAGGCGTTCGCGGTCCGGATGGGGATCTCCACCCTGCACGGGCCGATGACGGCGGCCGTCGCCTTCCTCAAGGACGGCCCGACCCAGGAGTCCCTGCGGGCCACGCTGTTCGAGCCGGAGCGCGTACGGACGCTGGGACTTCCGACCGCACGCCCGCTGGTGCCGGGCCGGGCCCGGGGAATCACCCTCGGCGGCTGCGTCTCGCTGCTCGCCTCCGACCTCGGCACCCGGACGGCCCGACCGTCGGCACGGGGAGGGCTGCTGGTCATCGAGGACATCGGCGAGGAGGCGTACCGGCTGGACCGCATCCTCACCCAGCTGCTGCGGTCCGGCTGGCTGGACGGCGTCGCGGGCATCGCACTGGGCTCGTGGGTGGACTGCGGCCCCTACGAGGCCGAAATCCGGCCCGTACTGCTCGACCGGCTGGGCCGACTGGGGGTGCCGGTGGTCGAGGAACTGGGCTTCGGGCACAGCGCGACCGCGCTGACCGTGCCGCTGGGCGTGCCCGCGGTGCTGGACGCGGACGCGGGGACGCTGACCCTGGACGCCCCGGCGCTGCTGTGAAGCGGTGAAGCCGTGACGTGGGTGCGCCGGGGTGTCACCCGTACGGCCCGTCCCTCGCCGCGCCGTGTCCTTGGCCCGCTCATCCTGTTTACGGACACGACAGCCGCACCGGGCGTGCTGTGCGGAGACTGCTCAGGAGGCGCGAGTGACACGGAAGAGTGCGGCGATGACGATGGCGGCGGCGGGCGCGGCGCTGGTCCTGTCGGCGGGCGCGGCCGGGACGGCGACGGCAGCGACGGTGACGGTGACGGAATCGCCCGTCGCGGCTCCTGCCGCCGCCCCCGGCACCGTCCGGACAGCGGTCATGGACCGGCCCGACCCGCTGCCGAACTTCGTGGGCCGGAACCTCTTCCGCGTCTACTCCACGGTGAGCGCCGAGAACGCCCTCGACATCAGGGACCTCAGCGGCGACCACCGCAAGGTGCTCTGGCCGCCCAACTGGAAGGTCTGCACCCAGTCCCCGAAGGCGGGCGCCAAACTCAACGGCGGCACCCTCAGACTGGGAGTCGTGAAGACCGACGAGAGGTGCCCGTAGCCCCTGCCGGGCCCCTGCCGACGTAACCTGGCCGGATGTCCGAACCTGCCACCCACCTCTCCCGTCACCTCGCCGAGGGCCCGCGGGTGGGCATCCGGCCGTTCCGGCTCGACGACGCGGAGGAGTTCACCGCGCGGGTCCGGGAGAGCCGGGAGCTGCACCGGCCGTGGCTCGCCCCGCCGGACAGCCCCGAGAAGTACCGGGACTACGCCGGCGTACTGATCGGTGACCCGTCCCGGGCCGGTTTCCTCGTCTGCACCCGCGACGACGGCCGCATCGCGGGCTTCATCAACATCAACAACATCGTCGAGGGCGCCTTCCAGAACGGTGCCCTCGGCTACGGCGGCTTCGCCCACGCCACCGGCCGGGGCCTGATGTCCGAGGGCCTGTCCCTCGTCCTGGAGCACGCCTTCGGCCGCCTCGGCCTGCACCGCCTGGAGGCGAACATCCAGCCCGGCAACGAGGCGTCGCTCGCCCTCGTCCGGCGCGCCGGTTTCCGTTACGAGGGCTACTCGCCGGACTTCCTGTACATCGCCGGAGCCTGGCGCGACCACGAACGCTGGGCACTCACGGCGCCGGAGCTGCGGCCGGGGACATCGGCGTAACACGGCACACGCCAAAACCCTTTGCCGGAGGGCGAGTCGGACCGCCAGGGTGGGGCCCATGGCCAATCACCCCACCCGTCACCTCACCCGCCTCAACCCCGCCGCGCTGCATCCGACCCCCGGCTACCACCACGTCACCGTCGCCGAAGCGGGCCGCACCGCCCACCTCGCCGGACAGTGCCCGCTCGACGTCCACGGCGACCTTGTCGGACCCGGTGACGTGCTCGCCCAGACCGACCAGCTCGTGGCCAACACGCTGACCGCGCTCGCGGCCGTCGACGCCGGGCCCGAGGACGTCGTCCGGACCGTGATCTACGTCGTCACCGACGCTACCGACGACCCCGGCCCCCTCGGCTCGGTCTGGCAGCGGCTCACCGCCTCACCGCTGGCACCCGCCTTCACCAGCGCGAGCACCCTCATCGGGGTCGTCAGGCTCGGCTTCGCCGGGCAGCTGGTCGAGCTCGACGTCACTGCCGCCCTTTCCGATTGATCTTCATGGTGTCCATGTCGGTCGCCTTGGAGCGGAGCTCGCCGTGGCCGTGCCCGAGGGTCTTGAGAGCGCGCTGCGCGAGGTCCTCGGCCAGCGCGCACGCCATCTCTTGGCCGTCCTCGGCGTCCGACACCACCAGATAGCGCATCGAGAAGTGCTTGAGCGGCACGTCGTAGGTGAGGGAGCCCTCCTCGGTGAACTGCATGGAGGTGAGGCCGTGCGCGTCCTGCTCGGCCAGCAGCCGGGTGCGGCTCTCCTCGGTCAGACCGTCCCAGGTGCCCCGCACGATGACCCGGTACGTGTGCTGCGTGCTCATCTTCCGTCTCTCCCTCTTGCCCCCGCTGCTGCGAAAGCGCCAGCCTACGGCGGTCGGCCGCAGGGCGCCTTTGCTTAATACTGACCGCCGGAACCCCTGGTCAGGGCGGCGCCCGGCGTGTTCGGATGGACAGGGAAGAGGCGTGTGCCCCGCTGCGCCTGGACGTGCCTGGATCCGAGTGAGGTTGTTTTGGCCACGACCGTGCGACGTGCCGTACTGACCCTGCCCGCCGCCCCGTTGGGCCCGGAGAACCCGCTGCCGGGACTGCGCACCCTCGACCAGGTCCATGTGCTCGACGAGCGGGCCAAGGAGGGCATGCCGCGCGACATGGCCCGTCAGGTCGGCCACGCACCACTGCGCACGCTGCTCCCGGTACGCACGCTCGACGGGTACGGGCGCACCCGCACGGAGACCGCGCTCGACGCCGTCGTGATCGAGAACCACCGGCTGCGGGCGACCGTCCTGCCCGGCCTCGGCGGCCGGATCCACTCCCTCCACCACAAGCCGACCGGCCGCGAACTCGTCTACCGCAACCCGGTCCTCCAGCCCGCCGACTTCGCCCTCAACGGGGCCTGGTTCTCCGGGGGCATCGAGTGGAACATCGGCGCCACCGGCCACACCACCCTCACCTGCGCCCCGCTCCACGCGGCCGTCGTGCCCGCCCCGGACGGCGGCGAGATGGTCCGGCTGTGGGAGTGGGAGCGGCTGCGCGACCTGCCCTTCCAGGTGGACCTGTGGCTGCCCGCCGACTCCGACTTCCTGTACGTCGGCGTCCGCATCCGCAATCCGCACGAGAGGCCCGTCCCCACCTACTGGTGGTCCAACACCGCCGTCGAGCAGACCGACCGCACCCGGATACTCGCCCCCGCCGACGAGGCCTGGCACTTCGGGTACGACCGGACGCTGGAGCGGGTCCCGGTGCCGCGCTCCGAGGACGTCGACCGCACCTACCCGGCACGCGGCGAGGTCCCCGCCGACTACTTCTACGAGGTGCCCGAGGCCGCCCGGAAGTGGGTCGCCGCACTGGACGGGGCGGGCGAGGGCCTCGTACAGACCTCCACGGACGGACTGCGCGGCCGCAAGCTCTTCCTCTGGGGCACGGGCGGCGGCGGACGCCGCTGGCAGGAATGGCTGACCGAACCGGGCACCCCCGGCTACGCCGAGATCCAGGCCGGTCTGGCCCGCACCCAGCTGGAACACGTGCCCCTGGAACCCGAGGCGGAGTTCAGCTGGCTGGAGGCGTACGGGCCGCTCGCGGCGGACCCCGCCGCGGTCCACGGCGACGACTGGGCCCAGGCGCGCACGGCGGCCGAGCGCGCCCTGGAGGCGGCGCTGCCGCGCACCGCCCTCGACACCGCGTACACCGCCTGGCTGGTGCACGCGGACCTGGAACCCGGCGAGCGGCTGGCCACCGGGTCCGGATGGGGCGCCCTGGAAGTGCTGCGCGCCGGACTCAAGCTGCCGGGCACGCCCTTCCCCGAGTCCACCCTCACCGAACAGCAGTCTCCCTGGCTGGAGTTGCTGCGTACGGGAACCTTCCCGTACCCCCGCAGGGTCACCCCGCCCGGCCCGACCCTGGTCGCCCCGCACTGGCGCGACATGCTGGAGACCGCCCCCGCCGAACCCCTCACCGAGTACCACCTCGGCGTGGCGCAGTGGCACGCGGGCGATCAGGCCCAGGCGGTACGGAGCTGGGAGCGCGGCCTGCAACTGGCCCCGTCCCGCTGGCCGTTGCTTCGCTGTCTGGCCTTCGCCGACCGCGAGGCGGGCCACGCCGAACGCGCCGCGGACCTGTACGCCGAAGCCTTCGCCGACCTGTGCGAGGAGCGCCGCGAGGGCGAGCACTGGACGGCCGCCACCGCGGCCCTGGGCCGCGAGGCCATCGAGGCACTGCTCGCGGTGGACCGGCCCGCCCAGGCCCGCACCGTATGGGAGGGCCTGCGCCCGGAAACCAGGGCAACGGGCCGGTTCCGCCTGGTCGAGGCGCTGCTGCTGGCGGCGGAGGGCGACCGGCGGGCCGCCCGGGCGGTCTTCGATGCGGGGGTCGAGGTGGCCGATCTGCGCGAGGGCTCGACGGAGCTGAGCGACGTCTGGGCGACGCTCACCGACGACCCGGTCCCTGCCCGGTACGACTTCCGGCGGCGGTCGGGGGACTGAACCGCCCCCGCCCCGCCCCCTGCCCTGCGTACCCTGCCCTGCCGGGTGATCGGCCCCTCAGGAAGACTCCGGGCCGCCCCGGTCGACGTACTCGAAGACCGAACCGTCGGGGTGCAGTGCGATCAGGTTGCGGCCCACCGGGGTCGCCACCGGGCCCGCGATGATCTGCGCACCGGCGGCGGTCAGCGTGATGTGGGCCTGCTCCACGTCCTTCACCGCGACCGTCGCCGCCACCTTCCGCAGCAGGTCGATCTCCTCACGATCCCCGCTCATCAGCAGGAAGCAGCCCACCGCCGCGACGGACACCCCGCCGCGCTCGAAGCGCTGGGCGCGGGTGCCCGTGATGCGTTCGTAGAAGGCGGCCGTGGTGTCCAGCGCGGCCAGGTCGTCGAGGTAGATGCGCAGTGTGGTGCCCAGGATTTCCATGGAGGCGAGGGTAGTTGGGCCGGGCCGGGGGCGTGATCGATTCCGTGAGCACGGAGCGCGCGACGCTCAGACGCGGCACAGGATCTCGCCGTGCGGCACCATGAACCAGGCGTCCTCGCGGGTGCCCCACTCGCGCCAGGAGTCGGCGATCTCCTTGAGCCGGGCGGGAGTTGCGTGCCCGCCGTCCACGGCCAGGGTCGCGTACGAGGACGCCGTCGTACGGTCCGCCCACAGGCCGCTCCACCAGGCGCGCTCGTCCTCGGTCGCGTAGCACCAGCTCCCGGCCGAGGAGGTGACGTCGGTGAACCCGGCCCGCTGAGCCCAGGCGCGCAGCCTCCGGCCGGCGTCCGGCTCGCCGCCGCTCGCCCTGGCGACCTGTCGGTACAGGTCCAGCCAGCCGTCCAGCACCGGGAGTTCGGGGTACCAGAACATCGCCGCGTAGTCCGCGTCCCGGGCCGCGACGATGCCGCCGGGGCGGCAGACGCGGCGCATCTCGCGCAGCGCGGTGACCGGATCGCCCACGTGCTGGAGCACCTGGTGGGCGTGGACCACGTCGAAGGAGTCGTCGGGGAAGTCGAGGCCGTGCACGTCCGCGGTGCTGAACCCGACGTTCGTCAGGCCGCGTTCGGCCGTGGTCGCGCGGGCCTGGTCCAGGATGCCGGGGGCGGCGTCGACGCCGGTCACCCGGCCCTCCGGGCCGACCAGTGCGGCCAGGTCGGCGGTGATGGTGCCAGGGCCGCAGCCGACGTCCAGCACGGCGGCGCCGGGGCGCAGGTGGGGGACGAGGTACGCGGCGGAGTTCTCGGCGGTGCGCCAGGTGTGCGAGCGCAGTACGGACTCGTGGTGGCCGTGGGTGTAGACGGCGGTCTCTTTCGGCATGGCGGTACCCCGTTCACGCGTGCTGGTCGGTGAGTGGTTTCACCGTAAGCCCGGATGTCGCATCGTGAGATATGTGTCTTGTGATGTGGACACGGAGCTTGTGGGGGAAGGGCTGTGCGTACCGGAGGAGTTGACGGGTACGCGATGCACATGGATACGAACACGGATACGAAAATGAGCGGGATCGCGGGAGCGGCGCCGAATCTGGACCTCTCGCGCGAGATCGTGAAGGTGGTCCGCGACACCGTCGCCGATGAGCTCCGCGAGCGGCTGAAGGAGCAGCGCCGCCCCGCCCGGCTGTACGCGGGCGCGGGCGCGGCGGGGCTCTACGGAGGCGGTGCCTTGGTGGCAGGGGTGGTGCTGGCGCTCGGTCTGGTGCTGCCGATGTGGGCCGCCGCGCTGATCGTGGCGGCGGCGCTGCTGGTGGCTGCCGTCGTGCTGCGGCGGGCGGCGCGGCCGGGGCTCGGATCCGGCTCCGCCATGGGTGCGAGTACGGGTACCGGGGCGCCTGGCGTGGCCCCGGGGGTCGCGCCAGGCGCCGTGGCCGAGGCGGCTACTTCCGTCCCCGGGGTCCCGCCCGTACCGGGGAGGGCGCCCGAGGTAGGCACGAAGGGGGACCCGGCCACGAAGCGAGTTGCGGACACACCCTGACCGCGACTGCTGCCAGGGTGACCCCATGACGGTCCTCGAAACCCGCGCACTCAACCGCGCGACCCTCGCCAGGCAACTGCTCCTCGACCGCGCCGAACTGCCGGCCCTCGGCGCCGTCGCGCACCTCGGCGGGATGCAGGCCCAGGAGCCGCAGGAGCCGTTCGTCGGACTCTTCTCGCGGCTGCGCGACTTCGACCCCGCCGAGCTGTCCGGCCTGCTGACCGGGCGCGAGGTCGTACGCACCCACCTGATGCGCCGCACCGTCCACCTCGTCACCGCCGCCGACGCCCTGCGCTGGCGCTCCCGGCACGACGCGATGCTGCGGCAGAAGGTCCTCGGCGTCTACCGCAAGGACCTCGCCGGGGTCGACCTCGACGAACTCGCCACCGCAGGGCGGGAAGTGATGGCCGACGGCGTGCCCCGCTCGATGGGCGAACTGGCCGGGGCGGTCGCAGCACGCTGGCCGGACACCTCGCGGCGCCCGCTGGGGGAGTCGCTGGTGGCCGCCCTCATCCCCATGGTGCAGCTGCCGCCGCGCGGACTGTGGCGGACCAGGGCGGGGGTGCGCAACCTGCCGTTCGCCGACTGGCTGGGGCAGGAAGCCGAACCGCTGTCCGGCGACCCCGCCGACCCGGTGGGCCAGGAGCTCGTACGGCGCTATCTGGCCGCGTACGGTCCCGCCGCCTCCGCCGACCTGCGCGCCTGGTGCGGGCTCGCCGGGCTGCCCGCCGCCGTCGCCGCCCTGCGGGACGAGCTGGTCACCTTCCGCGACGAGCGGGGCCGCGTACTCCTCGACCTGCCCGGCGCACCGCGTCCGGACCCCGGCACTCCGGCCCCCGTGCGGTTCCTGCCCGCCTTCGACAACGCCATCCTCGGCTACCAGGACCGCAGCCGGATCATCGACGACGCGCACAAGGGCCTCTCGGTGGACGGCAAACGGGCCGTCCTCGTCGACGGGCGGGTCGCCGCGACCTGGGACGTCGAGGCCGGCACCGGCACCGTCGTCGTGTCGCCGTTCGTCCGCCTCGGCCGGGCCGCCCGTAAAGAGGTCGCGGAGGAGGGGAGCGCGATGGCAGTGTTCCTGTCCGGGAGCGAGTGCGACGGGGTGCGCATTCGAGAGATCGAAGACGTGTGACATGTGAAGCGGGACGTGTGAAGTGGGACGTGTGAAGTGGGTGGCATGAAGAAGCGCACCATGGGCTTCAGTCTGTACGCGGACGAGGAAGGGCTCGACTGGGTCAAGGACCGCGTGCGCGATGCAGTACGGCCGCCGCGGAGCGCCCGGATCACCGCTTACGCCGTCCTCCGGGGGGAGGACCTCGCCGACGCGTACGACTTCCTGGCCGAGCAGTGGGCCATCGAGCACCCGGGCCAGGACAGCGGCGCCCGCGAACCGGTGAAACTGCGCCTCCGGTTGGAGTGCTCGCTGAAGACCTGGCGGGCGGTCCGCAAGGCCGTGCTGCACGGCCTGTGCCCGGAGGGTTCGGGACCGCACGTCTGCCGGGTGCCCTGGGCGGCCTGACTCTTTCTCGCCCTTCCCCCGCCGGTCACGCCACCCGGTACGGCTCCGCCTCCTCGTGACGGAACGTCAGGCCGTGCCCGGGGGCACCCGAGTTGACCCGCAGGGAACCGCCCGAAGGGTCCAGCACCCCGTCGAAGAACATCGACTCCACCCGTACGTGGTCGTGGAACCACTCCACGTGCCGCAGATTGGGCACGGCCGCCGCCAGATGCGCGTGCGCGTGCGGGGCGCCGCGCGTGGAGACCTCCAGGCCGTGCGCCTGGGCGAGGGCGGCGGCGCGCAGGAAGTCCGTCGGGCCCCCGCACCGGGTCGCGTCCAGCACCAGGCAGTCGACGGAGCCCGACGTCACCATCCGTGCGAAGAGCGCCAGTTCGCCGCCGTGCGCGCCCGCCGCCACGTCCGACACCACCGCGTCCCGCACCACCCGGAGCCCCGTCAGGTCCGCCGGGGGGACCGGTTCCTCGAACCACCCCACCCCGTACTCGGCGAGCGGACCACCGATCCGTACCGCCTGCTTGCGGGTGTAGCCGCCGCTCGCATCCACGTACAACTCCGCCTGCGCGCCGATCACTTCGCGCGCCAACCGGGTCCGGTCCAGGTCGCGGACCGCGGCCCGCCCCCGGGCCTCGCCGATCCGGATCTTGACGCGGTCGATGCCCTGGCCGTGCACCCACCCGGCGAGCTGGGAGGCGAGATGCGTGTCGTGGTACGTGGTGAACCCGCCGCTGCCGTACACCGGCACCGCCTCCCTGGCCGCACCGAGCAGCCGGACCAGCGGCAGCCCCAGCAGCCGGGCCTTGAGATCCCACAGGGCGAGGTCGAGCGCCGAGATCGCCGCCGAGGTGAGGCCCGGCCCGCCGCGGTCGCGCACCGTGCGGCACATCGTCTCGTGCGCCGCCGGTATGTCGAAGACGTCCAGACCGAGCAGCAGCGGGGCCAGGTCGTGGGCGATCAGGGTGGCGACGGCGGTGGGCGCGTACGTCCAGCCGGTGCCGTACACGCACTCCGATGACCGCACCTCGACCACGACCACGGGGGTGCTCTCCCAGTGGAGCGTGGAGTCCGCCTCGGGGGCGTCGGTGGGGACCGAGAAGCAGGTCACCGTCACCTGTTCCAGGGCGAGCCGGCCGGGTCCGGGTGCGGTGTCCGAAGCGTTCACGGTGTCACGGCCCCGTCAAGCGTTCCGCCGCCGCAGGACGACGGACCGGATGCGGGCGAGGAGGTGGGAGAGCCGGGTGCGCAGCGTCGGGCGCCAGGCGGGGTCCGGCCGGTGGGCGTCCTGGGTCAGCCTCATCTCAGGGCTCCTGAACCTGGGGCAGCACCTTGGTGCGGTAGAAGTCGAAGAATCCGCGCTGGTCGGGACCGATCTGGTGCACGAACACCCGGTCGAAACCCGCGTCGGCATGGGCCTGGAGGCGCCCCACGTGCGCGTCGATGTCATCGCCGCACACCACCTTCGAAGCCACCATGTCCTTGGTGACGAGCTGTGAAACCTGCTCGAAGTGCCGGGGCGTGGAAAGTACTTGGCCCAGCTCGCCGGGCAGTTGCTCGTTCGGCCACAGGCGGTGCGCGGTGTCGACGGCCGCCGCACGGTCCGGGCCGTAGCAGACCTTGTAGCCGCCGCTCACCGGCTTCGCCCCGCCGCCGCCCTTGCGGAACCGGGTCACCGCGCCCTCGTCCGGCTTCATGGTGATCAGGCCGTCGCCGATCCGGGACGCGAGGGCCATCGCCCGGGGGCCGAAGGCGGAGACGTCGATCGGGACGGGCTCGTCGGGGACGGTGTAGAGGCGGGCGTTCTCCAGCCGGTAGTGCTTGCCGTCGTGGCTTACCTCGTTGCCGTCGAAGAGGTTGCGGATCAGCTGGACGGCCTCTTCGAGCATGTCGAGGCGGACCCGGGCGCTCGGCCAGGGGCCGCCCATGATGTGCTCGTTGAGCGCCTCGCCGCTGCCCACGCCGAGCCGGAACCGGCCGCCGAGCTGGACCGCGGCGGTGGCCGCGGCGTGCGCCACGATCGCCGGGTGCATCCGTACCGTCGGGCAGGTCACCGCCGTCTGCACCGGCAACGACACTGCCTCCGACAGCGCGCCGATCACCGACCACACGAACGGGCTCTGCCCCTGCTCGCCGTTCCACGGGTGGAAGTGGTCGGAGATCCACAGGGCCTTGAAGCCCGCCTGCTCGGCCATCCTGGCCTGTTCCACCAGCTCGGCCGGGCCGAACTCCTCGCACGAGAGGAAGTAGCCGAATTCGGTCATGAGGGGCGCGCCTTCCGATTCCGCAGGGATGTGCTGCCTCTGCTCCGGGTAACCCGCGGTGACGTCCGGAAACACCCCGATCACGGTGTTTGGCCCGGCCCGCCCCGGGCACGCGGGACTGGTCGCCGCCCGCCGCAGCCGTCCGCAGGGGAGTCGAACGTGAACAGTCCCGGGAACCATTCCGCGCACCACTCCGCGAACCCTTCCGCGAGCCCGTCCCCGAACCCTTCCCCGCACCGCTCGGGAAGCAGGCCGGGGCGCCGCCCCCGCGTCGTGGTCGTCGGCGGCGGGTTCGCCGGGCACCAGACCGCCCGCACCCTCTCCCGGCAGACCCAGGGCCGCGCCGAGATCGTGCTGCTCAACCCCACCGACTACTTCCTCTACCTGCCGCTGCTGCCCCAGGTCGCCGCCGGAATCCTGGAACCCCGCCGGGTCAGCGTCTCGCTCACCGCCACCCTGCCGGGCGTACGCCTGGTCCTGGGCGAGGCCGGACACGTCGACCTCGCGGAACGCCGGGTGCACTACACCGACCCCGAGGGGCAGGCCGGTGAACTGCCGTACGACCGGCTCGTCCTGGCCGTCGGCAGCGTCAACAAACTGCTGCCCATACCGGGAGTCACCGAGTACGCCCACGGCTTCCGCGGCCTGCCCGAGGCGCTGTACCTGCGCGACCACCTCACCCGGCAGATCGAACTGTCCACCGGGTGCGACGACCCCGCAGAGGCCGCCTCGCGCCGCACCTTCGTGGTCGTCGGCGCGGGCTACACCGGCGTCGAGGTCGCCGCACACGGAGCGATGTTCACCGACGCCCTGGTACGCGGCCGGGGCGACGGCACCCCGCAACGGCGCCCGCGCTGGCTGCTCCTCGACATCGCCGGGCGGGTCCTGCCCGAACTCGACGAACGGCTCTCCCGCACCGCCGACAAGGTGCTGCGCGAGCGCGGCGTCGACGTACGCACCGGGACGTCGGTGAAGGAGGCCACCGCGCGCGGAGTGCACCTCGACGACGGCGAGTTCGTGCCGACCCGCTCGCTCATCTGGTGCGTGGGGGTACGGCCCGACCCGCTGGTCTCCGCCCTCGGCCTGTCCGTCGAACGCGGACGGCTGCTCGTCGACCCGCACCTGGGCGTGCCGGGCCGCCCGGAAATCTTCGCGTGCGGTGACGCCGCCGCCGTGCCCGACCTGACCCGGCCGGGGGAGTTCACCCCGATGACGGCGCAGCACGCAGCACGCCAGGGCAAGGTGTGCGGCCACAACGTCGCCGTCTCGCTCGGCCTGGGCGCCCCGGAGATGAAGCGTTACCAGCACCACGACCTCGGTTTCGTGGTCGACCTGGGCGGGGTCAAGGCCGGCGCGAACCCGCTCGGGGTTCCGCTGTCCGGGCCGCTCGCCGGGGCGGTCACCCGTGGCTACCACCTCGCCGCGATGCCGGGGAACCGGGTCCGGGTCGCCGCCGACTGGGCGCTCGACGCCGTACTGCCGCGCCAGGCGGTCCAGTTGGGGCTGGTCCGGTCCTGGTCGGTGCCGCTGGACACCTCGGCGCCCGAGCTGGCGAGGGTGCCGCGCCAGCAGGACCGCAGGAGCGGGGACTGAGCAACGGCGGCGCCGCGAAACCACCGACCACGTACAGCAACACCCGTACAGCAGAGGAGAGACATGCCCGCCGAAGGTCTCAACACCGCAGAACTCACCGAACTCGCCCAGCAGTTGAGGGTCGACTCGGTCCGCGCCACGGACGCGGCCGGGTCCGGACACGCGACCTCTTCGATGTCCGCCGCCGAACTCGCCGCCGTACTCCTGGCGAACCACCTCCGCTACGACTTCGACCGCCCCGACCACCCGGGCAACGACCACCTGATCCTCTCCAAGGGCCACGCCTCGCCCCTCCTCTACGCCCTCTACCGGGCGGCCGGTGCGATCACCGACGAGGAACTGCTGACCTTCCGCAGCCGGGGCAGCCGCCTCGAAGGACATCCGACGCCGCGCCTGCCCTGGGTGGACGTGGCGACCGGCTCGCTCGGGCAGGGGCTGCCGATCGGGGTCGGTGTGGCGCTCGCCGGGAAGCGGCTGGACCGGGTCCCCTACCGGGTGTACGTGCTCAGCGGCGACAGCGAGATGGCCGAGGGCTCGGTGTGGGAGGCCGTCGAGCACGCAGCCGCCGAACAGCTCGACAACCTCACCCTGATCGTGGACGTCAACCGGCTCGGCCAGCGCGGCGCCACCCGGCACGGCGGCGACCTGGACGCGTACGCCCGCCGCCTCAGCGCGTTCGGCTGGCACACCGTCGAGGTCGACGGACACGACGCCGAGGCCGTCAACAGGGCCTACGGAGAAGCCCGTTCGACCCAGGGGCAGCCCACCGCGATCCTCGCGCGCACCGTCAAGGGCAAGGGCGTCAGCGAGGTCGCCGACCAGGAGGGCAAGCACGGCAAACCGCTCTCCGACGCCACCGCGGCCATCGCCGAACTCGGCGGCGTACGGGCGGCGCACGTCGACGTCGCCAAGCCGACGGCGGCCCGCACCCTGCACGCGGTGCCCAGTGGGCACCTGACACTGCCGCGCTTCGAGACCGCCGCCCGGGGCGGCGAGCAGGTCGCCACCCGCGACGCGTTCGGCAAGGCGCTCACCGCGCTCGGTTCGGCGCGCGGCGACGTGGTCGTCCTGGACGGCGAGGTCGGCGACTCGACCAGGGCCGAGTACTTCGCCGAGGAACACCCCGACCGCTACTTCGAGTGCTACATCGCCGAGCAGCTCCTCGTCGCGGCGGGCGTCGGCATGCAGGTGCGCGGCCATGTGCCGTACGTCGCCACCTTCGCCGCCTTCCTCACCCGCGCCCACGACTTCCTGCGGATGGCGGCCATCAGCCGGGCCGGCCTCAATGTGGTCGGCTCGCACGCCGGGGTCGCCATCGGTGAGGACGGGCCCTCCCAGATGGGCCTGGAGGACCTGGCGATGATGCGCGCCGTGCACGGCAGCATCGTGCTGTGCCCGTGCGACGCCAACCAGACCGCGAAGCTGGTCGCGGCCATGGCCGACCTCAGTGGCATCCGCTACCTGCGCACCGCCAGGGGCAAGAGCGATGTCATCTACGGTCCCGACGAGGAGTTCCCGGTGGGCGGGTCCAAGGTGCTGCGGCAGGGTGAGCGGGACCGGCTGACCCTGGTCGCGGCCGGGACGACGGTCCACGAGGCGCTGGCGGCGGCGGATCTGCTGGCCGCGGAGGACATCGCCGTACGGGTCGTCGATCTGTACTCCGTCAAGCCGGTGGATGCGCAGACGTTGTGGACGGCGGCGGAGGAGACCGGGTGTCTGATGACGGTGGAGGACCACCATCCGGAGGGTGGGCTCGGGGACGCGGTGGCCGAGGCGTTTGCCGACGGGCGGCCTGTGCCTCGGCTGGTGCGGTTGGCGGTTTCGTCCATGGCGGGGTCGGCGACGCCTGAGGAGCAGTTGTACGGGGCGGGGATTGATGGGGAGTCGATTGCGGCGGCGGCTCGTCTGCTGGTGGAGAAGGCTGTGGTCCGCTGACCTGGCTTGCTTGGCGGTGGGGTGGGGGGCCATGGCGGAGGTGGGGCGGGGGCGGGGTGTTCGGCTCCGCCGGGGGCCGCCCCCTTGCCCGCCCGTTCCGCCCCCGGGGGGCGGCCCCGCCGCCCAAGGGGGCTCGGCGGGGCCCGCCCTAAGGGGCGGGGGCGTAGCCGCGCGCCCTTGGGAACTGCTGTCTAGTTGCTCTTGGTGCCTGTCACCGCGCTCAGTGGGGCTGCGATGGATTCCAGGCTTTTCCTTTCGCTTTTTACGCCCAGTACTGACTCCACCAGGCCCGCCGCCACCATCAGTCCCGCTCCGATGCAGAACGCCAGTGTCGTGTCGCCCGGCTTGCCGCTGCTCACCAAGCCGTTGAAGAGGATCGGGCCGGTGATGCCGCCCAGGGCCGTGCCCACCGCGTAGAAGAACGAGATGCACATCGCCCGCGTCTCCAGCGGAAAGACCTCGCTCACCGTCAGGTACGCCGAGCTCGCTCCGGCGGAGGCGAAGAAGAGAACGACGCACCAGCACGCCGTCATCGTCGTTGCCGTGAGCATCCTGTTCTGGAACAGCATCGCCGTGCCGAACAGCAGCAGCCCCGACAGGATGTATGTCCCGGCGATCATCGGCACCCGGCCCACCGAGTCGAAGAAGTGGCCCAGGACCAGCGGCCCCAGCAGGTTGCCTACCGCGATGACCGCGAAGTAGTACGCCGCGGATCCGGTGCCCACGCCGAAGAACTTGTCCAGGATGACCGCGTACCCGAAGGTGATCGAGTTGTAGAGGAACGCCTGCCCGATGAAGAGCGACAGGCCCAGGATCGCCCGCTTGCGGTACTGCGAGAAGACCGTCCGCATGATCTCCAGGAAGCCGACGGAGCCGCGCTGCCTGACGGTGATCTCCTCCTCCGGCTCCGGCAGCCGCTCGCCCGTCTCGTCGGCGACCTTCTGCTCCACCGCGGAGACGATCCGGTCCGCCTCCTGGGACCGGCCGTGCACCATCAGCCACCTCGGGCTCTCCGGCACATGGCGCCGTACGAGCAGGATCACCAGCCCGAGCACCACCCCGATCGCGAACGCGAGCCGCCAGCCCACGTCCTTGGGGAAGAGGTCCGTGTCGAGCAGTGCCACCGACGCCAGCGCGCCCAGTGCCGCGCCGGCCCAGAACGTACCGTTGATGATCAGGTCGATACGGCCGCGCAACCTGCTCGGGATCAGTTCGTCGATGGCCGAGTTGATCGCCGCGTATTCGCCGCCGATTCCGAATCCGGTGATGAACCGGCACACGAAGAAGAACCAGGCCGATTCGGCCAGTGCGGTCGCCGCGGTCGCCGCCAGATAGACGGCGAGCGTGATGATGAAGAGTTTTTTGCGGCCGTAGAGGTCGGTGAGACGGCCGAAGAACAACGCACCCGCACAAGCACCCGCGACATACAGCGCGGCGGCCGTCGTCGTCACTTGTGCGGTCGTGATCTCGATGCCGCTGCCCTCTTCGGCGAGGCGGACGACGATATTGCCGACGATGGTCACTTCCAGGCCATCGAGGATCCACACCGTGCCGAGGCCGATGATGATCCTCCAGTGCCAGGGGGACCATGGCAGCCGGTCCAGCCGCGCCGGAATGCGCGTGCGGACCTCCGGGAACTCCCTGCTGTCTGTTGTTGTCATGGCGCGACGGGTACCCCACGCCGAATCGAACAACGCTCGGCCGATGAGGGTTTGCTCCAGACGAGTCGGGTTACCCGCACCACCGAGGCTGACATGGCAAATACTTCAGAGAACACCCCCAGGAAATCACCCGCCAAGGCCAAGACCGAGGCCGATGAAAACCCCGAAGCCGACGACGAACAGCGCGAACCGCGCGGCGAAGAAGAGCGCGGTGCTTCGAAATCAGCGCGGAAACCCGCGCGTAAACCCGGGCCCATGCAAGTGCTGCGGGCCGCCCGGGAGCAGATTTCGGAACTCACCGGAATGACCGCGGAATCCGTGTCCTCCTTCGAACAGACGGAGGACGGCTGGGTGCTGAGGGTCGAGGTGCTCGAACTTGAGCGCGTCCCCGACACCATGAGCCTGCTCGCCTCGTACGAGGTCCAACTCGACCCCGACGGCGAGCTGACCGGATACCGCCGCGTCGGCCGTTACGAGCGCGGCCGGGCCGACAAGAAGTAGCGGCCGGCAGACAGAACCGGCAATCAGAGAAGGAGGACCGTTCCCAATGACCGTAGTTCCGGCACAGCAAGGTGGAGGCGGCGGCGGTACCAGTGGCCTCTACGACGTCCTAGAACTCGTCCTCGACCGGGGACTCGTCATCGACGCGTTCGTCCGCGTCTCCCTGGTCGGCATCGAGATCCTGAAGATCGACATCCGTGTCGTGGTGGCGAGCGTCGACACGTATCTGCGCTTCGCCGAGGCGTGCAACCGCCTCGACCTGGAGACCGGCGCCAAGAAGCCGTCCGGTCTCACCGACATCACCGGCGACATGGTGGAGAAGGGCGCGTCCGGCAAGACCAAGGGCGCCCTGTCCGGTGCCGCCGAGACGATATCCGGCGCGTTCCAGCAGGCGCGTGAAGAGAGCAGCCAGCCGAAGGCGCGGGCCCGGCGGACGACCACCCGCCGGAAGGAGGAGCAGGAATGAGCACGTACGTCTACGGCATCACGAGGGCGGCCCACCCCGGACTCCCGGAGAAGATGGGCGGCGTCGGCGATCCGCCCCGGCCCGTGCGCCTCATCCGTACCGGCGAACTGACCGCCGTCGTCAGCGAGGCCCCCGAGGACCTGCGGCCCAAGCGCCGCGACCTGCTCGCCCACCAGAGCGTGCTGTCCGAGGCCGGCGCGAGCGGCGCCGTACTGCCCATGCGCTTCGGCAGCGTCTCGCCCGACGACGACGCGGTGAACACCGTCCTCGCCGAGCGCGAGAAGCACTACCTGGAGCGGCTCGACGCCCTGGAGGGCAAGGTCGAGTACAACGTCAAGGCGACCCACGACGAAGAGGCCGTACTCCACCACGTACTGGCCGAGAACGCCGAACTGCGCACCCTCAACGAGGCCAACAGGGCGGCAGGCGGCGGCAGTTACGAGCAGAAGCTGCACCTGGGCGAGCGCGTCGTCGCCGCCGTGCAGCAGCGCGAGAAGCAGGACGCCGCGCTGGTGCGCCAGGCGCTGGAAGGTGTCGCGCTCGACGTCAGCCCGGGGCCCGAGAGCACCGGCTGGCTGGCCAACGTGTCCTTCCTGGTGGGGCGTGAGGACGCCGCCTCGTTCAGCGACGCGGTGGACGCGCTCCAGCGCGAGGCCCCGCATCTGGTGCTCCAGGTCAACGGGCCGCTGCCGCCGTACAGCTTCGTGGAGTGAGAGAAGGAATCCATGGGTCTCCTGGGAGAGCTGCTCCTGCTTCCGCTGGCCCCTGTCCGCGGCACCGGCTGGGTGCTGCGGCAGGTGGTCGCGGAGGCGGAGAAGCAGTACTACGACCCGGCGGCCATCCAGGGTGAACTCCGCCGTCTTGAAGGGCTCCTCGAATCCGGCGAGATCGACGAGGCCGAATTCGACCGCCGGGAGGACGAGCTCCTGGACCGGCTGGAGCACATGAACTCGAACCGGAAAGCAGGATCGCCATGAACAACAGGCTCGGCCTGGGGCTCGCGGTAGGAGCGGGCTATCTGCTGGGACGGACGAAGAAGCTCAAGTTCGCCTTCGCCGTCGGCACGTTCGTCGCGGGCAAGAAGCTGCAGCTGAGCCCGAAGGCCCTGATGGACTTCGCGTCCTCCCAGTTGCAGAACAACCCGCAGTTCAAGGAGCTGGGCGACCAGCTGCGCGAGGACCTGCGCGGCGTCGGCACCGCGGCCACCGGGGCGATCATCAACCGCCAACTGGGCGGACTGGCGGACCGGTTGCACGACCGTACGCTCAATGTGCAGGACAAGGTCGCGGGCGTGGTGCCCGACATCACCAGCCTGAAGGACCAGGACAAGGGCCAGGACGAGGAGTACGACGAGGAGCCCGAGGAGCAGTCGGAGGAGCGCGAGCGGCCCCGGCGGCAGACCCGAAAGAGGGCGGAGTCGTCGGGCTCCGGTTCCTCCGGCTCCGGTGCCTCCCGCTCAAGCTCCCGCTCGTCCGGTTCCGGTTCCGGCTCCCGTTCGTCCGGCTCCCGCTCGTCGGGCTCCGGCACCCGTACGGCCAAGAAGACCGCGTCGGGCTCCGGCGCCGACAACGCGAAGAAGACCGCCTCCGGCACCGCGCGCAAGACCGCGTCCGGGACGGCGCGCAAGACCGCTTCCGGCACCGCCAAGAAGACGGCCGGAACCGCGAAGAAGACCGCATCGAGGGGAGGCCGGAACCGTGGCTGACGTCAAGGACACGACCAAGGGCCTCACCGGCGCCCTGAAGCCGGACAGCGAGATCACCGACCGGCTGAAGGAGGAGTTCCAGGCGTACCTGGCCGCCCAGGCCGAACGCCTCCTGGTGGGCGCGGGCCGCAAGCTGGGCCAGTCCACCGCCAAGCTCACCGACATAGCCGAGGGCAACAGCCCGGGCTTCGCCAAGCTGGCCCTGGACGGCGGCCGCAAACTGGCCGAGGGGAAGGGCCCGGTGCGCAGCGCCGTCGAACTCGGCGCCGGCCACCTCAAGGACAAGGCGAAGGACGCGGTGTCCGGGCTGTTCGGCGGTGGCAAGGGCAAGCGGAAGAAGGGCGGCGGCGGGGGCAGGCCGATCGTGATCCTGGAGACCGTCGACGTCGGCGTGCCCGTCCGGGTCGCGTACGACCAGTGGACCCGCTACGAGGACTTCTCCAGCTTCGCCAAGGGCGTCAAGAGCGCCACCACCGCCGACGACACCAGCTCCGACTGGAAGCTCAAGGTCTTCTGGTCCAACCGCAGCTGGAAGGCGCACACCACCCAGCAGGTGCCGGACGCGCGCATCTCCTGGACCTCCGAGGGCGCCAAGGGCACCACCAAGGGCGTCGTCACCTTCCACCCGCTGGGCGACAACATCACCCGCGTCCTGCTGGTCATCGAGTACTACCCCAAGGGGCTGTTCGAGCGCACCGGCAACATCTGGCGCGCCCAGGGCCGGCGGGCCAGGCTCGACCTCAAGAACTACGCCAGGCACATCTCCATGAAGGGCGACATCGACGACGGCTGGCGCGGCGAGATCGAGGACGGCGAAGTCGTCAAGACCCACGAGGACGCCATCGCCGAGGAGGAAGAGGCCCGCGCCGAGGAGGAACAGCGGGCGGCCGGCGAGCACGACGGCCAGGACGGCCAGGACGAGCCGGACGACGAGAACCCCGACGACGAGCACGAGGCGGAGCACGAGGCCGAGGGCGAGTACGAAGAGGGCGACGAGCACGACGAGCCTGACGAGCTCGACGACGGCGAGCCCGAGGGCGAGTACGACGAAGAGGAAGAAGGCGAGGAAGAGCCCGAGGACGAGCCCGAGGCCGAGTACGTGGACGAGGGCGACGAGGAAGAGGAAGAGGGCGAGCCGGAGGCCGAGTACGAGGACGCCGAACTCGTCGAGGGCTCCGAGGCCCCCGGCGAGGAGGACGCCGACTCCCGCAAGCAGCGCGAGTACGCCGAGTCCGGGAACCGGGGCCGCCGATGACGACCGCCGCCAGAATGCCCGACCCGTACGGTTCCGGAGGCGGGGCCAACCTCGCCGACATCCTGGAACGCGTACTCGACAAGGGCGTGGTCATCGCAGGAGACATCAAGATCAATCTCCTCGACATCGAGCTCCTCACCATCAAACTCCGTCTGATCGTCGCCTCGGTCGACAAGGCCAAGGAGATGGGCATCGACTGGTGGGAGGACGACCCGTCGCTCTCCTCCGGCGCCAGGCGCCGCGAGATCGCCGCCGAGAACGAACGCCTCAAGCGCCGGATCGCCGACCTGGAAGCGGCCGACACGAAGTCGGTCGACGCCGGGAGCGGGGGCGACCGGACCCAAGGCAAGCCCAAGAGGCGCGAGCGGGAGCTTGAATCCGCTCCTGACGGGAACACAGAAGAGGCATGACAGCCACCACGGACAGCACGGGCAAGGACGGCCGGGTTCCCCAGGAGGAGCTCCGCTACGTCTACGCCGTCACCCGCCCCTTCGACGGGGTCGTCCCCGAGGAGGGCGGGCGCGGCCTGGACGGCGAACCGCCCCGGTTGCTGCGCCACGGCGACCTGGTCGCCGTGGTCAGCCCGGTGCCCGCCGCCGACTTCGACGAGGCGCCGCTCAAGGCCCACCTCGAAGACCTCGACTGGCTCGCCGCCACCGCGCGCACGCACCAGAACGTCGTCACCGCCCTGACCACCGTGACCAGCCCGCTCCCGCTGCGCCTCGCGACCGTGTGCCGCGACGACAGCGGGGTGCGGCGGCTCCTGGAGTCGGGACACCAGCGTTTCGCCGCGACGCTGGACCGGCTGGAGGGGCGGGTCGAGTGGGGGGTCAAGGTGTACGCCGAGAACCCCGCGCCCGCCCCGGCCGCGGAAGCCGCCGCCCAGGAGGCCCCCGCCCCGAGCGCGGACGCCCCCGGCGCAGGCCGCAGCTACCTCCAGCGGCGGCTGGCCCAGCGCCGCACCCGCGAGAGCGCGTCGAAGCGGGCGGACGCACTCTGCCGACGGCTCCACACCGAGCTCTCGCAGCGTGCCGAACACGCGACGCTGCACCGCCTCCAGGACGGTCGGCTGTCCGGCCACAGCGGGCAGAACGTACTCAACGCCGCCTACCTGGTGCCCCGTACGGAAGCCGAGGCCTTCGTCGAGCGGGTGCGCGCGCTCACGCCCGAGGGCGATGACGGCGCAGGCGTCCAGGTCGAACTCACCGGGCCGTGGGCCCCGTACTCCTTCGCGGACATCGCGGACATCGCGGAAAGCGCGGACATGGAGGAGGAGGAACCGAAGGGGGAGCCGGCATGAGCCACTTCACCGACGACCACGACGTCGACGCGCTCGCCCAGCGCGAGATCGCCCTCGTGGACCTGCTCGACCGGCTGCTCGCGGGCGGGGTGGTGCTGGCCGGGGACCTGACCCTGCGGATCGCGGACGTCGATCTCGTACGCATCGACCTCAACGCGCTCATCAGCTCCGTCAGCGAGAACGTGCCGTCCCCCTTCGAGGAGCTCCGATGACCACCGAAGACCTCACACCCGCGACCGCCGAGGAGCTCACCGCCGAGGACCTCACGTCCGCCGCCGTCGAGAGCCTCACCTCCGCGACCACCGAAGACCGCACCCCCGCGACCGCCGACACGACCCGCCGCCGGGTCGAGCTCGACGCCGACACCGTCGAACGCGACCTGGTGAAACTCGTCCTCACCGTGGTCGAGCTCCTCCGCCAGCTGATGGAACGCCAGGCGTTGCGCCGCGTGGACACCGGGGAGCTCACCGAGGATCAGGAAGAGCGCATCGGCATGACGCTGATGCTCCTGGAGGACCGGATGGGCATCCTGCGCGACAAGTTCGGACTGGAGCCGGAGGACCTCAACATCGACCTGGGCCCGCTCGGCCCCCTGCTGCCACGGAACTGACGACGGTGACCGAGAACTCCACCCCCGATACACCTGATGCATCCGATACACCTGATACGCCTGATACATCCGACGCATCCGACGCATCATCCGACGACGGGCCGGCCGCGAAGGGCTCGGGCGACCGCAAGACCCGGATCACCATCCTCGTCGCCCTCGCGGCCAATCTGCTCATCGCCGTCGCCAAGGGGATCGGCGGCCTCGTCGCGTCCTCGCCCGCCCTGCTGTCCGAGGCGGCGCACTCCGTCGCCGACAGCATCAACGAGGTCTTCCTACTGGCCGCCCTGCGCCGCAGCCGCCGCCCCGCCGACCGCCAGCACCCCTTCGGCTACGGCAAGGAGCGGTACTTCTGGTCGCTGCTCGCCGCCGTCGGCATCTTCGTGCTCGGCGCCGGCTTCTCCTTCTTCCAGGGCGTCGAAGCCCTGACCAAGCCTCCGAAGGCGGAAGCCACCAGCGGTTACGTCGCCGGGCTGATCGTCCTCTTCGTCGCACTCGTCGCCGAGGGGACCTCCCTCGTCCGCGCCCTGTGGCAGGTCCGCAAGCAGCCAGGCAAGGGGCTCGGCAAGGATCCGGCGCTGCGCACCGTCGTCGCCGAGGACTCCACCGCCGTCGTCGGCGTCCTCGTCGCCATGGCCGGGATGGTCGCCCACATGCTGACCGGGCAGATCGCGTACGAGGCCGCCGCCTCGCTCACCATCGGACTGCTTCTGGTGTACGTGGCCTACCGGCTCGGCTCCGAAGCCCGCGCCCAGCTCATCGGCGAGGCCGTCGACCCTGAACTGCGCGACGGCATCCGCGACCTGCTGGACGAGCAGCCCGAGATCGACCGGGTCGCGGCCCTGCTCACCATGCGTCTGGGCATGGAGTCCACCCTCGTGGCGGCCCGTATCGACCTGATGCCCGGCCTGGACAGCGAGCAGGTCGAGCTGGTCTCCGAACGGATCAAGCAGCACATACGGAAGAAGTGGCCGGAGGCCGACCAGGTCTTCCTCGACGTGACGGAGGCTCCCACGGACGAGGGCGCCGACGGCGAACTCGTACCGGGGGAGCCTCAGCAGGGGTCTACAGAGCCGTCTGGGCGGTAGGCAGCGGCCGGTACACGGTGAGTGCCTCGTCCCACTTGTCGACGACGAAGGCGGACGGGGCTTCGGCGACCTCGCCGTCGTACGCCAGCGGCGTCCCCGGCTCCAGGCCCGCGATCCGCACCCGCCGCATCCGGCCCGCCGCGTGGAAGGGCGACCGGCTCAGCGGCCCGGACAGCGCGGCCAGCACGAGCCGCAGCCCCGGCAGCCGTCCGCCGTGCACCACGCGGACATCGAGCAGGCCGTCCGCGAGATCGAAGCGGCGGCCCGGCGTCGGCCCCATCCGCTGGTACAGCCCGTTCCCGGCGAACAGCATCCACATCCCGCGGTTCTTCCCGCGCACCTCGGCCTTCAACGGCCGCTCCCTGCGCAGCACTTCGTACGCGGCCAGTACACCGGCCGGCCAGCCGCCGATGCGCGGCGACCAGTGCTCGCGGATGCGGACCATCTCCGGGTAGACGCCCAGGCTGAAGGTGTTGAGGAAGTAGCTGGGGGAGCCGTCGGGGTTCGGGCCCGGGGTGAAGCGCCCCAGGTCCACCTTGACCGCGTCGCCCGCCTCCACCGCGCGGCAGGTGTCCTGCACGGTCTCGATGTTCAGGTCGTACGCGAAGTGGTTGAGGGTGCCGCCGGGGAAGACGGCGAGCGGGACCTTGGCGCGGGCGGCGGCCACCGCGGCCCGGTTGACCGTGCCGTCGCCGCCGCAGACGCCGAGCGCGCGGCCCTGCGCGACGGCCTTGTCCAGCTCCGCGCACAGGTCCGCCGGATCGACTTCGCGGACCTCCGCGTCGGGCAGGGCGTCCCGTACGAGCGCGGCCTTGGCGGCGGCGCTGCCGGAAGCCTTGTTGACGACGACCACCAGGTCCTGGCCCGCGGGCAGCCTGGGCGCGTCCGTGTGCGGCCGTCCCGGCGACGGCAACTGGTCGCGGGTGGGCACGAGTCCGCGTATGGCGAAGGCGGCGCCCACGCCGAGCGCGGCACCGACCAGGACGTCACTGGGGAAGTGCGCGCCGGTGTAGATCCGGGACAGCGCGACCGCGCCCGCCACGGGTGCGACGGCGGCGCCCCAGCCCTTGGACTCCAGCGCGACACCGGTCGCGAACGCGGCGGCGGACGCGGAGTGCCCGGACGGGAACGACGTGGTGATGGGCTGCCGTTTCAGCTGCCGGATAAGCGGTACGGAGTCCAGTACGGGCCTTGTCCGGCGTATGGAGCGCTTGCCGACGGTGTTCACGGTCGCCGACGCCAGCGCGAGCGAGGCCACCCCGCGGATCGCGGCCCGGCGGGCGCGGGTGCTGCCGCCGAACGCGGCCATCCCGGCCGCCGCACCGAACCACAGCAGCCCGTGGTTGGCGCTGTGGCTCAGCCGGGGAAGCACCCGGTCGGCACCAGGCCAGTGGCGGGCGGCCACGGCCTGGAACACGGCGTGATCGCGACCGGCCAGCCAGTCGGCGATCCGACGGGTGGTGGCGTGAGAGGCGTGGGAAGCATGGGCTGCGGTACGGGAAGAGGGCTCTGACATGGCACCCGGTTACCCGCCGGAGCCGGTCCGAACCGGTACCAAGGTCCTTCGCACGGCTCCTCAGCGGCCTTCGCTCCCCGGTGGACCGCCGTTGCCCGGCTGACCGTCGTTGCCCGGAAGGGCGTCCCCCGGCAGGACATCGCCCGGCAGGGCGTCGAGGCTCACCACGCCCAGCGGCAGGCCGTCCTCGGCGACGGGCAGCCGGCGCACCGCGTACTGGCGCATCAGCCGTACCGCCGTCGCGATCTCGTCGTGGGGGCCGACGGACACCGGGGCCGGGGTGCACACCGAACGGACGTCGACGGCCAGCGGATCGAGTCCGTCCGCCACCGCCCTGAGGGTGATGTCCCGGTCGGTGAGCACCCCGATCAGCCGGTTGTCCTGTGCCACCAGGACATCGCCGACGTCCTGCGCACGCATCAACTGGGCTGCCTCGACGAGCGAGGCGTCCGGCCGTACGGCCGCGACCCCCGCCGTCATGACTTCCCGTACGAACTGGGCCATGACGCTCCGCCTCTTCCCTCGCGTCGCGGATTCCGTGGGGCCGCCGAGTACCCGCAGGCGGGTCCGCCATGCCCCGTTCCGGGTGCGGCCCGTGGGCGGCCGATTCCAACATCCTTTGGGATCAGGGGGTTTGGGCCCTGCGAGGCGGGGGACCCGGATCGCGGCCGCAAGGCCACTGGGATAGGGATGGGCTCCGGGTGCGGATCTGCGGCCGTCAGGGACGGCGGTCGCGGAATCCGTGCCCGGAGCGGACCCCGAATCCACCCCAGGTGGCTCCCAGTTGATTTCCCAGGTGGTTCCAGGGAAGGACGGAGCGATGGCGCTCCTGGCCGTTCTGCTGCCCGTGTTCATGCTCGGCGCGATACTCGCGCTCGGCCGTCTGGAGGACGTCCTGCTCGCCCCACCGGCGGCGCGGGACGGCGAACCGGCGGACCCGCTCGTCCGCCGAACGAAGGGATGAGTGCGAAGTGGGCAAGGTGCTCTACAAGCCGCTGGGAATGATCTTCGGAATGGCGGGCGGCATGCTCGCCGGTGCGGCGTTCCGCAAGACCTGGAAGGCCGTCACGGGTGAGGACGACGCCCCGGACGGACTCGACCGCGAGCGCCGCTGGCGCGAGATCCTGCCCGCGGTCGCGGTGGAGGGCGCGATCTTCGCCGTCGTACGTACGGCCGTGGAACGCGGCGGTGCCACCGTGGTGCACCGGATCACCGGCTACTGGCCGGGCTGAGGCCGCGCGCGGGTCCGGCTCTTCCTGCTCTTCCTGCTCTTCCTCCTCTTCTTCCCGCTCCTTCCTGCCGGAGCTGTGGCCGGCCGCCGGATGTGCGGCCGGTCACAGCTTCCGCCATCCCCCGTTTGCCCTGGGTGCGCCAGGGCAGGCGAACCCTGTGCTTCGGACCGGAGGCACGTCCGTGGGAGCGGTGACAGCTGCTCCGGGCGTGCGCCGTGCGAACCGGCGGACTACCGGCTGCTGCTCTCCCTCTCAGCGGTGACACCCATCCGTCAGCACCGTTTCCGAGGTTTCCAGGGAGCAACACACGATGCGCACTCGTACGCACGGAAAGCATCCGCACGACGACGCCCCCGACACCGCCGCCGCGTTCCAGCGGCTGGTCAGGCTGCCCGAAGGGCACGAACGCGAGGTGATCCGGCAGGAGATCGTCAACGCGTGGCTGCCGATGTCCGAGCGGCTGGCCGCCCGGTTCCGCAACCGGGGCGAATCGCTGGAGGACCTGCGCCAGGTGGCCGCGCTCGGGCTGGTCAAGGCCGTCGACCGGTACGACCCGGAACACGGGTCCGCCTTCGAGAGCTTCGCCGTACCGACGATCACCGGCGAGATCAAACGGCACTTCCGCGACCACATGTGGACCCTGCACGTGCCGCGCCGCGTCCAGGACCTCCGCAACCGGGTGCGTACCGCGCACCAGGAGCTGGCCCAGACGATGGTGGGGCGCTCCCCGACGGTCGCCGAGATCGCCGCACAGGCCAAGATGACCGAGTCCGAGGCACTGTCCGGGCTGGAGGCGCTCGACTCCTTCACCGCGCTCTCCCTCGACGCGGAGCTCCCCGGCAGTGAGGACGGCTACTCCCTCATCGACTCCATCGGAGCCGCCGACCCCGCCCTGGACGTCATCGTCGACCGCGAGTCCGTCAAGCCCGGCCTGAGTCAACTCCCGGAGCGGGAACGGAAGATCCTCTACATGCGGTTCTTCCGCGACATGACGCAGAGCAGCATCGCGGAGGACCTCGGCCTGTCCCAGATGCACGTGTCGCGGCTGATCACCAGGTGCTGCACCCAGCTGCGGGCGCAGGCGCTGAAGGAAGCGGCGTGAGCGAGGGCGTCAACGCCGCCGGCCGGGCCGCCGGTCGGGGCCGGGACGATCGCTCCGGCCGGCGGCGGCCAGCGCCGTATGACGTGCCATCACGTCCACGGCCTGCCCCTCGGCCATGGAGAACGCCTGCCGGGCTCCCGTACGAAACAGCGTCAGCACCCCCTGCACGGGGCCGGGGCCCTGACCGGCCCCCGCCGGCCCGTCCGCAGGCGCCGACAGCGGAACGCACACCAGCGAACTGACCGCCGCCCGCACCAGCATCGGCAGCCCGGCCGCGTCGTGGCCGAACCCGTCGGTGTCCTCCGGGCGCACCTGGAGCACCCCGGAGGCGCCCCGGGCGGCCTCCATCACCAGGGGGCAGCGGTGCGGGTCCTGTGCGGTGAGTTCGTCGCGGAGTGGTACGTCGGCGGCGCCGAGCACCGCGATCCGGCGCAGCGTGCCGCCGCCCGCCAGATCGACCACGACCCAGTCCGCGAACCGGCCCGCCAGCACCTCGGCCGCACTGTGCAGCACGGCCTCCCGGCCGCCGTCCGGGGGAGTGCGCAGCAGGGCCGTCGCCATCGCGTCGACGAGGCCGAGCAGTTCCGCGTGCCGGGTCGCCTCGGAGAGGTCGGGCACGGGCACGGGGCGGCCGGAGTCCTCCGTCTCCGTACGGGCGGGGGAGGGGCCGGTGGGTGCGCCGGACTGGAAGGTGACCAGCACCGCGGGGTGGGGTTCGTCCGGCGGACGCAGCGCCGTCAGTGTCACCAACAGGGCTTCTGTCGGCCGCTGTTGGAGCCGTACGGTCACGCTGCGGTCGCCCTCCCCGCGCGCCACCGCCGCCGTCTGCGAGCGGAACGCGGCGCGGTCGCCGGGCGTGAGGAGCGGTGCCAGCGGGCGGCCGGTGGCGTAACCGGCGCGGACGCCGGTGAGATGGGTGGCAGCGAAGTTCATCCGCCGTACGACGGTGTCGCGGTCCACCAGTGCGACGGCCAGCGGCAGCCGCTGGAACAGGGCCTTGAGCAGCTGCCGTTCCTGCCGGTCGGCGACCGCCGAGACGCTGAGGGGTTCGTCGCCCGTGGTGGTGCCCCGGGCCATCCGCTCGTAGCGCGGCCACAACTCGTCCACCGCGTACTGGAGTTCGATGAGCGAGGCGTCCAGGGCCGCGAGGTGTTCCGTCGCGGGCAGGGAGCGGGCGGTGCTCAGCTCCGCCACCCGTCTGACGAACTCCGCCAGTTCCTCGCCGAATTCGTCCCGCTGCGTCATGCGCATCAGCCTAGCCACGGACACCGTTTCGCGGTCCGTTCGGCGGGAAACCGCACACCGAGGAGGCACTCTGTGATGCGAGCCGAAACGGACTGCCGGGCACCGGAATCCGTCTCCGTCGCACGCACGCTGAGCACCCTGGCGGAACAGTCCACCCGGTGCACGGCGGTCTGCTGCGGAGCCGTGACGACACTCATGCACAGCGGACGGGACCGTACGGCGGCCACCCATCCCGACCTCGCCACACTCGCCTCCGTACAGCTCGACCGGGGCGAGGGGCCCATTCCCGCCGCGCTGGAACGGGGCGAACCGGTCGGCGCCGACGATCTGCTCGCCGACGACAGGTGGCCGGAGTTCCGCGCCCTGGCGATCGACTCGGGGGTACGGGCCAGCCTGACGCTGCCGTTCTGCCGGGCGGGCATCGAGGTCACGCTGAGCCTGTACAGCTTCCGGCCGGGGGGACTGGCCGCCGTGGAGCACGGGGCGGCGGGCATCCTCGGGGAGCAGGCGACGGCCAGTCTGGTGCGGGAGCGGCGGTTCCACGAGGCGTTGACGGAGGTCGGGCAGTTGTCGCAGGCGATGCGGTCGCGGGCGGTGATCGACCGGGCCAGTGGGATCGTGATGCATGTGCTGAGGTGTGACGAGGGGGAGGCGTTCGACTTCCTGCGGAGGGTCTCGCAGGACACGAACCGCAAACTGGCCGAAATAGCCGAATCCATCGTCCAAACCCGAGGCCAGACCCTTCCCACCTGAGCGGCCACTCTCCCGCTGCGCCGGATGGCTCTGCTGCCGCGTGGCGCCGGTCTGGGCGCGCGGCCCGCGCTGTCACCGAGCGGTGTCGCGCCTGCGGCGGGCAGGTGCCCCTCCCCGCCCCTTCCCTAGACCGCTGGCCGCGGGGCTGGGGGTTGGGATGTGCGGGTGCGTCGTGGCTGGTCGCGCAGTTCCCCGCGCCCCTAAAGGGGCGCCTCCCCGCCCCCGCCCCCCTTGGGCACCGGGGCCGCCCCCCGGGGGCGGGACGGGTGGGCAAGGGGGGCGGCCCCCCGACCCCGCTCGGACCCTCGCTCCCGTCCCACCTCCGCCATGGCCCACCTACGCCGCCCCCCACCTCCCCGTGCGCCCCCACCCAACCCCACTTATAAAGGGCCATGGGGGGCCGCCCCCGAGCAGCCCCCCAAAAAAACAGGACCCCCACCCCCACCCCCCAGAGGCCCCCATGCAGCGGACCCTCCCCCAGGACGACCAAGGCCGCGTCCGGCACGGACCCCCCGCGCCCTCCCCCGGCCTCCCCGTCCTCCCGGAGCTCGCCGCCGCCCTGGCCGCCGCCGCCACCCGCACCACCCCCGAACCCCCCGGCGGCGGCGAAGCCATCCGGGTCGCCGCCACCGGCCACTGGCTCCGCCGCGGCCTCGACGTCGATCCGCGCCACGTCGTCGCCGCCCCCGGCGCACCCCCGCTCCTCTTCGCCCTGATGGCCGCCATCGGCGGAGACGTTCTGCTGCCCCGCCCCTGCCCCGCCTGGTGGGCACCACAAGTACGTCTCCTGGGCGGCGCCGCCCAGTCCGGCTACCACGTACCCACGCCCGCCGAGTGCGGCGGCGTCCCCGACCCGTACGCCCTGCTGGAGACCGTCCGGCGGGTGCGGGACGAGGGGGGCCACCCCCGCGTCCTGCTGCTGTCCGTGCCGGACGACCCGACCGCGACCGTCGCCCCTCCCGAAGTGGTCCACCAGGTCTGCGAGGCCGCCCTCGCCGAGGGCCTCGTCGTGATCAGCGACGAGACCTGGCGCGACACCCTGCACCGCGCGGAGCACGTCTTCGTCAGCCCCGCCGAGATGTTTCCCGAGCTCGTCCTCGTCATCGCCGATCTGGCCGGTGCCCTCGTGCCCACCGCCTGGCGGGTGGCCGTCGCCCGGCTGCCCGACACTGAGTACGGGGTCACCACCGGCGCCCGCACCCTCGACGCCCTCGCCGCGCTCGGCGCCACCGTCTCCGCCCCGGTCGCCGCCGCCGCCGTCTACGCCCTGCACGACCCCGAACCCGTCGTGGCCCGCGCCCGCGCCGCCGCCTCGCTGCACGCGCGCGTGCAGGGGGCCGTCCACCGGGCGGTGCTCACCGCCGGTGCCCTCGCCCGGCCGCCGACCGCGGGGCGTCATCTCTACGCCGATCTGGACCCGCTGCGGGCCGGGCTCGCCGCGCGCGGCGTCACCGATTCGATGGAGCTGGAGGAGTACCTCACCCGTCGCCTCGGCACCCCCGTCCCCGGCGGGCACCGGTTCGGCGACCCGCTGGGCTCGCTGCGCGCACGGATCTCCACGGCGCCCCTGCTGGGAGCAACCCCCGCACAGCGATCGGAGTCCCTGTCGGCGGAGGAGCCGCTTGAACTGCCGCACCTGGAGCAGGCGTTGAGCCACCTGGGCACCGCCCTCGCCGAACTGGGCTGAGCCGGCCACCGCGCCGTACACGCACGCCCGCTGTATACGCCACCGAACGGAGCCTTTCGATGACGGAACAGACCGAACTCACCGACCCCCCGGAACGCTCCGCGGGCCCCGGCCGTGCGGCGGACCTGGTGGAACGATCCCGGCCGCCGGCGCGTTCCCCCCGTACCCGCCTCCGCCCGCTCGGCGAGGTCCGCAGCACCCCCTGGCCCCGTACCTTCGCCGACCGCCTCACCGCCCCGCTCCCCGGCGTGCGCGCGCTCGCCAGGCTGGCCCGCGAAGGGGCCATCCGGCCGGGCCGCGACGGGCTGCGCGACATCGCCAGGCTGCCGTTCGAGCCGGGGCCGCTGCCGGTGGTCGACGCCGCGACCGTCGCCGTCACCTGGGCGGGCCACGCGAGCTGGGTGGTGCGGATCGGTGGGCTCACCGTGCTCACCGACCCGGTCTGGTCCCGGAAGATCCTCGGCACGCCCGCCCGGATCACGCCCGTGGGCGTGCGCTGGGAGGACCTGCCGCCCGTCGACGCCGTCGTCATCAGCCACAACCACTACGACCACCTCGACGCGCCCACCCTGAAGCGGCTGCCGCGCGAGACCCCGCTGTTCGTCCCGGCCGGTCTCGCCCGCTGGTGCCGCCGCCGGGGCTTCACCCGCGTCACCGAGCTGGACTGGTGGGAGTGCGCCGAACTGAAGGGCGTACGGCTCCACTTCGTGCCCGCCCACCACTGGAGCAAGCGCTCCCTCACCGACACCTGCCGCACTCTCTGGGGCGGGTGGGTGCTGAGCGATCAGAACGACGGACAGAGCGTCTATTTTGCCGGGGACACCGGGTACGGGCACTGGTTCCGCGAGATCGGCGACCGCCACCCCGGCCTCGACCTGGCCCTGCTCCCCATCGGCGCGTACCACCCCCGCTGGTGGCTGCGCGACGTCCACATGGACCCGGAGGAAGCGGTACGGGCGTGTGCCGACGTGGGGGCCCGGCGGATGGCGCCCATGCACTGGGGCACCTTCGTGCTCTCCGCCGAACCCGTCCTCGAACCCCTCACCCGCGTCCGCGCCGCCTGGGAGCGGGCCGGCCGACCGCGCGAGGAGCTGTGGGACCTGCCGGTCGGCGCCTCCCGCGTCATGACCTGAGGGGAGAGTCCCGATGGGGGAGGAGTGGTCCCGCAATCACACCGGTGACGAGCGCCGCATCCGCCGCCACAGCGACGGCACCGCACTGATCAGCAGCGTCGCCGCGATCGCCGCCGCCACCCCCTCCCAGGGTTCGGCGAACAGCGTGCCGCCCAGCACCCCGATCACCTGGTACGCCGCCGCCCACGCCAGACAGGCCGGTACGTCCCCCCGGGCGAACCGGCCGATCGGCATCTTCGCCAGCAGGCACGCCAGCATCACCGGAATGCGCCCGGCCGGTATCAGCCGCGACAGTGTCAGGACCTTCGCCCTGTTCTCCTCCAGCTTCCGCTGGGCCTGTGCCAGCCGCTGCTCCGGCGCCCGCCTGCGCAGCGCGTCCAGCCACTTCGACCCGTGCTCGGAGCGCACCCCGCGCAGCCCCAGCCAGTACAGCGCCAGATCGCCGGTGAACGCGGCGGCCGACGCCACCGCGAAGACGATCACCAGCGACACCGGCGGCACGCTCTGGTGCAGTGCGACCACCGCCGCCGTACTCACCAGCGCCCCCGTCGGCACCACCGGCACCAGCGCGCCCAGCACCACCAGCGCGAAGAGCGCCGGATAGCCGACCGCCTGCTGGGTCGCTTCGGGCGGCACTGTGACGTTCACCGCCCGTACCGTCTCCGCCAGCCACTGTCCCGTCTGTCCGGCGTCGCCCTGCGCGGCCCACCACTGCCCGCTCACGCAGGTCCTTCCGTCGTCACTGTCACGCTCTCGCCGTGCTCCAGCCGGTGCACCGCCACGTCCGGCGCCAGCAGGGCCGCCTTCCGTACGAACTCGTGGCCCGGAGCGTGGAACTCGTGCGGGCGTACTCCGTCCAGCCCGATCGGCCAGTATGTCCCGTAATGGATCGGAATCGCATTTCGCGGTCCCAGGAGGGCGAGCGCCTGTGCCGCCCGGCCCGCGTCCAGGTGCCCCGGGCCGAGGTTCGGGCCCCAGCCGCCGACCGGGAGCAGCGCGGTGTCGATCCGGCCGACCGCCTCGGCCATGCCGTCGTACAGCCCGGTGTCCCCGGCGAAGTAGGTCGCGGACCCGCCCTCGACGACGTACCCCAGCGCCGGACAGCGGTGCGGGCCCACCGGCAGTCGCCGCCCGTCGTGCTCCGCGTGCACCGCCCGCACGGTCAGCGGACCCACCCGCAGGCTCTCGCCGGGCGCCAGCTCCGCCGTGCGGAACGCGCGCAGCCCGGAGATCCGGCGCACCGCGCCCCGCGGCACGACCACCAGCGTGCCGGGGGCCAGCCGGGACAGCGAGGGCAGGTGGAGGTGGTCGGAGTGGAGGTGCGAGACCAGCACCACATCGGCGTTCAGCGCCCGCGCGGTGGGCAGCGCACCCCTGCGCCGGCGCAGATGCGCGAAGCGCCGTACGAACAACGGGTCGGTCAGCACCCGCACCCCGGAGTCCTCGACCGTGCAGGTCGCATGCCCCCACCAGGTGACGGCGGTTCCAGCGATGCTCACAGCTGTCCGGGCTTCACGGTGTTCCGGGCTCCTTCTTCCGACGCCCGTCCACCCTACGGCGCCCCCCCGCGCCGTTCGTACGCGCCTCCTCGCGCGGGCCCGGCCCGGAGTAGGGTCAGGGGCGGTGACAGCGGCGAAGGGGACGGGTCATGGACGACATGCGTACGGACTCCGGTGAGGTGCGTGTGGCAGTCATCGCCAGCCTGACCCCCCTCGAAGAGCTCGACCGCGACCCCTTTCTGGTCGACGCCCGGAGCCAGTACGCGATGTGCGTGCGCTGGGCCGCCGACAAGGGGTACGTCGTCACCCGCCAGCTCGTCGTGCACGGACTGCCCAGCGACCACCGCGCCCTGTGGGCCGACGTCGAGTCCGGCCAGGTCGACTTCTTCGTCGTCCCCAACGAACGCGTCCTGGACCGCGCCCTCGCCTCCGCCCGCGACTTCTCCGCCGAGTGCGAACGGCGCGGCGTACGGCTGGAGGAAGCGGGGCTCGACGAGCCCGTCTACAGCGCACCGATGAAGGCCGACGTGCACCGGCGGATGTCCATGCCGACGGCCGGATATGACGGCTGCTGACCGCCTTGCCGGCGCATCGGCCCACTGTGCCCCGCTGTCCGGTCCGGCCTCATGTCCGCTTTGTGGCAGGGTGGCCGGACGAACAGGCCCTTGACCGCAGGGCCGACAGGGACAGAGGTGGTACGGCGTGGTGGCCGAGGGGCGCGGGCGAAGAGCGGGCTTGCGGCATGCGGGCGGCACCCTGCTGCGAGTGATCACCGTCTGGGCGGTGTCCACGCTCACCATGCTGGCCCTCGCCGGGATCCTCCCCGACTTCCAGCTCCAGAGCGACGACTCGGAGTCCGTCACCCGGATCGCTGTCACGGCCGGCTGGGGCGCCGGTGCCTTCGGTCTCCTCTCCGCCCTGGTCTGGCCGCTCGCCGTACGGGCCCTCCTGCTGGTCCCCGCCCTCGTCCTGGGCCTCCTCGTCTTCTTCCTCAACGGCTCCCTGCTGCTGCTCGCCCTCAGCCTCATCCCCGACGGCAGCGGCAGGTCCGACCCGCAGACCGCGGTGGTCGTCGCCGCCGTGATGTCCGCCGTCGCCTCCGCGACCTCCACCGCCTTCGCGGTCCGCGACGACGAGGCGTACCGCCGCAGGCTCGCCCGGCTCGCCCAGCGCCGGCGCGGCGGCGGACGCGACGCCGGACGGCACGGCATGCCCGGCACCCTCTTCGTCCAGCTCGACGGCCTCGGCCACGACACCCTGCGCCGCGCCCTCGACAAGGGCCTGATGCCCACCGTCGCGAGCCTCGTCGAACCCGAGGGCGCCACCCTCCCCACCCACCGCTTCGCCCCCTGGCGCACCGACTGGTCCAGCCAGACCGGCGCCAGCCAGCTCGGCATCCTGCACGGTTCCAACCACGACGTCCCCGCCTTCCGCTGGTACGAGAAGGAAACCGGCCGGACCATGGTCTGCTCCAGCCCGGCCAGCACCGCCGAACTCCAGCAGCGCGCCATCGAGCGCACCGGCGACGGCGGCCTCCTCAGCCACGACGGCGCCAGCCGGGGCAACCTCTTCTCCGGCGGCGCCGACCAGCTCGCCCTGGTCCTGTCCATCGCCGCCCGCCGGGGCCCCAACAACCGCTCCCGCGCCGGATACTTCGCCTACTTCTCCGACCCCGCGAACGCCGTCCGCACCGCCATGTCCTTCGTCGCCGAGGTCGTCCGCGAGATCCACTCCTCCGTCCGCTCCCGGCTCCGCAAGGAGACCCCGAGGATCGGCCGGGGCGGCTTCTACCCCTTCATCCGCGCCTTCGCCACCGTCGTCGAACGCGACGTCGTGGTCGCCGCCGTCATGGGCGACATGCTGGCCGGCCGCACCGCCGTCTACGCCGACCTGGTCGCCTACGACGAGGTCGCCCACCACTCGGGGCCGCGCAGCCAGGACGCCGACAAGATCCTCCGCCGCCTCGACCGCTCGCTCGCCCTCCTCCTCAAGGTCGCCGAGCACGCCCCGCGCGCCTACCGCGTCGTCCTGCTCTCCGACCACGGCCAGAGCCCCGGCGAAACCTTCGCGGGCCGCTTCGGCCTGACCCTGCGCGACTACGTCCGCGCCAGCTGCGGACTGAACGTCCCGCGCCGCGCCCGGCGCACCAAGAGCGGCGCCGAGGCCCGCGACGCTGTCCGCATCGCCCTGCACCGCCCGGTCGTGGGTACGCAGGACGCCCCCGCGACGCCCGGTACGTCCGCCTCGCCCAAGGCATCGGCCGGCACCGACCCGATCGTCCTCGCCTCCGGCAACCTCGGCCTGATCAGCTTCCCCGACCTCCCCGGCCGCGCCACCCGCGAGGACATCGACCGCCGCCACCCCGCCCTGCTGCGGATGCTGTCCGGCCACCCCGGCATCGGCTTCGTGCTCGTACGCAGCGAGGAGTACGGAGCCGTACTGCTCGGCTCCGGCGGCGCCGAGATTCCGCTGCCCGAACTCCGCGACGGCGAAGGCCCGTTGCGGCACTTCGGCAAGGGCGCCGCCGACGCGATCCGCCGCACCGACGGCTTCCCGCACACCGCCGACCTCATGGTCAACTCCGCGTACGACCCGAAGACCGGCGAGGTGCACGCCTTCGAGGAGCAGATCGGCTCGCACGGAGGTCTGGGCGGCGAACAGACCCGCCCCTTCCTGATGTGGCCCCTCACCCTCACGCAACCGGTGCCCGACGGCACCGAAATCGTCGGCGCGGAAGCCGTTCACCAGGTACTTCGCCGCTGGCTGCGCGAATGCCAGGGCCCGCAGGTGCCGTTGGGGGCCGCGCAGGAATCCCCGTGGAACGACCCGGTCGAAGGAGGTTTTCCCGCCACGGACCGCGCCGTACAGGATGAAAGAGCTTGATTTGGTGCAGCCTTGCCCGTACCCGACCATGGCTGTCGCCCGGCGACCCTGGGCACTTCGTACGGCGAGAGGCACCACCCCATGCACGACCCCGGAACCGTTCCCCCGTCGGCTCCGGCCGATCCCACCGAAGGTCCGGAGAGCGGCAGCAAGCACGCCCGCCGCTTCGGCCTGGGGATCGCCACGACCCTGGTCATGGGCAACATCATCGGCGGCGGAATCTTCCTCCTCCCCGCCTCCGTCGCCCCCTTCGGCACCATCAGCCTGGTCGCCTTCGGCGTCCTGACCCTCGGCGCGATCTGCCTGGCCCTGGTCTTCGGCAAGCTGGCCAACCAGCACCCCAGGACGGGCGGCCCGTACGTCTACGCCCGCGAGGCGTTCGGTGACTTCGCCGGATTCCTGGCCGCCTGGAGCTACTGGATCACCGCCTGGGTGTCGAACGCGGCGCTCGCCGTGGCGGCCGTCGGCTACCTCGACGTCCTGATCCCGCTCGGCGACTCCAAGACGGCGATGATGCTGGCCGCCCTGGTCATCCAGTGGCTGCCCGCCGCCGCGAACCTCGCCGGGACCCGGTACGTCGGAGCGGTCCAGGTCGTCGCCACCGTACTGAAGTTCGCGCCGCTGCTGCTGGTCGCGGTCGGCGGCCTCTTCACCTTCCAGGCGGACAACCTGGGCCCGTTCCAGGCGAGCGGCAGCGGCGCGGTCGGCGCCGTCTCGGCGTCCGCCGCGATCCTGCTCTTCAGCTACCTCGGCGTCGAATCGGCCGCCGTGAGCGCGGGCGAGGTCCGCGACCCGCGCCGCAACGTCGGCCGCGCCACCATCCTCGGCACCCTCGGCGCCGCCTTCGTCTACCTCCTGGGCACCCTCTCCGTCTTCGGCAACGTCCCCCACGACAAGCTGGTGGACTCCGGGGCACCCTTCTCCGACGCCGTGAACCACATGTTCGGCGGCACCTGGGGCGGCACGGTCGTCGCCTGCGCGGCCCTCGTCTCGATCCTCGGCGCCCTGAACGGCTGGACCCTGCTCAGCGCCCAGACCCCGTACGCCGCCGCCAAGGACGGCCTCTTCCCGGCCGTCTTCGCGACGAAGCGCCGGGGCGTCCCGACGGTCGGCGTGATCGTCACCGTCGTCCTCGCCTCGCTCCTGACCGTCTACAACTACACGGCGGGCTCGGACGGGGTCTTCGAGATCCTGGTCCTGGTGACGACGTTCACCGCCACCGTCCCCTACCTGCTCGCCACCGCCGCCCAGCTGTACTTCCTGCTGTCGGGCCGGTCGGACCGGGTCGACCGGGGCCGGCTGATCCGCGACGGAGTACTGGCGGCACTGGCGGCGGGCTTCTCGATGTGGCTGGTCGCCGGGTCGGGATACGCGGCGGTCTACCAGGGAGTACTGTTCCTCTTCGCCGGAGTGCTCGTCTACGCGTGCATGTCGGCGCACAAGAAGCGCGGCGCGGTCGCGCCGTAGGGCCCCGGGGTCAGCGGAGTCCCGAGGGGCGCCTGCGCAGCACCCACACCCCGCCCCCGGCCAGCCCGGCCACCCCCGCCAGCACCCCGATCGCCACCGGCCGGTCCATCCCCAGCAGCGTCGCCTCCGGCGCTGCGGCCGCCACCCCCGGCGCCCCCGCCAGCGGCGCGCCGCCCGCCTTCGCGTCCGAGGGCAGCATGTCCATGTCGCTCGAACACACCACCGGAACCTGCGACTTGGGCAGGTACGCGCACGCCGTGCTCGCGGACCGCAGCGCCCCCGCCCCCTCCGTCCCGACCCGCGCCGACGACGTCAGCACCGCCGAGCCGTGCGCCCGTACGTCCGTCGTCCACACCGCCTTGCCGCCCACGACCTTCGCCCGCTGGCCCGCAGCGCCCGCCGTCGCACCGGCCGGGAGTTCCTGTTCGACGCGCAGGGCGGTCAGGTGCCCCGGGCCCTGGTTCCGTACGGTCACCGTGTAGTCGACCTTGGTGCCCGCGCCGACCGTCTCGACGCCGTTGGTCAGGGCGATGGACACGGCCGGCGGGTTGTTCTGCGCGTCCGCGGGGGCGGCGGGGGACGCCGCGTTCACGACCGCGGGGCCCCCGAGGAGCAGCAGCGGTACGGCGGCCAGTACGCACGTGGTGGTGATACGACGCGTGGGAGCGGGCATGAGGATGTCCCTCCGATGGGGGCCGTGGGGCGGCCGGGGCCAAATGATCGGGGCCCATCGGAGCACCGCCCACCGCCCCCCGCCCGGCCGCACGGCCGTCGCGACGGGAGGATTCACTCTTACGCGCCGTTACCCGCCGCCCGCCAACGTCTCCCGCACCAGCGGTGCGACCTCCTTCGCGAAGACCTCGGTCTGGTGGTCCCGGTCGTCCTCGGGCCAGAACACGAACGCGTTCATCCCGGAGTCCCGGTGCAGCGACACCAGCGTGTCGGCCCACTGCCGGGCCGTGCCGCGGAAGGGGTCACCGGAGCCGGAGCCGGAGCCGGATACGGATGCCGACCGCGCCGGTGCGATCATGCCCGCCACGTTGTAGACCTTGCGCAGCCCCGCCACCTCCGCCGGATCGCGGCCCGCCCGCTCCGCGCCCTCGGCGATCAGCGCGTTCCCCCCCGGCCAGTTCGGACGGCGGGAAGTACGAGCTGGACACCACCCAGCCGTCCGCCTTCGCCCCGAGCAGCCGCAGCGCGCGCGGCCCCGTCACGCCCAGCCAGATCCCCAGGTCCCGGTCGGCGGCGGGCGGTCCCGGGTGGGCGCCCCGTACCGCGTAGTACGTGCCGTCGGTGCGCACGGCGCGTTCGCGGCTCCACACCGCGCGGATCACGTCGATGCCGTCGCCCAGCGCTCCGAGCGCGGACGCAGCGGCAGGTTCGCGACGCACGGCAGCACCATCAGGCCGTCGGTGTGGGCCAGGATCCAGTTGACCAGCGTCCAGGTGTCGTAGAAGGCGGGCTGGTACGGGTGGTCCTGGACGGTGACCAGGTCGAGCCCGGCCTCCTCGATCCGCTTGGCCGCCAGGACGGGGCGCAGCGGGTCCGCCCAGGTCGGGTCGACGTTGGCGCCGAGCAGTACCCGGTTCACGGCACGATCAGCGTCTTGCCCCGGGCCCCGCCCGCCCGGCTCCGGGCGACCGCCTCCGCACCCTGCGCCAGCGGCACCTCCGCGTCCACGGTGATCTTCAGCCGTCCCGCGTCCACCGCCTCCGCGAGCGTCGCCAGCAGGTCGCTGCGCGGTGACATCTCGAAGCCGAGCACCTCGACGCCCGGCGGGGCCTTCGCCGGGTCCTGCTGGTGCAGGCTGGTGAGCGCCACACCGCCGTCGTGCACCAGCGCCGCACTGGCCGCGAAGTCGTCCCGGGTACGGGAGACCAGGTCCACCACCGCGTCCACGCCGTCCGGGTACTCCTCGCGCACCGCCGCCGCCAGGTCCTGCTCCGTGGTGTCGATGGTGACGGCCGCGCCCAGCGCACCCATCCGCTCCTGCTCGGGACCGCGTACCGCCGCCAGTACCCGTACGTCGGCGGCAGCGGCCAACTGGGTGAGGTAGGTTCCTACGCCGCCCGCCGCGCCCACGATGAGCAGGCTCTCGCCCTCCCGTACGGCCGCTGCCTCCAGGATCTGGGCGGCGGTCATCCCGGAGACCGGCAGCGCGGCGGCCTGGGCGAGCGGCACGTTCTTGGGGGCGCGGGCCAGTGGCGCGTCCTCGGAGGCGCTCACGTACTCCGCGTACGAGCCGTAGCCGATGGCCGCGCCGCCCGCCTGGCCGAACACCTCGTCGCCCACCGCGAACCGCGTCACCCCCTGGCCGACCTCCGTCACGGTGCCGGCGAAGTCGCTGCCCATGACCAGCGGAAACACATGAGGAGCCATCCCCTCCAGCATCCCGTCGGCGATCAGCCAGTCGACGGGATTGAGCCCGGCGGCGGCCACCTTCACGAGGATGCGGCCGGGTTCCACGGCGGGCTCGGGCACCTCGACGAGTTCGGGGGCGGCCCGGAAGGTCTGTACGGCTAGTGCGCGCATGACCCCAGAATCACCGCCGCGCGCCGCCGCCGCATGTCGGCCCGGGGCCGCCCGTCCCGCCCGCCCGCGCTCTCAGGCCGTTGAGGTCGCCCGCAGGTAGTCGACCGTGGCGGGGTCCGCGGGCAGGAACGTCTCGATGGCGAGCTCGGCCACCGTGACGTCCATCGGGGTGTTGAAGGTCGAGATCGACGACACGAAGGACAGCACCGTGCCGTCGACCTCGATCTGCAGGGGCAGCGCGAAGTACGCGGCCGGCGGCTCCGGGGGGAACGCCTCGCCCTGGCGGGCGGGCGGCTGCGGATAGGCCGCCACCTCCTCGTACAGCGCGCGCAGCGGGGCCGAGCGGTCGAGGGCGATCTGCCGCTGCATCTGGTGCAGGAGGTGGTCGCGCCACTGCGGCAGGTTGCGGATGCGCGGGGCGAGGCCCTCCGGGTGCAGGGCGAGACGCATCGCGTTCGGCGCGGGCACCAGGAGGTGTTCGGCGACCCCGCCCAGGAGCAGCTGGATGCCCCGGTTGGCGGCGATCACGTGGTACGTGCCGTCGACGACCAGCGCCGGATACGGCTCGTACCCCTGGAGCAGCTGGTCGATGCCCGCCCGCAGGGCGCCCATCGACGGGTCGTCGAGGGGCGTCTCGGCGTACCGCGGGGCGTAACCCGCCGCGAGCAGCAGGTCGTTGCGCTCCCGGAACGGGACGTCGAGGTGTTCGGCGAGCCGCAGCACCATGTCCGGGCTGGGGCGGGAACGGCCCGTCTCGATGAAGCTGATGTGGCGGGCGGAGGAGTCGGCGCGCAGGGCCAGCTCCAGCTGGCTGAGCCGACGGGTCTCGCGCCAGTGGCGCAGTCTGGCGCCAACTCCGGTTTCGGTGGCGAGGGTTGTCATGGCACGACGGTATCCGCAGAGGGGCGCAGGTTCGCCGGCCGGGGCTTTGACAGGATGTGCCGATGACCTACGAAGTGGCAGACGTGGTGCCCGCCGGACGGATGCGGGACGGGGAACAGCCGGTGCTCGCGCTGCCGGGCGGTCTTGAGCTGCGGCCCTGGCGGGCGGCGGACGCGCCGGAGTTCGTGGAGGCGGGCCAGGACCCGCAGATCCAGCACTGGAACCGGCCCGGCAGGATCGACCTCGCGGAGGCGGAGCGGCGGATCGAACGGTGGAACGACCGGTGGCGCGACGAGCGGTCCGCGATATGGGCGATCGCGGAGCCCGGCGGGGGAGCGGTGCGCGGGCTGGCGGGAATCGGCGACATCCTGCTGGCGCACGGCATGGGGGAGGTCCTCTACTGGCTGCTGCCCGCCGCGCGGGGCAGCGGAGTCGCCTTCGAGGCGACGGTGGCGATGAGCCGCTGGGCGGTCGACGACCTCGGACTGCACCGGATCCGGCTGACCCACTCGATCGGCAACCCGGCCTCCTGCCGCGTCGCCGAGAAGGCCGGTTTCGCGTACGAGGGGACCATGCGCAGCGCCCTGCTGCACGCGGACGGCTGGCACGACGAGCACCTGCACGCGCGCGTGCAGGGCGACCCTTGGCCGGAGGACTGAGGGGCTGCGGCGAGGGGCTCCTGCGAGGGGCTCCTGCGAGGCTTCTTCGGCCGGAAGGTGGCAGGCTGATCAGTACCAGGTACGGGTACGGGTTCGGGGACGAAGGGAGTTCAGCCATGGCCACTGAGCCGCTGTCGCAGAAGGAGATCGAGGACCGGCTGCGCGAACTGCCCGGCTGGTCACTGGAGGAGAGCCGGATCGCCCGGACGTACCGGCTCGGCACGCACATCGCCGCCGCCGCGATGGTCGTCCATGTGGCCGCCATCCAGGACGAGTTGGACCACCACGCCGACCTCCTCCTCGGCTACCGCACCCTCTCGCTGTCCGTGAACACGCACAGCGTGGGCGGCGCCGTCACCGAGCTGGACTTCGAACTGGCCCGCCGGATCGAGGACATCGCACCGGGGCACGGCGCGGAGAGGTAGCCGCTCCCGGCAGTGGGCGCTTCAGGAGGCGCTTCAAGAGGTGCTTCAGGAGGTGCTTGAGGGGTACGAGGTCCCGCCCCGCGCGCCGAAGCCGGGGCGGGAGTCCGCGCTCAGCCACCGCGCGTAGGTGGCGCTCCGGGAGACGGCCTCGCCGTACGCGGCGGCCGTGTACCCGGCCACCGCCCTCGCCGCTTCGGCAGCGGGCGCCCCTGGATGCCAGCCGAGCAGATGGCGCCAGGAGAGCGGGGCCCCGGCCAGCGGAACCGTCACTATGCCCGGCGACGGTGGGAACGTGGCCCGGCACAGCCCGACCGCACGCCCCACCTGCACCAGGTGCACGCAGGACGCCGTGTCCGTCTCGTACACCTGGATCGGCGTGAAGCCCGCCCGTGCGCACGCCTCCGTGAAGCAGTCCGCGAAGCAGCCCTCGCCCGGCACGTCCGTCCAGCACTCGCCCGAGAGCCGCGAAAGCTCCAACTCCCCTTCTCCGGCGAGGGGATGGCCCTCCGGGAGCATCACGAACACCGGGTCGTTGCCCACCACCTCCCAGGTCAGCCGGTCCGTCGCGGGCGGGCGGCTCTCCCCGCAGGTGCCGATCAGGGCGAAATCGAGCCGCCCCTCGACGAGCATGGTGCTGATCTCGCCGACGGACCAGGTGGTGTGCGTCGTCACCGGCACGGTGGGGCGGGCGGTGGCCAGCTGGTCGACCAGACCGCCGAGCAGCGGACCGTGCGTGGCGCCGAGCCGGAAACGGTCGAGATTGGCCCAGGTGTTGGCGAACCGGACGGCGTCCTCCTGGAGTTCGCGCACGGCGGGGAGCAGGATCCGGGCCCGGTCGAGCACCAGCTCACCGAGGGGCGTGGGCCGCGATCCGGTGTGGTCGCGGTCGAACAGCGGCCCGCCCAGGGCCCTTTCGATGCGGCGCAGCTGGGTGCTGAGCGCGGGTTGCGCGAGCCCGAGGGCGGCTGCGGCCTTGGTGAGGCTTCCGGCGTCGGCAATGGCTCTTACGGTCCGCAGGTGGCGCAACTCCAGCTCCATACCGGCAAGTTATGGGGCTCGGATACCCCCGGCAATACGTGTGCGCGAGTTGTGTCGAGTTGTTGTGGGGGGAGTGGGAGTGGGCGGTGGCGGGCGGTGGCCGGATCGAGTCGTACAGTCGTCCGCATGTTGCTCGATTACAACGCCGAGGCCGCCGTCTACGACGAGACCCGGGGCGGCGAACCGCGCGCGGCGGCCGCTGCGGAGGCCGTGCTCGGACTGGTCCCGAGTGGAGGCGTGCTGGTCCCGACTGGAGGCGTGCTGCTCGACGTCGGCTGCGGTACCGGCATCGTCACGGCCCGGCTGGCCGGGGGTGCGGCCGGGCTGCGGGTGCTGGGCGTGGATGCCGCGCACGGAATGCTGCGCAAGGCGGCGGACCGGCTGGGCCCGCACTCCGTCTTCCTCGGCGATGCCTCTCGACTCCCCTTCTCCGACGGTGGGTTGGCCGCCGTGAGCGCGGTGTGGCTGCTGCATCTGGTGCCCCAGGACGCGGTGCGGCGGATCGTGGCGGAGGCGGGCCGGGTGCTGCGGCCCGGCGGGGTGTTCGTCGCGACCGTGGACAAGGACGTGGCGCACGACGTGGGCAGCGACATCGACGAGGTGCTCGGGCCCTGGCGGGACGACACGGCGGCATCCGACCGGGCGGACCGGGTGACGCAGTACGCGGCGGCGGCCGGACTCGTGGTGGCGGGCGGGGCCCGCTTCACCGGGCACGGGCAGGGGCGGACGCCGGGCCGTACGGCGGAGACGCTGCTCCGGGGGAAGTTCGCCTCGTGGTTCAAGGCGGGGGAGCGGGAGGCGCAGCGGGTGGCGGAGGCGCTGCGCGGGCTGCCGGGGCAGGAGGTGCGGCGGGAGGACCCGACGTACCGGGTGAGGGCGTTCCGGAAGGAGCGCTGAGCCGGGGAAGAGCGGGAAAGCACGCGCGGCACCGGCCCGCAGCAGAGCCCCGCACTGGGCGGGCTGGAGCGGACCGGTGCCGGGTCGTACGGAGTCAGTCGACCTCAACTCCCTGTCGCACGAGGGGAGTCAAGACCCGGTGGTCTCCCGCTACGGCTTGGGGAGAAGGCACCCCTGCTTGGTCAGGTCGATCTTGCTGCCCGCACCGATGCACGGCACCATCCCGTACGTCTGCTGGCCGTAGTTGATGCCCTGGCGGACGGTCACCTTGCCGTTCTCGTCCACCTCGCACGGGTTGTTGTCCGTGCACTCCTCACCGGACTCGTTGCCGGTGTTGTTGACGGCGACGACCTTGCCGGTCGCGTCGTCGAGCACCGGGGAGCCGGACGTACCGCCGATGGTCTTGCAGTCGGAGGTGTAACGGACCGAGTCCTTCCAGGTCCAGTTGCCCTCCTTCAGCTGGTACGCGAAGCCGTCGACCTTGCAGCTGTACGTCTTCTTCCAGTAGCCGGAGACGACCGTGATCGCCGTCCCCTGCGCGGGGCGTTCGGAGGTGAGCTCCAGCGCCTTGATGCCGTACTTGCTCTCTATCTGGGCGTAGGTGCTCTTGACCTGGTACAGCGCGACGTCCGTGTCGGTCATCGTGCCGTACGCGATCTTGCTGGCGGTGAGCGTGCCGACCTTCTGGGCGGCACCGTTCAGCAGGGAGAAGGTACGGGTCGACGGCTTGTCGACCAGGACCTCGCCCGCTGCCGGGAAGCCGGTCTCCAGGCAGTGTCCGTTGGACATCACCAGGGCCGGGTCCTCCGGCTTGGAGGCCGCGGTGCGCACGACCGAGCCGGAACAGTTGCTGAGCGCCACCGTTCCCGCGAAGTCGACAGCCTTGGCCTTGGCCTTGGGCGCCTTGGTGCCCGCCTGGTCCTTCGCTGCCGCCGGTGCCTTTGTGGGGGCGGCTGCCGGGCCGGCTATCGCGGGTGCCGCTCCGGCCCCGACGAGCAGGGTCGCGAGCAGTGCGCCGACGAGAGGCTTGTTCATGTGGGGGTCCCCTCCGTGCCATGTGTGACCGGGGCTGAGCAGCCCCGGTTGTCATGGGCATTGTTCGGGGATTCCAAGTGTTGAGACAAGGGGGTATCTGTGAGGCTGCTGTGCGCATTGCGGCGCAGGGGGACACAAGAGGACACATCCCCCCCGCGCCGCAACGACCCTCGGGCTTGCGGCCGTTCGCCGCTACCGCTTCTTGGCGGGCTGAGGCAGTCGGCAGCCCCAGCGGTCCAGGTCCACCTTGCTGTTCGACGAGATGCAGCGTGCGATGCCGTACGTCTGCTGGGCGTAGTTGATGTTGTGACGCACCGTCACCTTGCCGTGCCTGTCCACCTCGCACGGGTTGTTGAGGGTGCAGCTCTCGCCGTCATTGTTGCCCGTGTTGTTGACCGCGACGACCTTCTTGGTGCGGTTGTCGATCACGGGGGAGCCGGAGGTGCCGCCGATCGTCTCGCAGGCGGGGGTGTACCGGAGGGAGTCCTTCCAGGTCCATTCGCCCTCCTTCAGCCGGTACACGAAGCCGTCGATGTGGCAGCCGTAGGTCTTCTTCCAGTACCCGGAGACGACCGTGATGGCCCTGCCCTGCCGAGGGTGCTTGGTGTCCAGCTCCAGCGCCTTGATCCCGTACTTCTTCTGGATCCCCGCGTAGCTGTCGGTCAGCTGGTACAGCGAGATGTCCGTGTCGGTCATCGTCGCGTACGCCAGCTTGCTCGCGGTCAGCGTGCCGACCTTCTCGGCCTTGGCGTTCAGGAGGGAGAAGGTCCGCTTCGACGGCAGGTCGACGACGACCTCACCGGCGCCCGGCATGTCCTGCTCGGTGATGCAGTGCCCGTTGGACAGGATCAGCGCCGGGTCGTTCGGCCGCGACTGCGGCATCCGGACGACCGAGCCCGAACAGTTGCTGAGCGCGACCGTACCCGCGAAGTCGACCGGCTTCGACGTCGGCTTCTGGGTGGCGGCCGAAGAGGTGAGCGCGGACGCGGACGCGGACCGTGCGGTGGTGGCCGCCGTGTTCTGGCCGGCAGCCGCGACCGCGGGCGCCGCACCGGCGCCCAGCAGCGTGAGCGCCGCCAGCGCACCGAGGAAAGGCTTTCTCATACGGGGATCCCCCTCCGAGTGACGAATTGTCAGGGGCATTCTTGGAGGGGGACGCGCGCCGGGCAAGGGGTTTGGCCCGATCAGGTGATCCGTATCTGGTCCAACCCACCTGCCGGAGGCGTCAGTTGGCCGGAACCGGCTCCAACTGCCACCACTGGTGCGGGGAGTCGGTGTCCTCCCACTGCTGCACCCCGGCGCCCTCCGCCGTGCTGCCGTCGACGACTTCGAGCAGCAGCCCGCTGATCCAGCTGACCAGGGACACCCGGCCCGGCGCGTCAGGATGCCGCTCGACGATCCACTCCTGGGCGCCGAAGTTGTTGGCGCTCCACTGCTGGACGCGGGTGCCGTTCTCGACGCGGGCACCGGCGACGTCCAGCCGCTTGCCGCTCGCCTCGTTCACCACGTGGTGCAGCCCGCTGCCCTCGTGCACCGGAGTCAGCCGCCACTGCTGGGCGGCGGCCCCGGAGTCCTTGCCCTGCTGCACCCGGGCGCCGCTGCCCTTCGCGCCGTCACGCACTTCGAGGAGCAGCCCGCTGTGGACGTTGCGCAGCAGGCAGACGCCCGCCGGGATCGATGCGAGCTCTTCGGCGTGCATGACCGGCCTTTCGTGGGCGGGGCGGGGTTGGGGCGGGGGACGTGAGGTTCCGGACGCCGAGTCTACGACGATCTTCGTACGAGGGCCGGGGCACGGGAACTGGGTACGGGGCCGAAGTGCGGGCGCTCGCGGCGGAGATGCGGGTTGCCTGGGTGGCGTTCGCCAGGGACGGGGAGCCGGGCTGGGCCGCATGCGGTTCGGGCCCGGGGACATGACGGAGCCGCCGTCCGGTCCGAGGGCCGGGCGGCGGCTCCGTGGCCGCTGGGGCGGGAGGGCCTGGGTGGAGGGCGTCCGCGCAGCAAGGGTGGGGGTGGTCAGGCGCCGAAGGTGGCCGGGTCCGGGCCCAGGCGCTTGCCCTCGTCCAGGGCGGCGAAGGCCGCCATGTCGTCGGCGTCCAGCTCGAAGTCGAAGACGTCGATGTTCTCCGCGATCCGCGACGGCGTCACGGACTTCGGGATCACCACGTTGCCCAGCTGGAGGTGCCAGCGCAGCACCGCCTGGGCCGGGGTCTTGCCGTGCTTGCGCGCGACGGCGACCACCGTCGGGACCTCCAGTAGGCCCTTGCCCTGGCCGAGTGGCGACCAGGCCTCGGTCGCGATGGAGTGCTTCGCGTGCATGGCGCGCGACTCGGACTGCTGGAGCTGCGGGTGCAGCTCGATCTGGTTGACCGCCGGAACGACCGAGGTCTCGGCGAGCAGCGTCTCCAGGTGCTCCGGAAGGAAGTTGGAGACGCCGATCGCCCTGGCGCGGCCGTCCGCGAGGATCTTCTCGAAGGCCTTGAAGGTGTCCACGAAGGTGCCCTGGGGGGCGACCGGCCAGTGGATCAGGTACAGGTCGACATGGTCGAGGCCCAGCTTGCCGAGCGACTCGTCGAAGGCGCGCAGGGTGGAGTCGTAGCCCTGCTTGTCGTTCCACAGCTTGGTGGTGACGAACAGTTCGTCACGGGCGATCCCGGAAGAGGCGAGCGCGCGGCCCGTGCCCTCCTCGTTGCCGTAGATCGCGGCGGTGTCGATGCTCCGGTAGCCGGCCTCAAGGGCCGAGCTGACCGCTGCCGTGGCCTCGTCGTCCGGCACCTGCCAGACGCCGAATCCGAGCTGCGGCATTTCGACGCCGTTGTTGAGGGTCAGGGAGGGGACCTTGCTCACGAGGAAACGATCCTTACTTCGTCGGGGGTGTCTGCCCTGTTGTAACGATCATCAACAGGCAGACATTCCCGGCTCGGCCGATTTTGCTTTACCGGGTAGCTTTCATCCTGCTTTATGTAGATCATCCGAGTATGACCACCCCGAACGATTCCAGCGATTCCACTGCTCCTTCCTCTTCCTCACCTGCGACCCGCACCTTCGACGAGCTGATCGCCGAGGCCGACTCCGTCGCGGTCGACGGCTGGGACTTCTCCTGGCTGGACGGCCGGGCCACCGAGCAGCGCCCCTCCTGGGGATACCAGCGCCTGATGGGCGAGCGGCTCGCCGTCGCCTCCGCCGCGCTCGACATCCAGACCGGCGGCGGCGAGGTGCTCGCAGGCGCCCCCGAGCTGCCTCCGGTGATGGTCGCCACCGAGTCCTGGCCGCCCAACGTGGCCAGGGCCACCGAGCTCCTGCACCCCCTGGGCGCGGTGGTCGTCGCCGACGAGGACCGGCCGCCGCTGCCCTTCGCGGACCACGCCTTCGACCTGGTGACCAGTCGCCACCCGGTGAAGGCGTGGTGGCCGGAGATCGCCCGCGTGCTGAGGCCGGGCGGCACGTACCTCTCCCAGCAGGTCGGCCCGGCGAGCGTCTTCGAGGTCGTCGAGTACTTCCTCGGCCCGCAGCCCGAGGCACGGCTGGGCCGCCGTCCGGAAACGGCGCGCGAGGAGGCCGAGGCGGCGGGACTGGAGGTCGTCGACCTGCGGTCGGAGTCGCTGCGGACCGAGTTCTTCGACATCGGCGCGGTCGTCTACTTCCTGCGCAAGGTGATCTGGATGGTGCCCGGCTTCACCGTGGACGCGTACCGGGACCGGCTGCGTGAGATGGACGCGCTGATCCGCCGCGACGGCTCCTTCGTGGCGCACACCGCACGCTTCCTGATCGAAGCGCGCAAGCCCTTCTGATCCACCGCCCCGCCAAACCTCCTCAGGCGAGCGAAACGAGCCCCAGATAGTCCGGGCTCCAGAGGTCCTCGGTGCCGTCCGGCAGGACCAGCACCCGGTCCGGGTGCAGGGCCTCGATCGCGCCCTCGTCGTGGGTGACCATCACGATCGCGCCGGGGTACGAGTCGACGGCGGCCAGCACCTCGGCCCGGGAGGCCGGGTCGAGGTTGTTGGTCGGCTCGTCGAGCAGGAGGACGTTCGCCCCGGAGTGCACCAGACCGGCCAGCGCGAGCCGGGTCTTCTCGCCGCCGGACAGCACTCCCGCCGGTTTGTCGGCGTCGTCCCCGGAGAACAGGAACGCCCCCAGCACCCGGCGGGCCTCGCCGTCCTCCAGGTGTGGCGCCGCAGACGCCAGGTTCTCCCGTACGGTACGGGCCGGCTCCAGGGTGTCGTGCTCCTGGGCGAAGTAGCCGAGCCGCAGCCCGTGCCCGTGGACGACGCGGCCCGAGTCCGGGGTCTCGTGGCCGGCCAGCAGGCGCAGCAGGGTCGTCTTGCCCGCCCCGTTGAGGCCGAGGACGACCAGCCTGCTGCCCCGGTCCACGGCCAGGTCGACGCCCTTGAGCACCGGCCGGCCGGCGTACGACTTCGTGAGGCTGACGGTGCCGAGGGGCATCCGACCGCACGGGGCGGGTTCCGGCAGCCGGATCCTGGCGACCTTCTCCGTGCGGCGTACCGGGGCCAGGTCGCTCAGCAGGCGATCCGCGCGGCGGGCCATGTTCTTGGCGGCGACGGCGGTCGCGACGTTGGCGCGCATCCGGTCCGCCTGGTGGTGCAGGGCGGACGCCTTGCGCTCGGCGGCGGCCCGCTCCCGGGTACGCCGCCGCTCGTCCGCCTCGCGCTGGGTGAGGTACGCGTGCCAGGGCGTGTTGTGCACGTCTAGGGCGGCGCGGGCGGGATCGAGGTGGAAGACCCGGTTGACGGTGTCGGCGAGGAGGCCGGTGTCGTGGCTGATCACCACGAGTCCGCCGCGGTGGGAGAGGAGGAAGGTGCGCAGCCAGGCGACCGAGTCGGCGTCGAGGTGGTTCGTCGGCTCGTCGAGGAGGAGGGTGCCGTGGTCGGCGAAGAGGATGCGGGCCAGCTCGACGCGGCGCTTCTGACCGCCGGACAGCTCACCGACGGGGCGGTCCACGACGCTGCCGGGCAGCCCGACACCGGCGGCGACGCGGGCGGCCTCGGCCTCGGCGGCGTACCCGCCACGGGCCTGGAAGTCGGCCTCGGCACGGGTGTACCGGGCCATGGCCCTGCGCTGCTCGGCCGGACCGGCGGCCCCGGCCATCGCGGCTTCGGCGGTACGCAGCGCCCGCACGGCACGGTCGAGGCCGCGGGCGGAGAGGATCCGGTCGGTGACGGAGACGGCCGGGTCGGCGGCCCGCGAGTCCTGGGCCAGGTACCCGAGGGAACCGGTGCGGGACACGGTGCCGGCGGCGGGCGGGAGCTGCCCGGCGAGGGTGTTGAGGAGGGTGGTCTTACCGGCCCCGTTGCGGCCCACGAGGCCGATGCGGTCGCCGGGGGCGATGTGGAAGGAGACGCCGGACAGGAGGAGACGGGCGCCGACGCGGACGTCGACACCACGGGCGGTGATCATGGAATTACGCTCCGGGATAGCAAAAGGACACACGTGTGGCGTGAACGCGGGTCCTCAGCTAAGAAACACGGGGCGTAGACATGCCCCCAAGGTATGCCCCCTCACCACCGCAAGGCGAACGATTTCGTCCCGTCTCCCTTGGGCACCGGGGCCGCCCCCCGGGGGCGGAACGGGTGGGCAAGGGGGGCGGCCCCCGACCCCGCCCCACTGCTTCGGTCCCGGCCCGCCCCGGCGAGCGGGTACGGCAGGAGCCGCAGGGAGTCGGGGACGTGGGTTCTCAGCGGTACAAGGCGCTGACTTCGGTCTCGTAGGCCTTCTCGATCGCCTTGCGCTTCAGCTTCAGCGAAGGGGTCAGCAGCCCGTGCTCCTCCGTGAACTGGTGTGCCAGGATCCGGAACGTCCGGATCGATTCCGGCTGGGAGACGAGGGTGTTCGCCGCCACCACCGCCCTCCGCACCTCCATCTCCAGATCCGGATCCCGCACCAGCTCCTTCGGCGCCAGCGGGGATCTTCCCTGCATCGCCAGCCAGTGCTCGATCGCCTCCAGGTCGAGCGTGACCAACGCGGCCACGTACGGCCGGTCGTTGCCCACGACGATGCACTGGGCGATCAGCGGATGCGCCCGCACCCGCTCCTCAAGACCCGTCGGCGACACGCTCTTGCCGCCCGACGTCACCAGGATCTCCTTCTTGCGCCCGGTGATCGTCAGATACCCGTCCTCGTCGAGCGCCCCGACGTCCCCGGTCGACAGCCACCCGTCGTGCAGCACCGCCGCACTCGCGGCCGGGTCGTTGAGGTAGCCCGCGAAGACGTGCCCGCCGTGCAGCCACACCTCGCCGTCGTCCGCGATGTGCACCGTCGTACCGGGCAGCGGCAGCCCCACCGTGCCGAAACGGGTGCGCTCCGGCGGATTGGCCGTGGCCGCCGCCGTCGACTCCGTCAGCCCGTACCCCTCGAAGATCGTCACGCCCGCGCCCGCGAAGAACAGCCCGAGCCGCCGCTCCATCGCCGAGCCGCCCGACATCGCGTGCCGCACCCGCCCGCCCATGGCCTCGCGCACCTTGCCGTACACCAGCTTCTCGTAGAGCTGGTGCTGCATCCGCAGGGAGGCCGAAGGCCCGGGGCCCGTACCGAAGGCCTTGTGCTCGACCGCCTCCGCGTAACGGACCGCCAGCTCCACCGCCTTGTCGAAGACGCCCACCTTCCCGTCGGCCTCCGCCTTGCGGCGCGCCGCGTGGTAGACCTTCTCGAAGACGTACGGCACGCCCAGGATGAAGGTCGGCCGGAACGCCGCCAGGTCCGGCAGCAACTCGGCCGCCGCCATGGCCGGTTGGTGACCCAGCTTGACCCGGCCCCGTACCGCCGCCACCTCCACCATCCGCCCGAAGACGTGCGCGAGCGGCAGGAAGAGCAGGGTGGAGGCCTCGTCGCCGGGGGAGGAGCGGAAGACCGGCTCCCAGCGGGCTATGACGGTGTCCGTCTCGGTCATGAAGTTCGCGTGCGTCAGGACGCAGCCCTTGGGACGGCCGGTGGTTCCCGAGGTGTAGATGACGGTGGCCACGGTGTCGGGGGTGACCGCGCGGCGGTGCCGGTGCACCACGTCGTCGTCCATCTGTGCGCCGGAGGCGACGAGTTCGTCCATCGCGTCGGTGTCCAGCTGCCACAGCCGGTGCATCCGGGGCAGCCGGTCGATCACGGAGGCGACCGTCATCGCGTGGTCCTCGTGCTCGACGACGCAGGCCACCACCTCCGCGTCGTGCAGCGTCCAGAAGACCTGCTCGGTGGAGGCCGTCGGATAGACCGGAACCGGCTGCGCGCCGACCGCCCACAGTGCGAAGTCGAACAGCGTCCACTCGTACCGCGTACGGGACATGATCGCGACCCGGTCGCCGAACCGCACGCCCTGCGCGAGCAGCCCCTTCGCGTACGCCAGCACCTCGTCACGGAACTCGGCCGAGGTCACGTCCTGCCAATGGCCGTCCACGTCCTTGCGGCCGAGGGCGACCCGGTGCGGATCCTCCTCGGCGTGGCTGAAAACCACATCCGCCAGTCCACCCACCTGAACAGAAGCGGCCGTGGGTGGGACAGTGAACTCGCGCAATGGACTGCTCCTTGTAGCGCTCCGCACAGCGCCGGTGACGGTACCCCAATGCGCCCCGGTGCGGGAGGCTCGGACGGCGACCTTACTTGGGGGTAAGTCGGACCGGGGGGAATCTCCACGGAATCTGTACGTTGCACCCGCTGGGCACCTACGGGGGTACGGTTTCAGCCACCGGGCTCGTATGGGTGTTCGCAGGGATCGGGGGCGCGACGGGGAGACGGCCACCGCCGGTTTCCGCCCTACCCGCCCCTGTGCAGCCGGTCCGCCCCCGCGAGGATCGCCGCCGCCAGCGCGTCCGCCGCCTCCTGCGAGGCCGGTCGCCTGCGCCCGTGGAGCAGCACGAAATCGACGGTGCCCAGCTCGGGCAGCGCACCCCCGCCCCCGCCCCCGCCCCCGCGCTGCCGCAGCGGCGCGAGCCCCGGCGGGATCAGCCCGTGGGTGTGCGCCATCACCCCGAGCCCGGCACGGGCCGCCGCCACCAGGCCGCTCAGGCTGCCGCTCGTACAGGCGATGCGCCAGGGCCGGCCGTGCGCCTCCAGCACTTCCAGCGCGCGGGCCCGGGTGATCGCGGGCGGCGGGAAGAGGATCAGCGGAACCGGCCGGTCCGGGTCCAGTCGCAGCCCGGGCGCCCCGATCCAGGTCAGCGTGTCCTGCCAGACCAGCTCGCCGTGCGTGTCGTCGGCCCGCCGCTTGGCCAGTACGAGATCGTGCCGCCCGCTCTCCAACTGCCGGTGCAGCACGCCCGAAAGCTCCACGGTCAGCTCCAGGTCCACCTCCGGATGATCACGCCGGAAGGTCTCCAGGATCTCCGGCATCCGGGTCAGTACGAAGTCCTCCGAGGCCCCGAACCGCAGCCGCCCGCGCAGCCGGGTGCCCGTGAAGTAGGCCGCCGCCCGCTCGTGCGCGGCCAGGATGGTGCGGGCGAAGCCAAGCATGGCCTCGCCATCCTCGGTGAGCGCCACCCGGTGGGTGTCCCGTACGAACAGCCGCCGTCCGGCCCCGTCCTCCAGCCGCCGCACGTGCTGGCTGACGGTCGACTGGCGCAGCCCGAGACGGCGCGCGGCCTGGGTGAAACTCAGCGTCTGCGCCACGGCGAGAAAGGTCCGCAGATGGGTCGGGTCGTACATACTCAGCCACGCTATCGCCCCTCCCTCCCGGCCACCCCCCATCGCGATCCGTGATGACAGTCAGCACGGTGTGCGGCTTTCCCGATGGCCCTGGTGCGGGAGACGATGACCTCCATGAACCGCCTCAAGCTGCCCTCCTGGCTACCGGTCGACGCCTACATCCTGGCGCTGATCGGCACCGTCGCCGTCTCCAGCCTGCTGCCCGTCTCCGGCACCGCCGCCGACGTGCTGGACAAGGTGACGATCGGGGCGATCGCGCTGCTCTTCTTCCTGTACGGGGCGAAGCTGTCCACCGAGGAGATCGTGGCGGGCCTCAGGCACTGGCGGCTGCACCTCACGGTGCTGGCCGCCACCTTCCTGGTCTTCCCGCTGCTCGGCCTGGCGGCGCGCGGCCTGGTCCCGTACGTCCTGACCCCCCAGCTCTACAGCGGCTTCCTCTTCCTCTGCCTGGTCCCTTCCACGATCCAGTCGTCGATCGCCTTCACCTCGATCGCGCGCGGAAACGTCCCGGCGGCGATCTGTGCGGGCTCGTTCTCCAGCCTGGTGGGGATCGTGGTGACCCCGCTCCTGGCGGCGGGACTCATCGGGGGCGACGCGGTCAGCTTCTCCGGCGGGTCGATCCTGAAGATCGTCTTCCAGCTGCTCGTGCCGTTCGTCCTGGGGCAGCTGCTGCGCCGCTGGGTGGGCGGCTTCCTGACCCGGCACAAGAAGGTGCTCGGCTACTTCGACCGGGGCTCGATCCTGCTGGTCGTGTACGCGGCGTTCAGCGCCGGCATGGTGCGCGGCATCTGGAACCAGGTGTCGCCCGGCCGGCTGGGGGCGCTGCTGCTGGTGGAGATGGTGCTGCTCGCGGTGATGCTGTGCCTGACCTGGTACGGGTCGAAGCGGCTGGGCTTCCCGCGCGGGGACCGGCTGGCCATCCAGTTCGCGGGCTCGAAGAAGAGCCTGGCGGCGGGACTGCCGATGGCGAGCGTGCTGTTCGGGGCACAGGCGAGTCTGGCGGTGCTGCCGCTGATGCTGTTCCACCAGATGCAGCTGATGGTGTGCGCGGTGATCGCGAAACGACGCGCCCAGGACCCGGAGGCGGCACCCGGGCCCCTCGCCGCGACACCGGCCACGGCAGACGGGGCCGCACGGCCCGCAGGTACCGGAACTCCCGCACAGTGATCTCTGGCAAGATCGTCAAGTGACCTCCGCGATACGTTCCTTCGCCTCCCGCACCCGCCCCTGCGCGCTCACCGTGTGCAGGGGCTGTTGCTGCGGCGATGCCCGCAAGAACCCCGGCACCGACCACGAGGGCCAGCTGCGCCGCCTGCGTGAGGCGGCGGCCGAGTCCGCGGGCCATCTGGTCGTCCGTACCAGCGACTGCCTGGGACCGTGCGGACAGGCGAACGTCGTCGTGGTCCAGCCCTCCACCGAGGGCCGCCGCCGGGGCGGCAGGGCGGCCTGGGTCGGCTGGGCGCTGGACGACGACAGCACGGACGAGATCCTCGCGTGGGTGGCGGCGGGCGGCCCGGGCATCGCGAAACCGCCCGCGACGCTGGAGCTCCAGTTCTTCCCGGCCCCGGTCGAGACCCGAACGCCCAAACGCTGACCACGGACAGGGAGGAGACCGGACCATGCACACGACCATCACCCCGTTCACGCTCACCCCGTGGAAGGACAAGCAGCGCCACGGCCGCACCACCCTCGGCTGGGAGGGCACCTCCCCGGAGTTCGGCGACCTCCGCGTGGTCCACCCGCTGGGCCGGGACCAGCCGAACACCCTCGCCACGGAGGCCGGTGGCGCCCGCGTCCCGCTCGCCCGCTTCGAGACGCGCGGCGCCCACGTGGACCTGGTGTCCCTGCCGACCCTCAACCGCGCGACGCTCCGCGTGGGCGACGCCCTGGTCCGCATGAACCGGAACCGCTGGGCGCTCACCCACCGCGCCCGCTCCCTCCGCCTGACGTACCTGGGCGACTCGTACCGCCTCAAGGCCCTCGGCCGGCACGCCTACGAACTGTCCCGGCAGCCGGACACCGAGGACCCGGGCGTCCGTCTCACGGTCCACGGTTCCGGCATGGGCAGCCGCCGGAAGCTCACGGTCCGAGCCGCCGGCCGGGCCCTCCCCGCGGACATCTCCCTCGCCCTCGTCTTCTCCGCAGTCGACCGCTCGGTCCTGACCCGCCGGGGCGCGGTCCGGGCGGCCATCTCGCGACTCTTCAACCTGTGGGCGGAATGGCATGCCTGAGCGGCCACGGAGGGTCAGAAAACTGAGTCAGTCGGGCAGGATGATGCGGTCCTCGCCCGTGTAGATGTTCATGTTCGAGCCGCGGAGGAAACCGACGAGGGTCAGGTCGGTTTCGGCGGCCAGGTCCACGGCCAGGGACGACGGGGCGGAGACCGCGGCCAGGAAGGGGATGCCGGCCATCACCGCCTTCTGGGCCAGTTCGAAGGAGGCTCGGCCCGAGACCAGGAGGATGGTTCGGGAGAGGGGGAGGCGGTTGTCCGTGAGGGCGCGGCCTATCAGTTTGTCGACCGCGTTGTGGCGGCCCACGTCCTCGCGTATGTCGAGGAGTTCGCCGGATTCGGAGAAGAGGGCCGCCGCGTGCAGGCCGCCCGTCCTGTCGAACACCTGCTGGGAGTCGCGCAGGCGGTCGGGGAGGGTGGCGAGGAGTTCCGGGGCCACCCGCAGTTTCGGGGTGTCTGCGATCGGGAAGCGGGCCGTCGTGCGGACCGCGTCCAGGCTGGCCTTGCCGCAGAGGCCGCAGGAGGAGGTCGTGTAGACGTTGCGTTCCAGGGTGATGTCCGGGACGGGGGTGCCGGGGGCCAGGCGTACGTCCACCACGTTGTAGGAGTTGGTGCCGTCCTCCTTGGCGCCCGCGCAGTAGACGATGTTCGCCACTTCCGCGCCGGCGCCGAGTACGCCTTCGCTGACCAGGAAGCCCGCGGCCAGCGCGAAGTCGTCGCCGGGGGTGCGCATGGTGATCGCCAGGGGCTTGCCGTTGAGCCTGATCTCCAGGGGCTCCTCCGCCACCAGCGTGTCCGGGCGGGTCGAGATCGCTCCGTCCCTGATGCGGATGACGCGGCGGCGTGCGGTGACCCGGCCCATGGTGAACCAGTCCTCCCCGAGAGTGACGAGTGTGCGTGGTTGCGTGTGTGCGTGTGCACAGTGCGTGCCATTCTCCGTCGGGTCGGCGGGAAGCTCCAAAGTCTGGGTGGCGAATGCTGTTGATTCACGCGCCCTCGTACCGGTGAGTCACAAAGAAGACTGGGTCGCTCCGACTGTCCGCAATGAGGGGTGGAGTCGCCGCATGACCGGTTCACGGATCGTCGCGCTCGGGCATTACCAGCCGGCCAAGGTGCTCACGAATGAAGACCTGGCGAAGCTGGTCGACACCAGCGACGAATGGATCACCAGCCGGGTCGGCATCAGAACCCGGCACGTCGCGGGCCCGGACGAACCGGTCGACGAGCTGGCGGCGCACGCGGGAGCCAAGGCGCTCGCGTCGGCCGGACTGGATCCCGCCGACATCGACCTCGTGCTGGTCGCCACCTCCACCGCCATCGACCGCTCGCCGAACATGGCCGCGCGGGTCGCCGCGCGGCTCGGCATGGGTTCGCCTGCGGTCATGGACCTCAATGTCGTCTGCTCGGGATTCACGCACGCACTCGCGACGGCCGACCACGCGGTACGGGCGGGGTCCGCGAACCGGGTCCTGGTCATCGGTGCCGACAAGATGACGGAGGTCGCGGACTGGAGCGACCGGTCCTCGTGCGTGCTGGTGGGGGACGGGGCGGGGGCGGTCGTCGTCGAGGCCGTGGAGGGGGATGCGGGGGCGGGAGGCTCCGGATTCGGGGATCATGCGGGGGCCATCGGGCCCGTGCTCTGGGGGTCCGTACCCGAGATGGGGCATGCGGTACGGATCGAAGGGACGCCGCCCCGGTTCGAGCAGGTCGGGCAGAGCGTGTACCGGTGGGCCACCACGCAGCTGCCGCCGATCGCCCGGAAGGTGTGCGAGCGGGCGGGGCTCGCGCCGGAGGAGCTGGCGGGAGTCGTGCTGCACCAGGCCAACCTGCGGTTGATCGAGCCGTTGGCGCAGCGGATCGGGGCGGTGAACGCGGTGATCGCGCGGGACGTGGTGGACTCCGGGAACACTTCCGCGGCGAGCATTCCGATGGCGTTCTCGAAGCTGGTCGAACGCGGTGAGATCGCCTCCGGGGCGCCGGTCCTCCTCTTCGGATTCGGCGGAAACCTGTCCTACGCGGGCCAGGTCGTCCGCTGCCCGTAGCCGCGTCGCCCGAAGTCACGTCCCCCCACCAGGCCGCCTGCTGCACCCGCCTGACCGCCAAACCTGCCCGCACGCCCGCCTGCCTGCCCACCCGCACGCCCGTCTGCCTGCCCGCTTCTCGGCGGACAGGCAGGCGGGCGCCTTCGTCGCGTCGGGGCCGGGCTCCTCGCTCCGTGCGGTCCACGCCGAGCCCGTTGACCAGCAGGGCCGTGTGGTCGTGGAGGGTGCTGTCGGCGTCGAAGCAGCGGCGGACGAGGGGCGGGACGCCGCGCGCGGTCCCCTCGCCGACACCCCGGGCGGCCCGTCGCATCGCGCGGGCAACGGCCTCCGCGCCGCAGCGAACGCAGGGATTCCCACCTACAGTTGCCGCCGACCGGGACCAGAGTTGCCGCTGTGAAACAGGTCGCCACATGTGACTCAATACGCATCAACTCATGGCCGAACATGGGTAGTTGAATCGTGAAGCGCGCGGACTACAGTCTTCGATTCGAAGGCCTCTGAAACCTTCGATCCGCCCTCACCCGATCCCTTGTGCGACACAGCCGAGAGGTCTCTCGACCATGCGCCCGCTCCTTCTCGCTCCCCCTCCGCTTTCGCCCCAGCTCACACCCCGCGACCGCCGGCTCTTCCAGGAGTACGGGCAGGGGCCTGCCGCCCCCGTTCCGTACGCCCTCGTCCATGAGGCCTTCGAGCGTCGCGCCGCCGCCACTCCGCACGCCGTCGCCGCCGAGCACCGGGGTACGACGGTCACCTACGGCGAACTCGACCGGCTGGCCGGGCGGCTCGCGGCCCGGCTCGTCCGTGCGGGCGTACGCCGCGGTGACCGCGTCGGGCTGTTCGTACGCCGCTCGATCCCGATGCTGGTCGGACTGCTCGCCACCCTCAAGGCCGGTGCCGCCTACGTTCCGCAGGACATCGGGCTCACCCCGGCCGCCCAACTGCGCCATGTCATCCGCACCGCGGGCACCAGGGTGGTCCTCACCCAGGCGAGATACGCGGAGCGCGTGCCGCTGTTACCCGGGCAGGTACGGATCGCCGTGGACGAGACGCCCGACGGGGCCCCGCCGGGCGTACCGGAGTCCGCGCCGCCGCTGCCGGCCGCGGCCGGGCCCGGGGCGCGGCCCGACGACGGGTGCTACGTCCTGTTCACCTCAGGCACCACGGGCGCCCCCAACGGAGTCACCGTTACCCACCGCAACGTCTGCAACCTGTTGCTCACCGAACCCGGCGGCCTCGGCATCGGCCCCGGGCAGCGGGTCGCGCAGATCCTCAACATCGCCTTCGACATGGCCGCCTGGGAGATCCTCGGCTCGCTCCTCGGCGGCGGCACCCTCGTCATCCGCGGCAAGGACATCGCCGAGACCGTACGCAGCGCACACGTCGTGATCGCCACACCGACCGTGCTGTCGGGGATCGACCCGGACGGCTGCCCCGAGGTACGGACCGTGGCGGTCGCGGGCGAGCCGTGCCCCCGGCCGCTCGCCGACCTGTGGGCGCGGAACCGGACCTTCTACAACTGCTGCGGCCCCACCGAGACCACCATCGTCAACACCATGCGCCGCCATTCGCCCGAAGCGGAGCTGCTCACCATCGGGCGCCCGACGCCCAACAACACCGTCTACATCCTCGACGAGCACCGCCGCCCCGTCCCCATCGGCGCGACCGGCGAGATGTGGGCGGGCGGTGCCGGAATCTCCGCCGGATATCTCGGCAACCGGGCGCTGACCGACGAGCGGTACGCCCCCGACCCCTTCATGGGGCACGGCCACCGGATGTTCCGCACCCGTGACCTCGGGCGCTGGACCCCGGACGGGGAGCTCGAACACCTCGGCAGGACCGACGACCAGGTGAAGATACGCGGCTTCCGGGTCGAGCCTGACTCGGTCTCGGCCGTCCTGGAGGCACTGCCCGGATGCACCCGAGCGGTCACCCTGCGACGCGACGCGCGCAGCCTCGTCTCGTTCGTGTGCCCCAAGGACGTGGACCCGGAGGCGGCGCGCGCCGCGGTGGCCGCCGTGCTGCCCTACTACTGCGTGCCCAGCGCCGTACTGCCGGTCTCGGCGCTTCCCGAGACGGACCGGGGGAAGGTCGACAAGGCGGCACTGCGGCGGCTGGCCGAGGGGGCGGCCCTGTGACCACCTCCCCGCCGCTGCGACAGCCGCTCCCTCCCGAGGCGGAGCCCCCGGCCGGACGGGGACCCGGCGCGGCACAGGACCCGCAGACCTCACTGCCCCCGCTGCCCCCGCTGACCTCCTGGCCCCGGCGGATCCTCAAGCACCCCCGGCTGATGCACTACAACCGCCTCGCGGGCCTCGTCATCGTCGCGAACCTGGTCTTCCTCGGCACGGCCGACGGCCTGTCCGACACCCGCACCCTCGGGTACGCCGCGCTGGCGAACTTCGCGCTCGCCGTCGTCGCACGCCAGCAGTACGTCATCAACTTCCTTTTCAGGCTTGCTACCTGGGCTCCGGTGAGCTGGCCGCTGAAGGTGCGCTGGACGCTCGGCAAGGTGTACCACTTCGGCGGGCTGCACCTGGGCGGCGCACTGGCGGGCACCCTGTGGTTCCTCGCCCTGACGGTGACGGTGGCGGTGACCGGTGAGGGCCCTGCCGGGATGCGGGCCGTGTCGTACGCGCTGGTCGTCCTGCTCGTACTGATCGTGGCGACCGCCCTGCCCCCGTTCAGGTCCCGGTTCCACGACCACTTCGAGAAGATCCACCGCTTCGGCGGCTGGGCGGCGCTGCTCCTCTTCTGGGCGCACACGCTGCTCCTGGCGCGCGGCCCCTCGGATCCCGGCATCTGGATCCTCGCCCTGGTCACCCTCAGCGTCGCGCTCCCCTGGATGCGGCTGCGCAAGGTCGACGTACGCATCGAACGGCCCTCCTCGCACGTGGCGTTGGCCCGTTTCGACCACGGAGTGACGCCCTTCGCCGGTTCGTCCACGGCGATCAGCCGCAGCCCGCTCAAGGAGTGGCACTCCTTCGCCAACGTGCCGTCCCCCGGGCAGAGCGGCTTCCGGCTGACGATCTCCCGCGCGGGCGACTGGACGGGCTCCTTCATCGACGACGCCCCCTCCCGGGTGTGGGTGAAGGGCATCACCACCGCGGGCGTCGCCAACATCGAGACGCTGTTCAGCAAGGTGGTGTACGTGGCGACCGGCAGCGGCATCGGACCCTGCCTCCCGCATCTGCTCGCGGCCGAGGTGCCCTCCCGGCTGGTGTGGGCGGTGCGCGACCCCCGCAGGACCTATGGCGACGCGCTCGTCGACGAGATCCTCGCGGTGCAGCCGGACGCGGTCGTCTGGGACACCGGCAAGGACGGCAAGCCCGACATGGTGCGCCTCGCCCACGCCGCGTACCGGGACTTCGGCGCCGAGGCCGTCATCTGCATCTCCAACAAGAAGCTGACCTGGCAGGTGGTGCACGGCCTTGAGCGGCGAGGCATCCCGGCCTACGGCGCGATCTGGGACTCGTAACCCCTTTACCGGAGAGGTCCGTTGATGAATCTGAAGATCGACAGGGACGGCCGGGTGGTGGTCGTCAGACTGCACCGCCCCGCCGTGCTCAACGCGCTCAGCAACGAGCTGCTGAGTGAACTCCTCGACACCCTGCGGCCCATGGACCGCGATCCCGGTGTCGGCTGCTTCGTCGTGACGGGGTCGGAGAAGGTGTTCGCGGCGGGCGCCGACATCCGGGAGATGGCGGACCGGACGGCGGCGGAAATGGCTGCCGACGACTACTTCGCGGGCTGGGAGGAGTTCGCCGACTTCCGTACGCCGAAGGTCGCGGCGGTCAACGGCTATGCGCTGGGCGGTGGTTGTGAGCTGGCGATGATGTGCGACTTCGTCATCGCGGGGGAGTCCGCCGTCTTCGGACAGCCGGAGATCAAGCTGGGGGTGATTCCCGGCATCGGCGGCACGCAGCGGCTGACCCGTCTCGTGGGCAAGTCCAAGGCCATGGATCTCGTCCTCACCGGCCGCACGATGGACGCGGCGGAGGCCGAGCGTTCCGGCCTGGTGGCCAGGGTGGTCCCCGACGAGCAGGTGCTCGACGAGGCGCTGCGGGCGGCCACGGCCATCGCCTCGTACGGCCGGGCGGCGGTGACGGCGGCCCGCGAGACGGTCGAGCGTGCGCTGGAGACCGGCCTGCGGGACGGCATCCGCTTCGAGCGGCGGGTGTTCCACGCCCTGTTCGCGACCGACGACCAGAGCGAGGGGATGCGGGCGTTCCTGGAGAAGCGGCCTCCCCGGTTCAACGGCCAGTGACCCGCACGGCACAGGGGGCGGGTGCCGTGCCCCGCTCGGCCCCGGCACGCCGCAGGAGGCGACCGCGTCCTGGACGGGACGAGTATCCGAGGCGACGGGGGGCCGAGGCGCACGGTGAACACGTCCGGCGGGTCGCCGCCGACCGCGGAGTGCGGGTCGCCTCGGCGGCCTTCGCGGTCCCTCCGGTGACGGCTTCGGCCGCACGTCGGCCGCTTCGGCAGCTGGTCCGTCGAAGGGGCACTGATCGCCGGGGCGGGCACCGCTCCGGGCGGAGCCGCCGGAGTGGTCTTCGCCCCCCCCGTGACCTCGGTCCGGCACCTTTGAGCGGCTTGCGGGCAGTTCTTTGTCCTGGGCGTGGAGAAAGTTGTGCCGGATTCCTGCGCAACTTCTTCCCACTCCCGGCAGCCGCTGCTACGTTCCCCTCCAAAGAACCGCCGGAACAAGCCAGTTGAGGCGTGCGGCCCCGGCGGCAGAGGTAGGAGGGGGCACGTGAGGCGCATGACGGCTCGACCCGCGAACGCGCACCAGGCGCGACTGCTCCGCCTGCTGCGTGACGGCGGGCCCAATTCCCGGGCCCAGTTGGGGGATCAGGTCGATCTCTCGCGGTCCAAACTGGCCGTCGAGGTGGACCGGCTGCTGGAGACCGGACTCGTCGTCGCCGACGGGCTCGCGGCCTCGCGCGGCGGACGCCGCTCGCACAACATCCGGCTCGCGCCCGCCCTCAGGTTCCTCGGCATCGACATCGGTGCCACCTCCATCGACGTCGCCGTCACCAATGCCGAGCTGGAGATCCTGGGGCACCTCAATCACCCGATGGACGTACGGGAAGGGCCGGTCGCCGTATTCGAGCAGGCCCTCGCACTGGCCGCCAAGCTGCGGGCCACCGGGCTCGCCGACGGTGGTTTCGACGGAGCCGGAATCGGTGTTCCGGGACCCGTGCGCTTTCCCGAGGGCGTGCCCGTCGCGCCGCCGATCATGCCCGGCTGGGACGGCTTCCCGGTCCGGGAGGCGCTCAGCCAGGAACTCGGCTGCCCCGTCATGGTCGACAACGACGTGAACCTGATGGCGATGGGCGAACAGCACGCCGGGGTCGCCCGTTCCGTCGGTGACTTCCTGTGCGTCAAGATCGGTACGGGTATCGGCTGCGGCATCGTCGTCGGCGGCGAGGTCTACCGGGGCACGACCGGTAGCGCGGGCGACATCGGGCACATCCAGGTCGAGCCCGACGGCCGTCCCTGCGCCTGCGGCAACAAGGGCTGTCTGGAAGCCCACTTCAGCGGTGCCGCCCTGGCCCGCGACGCCGAGGCCGCGGCCCGGGCCGGTCAGTCGGAAGAGCTCGCGGCACGGCTCGACTCCGCCGGATCGCTCAACGCCGCCGATGTGGCGGCGGCAGCCGCCGCCGGGGACGCCACCGCGCTGGAACTGATCAGGGAAGGCGGCAACCGGGTCGGCCAGGTCATCGCCGGACTGGTCAGCTTCTTCAACCCGGGCCTGGTGGTGATCGGCGGCGGGGTGACCGGCCTCGGTCACAATCTGCTGGCGAGTGTGCGCACCCAGGTCTACCGCCAGTCACTGCCGCTGGCGACCGGCAATCTTCCCATCGTGCTCGGCGAGTTGGGGCCGGCCGCCGGAGTGATCGGCGCCGCCCGGCTCATCAGCGACCACGTGTTCTCCCCGGCCTGACCGCCGGTTCCGGCATCACCTGCACCCGTACCCGAAGCACCACCTGCACCCGTACCCGAAGCACCACCCGCACCCGCACCTGGCACAGCCCTGTCCGCTCACGGCCCTATCCGCCGAGGGGAACCGTCATGGCACCAGAGCACGCGGCACCACCCGCACCACCCCCGTCCGACTCCCCTCCCCCCGGCAGCACTTCCGCACCCCTCCTCACCATGTCCGGCATCACCAAGTCCTTCCCCGGCGTCCGGGCACTGGACGGAGTGGACCTCGAAGTCCTGGCAGGGGAGGTGCACTGCCTCCTCGGGCAGAACGGAGCCGGGAAGTCCACCCTCATCAAGGTGCTCGCCGGCGCCCACCAGCCCGACGGCGGACAGATCACCTGGTCGGGCGCGGCCGTCCAGCTCAAGTCCCCGATCGCCGCCATGCGGCTCGGCATCGCCACCATCTACCAGGAACTGGATCTGGTGGAAGGGCTGACCGTCGCCGAGAACGTCTTCCTCGGGCACGAGCCCACCACCGCCGGATTCGTCGTACGAGGAAGGGCCGCGCGCACCGAGGCCACCGCGCTGCTCGCGCGGCTCGGGCACCCCGAGATCGATGCGGGACGCCTGGTCGGTTCGCTCTCGGCCGCCCAGCAGCAGATCGTCTCGATGGCGCGTGCCCTCTCGCACGACGTACGGCTCATCGTCATGGACGAGCCGTCCGCCGCCCTCGACCCCGACGAGGTCGACAACCTCTTCCGGATCGTCGCCGCGCTGACCGCCGACGGGGTCGCCGTCGTCTACATCTCGCACCGCCTGGAGGAGATCCGGCGCATCGGCGACCGGGTCACCGTCCTCAAGGACGGGCGTGCCGTGGCCGTCGGGCTGCCCGCCCGGGACACCCCGACCCGCGACATCGTGGCGATGATGACCGGCCGGAACGTCGAGTACGTCTTTCCCGAGCAGCGGTTGCAGGACCGGGTGGGGGGCTCACCGGAGCCGGTGCTCAGGGTTCAAGGGCTCTGCCGGAAGGGGGAGTTCGAGCCGCTCGACCTCGAAGTGCGGCCCGGGGAGATCGTCGGGCTCGCCGGACTCGTGGGCTCGGGGAGGTCCGAGATCCTGGAGACGATCTACGGGGCGAGGAAGCCGTCCGCCGGGCAAGTGGCGTTGGGTGGACAGGAGTTGAGGGTCGGGAGCGTGCGGGCTGCCGTGCGGGCCGGCATCGGGCTCGCGCCGGAGGAGCGCAAGGCGCAAGGGCTGCTCATGCTCGAATCCGTCACCCGCAATGTGTCCGTCTCCTCGTTGTCGCGGTTCTCGCGCGGCGGCTGGGTCGATCGGCGCGCCGAGCGGCGCGAGGCCCAACTGGCCACGCGCGAACTGTCGTTGCGGCCGGACAATCCCGATGCCCGGATCCGCACCCTGTCCGGCGGCAACCAGCAGAAGGCCGTACTCGCCCGCTGGCTGCTGCGCGGCTGCCGCGTTCTGCTGCTCGACGAGCCCACCCGTGGCGTCGACGTCGGTGCCCGCGCCGAGCTGTACGCGGTGATCCGCCGCCTCGCCGACGAGGGACTGGCCGTGATCCTCGTGTCCAGCGAGGTCCCCGAAGTGCTGGGGCTCGCCGACCGGGTGCTGGTCCTCAGGGAAGGCCGGGTCGTGCACACGGCTCCCGCGCGCGAACTCGACGAGCACCGCGTGCTCGACCTCGTAATGGAAGGGAGCCCGGCCTCATGACACCGTCCGAGGCTACGTCGCAGGTGGATCTCAAGTCGCCCCAGGAGAAGGGGGATCGGAACCGGGTCGGGTCCGGGCTGCGGTTCGACGTCCGCAACCTGTCGCTGCTCGGCGTGCTGGCCGTACTGATCGCGGTCGGCGGCATCACCAAGCCCGACCAGTTCCTGGACACCGGGAACCTCCAGCTCGTCCTCACCCAGGCCTCGATCATCGGCGTCGTCACCGTCGGCATGACCTTCGTCATCACCAGCGGCGGCATCGACCTCTCGGTCGGCGCGATCGTGGCACTCGCCTCCGTCTGGGCGACCACCGTCGCCACCCAGGAGTACGGCTTCGCGGGCATCCTCTTCACCGCGGTACTCGTCGGCACGGCCTGCGGGTTCGTCAACGGACTGCTCATCGCGTACGGCAAGCTGGTGCCCTTCATCGCCACCCTCGCGATGCTGGCGTCCGCGCGCGGGCTGGCCCTCCAGATCACCGAGGGCCGCACCCAGATCGTCACCGTGGAATCGGTCCTCGACCTCGGCGTGCCCGACGCGTACGTTCTCGGCATCCCCCCGCTGGTGATCGTGTTCGCGCTGGTCACCGTACTGGGCTGGCTGATCCTCAACCGGACCACCTTCGGCCGCCGCACCCTCGCGGTCGGCGGCAACGCGGAAGCCGCCCGGCTGGCCGGCATCGACGTACGACGCCAGCGGCTCTACCTCTACCTGCTGTCCGGCCTGTGCTGCGGAATCGCCGCCTTCATGCTGGTCGTCCTCTCCGGCTCCGGCCAGAACACCAACGGCAACCTGTACGAGCTCGACGCCATCGCCGCCGCCATCATCGGCGGCACCCTCCTCACCGGCGGGCGCGGCACCGTCGTCGGCTCCGTGCTCGGAGTCCTTGTCTTCACCACGATCACCAACATCTTCGCCCTCAACAACCTCCAGAGCGACGTCCAGCAGATCGCGAAGGGCGCGATCATCGTGGCCGCCGTACTGGTCCAGCGACGCACCGCGCGCGACGACGTCACGTAGGGCAGTACCGGGCGGGTGGCGGGGGCGACCCGTTCGCCGCCCCCTCCCCCCTCCCTTCCTCCCGGCCTCGCCGCCATCGCCTCGTAACCCGCCCTCGTACCACTTCAGTTGACCGTTCGAGTCGAAGGGTTCCACCGTCATGCCACGAAACTCCGCAAGTCCGGGAACCAGCCGCAGAGGGATCCTCTTCGGTGGTGCCGCCGTCTCCGCGACCGCACTCCTCTCCGCCTGCACCAGCAACGAGCCGACGAAGAAGGACAACGCCCCGGCCACCGGCAACCAGCCCGCCGCCGACGACAAGCCCGGCAAGAAGGTCACCATCGGCTTCGCCGGGCCGCAGGCCGACCACGGCTGGCTCAACGCGATCAACGTGAACGCCCGCGACCGCGCCAAGAAGTACTCCGACGTCACCCTCGACATCACCGAGGGCTCCAACGACACCGCCGCCCAGATCGGCCAGATCCAGACCCTGATCAACAAGAAGGTCGACGTCCTGGTCATCCTGCCGACCGACGGCAAGGCCCTCACCGCGATCGGCCTCCAGGCCATGAAGGCGGGCATCCCCGTCGTCAACCTGGACCGGGTCTTCGCCGACCAGCAGGCGTACCGCTGCTGGATCGGCGGCGACAACTACGGCATGGGCCTCAACGCGGGCCGCTTCATCGGCGAGAAGCTCAAGGACAAGCCGAACGCCAAGGTCGTCGAACTCGCCGGGGTCGACAGCCTGGAACTCACCAAACTGCGCACCGAGGGCTTCGACGCCGCCCTCAAGAACTACCCGAACATCAAGAAGGTGGCCCGCCAGGCAGCCGACTTCACCGTCGAGTCGGGACAGGCCAAGATGGCTCAACTCCTGCAAGCGCAACCGCAGTTCGACGCCCTCTGGAACCACGACGACGACCAGGGCGTGGGCGCCCTGCGCGCCATCGCACAGGCCGGGCGCAAGGACTTCCTGATGGTCGGCGGCGCCGGTGCCAAGTCCGCGATGGACGCCATCAAGGCAGACACCGGAGTGCTCAAGGCGACCGTCCTCTACCCGCCGACGATGTCCGCGTCCGCCATCGACCTGGCCCGTGCGCTCGGCCAGGGCAAGGGCATCGGCGGCATGGCCGAGCTGGAGATTCCGGCCTCGATCACCCTCTACTCGGCCGTCGTCACCAAGGAGAACGTCGACGACTACCTGCCGCAGGCCTTCACCTGACCGCGCCGGGCGCCAGGTCGAACCGTACGAGAAGTACGGCCGTACGAGCAGCGAGGAGGACCCGGATGAACGGGAACGGGAACGGGACGGTCCGGACGGAAGTGGCGGCGGACGCGGCGGCGAACGCCGTGGCGGCGGACGCGGTGGCGGGGACGGGGGGAGCGGGCGCGGGCCCCCCGGCGCTCGGCATCGGCATGGTCGGCTACTCCTTCATGGGCGCCGCCCACTCCCAGGGCTGGCGCACCGTGGGCCGGGTCTTCGACCTGCCGGTGCGCCCGGTCCTCGCGGCGGTCTGCGGCCGCGACGGCGACGCCGTACGGGCCATGGCCGACCGGCACGGCTGGGCGGCGGCGGAGACCGACTGGCGGGAGCTGATCGCCCGGGACGACGTGCACGTCGTCGACATCTGCACCCCGGGCGACAGCCACGCCGAGATCGCGATCGCGGCACTGGCGGCCGGTAAGCACGTCCTGTGCGAAAAGCCCCTCGCGAACACCGTCGAGGAAGCGGAAGCGATGGTCGAGGCCGCCCAACAGGCAGCGGGAAGAGGTCAGTTGGCGATGGTCGGGTTCAACTACCGGCGGGTGCCCGCTCTCTCCTACGCCCGTACGCTGATCGCCGAGGGCAGGCTCGGCACGCTGCGGCACCTGCGCTTCGGGTACCTCCAGGACTGGCTGGTCGACCCGGAAGCCCCGCTGGGCTGGCGCCTCCAGCGAGACCGGGCGGGCTCCGGCGCGCTGGGCGACCTGGGGGCGCACATCGTGGACCTCGCGCAGTACCTGGCGGGGGAGCCGGTGGTCGGGGTGTCCGCGCTGACCGAGACCTTCGTACGGCTGCGGCCGGATCCGGAGGCCGCCGGGCGGGCGGGGGCGCCGGCCAGGGGCGAGGTGACCGTCGACGACGCGGCGCTGTTCACCGGGCGGATGGCCTCCGGCGCGCTCGCCTCCTTCGAGGCGACCCGGATGGCGGCCGGCCGCAAGAACTCGCTGCGGCTGGAGATCAACGGCGAGAAGGGCTCGCTCGCCTTCGACCTGGAACGCCTCAACGAGCTCTCCTTCCACGACCACACCGAGGCCGCCGACACGGCGGGCTTCCGCCGGATCCTGGTCACCGAGCCCGGCCATCCCTACCTCAGGGCCTGGTGGCCGCCCGGCCACGCGCTCGGCTACGAGCACACCTTCGTGCACCAGGCCCGGGACCTCCTCGTCGCCGTCGCGGACGGCACCGAACCCAGGCCTTCGTTCGCCGACGGGCTCCAGGTGCAGCGGGTGCTCGCGGCGGTGGAGGAGAGCGCGGAGAAGAGCGCCGTGTACACGCCCGTACTGCCAGTGCAGCCCGTACCGCCCGTGTCACCCGTACCACCCGTGTCGCCCGCGCCGCAGCAGTCCTAGGAGGAGATTCCCTTGCCACGCCCCTTCACCCTCTTCACCGGCCAGTGGGCGGACCTCCCGCTGGAACAAGTCTGTGCGTACGCCCGTGACTTCGGCTACGACGGACTCGAACTCGCCTGCTGGGGCGACCACTTCGAGGTCGACAAGGCACTCGCCGACCCCGGCTACCTGGACTCCCGGCACGCACTCCTCGACAAGTACGGCCTCAAGTGCTGGGCGATCTCCAACCACTTGGTCGGCCAGGCCGTCTGCGACAGCATCATCGACGAACGCCACCGCGCCATCCTGCCCGCCCGTATCTGGGGCGACGGGGAAGGGGAGGGGGTGCGCCGCAGGGCCGCCCTCGAAATGGCCGACACCGCCCGCGCGGCAGCGGCCTTCGGCGTCCGTACGGTCGTCGGCTTCACCGGCTCGTCGATCTGGCACCTGGTCGCGATGTTCCCGCCGGTGCCGCCCGGCATGATCGACCGGGGGTACGAGGACTTCGCGGAACGCTGGAACCCGATCCTGGACGTGTACGACGCGGAGGGCGTGCGGTTCGCCCACGAGGTGCACCCCAGCGAGATCGCGTACGACTACTGGTCCACCCACCGCACCCTGGAGGCGGTCGGCCACCGTCCCGCCTTCGGGCTGAACTTCGACCCCTCGCACTTCGTCTGGCAGGACCTCGACCCGGTCGGTTTCCTCTACGACTTCCGCGACCGGATCTACCACGTCGACTGCAAGGAGGCCCGTACGCGGCTCGACGGCCGCAACGGGCGACTGGGTTCCCATCTGCCCTGGGGCGACCCGCGCCGCGGCTGGGACTTCGTCTCCGCAGGTCACGGCAGTGTGCCGTGGGAGGACGTGTTCCGGATGCTGCGCTCGATCGAGTACGAGGGACCGGTCTCGGTGGAGTGGGAGGACGCCGGCATGGACCGGCTGGCCGGGGCGCCCGAGGCCCTCGCCCACCTCAAGCGGTTCGACTTCGAGCCGCCGACGGCCTCGTTCGACGCGGCCTTCGGCGGCGGAGACCAGGAGGGCGGCGAATAGGGGAGCGGAGCAGGGGGTGGGGGAGCGGGTCCGGCGCGGTGCCTGACCCACTTTGTCCACCCCCTGGGCAAAGCCGACTTCTTTGCCGCGCAAGCCCTTTCGGCCACGTACAAACACCGCTACCGTCCAAGACGTGTACATGACATAGGTGGCCCCGGAGTGACGGCGCACCCCGGTTCCACGGCACCAGCCCCGCAGGCAGGGGCAACCCGTCCGTTCCGCCCGGCCATTCCTTCCGGAGGACCCCGTGCACGGAAAGCGCCCGAGAACTCCCCACCTCACAGGAACCACCAGAGCCACAGGCACCACCAGAGCCAGGAGGGCACTGGCCCTCCTCACCGGCAGCCTCCTGGCCGCCACCTCCTTCGCCTTCACCGCCCCGCAGGCCGCGACCGCCCTCCCGCAGGCACCTGCGGCACCCGCCGACGAGGAGTTCCAGCAGGTCACCCTCGCCAAGGGCGCGGAGGAAATGGGCGAGCCCATGTCCCTCGCGGTGCTCCCGGACCGCTCGGTCCTGCACACCTCGCGCAGTGGCGACCTCCGGATGACCGACGCGGCGGGCAACACCCGGGTCGTGGGCAAGATCCCCGTCTACTCGCACGACGAGGAAGGCCTCCAGGGCATCGCCCTGGACCCCAAGTTCGCCGAGAACAGGGCCCTTTACCTCTACTACGCACCCCCGCTGGACACCCCGGCCGGTGACGCCCCCGAGAACGGCACCGCCGCCGACTTCGCGAAGTTCGACGGCGTGAACCGGCTCTCCCGCTTCGTGCTCAAGGCGGACGGCACCCTCGACAACGCCAGCGAGAAGAAGGTCCTCGACGTTCCCGCGACCCGCGGCATCTGTTGCCACGTCGGCGGCGACATCGACTTCGACGCGGCGGGGAACCTCTACCTCTCCACCGGCGACGACTCCAACCCCTTCGCCTCCGACGGCTTCACCCCGATCGACGACCGTCCGGGCCGCAACCCGGCGTTCGACGCCCGCCGCAGCTCCGGAAACACCAACGACCTGCGCGGCAAGATCCTCCGCATCAAGGTCAACGACGACGCGTCGTACACGGTCCCGGCCGGCAACCTCTTCGCCCCCGGCACCGCCAAGACCCGCCCCGAGATCTACGCGATGGGCTTCCGCAACCCCTTCCGCTTCAGCGTCGACAAGAAGACCGGCGTCCTGTACGTCGGCGACTACGGCCCCGACGCCGGTGCCGCAGACCCCAAGCGCGGCCCGGCCGGACAGGTCGAGTTCGCCCGCGTGACCAAGCCCGGCAACTTCGGCTGGCCGTTCTGCACCGGCAACAACCAGCCGTACGTCGACTACGACTTCGCCACCAAGACCTCCGGCGCCACCTTCGACTGCGCGGCCCCCAAGAACGACTCGCCGTACAACACGGGCCTGGTCGACCTGCCCCCGTCGCAGGCCGCCTGGATCCCGTACGACGGCGGCTCGGTGCCCGAGTTCGGCACCGGCTCCGAGTCACCGATGGGCGGCCCGGTCTACCGCTACGACGCGGCGAACCCCTCCCCGGTGAAGTTCCCCGAGGCGTACGACGGCGACTTCTTCGCCACCGAGTTCGGCCGCCGCTGGATCAAGCGGATCGAGATGGGCGAGGACGGCACCGTCCAGAAGATCAACCCGTTCCCGTGGACGGGCACCCAGGTCATGGACAGCGCCTTCGGCCCCGACGGCGCGCTGTACGTCCTCGACTACGGCACCGCCTGGTTCGGCGGCGACGAGAACTCCGGGCTCTACCGCATCGAGAACGCCACCGGCGGCCACTCCCCGTCGGCCACCGCCACCGCGAACAAGACCTCGGGGCAGGCCCCGCTCAAGGTCGCGTTCTCCTCGGCCGGCACCACCGACGCCGACGGCGACGCCCTCACCTACAGCTGGGACTTCGGCGACGGCACCGCCAAGTCGACGGAGCCCAACCCCACGCACACGTACAAGAAGAACGGCACCTACACGGCGACGGTGACGGCGAAGGACCCGAGCGGGCGGACCGGCTCGGCCAGCGCGCACGTCGTCGTCGGCAACACCGCACCCAAGGTGACCCTCGAACTCCCCGCGGAGGGAACGCTGTTCGACTTCGGTGACGAGATCCCCTTCAAGGTGAAGGTGACCGACCCGGAGGACCAGACCGGCGGCAAGCCGATCGACTGCGCCAAGGTCAAGGTCACCTACATCCTCGGCCACGACAGCCACGGCCACCCGATCACCTCCGCCAACGGCTGCTCCGGCACCATCAAGACCTCCTCCGACGGCGGCCACGACCCCAACGCCAACATCTTCGGGGTCTTCGACGCCGAGTACACCGACGGCGGGGGCGGCGGTCAGGCCGCGCTGACCAGCCACGACCAGGCCCAGCTGCAGCCCAGGCACCGACAGGCCGAGCACTTCAACAGCCAGTCCGGCACCAGGATCTACGAGAAGGCCGCCGCGCACGGCGGCAAGACCGTCGGCGACATCGAGAACAACGACTGGATCTCCTTCAAGCCCTACAACCTCACCGGCACCACCAAGCTCACCGCCCGGATCTCCTCCGGCGGCGCGGGCGGCTTCCTGGAGGTGCGCACCGGCTCGGCCAACGGACCGATCCTCGGCTCGGCACCCGTCCCGGTGACCGGCGGCTGGGAGGTCTTCCAGGACGTCGACGTACCGCTGCGCGCCGTACCGAAGAAGACCACCGAACTCTTCCTGGTCTTCAAGGGCGGGGCGGGCGCGCTCTACGACCTCGACGACTTCAAGCTCTCCAGCAGCGCACCCGACAAGACCGCCAAGCGCGTCCTGGTCTTCTCCAAGACGGGCGGCTTCCGGCACGACGCCATCCCCGCGGGCATCGCCGCGCTGAAGGAGCTGGGCAGGACCAGCAACCTCACCGTCGACGCCACCGAGGAAGCGGCCCAGTTCACCCCGAGCAACCTGGCCCGCTACGACGCGGTCGTCTTCCTCTCGACCACCGGCGAGGTGCTCAACGCCGACCAGCAGAAGGCGTTCGAGAACTACATCCGCACCGGCGGCGGCTACATGGGCGTCCACGCGGCGGCCGACACCGAGTACGACTGGCCCTTCTACGGCGGTCTCGTCGGCGCGTACTTCGACTCGCACCCGCAGATCCAGAAGGCCACGACCCGCGTCGAGGACGCCGAGCACCCGGCGACCGCGCACCTGGGCAAGTCCGTCGAGCGCACCGACGAGTGGTACAACTACCGCACCAACCCGCGAGGCAAGGCCCGTATCCTCGCCACCCTCGACGAGACCACGTACACCGGCGGCACCATGAAGGGCGACCACCCGATCGCCTGGTGCCAGACCTACGAGGGCGGCCGCTCCTTCTACACCGGCAGCGGCCACACCAAGGAGTCGTACGCCGAACCCGCCTTCCGTCAGCACCTGTTGGGCGGACTGCGCTACGCGGCCGGCCAGGTCAAGGCCGACTGCAAGCCGCAGACCGGCTACCGGCCGCTCTTCAACGGCGAGACCCTGGAGGGCTGGAAGCAGGCCGGACCCGGCAAGTTCACCGTCGCGGACGGCGAACTGCGCTCCGAGGGCGGCATGGGCCTCCTCTGGTACCAGGCCAAGGAACTCAAGTCGTACTCGCTCAAGATGGACTGGAAGATGACCGGAGACGACAACTCCGGTGTCTTCGTGGGCTTCCCGGCCTCCGACGACCCCTGGTCGGCCGTCAACAAGGGGTACGAGATCCAGATCGACGCGAGCGACGCACCCGACCGCACGACGGGATCGGTGTACTCCTTCAAGTCGGCGAACCTCAAGGAACGCGACCGGGTGCTGCGCCCGCCGGGCCAGTGGAACAGCTACGAGATCAAGGTCCAGGGCGAACGCCTGCAGATCTTCCTCAACGGCGCGAAGATCAACGACTTCACCAACACGGACCCGGCGCGCAGCCTGAAGGACGGCCACATCGGGCTGCAGAACCACGGAGCCGATGACCAGGTGTCCTTCCGGGACATTCAGCTGAAGGAACTGCCCTCCTAGAAAAGGTGGTTGAGGGGGCTCTTGTACCGGGCGGCGGGCGGGGAGGCGCCGTACCTCCCGCCCGCCGTCCTAGCCCCCTCCAAGGTCACTCGCGCACGATTCCTCACTGTGCACCTCACTTCACCGTGCACCTCGCGTCACTGTGCACCGCACTGTTCACCGCCGACCCCACGGACGACTGGGAGACACCTGTGCCGAACTCCGCAAGCGAGGAAACCCAGCAAGCAGACACACCTGGCGGACGAACGGGTCGTACCGGGGTCTGGTTCGTGGGCGCGCGTGGCTCGGTGGCCACGACGGCGGTCGCCGGGTGGGCGGCCGTGGCGGCGGGACTGCGCCCGCCGACCGGGATGGTCACGGAGACCGGCCCCTTCGCACAGGCGGGGCTGCCACCCCTGGACTCGCTGGTCTTCGGCGGCCACGACACGGCGAGCTGCCCGCTGCCCAAGCGGGCGGAGGAGCTGGAGGCCGGGGGAGTCCTGCCGTACGGACTGACCTCGGCGGTACGGGCCGAACTGGCCGCCGCGGACGCGGAGATCAGGCCCGGCGGCCCCCTGTCCGCCGACCCGCGCCCGCACGCCACCCTGATCGACGCGTTCGCGGCGGACATCGCCGACTTCCGCACCCGCCACGCGCTGGCGCGAGTGGTTGTCGTCAACGTCTCCTCCACCGAACCCGCCCCGGCGGACGACACCACCCTGCCCCCCAGCTCGCTCTACGCGGCGGCGGCGATCCGCACAGGCAGCCCGTACGTAAACTTCACGCCCTCAACAGGACTGAACACCCCACTCCTCGCAGCCGAGTTGAAAGAAAGCCGAATCCCCTACGCCGGACGTGACGGCAAGACGGGCCAGACGCTGCTGCGGGCAGTACTCGCCCCGATGTTCGTGCAGCGGGCGCTGGAGGTACGCGCCTGGTCGGGGACGAACCTCCTCGGCGGCGGGGACGGAGCGGCCCTCGCGGACCCGGCAGCGGCGGCGGCGAAGAACGCGGGCAAGACCAGGGTCCTCACCGACGCACTCGGCGAACTCCCGCAGGGCGACGTCCACATCGACGAGGTCCCGGCACTCGGCGACTGGAAGACGGCCTGGGACCACATCGCCTTCGAGGGCTTCCTCGGCACCCGGATGACCCTCCAGACCACCTGGCAGGGCTGCGACTCGGCACTGGCCGCCCCCCTGGTCCTGGACCTGGCCCGCCTGGCAGCCCGCGCCCAGGAACACGGCCTTACGGGCCCGCTCCCCCTGTCCTTCTACTTCAAGGACCCGGACGGCACGGCCTCCCCCTCCCTCTCCGACCAATACACCCAACTCACAAGATTCGCCCACTCCTTGACCGAGGCAACCCAGTGACCCCCCGCCCCCTTGGGCGGCGGGACCGCTACGCCGCCCGCCCCCTTGTGCAGCGGGGCCGCCCCTACGCCGCCCGCCTCCTTGGGCGGCGGGGCCGCCCCCCGGGGGCGGAACGGGCGGGCAAGGGGGCGGCCCCCGACGGAGTCGCACAACTCGCCCCCGCCTCACCTACGCCCCCGCCCCCACGGCAAGTGGCCCCCCGCTCCCACCCCTGGCTCGAACTCCTCCGAATCTCCGCCCTAATCTCCGTCCCCGGCGACGCCCTAACCGGCGCCGCCACCCTCCGCACCCACCGTCCCACCCCCCGAACCGCCCTAGCCCTCGCCGCCTCCCTCTGCCTCTACGAAGCCGGTATGGCCCTCAACGACTGGGCGGACCGAGAAGAAGACGCCATCGACCGCCCCCACCGCCCCATCCCCTCGGGCCGGATCTCCCCGCACGCCGCCCTGACGGCATCCTGCGCCCTGACAGCCGCAGGCCTGACGCTGGCCGGCCGAGCGGGCAGACCCACATTCGCCGTGGCGGCAGCCCTGACCGCGACCGTCTGGGCGTACGACCTCAAGCTCAAGCACACCCCCGCCGCCCCGGCCACGATGGCGGCAGCCCGCGCCCTGGACGTCCTCATGGGAGCAGTAGCAACAGCAACAACATCGCCAACCCAAACCCCAACCCCCACCCCCCTCCGCACAGCCCTGACCGCCGCCCTCCCCTCCGCAGCCATGCTCGGCGCGCACACGTACGCAGTGACCGAGGTGTCACGCCACGAGACACAGGGAGGCTCGACCACAGCCCCCCTGGTCGCACTGGCAACCACCACGGCGGTAGCAACAAGGACCGCCCGCACACCCAGCACACCTCGTGCACCCCGCACGTCCCTCACAGCCACCACCCTCGCCGCCACCTACCTCCACACCACCGCCAAGCCCCTCCTCCACGCCGCCCTGAACCCCTCCCCACCCCTCACCCAGCGAGCGGTCGGCGGCGGGATACGAGCCATGATCCCGCTCCAGGCCGCGCTGGCGGCCAGAGCCGGTTCGCCGGTCACCGGAGCCGCGCTGATGCTCCTGGCCCCGCTCGCCCGCCGCCTAGCGCGAAAGGTGAGCCCCACATGACCCCCACCACACCCACCACACCCACGACCCCCACCACACCCGCCCCCCTCCGCCTCGGCTACGGCACCAACGGCCTCACCGACCTCCGCCTCGACGACGCCCTGGACCTGCTCGCGGACCTCGGCTACGACGGCGTGGGCCTGACCCTCGACCACATGCACCTCGACCCGGCAGCACGGGAGCTCCCCACTCGAACAGCCGAGTTGGCCCGCCGCCTCGATCGCCTCGGCCTCACCGTCACGATCGAGACCGGAGCCCGCTACGTCCTCGACCCCCGCCGCAAACACGGCCCGTCCCTCCTGGACCCGGATCCCGACGCCAGGGCATTGCGCGTGGGTCTCCTGGGTACGGCCATCAAGGTCGCGGCAGACCTGGGCGCCCACGCCGTACACCTCTTCAGCGGCGTCACGCCCCCCGGCACCCGGCCCGACACCGCATGGGAACGTCTGACGGAGTCACTGGCCCCGGTACTGGAGGCCGCCACCACCAGCGGCATCCCCCTCGCGATCGAGCCCGAACCCGGCCACCTCCTCGCCACGCTCGCCGACTTCCACCACCTCCGCCACCTCCTCGGCGGCCCGGAACACCTGGGCCTCACCCTGGACATCGGCCACTGCCAGTGCCTGGAGACGGCATCGCCCGCAGAGTGCGTCCGCGAGGCCGCGCCCTGGCTGCGCCACGTACAGATCGAGGACATGAGACGGGGCGTCCACGAACACCTCCCCTTCGGCGAGGGCGAGATCGACTTTCCCCCGGTCCTGGCCGCCCTGTCCGCCACCGGCTACCAGGGCCTGACCGTGGTCGAACTGCCCCGCCACTCGCACGCGGGCCCCCAACTGGCCACCGAATCAATCCAGTTTCTGAAGTCATGCCACTCCTCCCCGGCCTCCGAACTCACCCCGGCAGGAGGCACCGCATGACAACGCCCCCCACCACAGCCACCACCCCCACCAGCACCTCCCAACTCCACGCCACCCTGGAAGCCCACCTGACCGACGATGCCCGCAACTGGCTGACCAAAGCCCTGACCTCAGCGAACAGCCAAACCCCGGCCCCGGAACGCCGCACACCACCCTGGGAGCTGAGCTTCGCCGGCGCAGGCCGCCACTGCCGCGCCCGCCCGTCACCACCCCCGGACGCCGGCCCGGCTCCTGACCTCGCCGACGCCGCCCGCGTGCTCCTCCTGCACGCCGCGCACGCCGACCTCGGCACCGTGCTGCGCCTCTACTCCGGCGGCAGCGCCGCAGAACGCCGCGCGGTCCTCCTGGCGCTGCCCCACCTCGACCAACTGCGCGACGGCTCGGCCCTGTCCCTGGTCGAGGACGCGCTTCGGGCCAACGACACCCGCCTGGTCGCCGCAGCGGTCGGTCCGTACGCCGCAGCTCACCTGCCCCCGCACGCCTGGCGGCACGCCGTCCTGAAGTGCCTCTTCACCGGCGTCCCGGTCGCGGCGGTAGCCGATCTCGTACGCCGCGCGCACGGCGACACCGAACTGGCCCGCATGCTCACCGACTACGCCACTGAACGCACGGCCGCAGGCCGCCCCGTCCCGGCCGACCTCCACCACGTCCTCGACCTCACCCGCGCACGCGCCCGCACGCACACGACCCCCGCCGAGGAATCCTGATGCGCATCTTCGACCCGCACATCCACATGACCTCACGCACCACGGACGACTACGAGGCGATGTACGCGGCCGGAGTCCGCGCCGTGGTGGAACCCTCCTTCTGGCTCGGCCAGCCCCGCACCTCGCCCGCCAGCTTCTACGACTACTTCGACGGACTCCTCGGTTGGGAACCCTTCCGCGCCGCCCAGCACGGCATCGCCCACCACTGCACGATCGCCCTCAACCCGAAGGAGGCGAACGACCCCCGCTGCACGCCGGTCCTGGACGAACTGCCCCGCTACCTGGCCAAGGACTCCGTCGTCGCCGTCGGCGAGATCGGCTACGACTCGATGACCCCGGCCGAGGACACCGCGCTCGCGGCCCAGCTCCAACTGGCCGTGGACCACGGCCTGCCGGCCCTCGTCCACACCCCGCACCGCGACAAACTCACCGGCCTGCACCGCACCCTCGACGTCATCCACGAATCGCACCTCCCCCCGGAGCGCGTACTCCTGGACCACCTCAACGAGACCACGGTGAAGGCCGCCCTCGACAGCGGCTGCTGGCTCGGCTTCTCCGTCTACCCCGACACCAAGATGGACGAGGACCGAATGGTCGCGCTCATCAAGGAACACGGCACGGACCGCATCCTGGTGAACTCGGCGGCCGACTGGGGGAGGAGCGACCCCCTCAAAACCCGCAAGGTGGCCGACGCACTCCTCGCCGCAGGATTCTCCGCCGACGACGTAGACAAGGTCATGTGGCGCAACCCCGTCACCTTCTACAACCTCAGCGGCCGCCTGGACCTCACCACCCCCACCCCCCCACCCCTCCACCAAAACAACTCCATCCTCCGAGGCAGCTCCTGACCCCTGCCCCGACCCCCCTTGGGCGGCGGGGTTGCTACGCCGCCCGCCTCCTTGGGCGGCGCCGCCCCGCCCCCACCCGTTGCCCCGCTCCCTTGGGCGGCGGGGCCGCCCCCCGGGGGCGGAACGGGCGGGCAAGGGGGCGGCCCCCGGCGGAGCCGCATCCCCCGCCCCCGCCCCACCTCCGCCATGGCCCCCCACCCCCACCCCACCCGCACCCACACGCCACCCCCCACCCCCACCGGAAGGTGCCCGCATGCGCTTCCGCCACCCCAACGGCTCCACCCTCCACCTCGCCTACTGCACCAACGTCCACCCCGCCGAAACCCTCGACGGCGTCATGGCCCAACTCCGCGACCACTGCGAACCCATCCGCAAACGCCTCGGCAGAGACCGCCTGGGCATCGGCCTCTGGCTCGCCAGACCCGCCGCCCACACCCTGGACACCGACCCCGCCGCCCTCCGCGCCCTCCGCACCGAACTCGACCGGCGCGGCCTCGAAGTCGTCACCCTCAACGGCTTCCCGTACGAAGGCTTCGGCGCGCAAGAGGTCAAGTACCGCGTGTACAAGCCCGACTGGACCGACCCGGAACGCCTCGCCCACACCACCACCCTCGCCCGACTCCTCGCGGCCCTCCTCCCCGACGACGTCACCGAGGGCAGCATCTCCACCCTCCCGCTGGCCTGGCGCACCCCGTACGCCGACGACCCCACCGCGGCCGCCACCGCCCACACCGCGCTGACCACCCTCGCCGGACGCCTCGACGCACTGGAGGAACTCACCGGCAAGTCCCTCCGCATCGGCCTGGAACCCGAGCCCGGCTGCACCGTGGAAACCACCGCCGACGCCATCGGCCCCCTCACCTCACTGGCCCACCCCCGCATCGGCATCTGCGTGGACACCTGTCACCTCGCCACCTCCTTCGAGGACCCGGCCACCTCCCTCAACGCCCTCACCTCGGCGGGCATCACCATCGCCAAGGCCCAGCTCTCCGCCGCCCTCCACGCGGAACACCCCCACCTCCCCGAGGTCCGCAAGGCCCTGGCCGAGTTCGCCGAACCCCGCTTCCTCCACCAGACCCGCACCCGCCCAAGCACGACAACCAGCACCAGCACCACCCCCAGCCCCCAGCCCTCCACCCCCCTCCTCGGCACGGACGACCTCGCCGAAGCCCTCACCGGCTCCGCCCTGCCGGACGGCACCCCCTGGCGATCCCACTTCCACGTCCCTCTGCACGCCCCACCGGCCCCGCCACTCACCTCCACCCTCCACGTGCTCAAGGACGTCCTGTCCCGCCTCGTCGCCGGTCCCTCGGGCCACCCGCTCACCCGCCATCTGGAGGTCGAGACCTACACCTGGCAGGCCCTGCCGCCCGAACTGCGCCCCCGCAACCGGGCCCAGCTGGCCGACGGCACGGCCGCCGAACTCACCCTCGTACGCGACCTCCTGACGGACCTAGGCCTGAAGGAACTCCCATGACGCCCACCCCAACCACCTCCACCAGCGAACCTCCCACCCCCCTCCTCGTCCTGGACGTGGTCGGCCTCACCCCCCGCCTCCTCGACCACATGCCCCGCCTCAAACAGCTCGCACAGTCCGGCTCCCAGGCGTCCCTCGGCACCGTTCTGCCCGCCGTCACCTGCGCCGCGCAGTCCACCTTCCTCACCGGCACCACCCCCGCCGAACACGGCATCGTCGGCAACGGCTGGTACTTCCGCGACATCGGCGAAGTCCTGCTGTGGCGCCAGCACAACGGACTCGTCCAGGGCGACAAGCTGTGGGACGCCGCCCGCCGCGTCCACCCCGGCTACACCGTCGCCAACATCTGCTGGTGGTACGCCATGGGCGCGGACACCGACATCACCGTCACCCCCCGCCCCGTCTACTACGCCGACGGCCGCAAGGAACCCGACTGCTACACCCGCCCCCCTGCCCTCCACGACGAACTGACCTCACGCTTCGGCACGTTCCCCCTCTTCCACTTCTGGGGCCCGGGCGCCGACATCGTCTCCTCCCGCTGGATCATCGACGCCACCCGCCACATCCTCCGCACCTCCCACCCCGACCTGGCCCTCTGCTACCTCCCGCACCTCGACTACGACCTCCAGCGCTACGGCCCCGACGACCCCCGCTCCTACCGCGCGGCAGCCGACCTGGACGCCGCGATGGCTCCCCTCCTCGACGACGCCAAGGCCGAGGGCCGTACCGTCGTCGCCCTCTCCGAGTACGGCATCACCCGCGTCTCGCGCGCCGTCGACATCAACCGCGCCCTGCGTCGCGCGGGGCTGGTCGAGGTGCACACCCAGGACGGCATGGAGTACCTCGACCCCATGACCTCCCGCGCGTTCGCCGTGGCCGACCACCAGATCGCGCACGTCTACGTGCGCCGCCCCGAGGACCTGGAAGCCACCCGCGCCGCACTCGTCGGCCTGGACGGAATCGCCGAACTCCTCGACGACGAGGGCAAGAAGGCCCACGGACTCGACCACCCGCGCTCCGGCGAACTGGTCGCCCTCGCGGACCCGGACGCCTGGTTCACGTACTACTACTGGCTCGACGACGCCAAGGCGCCGGACTTCGCCCAGCTCGTCGAGATCCACCGCAAACCCGGCTACGACCCGGTCGAGCTGTTCCTCGACCCGCTCGACCCGTACGTACGCCTCAAGGCAGCCAAGGCGGTCGCCCGCAAGAAACTCGGCATGCGCTACCGGATGGCCGTGGTCCCCCTGGACCCGTCACCTATTCGCGGCAGCCACGGCCGCCTCCCCGAGAGCGACGACGAAGGTCCGCTCATCCTCTGCTCCACCCCCCACGCGATCACCGGCCGCACAGCGGCCACCGAAGTGAAGGCACTGCTGCTCCACCTCGCAGGCCTGCACTGATGTCCCACTGCTTCCACTGCTTCCACTGCCTCCACTGAAGCAGACGGCACTGACAATCCAGGGAGACCCAGAACCATGAACCGCTCCAGCAAGGCCAACGACCTCGAACTCACCCAGCGGCTCTCCAGACGGAACATGCTCGGAGTCGCCGCAGGCACCTCTGCCGCAGCCCTTCTGGGCCTCGGCAGCCTGGGCGCCACCCCCGCCGCGGCGGCCGGAACAGCCGAAGCACCCGCAACCGCCGCCCGGGGCAAGGGCCGTGGTCGCCCCGTGCTGCCCCCGGGACGCCTCGGCATCCAGCTCTACTCGATCCGCGACAAGGTCTCGACCCTCGGCTTCGCCAAGGTCTTCGCCGAGCTCCAGCGGTACGGCTACGACGAGGTCGAGTTCGCCGGCTACACCCAGGGCTCCGCGGGCCCCATCACGCTGGCCCAGCTACGCCGCCTCACCCGCGACCACGGCCTGCGCGGCATCGGCAGCCACGTCGGCTACTACGACGACAACAACCCGGGCGCCTACACCTTCGCCCAGAACCTCGACAAGGTACTCGACGACGCCCAGGCCCTCGGCCTCCCGCACATCGGCACCGCCTCAGGACCCTGGCGCTACGGCACCACCGTCGACGGCTGGAAGCGCTGCGCCGAGGACTTCAACAAGTACGGCGAGGCAGCCCGCAAGCGCGGCATGAAGTTCTACCAGCACAACCACGCCGAGGAATTCTCCTTCGCCACCGACAAGCCGGGCACCCGCCTCTACGACGTCCTGCTCGCCGAGACCGACCCGCACCTGGTCCACCTCGAAATGGACATCTACTGGGCGTACGTGGCCCAGTTCCGCTTCTCCAAGCGGGCGGACGGCACCCCGGCCCCCTTCGACCCGCTGCGCTACGTACTCAAGCAGCCGCACCGCTACCCGCTCTTCCACGTCAAGGACGGCGAGCACGACGCCGCCCAGCGCGACGGCTACCGGATGACCGACGTCGGCGACGGCGACATCGACTACAAGCGCTTCATCTCCGCCGTCAACCGCACCCACCAGGGCCGCACGGCCCACCACTGGCAGGCCGAACACGACCAGCCGGCCGACTCGTTCGCCTTCGCCCGCAAGTCCAGCGCCCACCTGCACTCCCTGCGCGAACGCGACTGCTGACGCCCCACCCCCTCACCCGACACCCACCCACTCACCCGACACCCCACCCCCTCACCCGATCCCCTGGCGGTCGGGCAGCAGCGCGAACTCCCGCTCCGCCTCCTCCGGCACCGTGCGCTCCACCATCCGCACCAGGAGCGCACGGTGCCGCAGCAGCGGCGCCCGCCGGTCCTCGCACCCCTCCTCCCGGTCGTTCCCCGCGCCGTGCGCGGTGGCGAGCAGCACCAGGTCGTCCAGCCCCGCCATCAGCCGCCGCGACACCTGAGGATTGCCCTCCACCGCCAGCCGGATCTCGCTGAACCCCAGATCCACCAGATCCCCCCACGTCGGTACGGACTGCACGAACCGCACCGCGCCGTCCTTGTCCTTGTGGTGCAGCGTTCCCAGCGGAAGCCCGACCGCCACCGACAGGAACTGCACGATCCGGTCGAGCGCCTGCACGGCGGTCGTCGGATCGTGCACGGCGGGGGACAGGGCCCGCAGCGCGATGTCCGCGAGCTGCCGCAGCCCGAACCCGAGATCCTGGTGGAAGGTCCGCTCCACCCCCACCGAAACCCAGTTCCGCGGCACCCGCCGCGCGGGCGGCGGACCACCGTGCACCGCGAGCAGCGGCGTACCCGCCACCACGAAGTCCCCGATCCGCGGAATCAGCCGCAGCACCACCCCGTGCCGCGCCGCCGTCCGCACCATCCGCGCGATGTACGCGTCCCGCAGCACCCCTGCGCGCCCCTCGTACGACAGCCGCGCGGTCTCCTCGCCCAGCGGCGCCCCGTCCTCCCAGTCCCGCTCCTGCTTGCGCAGTACCGCGACGGCCTCGCGGCCGACCCGGTCGATGACGTACCCGACCCGCATCATCCGCAGCATGGAGTTCACGTACGCGATGAACAGGACGAGGCTCAGCCCCACCATCGCCATCGTCACCAGGCTCTGCACCAGCGGCACCGAGGACACTCGCCGCGGATCGGTCTCCCCGTCGTACGCGGACAGGACCAGCAGCGACGTCACGAAGGTGGCCAGGAAGACGCTGAACGTGAGCTTGGTGATCCGGCTCCGTACGAAGATCCGCACGACGCGCGGTGTGAACTGCCCGCTCGCCATCTGCAGCGCCACCAGCGAGATGCTGAAGACCACACCGATGAAGGTCATCATGGCCGAGCTGACGGTCGTGATGATCGTCTTCGCGTCCTCGGCGATACCGATCAACTGCGCCAGCTCGTCGTACGACTCCGAATCACGCAGCGCCGAAATGATCGCCGAGTCCACGCCCGCCGCGAGGACGCCGACGAGCACGGCTGCCGCGAGACTCAGCGCGGGCGCGAACCAGAAGGTGTCCCGCAGATGCTCCCGCAGAGGTGAAAGCGGCCGGGGCATGCGATAACGCGAACCAAGTGGAGTACTCACCGGCCGAGGGTAGGACGCCCAGGACCCCTAGGTGCCGACCCGACCGCATGCCACTTCAGACGTACACGGAACGGTCCTCCGGTCTGATCCGTACGGGCCAACCGCCCGAGAGGATTGACCTACAAGCCCGCAATCACCCCATTCCATTTCCTGGAGCACTGCCCATGAAGACCGCAGCCGTCGTCGCCACCGCCGGAACCGTCGCAGGCGTCGCCTTCCTCGGCTTTGTCGCGGTGCCCGCGGTCCGCGACTGGTACGACGGCCGCCACGAGCAGTCCGCGACCTACGCCTCCGGCACCGCCGCCAAGCAGGACCGCCCCTCGGTCCCGCGCTGGCTGCCCGACGCCGCGCAGGGCATCTCGTACTCGATGACGACCACCGGCGGCGACCGCCTCCTCAAGGCAACCCTCCCCACCGCCTCCACCCTCCCGCCCACCTGCAAGAAACTCGACGCCGCCAAGCCCGCCGCCGACCCCGCCCTCAACGCCGACTGGTTCCCCAAGAGCGCCCGCAACGCGGCCACCCACCGCTGCGACCTCTACTACGCGTACGCGGACGGCGACACTCTGTACGCCTGGCAGCAGAACGACGACTGGATCACCTCCAACAAGGCCGCCGCAGGTCACTGACCACGCAATACGCAGGTGAAACCCACCCCGATCCCCTGGTATTGTTTTCCATGTCGGAACGGGACAGCGCAAAACACCCCGGAACGACAGACACCTTGTCCGGGTGGCGGAATGGCAGACGCGCTAGCTTGAGGTGCTAGTGCCCTTTATCGGGCGTGGGGGTTCAAGTCCCCCCTCGGACACCACTCAGATCCCCACGGTCCTTCAGGGCCGTGGGGATTTTGCGTTTTAGCCTCCGGCCCTCTCCGCCGTCTCCGGCCCGGAAGATCCGGTGATGAGGTTCGGGTCGGCGGTGCAATCGTTCCTGCGGCCCCGGCTGCTCACTGAGGACGACGACTCCGGCGTGGCCGTGAAGGACCTCGTCGGCCCCCTGCTCACCCTGACCGTCCTGCTGCTGGCCTTCGTGCTGGTCACCACCAACGGCTCCTACGGCAGGGCTGAGGTGGCTCAGGGCTCGCCCCTGCCGGAACTGTTCGCGGCGATCCGAGGCGCCATTGGGGCCGAGCAGGGCGAACACCTCGCCCCGGACGATGTCGAGGTCCAGTCCGTTCACGACGGGCTTCCCGCCGTAGCGTTTGCCCAAGTCCCTTATCCGCCTCAGTTACGTTGAGTTCCCGATGATCCAGGAGTGATGAATGATGCTGAGTCCCCAGGCCGGTCCGGGTGAAGTGATGGTGCCGAGCGATGTTTTCGGGTTTCCCGGGGTGGGCTTCGGCGGTTACGCGGCCGGACTTGTCGCGCGGAACCTCAAGGGCGAATCGGCGAAGGTCAGCTTCCGGCGGCCGATGCCGCTCGGGGTGCCGGTGGAGTTGCGGTCCACGGAGGCGGGTGGGTACGAGCTGGCCGACGGCGACGGCGTACTGCTGACCGCGCAGAGGCACGGTGAGGTGCCGATGCCGCCCGCGATACCCACCTGGGAGCAGGCGGTCAGGGCCGCGGAGGAGCGGGGCCTGTCGGGTTCCCCGCTCTACCGCAGCGACTGCTACGGGTGCGGTGCGGACCGGGCGCCCGGGGAAGGGCTGCGGCAGGACTTCTCCGTGGTGCCCGAGCTGTCCCTGGTGGCGACCGCGTGGCGGCCGGACCCCGCGCTGGGCAAGGGGAGCACGACGCTGTCCGACGAGCAGCTCTGGGGTGCGCTCGACTGCCCCGGCGGCTGGGCCTGCCGCATCTTCGACGACGCACCGCACGAGACGGTGACCGCGTACCTCGCGACCACCGTGACCAGGCCGGTCGTGCTGGGTGAGGACCACGTGACCTTCGGCTGGGCGGTCTCGCGGTCGGGGCGCAAGTACCTGGCCGGGAGCGCCATCGTGACCCGGGAAGGGGAGCTGTGCGCGCGGAGCGAGGCGCTGTGGCTCGCACCCGCCAAGTAAGGTGACCCTTATTTGATGATGTCGCTGTCGAAGTGAACGCTGGAGGCCCCCATGGCCCTGACCGCCCCGCCCCCCGTCGGCACGACCCGCCGACCGCCCCGGATCGCCCGGCCCGAGCCCGTGGAGCGGGCCGAGAGCGCCTGGGTGCGACGGGCCGTCGCGGAGGGTGACGTCTGGGAGGCGGTACGGCGGGCCGGGGGCGGGCCGGTCGTCGAACCCGATCCGGCGGGGGACCCGGCGTACCGGGTGGTGACCTTCCTGTGGCGCGGGAACGCGGCCACGCGTGCCGTGCTCGTCATGCCGAACAAGGTCGTCGACCCGCGCGACCTGGGGCGCAACCTGATGGAACGGGTGCCGGACACCGACGTGTGGCACTGGTCGCTGCGGATGCGGGCGGACTGGCGGGCCACCTACGGGTTCTGCGTCGACGAGGGGGACGGGCCGGAGCCCGGGGCGGAGGGGTACTGGGCCCACCTGCGTGCGCGGCAGGTGGCCGACCCGCTCAACTCACGGACGCTGACCCGGCGTTGGGGCGGCGATCCGGTCTCGTACGTCGAGCTGCCGCAGGCGCCGTCCGGTGGCCAGTGGCAGCGGCGCGAGGGCGTGCCGCGCGGGACGGTGACCGCGCACGAGGTGCGCAGCGAGCTGCTGGGGAACGAGCGGCGGGTGCATGTGTACGAGCCGCCTGGCGGCGGCCGTGACCTGCCCGTTCTGGTGCTGATGGACGGCGAGATGTGGCAGCCGGGGCTCGATGTCGCGGCGCTGCTCGACAACCTGATCGCCGAGGGACGGATCCCGCCGCTGGTGGCGCTGCTGCCCGAGTCGGTGGCGGTGGGGCAGCGCTGGGAGGAGCTCGCCTGCAACGAGCGCTTCGTCGGGTTCCTTGAGTGCGAGCTGCTCCCGTGGGCCGGGGAGCGGCTGTCGCTGACCGACGATCCGGCGCGGACCGTCGTCGCCGGACAGAGCCTGGGCGGGCTCACCGCCGTGTTCGCGGGGGTGTCCGCGCCCGGGCGGTTCGGGCGGGTACTCGCGCAGTCCGGGTCCTTCTGGTGGCCGGACGTGCCCGACGCGGCGGACTCGGAGTGGCTGACCGGGCGGATCGCGGCCGCCGAGCGGGTGCCCGTGCGGTTCTGGCTTTCGGTGGGGGAACAGGAGTGGGTGGCGCTGCCCGCGGCGCGGCGGCTGCGGGACGTACTGGTCGCCAAGGGGTACGCCGACGCGGCGTACCGGGAGTACAACGGGGGCCACGACTACCTGTGCTGGCGCACCGAACTGGCCGACGGGCTGGTGGAGTTGCTCGGGGAGCGGGGCGGGGACCGCTAGTCGCGGATCGGCGCGGCCCCGCGCTCCCGAGGGGGCGCCCCTTGACGGGGCGCCCCCTCAGTCGTCAGGCGAGGGCGTCAGACGGGGGATTCCTGGAGGTGGGAGACGCAGCTCGCGTGGGGCGCCGGGCCGTGCACCGTCGTCCAGCCCTCCGGGACCTCGCGGAAGACCGGCCACAGGGAGTGGTGGCCCCGGGGGCCGCGCAGGACCAGGTGGGTGGGTTCGCCCGTCTCGCCCGTGGTCTCCGGGGCGTCGAAGGGGGAGGGCGTGGTCATGAGCGGTCCAGCTCCTTCAGGCGCGTGGCGAGGACGGCGCAGATCTCGTCCAGGGGTCCTGGCTGGGTCAACTCCGGGTGCAGGCAGTCGAGATCGAGGTTGGCGAGGGTTCCGGTGACGTACGGCTGCCAGGCGTCCGGGGTCAGCCAGGTCTCCTCGCGGGGGGCCGCCGCCGTGAAGAAGAGCACGTCGCCCGCGAAGGGGCGGTGTTCGTGGGCGCGCATCAGGCGGGCGTTGTTGACCACGATGTCCACCACCGCCGAGAGCGTACGGTCCGGGAGCCCGGCCAGTGCGCTGCCCTCCCGGTGCAGGGTGGCGAGGACGTCCTCGCGGGTCAGCTCGTCCGTACGGTCGTAGCCGGCCATCCGCAGAAGCGCGGTGAGCGCGTCCTTCTCGGCGGGGATCGCCGAATCGCGCCACTGGTCCGACGGGTAAGCGTCCAGCATGGCCAGCAACTCGACCTCCTCGCCCGCCTCCTGCAGTTGTACGGCGACGGTGTGCGCGAGCACTCCGCCGACCGACCAGCCGAGCAGCCGGTAGGGGCCGTGCGGCCGTACCGTGCGCATCGCCGCGATGTACTCGGCGGCCATCTCCTCCATGGTGGCGGGGAGTCGGGTGTCCGGGTCGCCCGCCAGGCCGCGGGCCTGGAGGCCGTACACCGGCTGGCCCGGGGCGAGGCGCGAGAGCAGCCCCGAGTAGCACCAGCTGATGCCGCCCGCCGGGTGGAAGGCGAACAGCGGTGTGCGGTCACCGGTGGCGCGCAGCGGGAGCAGCAGGTCCAGGGCGTGGTCCGACGCGTCGTCGCCCGCGTCCAGCCGGGCGGCGAGGGTGGCCGGGGTCTGGGCCTGGAACAGGGTGCCGATGGTCAGTTCGGCGCCGAGGGTGTCGCGCACCCGGGCGACCAGGCGGGCCGCCAGCAGCGACGTACCGCCGAGGTCGAAGAACGCGTCGTCCACGCCCACCCGGTCCACGCCGAGCACATCGGCGAAGAGCCGGGTGAGGGTCTCCTCGCGGTGGCCCGACGGGGCCCGGCCGGTGTCGGCGGTGCCGGTGAACGCCGGGGCGGGGAGCGCACGCCGGTCCAGCTTGCCGTTCGGGCTCAGCGGGAGCTCGTCGAGGACGACGATCACGCCGGGCACCATGTGCTCGGGGAGACTGCGGGCCAGCCGCGCCCGCAGCGCCTCCGGGTCCGGGGCCTCGCCCGCGAGGGCGGGGGTGGCGTAGCCGACCAGCCGCTGGTCGCCGGGCCGGTCCTCGCGGACCAGCACGCCGACCGCACCGACCGCCGGGTCCTGCGCCAACTCGGCCTCGATCTCGCCCAGTTCGATGCGCTGACCGCGCAGCTTCACCTGGTGGTCGGTGCGGCCCAGGTACTCGACCTCGCCGCTCTCCGTCCAGCGCGCCAGGTCGCCCGTACGGTACATCCGGGTGCCCGGGGAGCCGTACGGGTCGGCGACGAAGCGCGAAGCCGTGAGGGAGGGGCGGCCGAGGTAGCCGTCCGCCAACTGCACGCCCGCCAGGAAGAGTTCGCCCGGGATGCCGGGCGGGCACGGCTGGAGCGCCGCGTCCAGGACGTACAGCCGGGTGTTCCACACGGGACGGCCGATCGGGACTGGGCCCGAGGCGGCCGCGGAGGTGTCGCACGGGTGGTACGTCACGTCCACCGCCGCCTCCGTCGGCCCGTACAGGTTGTGCAGCGGTACACCGCCGCCCAGCACCCGGCCGAACTCGCGGACCGTCTCGCGCGGCAGGGCCTCACCGCTGCAGAACACGTGGCGCAGCCCCGTGCACGAAGCGGCGGCCGGCTCGGTCAGGAACACCTGGAGCATCGACGGCACGAAGTGGCAGACGGTGACGGCCTGTTCGCGGATGACCCGGGCCAGGTAGGCGGGGTCCTTGTGGCCGCCGGGCTCGGCGACGACGAGCGCCGCACCCTCCCGGAACGCCCAGAAGAACTCCCACACCGATACGTCGAACCCGGACGGCGTCTTCTGCAACACCCGGTCGGCGGGGTTGAGTTCGTACTCCGCCTGCATCCAGCGCAGCCGGTTGTCGATCGCCGCGTGCGACACGACGACACCCTTGGGGCGGCCCGTCGAGCCCGAGGTGTAGATGACGTACGCCGGGTGCTCCGGGGTGAGCCCGGGGACCGGATCCGTGGTGGCGTACGCGGTGTGGTCGAGGTGGTCCAGGGCGACCAGCGGGATGCCGGAAGACGGGACCCGGTCCGCGCGGTCCGCGAGCACGCACGCGGGCTCGGCGTCGGCCAGCATGTAGGCGAGGCGGTCCGCCGGGTAGTCCGGGTCCAGCGGCAGATACGCGCCGCCCGCCTTGAGCACGGCGAGCAGTACGACCACCAGTTCCACCGAGCGGGGCACGGCGACCGCCGCGACCGCACCGGGGCGTACGCCCAACTCGATGAGGCGGTGCGCGAGTTGGTTCGCGCGCGCATTCAGTTCCGCGTACGTCAGCCGCTGCTCGCCGAAGACCAGCGCCGTGGCGTCGGGGGTGCGGGCGGCCCGCTCCTCGATCGGGGCGATCAGGGTGGTGGCGGGCACCGGGCGGCCGGTCGCGTTGAACTCGTTCAGCACCAGGTCGAGTTCGGCCTCGCGGGCGATCGTGTGCGAGGCCAGCGGGGTGTGCGGCCCGGCGTGCGCCACGTGCTCCAGGAGTTCCAGGAAACGGGACTGGTGGCGGGCGAGCTCGTCGGTGCCGTAGAGGGCGGGGTTGCCGTCGTAGTCGATGCGCAGACCGCTGCCGTCGGTGCGGTCGTACACATTGACGGTGAGGTCGTCGACCGGCCCGGCCGAGAGGTTGTGCGCCTCGGTGCGGGCGCCCGCGAAGGTCAGCGCGTAGTCGAACGGCATCACGTTGATCAGCGGACCGACCAGGGACCGGCCCTCGCCGAGCAGGCCGAGGTCGCGGCGGATGTCCTCGTACCGGTAGCGCTGGTGGCGGCGCGCGGCGCGGATGCCGAGCACCACCTGCCGGGTCAGCTCGGCGAAGGTCGCCGACGGGGCGACGGTCAGACGCAGCGGCAGCACGTTCATGACCATGCCGGGGACGCGCAGCGCCACCGAGCCCATCCGGCCCATCATCGGCAGGCCGAGTACGACCTCAGCGGAGTGGGTGGCCCGGGAGACGTAGAGCGCCTGCGCGGCGATCAGCACCTCCGGCCAGGTCGCGCGGATCGACGAGGCCAGCTCGCGCAGCTGGTCGGTGGCCGTCGCCGAGAGGTGGGCGGTACGGCGGTGGAAGGTGCGCGAGGGCAGCGCGGTGCGCCCGGCCAGGTTGGGTGCCTCGGGGCGGTCGGCGAACGCGCCGTCCCAGAAGCGCCGGTCCTTGTCGTACGTCTCCGAGACCCGGTAGCCCGCGTCCTCCTCGACCAGGTCCGCCAGCCGCCCGAACGGGCTTTCCGACGGGCTCTCGCCCGCGGCGAGCGCCGTGTAGACCTCGGCGGTGCGGCGGGCCAGCAGCGAGTAGCCGAAGCCGTCCATCACCACGTGGTGCACCCGCTGGTACCAGAGCCAGCGCTCGTCGCCCACCCGGAACAGGGCGTGCGCGAACAGCGGTCCTGTCGCCAGGTCGAAGGGGGTGGCGAGGTCCGCGCGCATCCACGCCTGGGCCTCGGCGAAGGCGTTCGGCGACTCGCGCAGGTCGGCGACGTGGAGCGGGAGTTGCAGGTTCTCGACGCCCAACTGGAGCGGTCCATCGGCCGTTTCGACGATCCGTACGCGCAAGGCATCCGCCTCGGCGACGATCTGACCGAGCGTCCGGGCGAAGAGGTCAGGGTCGATGGGCCCGTGGATCTCCAGGCACTCGGCGGTGTTCTGCGCCGGGCTGTGGGGGTCCAGGGCCTGTGCGAACCACATGCCGGTCTGGGCCGAGGTCAGCCGCAGGGGCTGCATGGGGAGGGTGGGGCGGAGCGCACCCGGGTCGACCGGGGCGGCCGTCGTACGGGACGTCATGAAGCCGCCCCCAGGAGCGGTGCCCAGGCTTCGATGGCCGGCTGCTCGGCCAGGTCGACGAAGGAGGCGGTGGTGCCGTGGTCACGGCGCCACCGTTCCAGGAGCGCCATGATGCGCATCGAGTCCAGGCCGTAGTCGACCAGGCTCTCGTCGACGGGTATGTCCGCCGGGTCCTCGCCCAGGAGGTCGGCGACGTCGGCCCGTATCTGCTCGACGGTCAGGGGGGTGGTGGCGGTGTTGTGGTCTGTCATGTCGTCAGATCCCCTTCAGGACGTCGTCGGTGGTGGTGACGACCGCACAGCGGCCGGCCGCGTACTTCAGCGCCATGTCGTGGTCCGCGCGGGAGAAGTCGGCCACCGCGTCCGCGACGAGGAACGCCTGCACATCGCGCATCCACGCGTCGCACGCCGTCATCAGTACCCCGATGTGCGCGTAGACACCGACGATCACGAGCTGGTCGCGGCCCGCCATGCGCATCCGCTCCTCCAGGTCGGTGCGGACGTACGCGCTGTACTTCCACTTGGTGATGACGGTGTCGCGGGGCTCGGGGGCGACCGGACCCGCGATGGCCTTCGCGTGCTCGTCGTCCGGCAGGCCGGGGCCCCAGAAGTCCTGCTGGAGGCCGCGCTCGGCGGGGGACTGGCCGCCGGGCTGGGCGGAGTACATGACGGGAATCCCGGCGGCGCGGGCCGCCTTCGCCAACTCGCCCACGTTGGCGAGGAGTTCGTTGGTGGGCGAGGTGCCCTCTTCGTACGCCGTCAGGAAGTGGTTCTGCAGGTCGTGGACGAGCAGCACCGCACGGTGCGGGTCGACGGTCCAGGAGACCCGGTTCTCCGGCAGCTCGTCAGGGGTGGGCATGGCGTACGGGGCGACGGCGGGCAGGGCCATGAGGGGGGCGCCTTTCGGGGGAGCGGGGTGGTGCTGGTGCGTGTGTGGGTGGGCCTGTGGCCTGTGGTGGGGTTCAGTCCTGCGGAGTGGCGGCGATCGAGCGCTGGTCCTTCTTGCTGATCTTGCCGATGCCGGTCTGCGGGAACGCCGTGACGAACTCCACCCGGTCGGGGACCTTGTACGCGGCGAGCCCTCGCTCGCGTACGAACTTCTTGATGGCGACGGCCTTCAGCGGCTGGGCGTCGGCGCGCAGGATCACGTACGCGCAGGTCCGTTCACCCAGGTACTCGTCGGGGACGGCGACCAGCGAGACGTCGTGCACGGCGGGGTGGCCGAGGATGATGTTCTCGATCTCCTCGGGTGCGATCTTCTCGCCGCCCCGGTTGATCTGGTCCTTCGCCCTGCCCTCGACGACGAGGTGCCCGGTGGGCGTCCGGCGCACGATGTCGCCGGTGCGGTAGAAGCCGTCGGCGGTGAAGGCGCGGGCGTTGTGCTCGGGGGCCCGCCAGTAGCCCCGGATGGTGTACGGGCCGCGGGTCAGCAGGTGGCCGGGCTCGCCCTCGGGGACGTCCACGTCCTCGTCGTCGACGATCCGGATCTCGTCGGCGGCGGAGATCGGCCGGCCCTGGGTGGTGACGATCGTCTCCGGATCGTCGTCCAGCCGGGTGTAGTTGACGAGTCCCTCGGCCATGCCGAAGACCTGCTGGAGCGTGCAGCCGAGCGCGGGGGAGACCCGGCGGGCCGCCGCCTCGCTGAACTTGGCGCCGCCGACCAGGAGGACTTCGAGGCTGGAGAGGTCGTACGAGGTGGTGGAGCCGGACTCCGTCCACACCAGTGCCAGCGGCGGGACCACTCCGGTGATCGTGACGCGTTCGCGCTCGATCAGCGGGAACGCGGTGTCCGGGTCGGGCTGCGGGCACATCACCACGCGGCCGCCCGCGTACAGGATGCCGAGCGAACCGGGGGAGGAGAGCGGGAAGTTGTGGGCTGCGGGCAGGACGACCAGGTAGACGGAGTCCTCGGTCACGCCGCAGAGTTCGTTGGAGCCCCAGAGCGAGTAGATGTAGTCGTCGTGGGTGCGGGGGATCAGCTTGGGGACGCCGGTGCTGCCGCCGGAGAGCTGGAGGAAGGCCAGGTCGGAGGGGTCCGGTCCGTCCAGGGGCAGTGCGGGGAGCGGGACTTGGGAGAGCGGGGTGTGCTCGCCCGGGTCGCCGACGACGAAGACGTGGCGCAGGGTGGGGACTTCGGAGCGGACCTTGGACGCCAGGTCGCGGTAGTCGAAGCCGGCGGCCCTGTCCGGGATGACGTAGGCGACGGCCTCGGTGAACTCGCAGAAGTAGTGGATCTCGGTCTCGCGGTGCGCGGGGAGGGCGAAGACCGGGAGGGCGCCGAGGCGGAAGAGGGCGAAGATCACCTCGAAGAACTCGGCGGTGTTGGGGAGCTGGACCACTACGCGGTCGCCCTTGGTGATGCCCCTGGCGGCGAAGCCGGTGGCCAACTCGGCGGCGCGGGTGTCGAGTTCGGCGTAGGTCCAGTTGCGGTCGCCGTCGGTTATCGCGGTGCGGGTGGGGTGGGCTTCGGCTCGGGAGCGGAGCATTTCGCCGAAGGTTTCGCCGGTCCAGTAGCCGTTGGCGCGGTACTGGGCGGCTAGGGGGGCGGGCCAGGTGGGGGCGTCGGGCAGCACGGGGGGTCCTTGGCGGGGTGGGGTGCCGGGCCACCTTCCCTGGGGGGTGGGGTGGGTCCGGGCGGTGGCGAGGAGGGGGTGGGTGGGGCGGGGGTGTTGGGGCCATGGCGTAGGTGGGGCGGGGCGAGGGGTGCGACTCCGTCGGGGGCCGCCCCCTTGCCCGCCCGTTCCGCCCCCGGGGGGCGGCCCCGCCGCCCAAGGGGGCTCGGCGGCGGCCCTGCCGCCCGAGGGGGCTTGGCACGCGGCCGTGCCGCCCGAGGGGGCTCGGGGGGTTACTTGGTGGTCATGGACTTTTGGATGTCTTCGAGGACCGAGACGGCTGCCTGGGGGCCGCCGAGGCTGGTCCACTTGGAGCCGTCGATCTCGGTGACGTGGCTGTCCTTGACGGCGTTGAGCTGCTTGTACGCGGGCTTCGCCTTCAGCTCGGTGAAGAGCTTCGCGTCCTTGCCGGTCGAGGTCAGGGTGCCGATGAACAGCCAGTCGGCGTCGATCTGCTTCAGGTCCTCGTCGCTGAGCGGCGTCGAGTGGCCCTGGCCCTTCTCGTTCTGGATGCCGGGCCGCTTGAAGCCGATCTCCTTGACGACGTCCGAGATGAACACGCCCTGCTGCATGACCGCGGTGCCCTTGGCGGAGTAGCGGGCCACCGACACGTTCTTGGTCGCGTTCGCACCGAGTGCCTTCTTCACCTCGGCCAGCTTGGTGTCGTACCCCTTGAGGAACTCGGTGGCCTCGTTGGACTTGCCGAGGACCTTGCCGGCGAGTTCGAAGGACTTCTTCCAGTCCTTCTTCTTGTCGAGGGTGACGACCGTCGGCGCGACCTTCTGGAGCTGCGCGAGGATCTGCTTGTCGGCGAGCTGGCCGGCCAGGATGACGTCCGGCTTGGCCTGGATGACCTTCTCGATGTCCGGTCCGGTGACCGCGCCGACGACCGGGATGCCCTTCGCCTGGTCGGCGAGGTAGCCGGGTGCGCCCTTCTGGCCCCGGCCCGCGGACAGGCCGACCGGCTTGACCTTGAGGGCGAGTGCGGAGTCGAGGTCCATCTCGCTGAGCACGACGACGTTCTTCGGGGCGGCCGGGACCTTCACCTCGGCGCCGGTCGCGTCGGTGACGCTGACTTCCTTCGCGTTCTTGGCCTGGCCCGCGGCGTCCGAGCCCTTGGTGCCGGACTCGTCCGAACCGCAGGCGGAAAGGGTGAGGGCGGAGGCGAGGGTGAGGGCTGCCACCGCGGTCAGCCGGGCGCGCGGGGTGAGGTTCGACGACATGTCCGTGATCTCCATGCTGAGGTGAAGGCGAAGTGATGACCGGCCAGGAACCGGACATACAGGGGTAAGTCACCCCTGGGTCGAGGTATCTCGAAACCTCCCTGCGACAGCAGGGAGTTCGAACTACCCCGACCAGGGGTTCGAAGTCTAGGTTAGGTTAGGCTAACTTCATGTTGGTTGCGCAAGAGGGGCGGGTCCGGGAGTCCGGATCCGAACCCCCCATACCGGGCTCGGCGAGACTCCATCGCCCCACGCTGCTGGCGGCAGCGGCACTGTTGCTGCTCCTGCTGGGACTGTGCGTGCTGTCGCTGCTGATCGGATCGGGCTCGAATCCGATGGCCCGCGCCTGGGGATTCCTCACCGGGGACCCGTCCGCCCGCGCCGACGCGCAGATACGGCTGGCCGTCATGGACGTACGGCTGCCGCGCACGCTCGCCGGACTCCTCGTCGGCATCGCGCTCGGCGCCGCGGGCTGTCTGCTCCAGGCCGTCACGCGCAACCCCTTGGCCGAGACCGGACTGCTGGGCGTCAACTCCGGTGCCGCGCTCGGCGTGGTGATCGGACTCACGTACTTCGGGGTGACCTCGGCGTACGGCGTCCTGGTGTGGGCGCTGGTCGGCGGCATGGCGGCGAGTTCGGTCGTTCTGCTGCTCGCCGCTTCGGGCCGGGCCGCCGGGTCGCCGCTGCGGCTGGTGCTCGCCGGATCGGCGCTCGGCGCGACCTTCCACGGGGCGACCTCGTACGTCCTGCTCGGTACGCAGTCCACCTTCGACACGTACCGCTACTGGACGATCGGCTCCCTCGCGGGCATCGAGACCGAGGACACGTACCCGCTGATCCCGTTGATCGCGGTCGGGCTGCTGATCGCCTTCGCGTGCGTACGTCCGCTGTCCGCGCTGGCACTCGGCGACGACAGCGCGCGTTCGCTCGGCCATCACCCGGGACGGATCCGGCTGATCGTGGCGGTCGCGGTGACGCTCCTCGCCGGGGCCGCGGTCGCGCTCGCCGGACCGATCGCCTTCCTCGGCCTGCTCGCCCCGTACGCGGCACGTGCCGTCACCGGGCCGCGGATGGCGGGCCAGTTGGTGCTGTCCGGGCTGGTCGGCGGGGTCGCGATGATCGCCGCAGACCTGCTGGCCCGGGTGGTCATCCGGCCGTGGGAGACACCGGTGAGCGTGCTGCTGGCCTTCATCGGCGGCCCGTTGCTGATCTGGATCGCGCGCTCACGGCGCATGTCGACGGCGGGGGCGGGCGCATGACGCCGACGAAGGGCCAGACGGACAACCAGGCGGACAACCAGGCGGACATCCAGACGGACCTGGGGTCCACCACAGGTGGGTCAGGCGGGTCAGGTGGGTCAGGGGAGTCCCCGGACGGTTCGCCCACCCTCACTCCGCCCGACTCCACCCCCGTACGCCTCGGCACCCTCTCCTGGCTCTTTCCGTACCGCAGCGCGCTCGTGGCCGTTGGGCTCGCGGTGGTCATCGGGGTGATCGTGGCGTTCGCCGCCTTCGCCAGTTCCACCGGGATGAGCCTCGGCGACACCGTCGCGGGGCTTCTCGGAACCGGGGATTCTGCGACCGTGATGCTCGTCCAGGAGTTCCGGCTGCCGCGCATCGCGGTCGGGCTGATGGTCGGTGCCGCGCTCGGCATCGCGGGCTGTCTGACCCAGACCCTGGCCGGGAACCGGCTCGCCACCCCCGACATCATCGGCGTCAACGACGGTGCCACCGCGGCCGTCGTCGCCTCCGTCGTCGGCTCGTCGACCGGCATGATCGGCGACTGGTGGCTGGGACCGCTCGGCGCGGCGCTGGCCGCCATGGTGGTCGTCCTGTGTGCGGGCGGCGCGGGGCGCGGCGGTTACCGCATCCTCGTCGTCGGCATCGGCGTCTCGACCGTCATCGGCGCCGTCACCGACCTCGTGATGTCCCGCGAGAACGACAACACCGCCGGTGGCGTCTTCCTGTGGACCGTCGGCTCGCTCAACGGCCGGGACTGGGGCGTCGGTACGCCGCTCTCCTTCCTGCTCCTCGTCCTGGTGCCGCTCGCCCTGATCGTGGGCAGCCGCCTCCAACTGCTGCGCTTCGACGACGACATGGCCGCCACCCTCGGCGTCAACGTCCCCCGGGTACGGGCCGTCGCCCTCGCCATGGCCGTCGTCCTGGCCGGCATCGCCGTCGGCATCGGCGGCCCGATCGCCTTCGTCGCGCTCGCCGCACCCGTACTCGCCGCACGGCTCAGCGGACCCACCCGGGTCCCCGTCATCGGCTCCGCCCTGGTCGGTGCCGCCCTCGTGGCGGGCGCGGACGCGCTCGGCCGGGTGATCGCCCCGGTCGAGATCCCGGTCGGCGTCGTCACCAGCGTGCTCGGCGGCCCCTTCCTGCTCTGGGTCCTCTTCGGCAAGAAGGCCTCGGCACAGCCCGCCGGACCGTCCAGGGCCGCCTCCCCCTCGAAGCCCGCCTCCCCCTCCAAGTCCACCCGGACCGGAAAGGCCTGATCCCGTGGAACTGACCGTAGAGGCGCTCACCGCCGGATACCCCGGCCACCCCGTCGTCGACGGCGTCGACCTCACCGTCCCCAGCGGGCAGGTCGTCGCCGTCGTCGGCCCCAACGGCTGCGGAAAGTCGACCCTGTTGCGAGCCGTCGCCCGCCTCCACAAGCCGGAATCGGGCACCGTGCGCGCCGGGGACGCCGACGTCTGGCAGCTCACCCAGCGCAAGGCAGCCCACCGCATCGCCCTGCTCGCCCAGTCCCCGCAGGCCCCCGAGGCGGTCACCGTCGCCGGTCTCGTACGGTACGGACGCCACCCGCACCAGGGCCTGTTCCGGCAGTGGTCGCGCGAGGACGAGGCGGCGGTACGGGAGGCCCTGGACGCCACCGGCACCACCGTGCTCGCCGAACGCCGCCTCGACCAGCTCTCCGGCGGCCAGCGCCAGCGCTGCTGGCTGGCCATGGTGCTCGCCCAGCAGACCCCGATCGTGCTCCTCGACGAGCCGACCAGTGCGCTCGACCTCGGGCACGCCGTCGAAGTCCTCTCCCTGGTACGGGAGGTGGCGGCGGCCGGCCGCACCGTCGTGATGGTCCTGCACGACCTGGCCAGCGCCGCCCGCTACGCCGACACCGTCGTCGCCATGAACCAGGGCCGCGTCGTCGCCCACGGCCCCGCGCGCGAAGTGGTCACCGCCGAGCTGGTCAAGGAGCTGTACGGGGTCGACGCCGACATCCTCGCGGCCCCCGGCGACGGCTCGCCCGTGGTCGTACCGACGGCCGCCGCCCCCGTACGGGAACCGGCGGCCCAGGCCGGCTGATTACCCGGTTGCTGTTTACGGCACCCGGCTCAGTGCGAAGTCCGCCGCCGTCCAGGCCAGCCCCACCGCGCCGTCGAGCATCGCCCGCTCGGCGGCCGGGGCGGCGGCCGCCGCCGTGAACTCCGGCTGGTGCGGGCTGCTGGTGCCGCTGCCGATGTCCAGCATCGGGTGGATCGACGGCACCACGTGCGACACGTTGCCCATGTCGGTCGAGGCGAAGGGGCCGCGCACCTGCGGCTCGGGCCGACCCAGCTCGCGGGCGTTCGCCGCCCACAGCGCGGCCAGCCCCGCGTCCGTACGGAAGTCCAGGTAGTCGGGGGACGGCTGCCCGAGCGTGACCTCGCAGCCGGTCGCCAGCGCGCCCGCCCGGAAGCAGTCCTCGACCCGGCCGCGCAGCTCCCGCAGCTCCGCCACCGCCGGTGTGCGCAGCGCGTACGCGGCACGGGCCCGCTCCGGGACCGCGTTGAGCGCCGTGCCCGCCTCGGTGGTGATGCCGTGCACCTTCCAGTCGCCGGGGAGGTGCTGGCGCAGCAGCCCGAGTGCCACCTGCGCGACGGTGAGCGCGTCGGCCGCGTTCCGTCCCTCGTGCGGGTTCATCGCGGCGTGCGCCGACCTGCCCGTGTACGTGACCTCCAGTGACCCCATCGCGTACGACCGGAACTCCGCCATGTCGAACGGGCCCGGGTGGATCATCATCGCCGCGTCCACCCCGGCGAACGCCCCGGCATCGATCAGCAGCGCCTTCCCCGCCCCGCTCTCCTCGGCCGGGGTGCCCAACACCCGCACGGTCAGCCCGAGTTCGTCCGCGTACGGAGCGAGCGCGAGCGCCGCACCGACCCCGGCCGCCGCGATCAGGTTGTGCCCGCAGGCGTGCCCCATCCCGGGCAGCGAGTCGTACTCGCAGGCCAGCGCCACGGTCGTGGGACCCGAGCCGATCGTCGCCTCGAAGGCGGTGTCGAGCCCGTACGCGGGCGCGGTGACGGCGAACCCGTGGCCGCGCAGCACATCCGCGCACCAGGCGGCGGCACGGTGCTCCTCGAAGGCGGTCTCCGGGTGGGCGTGGATCCGATGGGCGAGCGCGAGGAGCTCCTCGCGGACCTCGCCGACCCGGGCCCGCATCGCGGCCTTGAGCTTGCTGCTGTCCGTGCTGTCCGTGCTGTCCGACACCTGTTGGTCCTCCTGACCATGGCTTTTCTCCGTGGTACCGGCCACCCTACGGGGCTCGGGGAGGGCGGTGGCGCGCCTCCCGGGGTGTCCCTGGGGTGCCCTCGCAACGCCTCCCGGGGCGCCTCTTCAACACCGTTCGCCAGGACCGGTGTTGTCCGCACGCCCGTGCCGATACCGTTGATCGACCACGGACCGGGACGACGGGGGAGTGCCTGATGCTGGATCCCATTTCGGTGACCGCCATCACGGCGGTGCTGGGGACGATCGCGACCGGCACCGGGAGCGAGGCGGGGAAGTGGATCTGGCAGTCGGCCGGAAGGCTGGTGCAGCGAGCCCTGGGCCGCGAGGTCGCCGCTCCGACCGGCAGGGCCCAACTGGAGGACGTCGCACGGCAATTGCACGCAGCCGTACGCCGTGACCCCGCTCTCGCCCGTGACTGGGCGGCCTTCGCCGGTACGGTCCCGATGGGCGGCGGCATCCGCTCCGTACCCCGACTGCCCGCAGCCGCGCACTCCTTCACGGACCGTCAGAAGGTGCTCAAGCTCCTCGACGCCGAAGCCTCGCGCAAGGCGGACGGCCGCCCCAGAGCCGTACTGCTGCACGGACCCGAGGGCATCGGCACCAGCGCCGCCGCCGTGTTCTGGGGCAACCGGGAGGCGGCGGCCCGCTTCCCCGACGGGCAGCTGTACGTCGACCTGCGGGGCGGCGGCGGCCCGGACGGGGCCATGGACCCGGGTGCCGTACTGCGCGAGATCTTCCGCCAACTCGGCGTGCCCGACGAGGAGATACCCCCGGCGCAGGAGCACAGGGCGGAGTACTTCCGCAGCTGCGTGGCCGAGCTCGGGCTCCTCGTCGTGCTCGACCACGTGACCTCCGCCGCCCAGGTGCGCGGACTGCTCACCTCGGCGCCCCGCGTCGTCACCGTGATGGTCGCCCGCGACCCGCTCTTCGGGCTCGAAGCCCTGCGGATACCCGTGGGGCCGCTCGCCGACAAGGACGCCCGCCGGCTCCTCGTCGGGGTCGCGGGCAAGCCCGCCGTCGACGCCGCCCGCGACCGGCTGCCCTCGGTACTGGCCCGTTGCGCGGGCTCGCCCTACGCGCTGCGGGCCGCCGCGACCCGGCTGGCCCACGTGCCGCCGCCCCGTACGGAAAGGTCACTGCTCACCGCCATGACCGACAGCAACCCTGGCAGCACTCCCGACAGCACCTCCGACAGCACTCCCGACGCAGCCTCCAGTGACGCCGTCCGCACCGCCATCGAGGACTCCTACCGCACCCTCGACCCGGTCACCGCCCGGGTCTACCGGCTGACCGCCCTGCGCCCGTGGCCCAGCTGCACGGCAAGGGTCGCCGCATGGTCCGCGAACCTCAGCGCCGACGAAGCGGCCCGCGCCCTCGGCATCCTCGCCTCGGTCCAGCTCCTGGACACCACCCCGGCGGGCCGCCTCCACTACCGGCCGTCCGTACGCGCCCACGCCGAACAGGCCGCCCTCCGCGAGGACGGGGTGGCGGTGTGCTCGACCGCCGTACGGCGCGTCCTGCGCGGCCTCCTGCACTTCGCCGAACCGACTGCCCGTGCCGCCCTGCCCGAGAGCTGGCGCTCACCCCAACCCGCTTCCGAAGACGAGCAGTTGACGTACGAGAGCCAGGGTGACGCGGTCGCCGCCCTGGCCACCGAGGCGGGCAACCTCGCCGAAGCGGTGGCCGCCGCCGACGAGTTCGAGGAACCGGGTACCGTGTGCGGGCTGGTGCGCGCGCTCTGGCCCCTCCAGCTCAAGGCCGGCCACCTCGAAGTCCTGCTGCCCGCCCTGCACACCGGAGCCCGCACCGCCGACGCGCACTTCCCCGGCACCCGTACCGCCGGAATGACGCACGCCCACCTCGGCTTCGCGCTCACCGCCCTCGAACGGTACGAAGAGGCCGAGCGGGAACTGCGCGCCGCCGCCCGCGACGAGAGCGCGGCGGGCCACGTACGGGGGCACGCCTCGGCGGTCGAGGGGCTCGGGCTGCTGCGGCTGGCGCAGTGGCGCTGGGCGGACGCGTACGCACTCTTCGAGCAGGTACGTGAGCTGTACGCGGGCATCGGTCCCGACGACGAGGGCGCCGCCGACCTGCCCCGCGCCCTCGCCCTGCTGTCCCGCCACCGGGGCCGCGCGCTGGCCGGTCTAGGCAGGCTCGACGAGGGGCGCGAACTGCTCGGCACGGCGCTGCGGTCCCTCCGGGAGATCGGCGACACCTACAACACGGCCCGCGCCCTCACCGATCTCGCCCGTACGTACGTGGACGGGACCCGGCCCCCGGGCGAGGCGGAGCGGGCGGCGGCGCTGCCGCTGGTCGACGAGGCGCTCACCCTCCTGGAGAAGGAGAACGCCTTCCAACACCTCGCCTATCTGCGGCAGTTGCGAGCCCTGTGCGTCAGTGCGGACGGGATTCCTCGACCGGAGTGATTGTCACCGGGTGCGCCGTCGGACCGGTGCGTACGGTCAGACTGTGCGGCGGCGGTCCCGTCCCGAGGCAGGCGTGCAGCGCGGAGGCGCACGCGACCGGGTCGACGTCCGGTCCACCGGTGAGCCGCAGCAGCACGCCCGAGCGCGTACGCACCGTACAACTCCCCGGCCCCGTCACGTACACGGCGAGCGCGCACTGCGGGAAGCGCTCCAGTATCTCGGCCGTCCAGTGCTCCGGACCGCCGAAGCGCGGATCGTCCGGCGCCCCCTCGCGATGGATGACGTCCGCGAGTGCCAGCCGCCCGGGGTCGCGGGTGTCCTCGTGCACCGAGGTGTGTACGTCGCCGGGGGCGAGCGGTGCGCCGCGCGGATCGGCGTAACGGGTCACCGACACCTCGCCGGGTACGCCGGTCGGCCGGGTGACGACCCGGACGGGGGCGGTGCGGTGCGCGGGTTCGTACGGCGGCAGCGGGAGTGGGAGGAGCGTTGCCGGGACGGGTGGTTCCGGGCGGTCCATGAGGCCGTAGAAGAGGGTGCGCAACAGGGCCGCCGCCTCGCCGGGGACCGCGCTGGCGAACTCGGCGGCCTCGGTGAACGGGATGTGTGTAGCGAGGAGTTGGTCGAGTTGGGGTGCCAGTGAGCCGTACGGGTCCAGGCGCGGTGCCCCGGCCACGAAGTCGGCGACCGGGGACTCGGGGTCGAGCGCGGCCAGGGGAGCGGCTCCGAGCAGTACGGGGAGCCCGAGGGCCGCCGCGTAGTAGGAGACCGCGCCGTGGTCACCGATCACCGCGTCCGCCGCGAGCACCGCCTGTCGCCAGTGGTGCAGGGGGTCGATCAGGGTCAGTCCGGCGCGGCGTGCCCGGTCCAGCCAGGCGCGGACCTGGCCGGGGCCGTGTCCGTACCAGATGTTGGGGTGCAGGACGGCGGCGATCCGGTACTCGTCGGCGGGGAGTTCGGAGGTCAGCCGGGGGAGCAGACCCGGCAGCAGGTCTTCGTCGCCGCCGTCGCCGAAGAGCGACTCGGGGTTCCAGGTGGAATTGAGGACGACGAGCCGCTGGCCGGGGCGGACGCCGAGGGCCCGGCGGAACCGGTCGCGGTGCGGGAGCGCCGCCAGCATCCGGTCGAAACAGGGGTCACCGGCCAGTACTCCGGTGTGCGCGGCCTCGGGGCAGGCCTCCTTGAGACGGTGCTGCTGCTCGGGGTGCGAGAGGACGAGGGCGTCGGCGAAGGGGATGCCGTCGTGCAGCAGCCAGTCGGGGGAGAGGCCGAAGGTGGGCGGTGGCGGAGACGGTTGCCCGGGACTGGGCGAAGGGCGACCGGTGTCCGGTGTCCGGTGTCCGGTGTTGCCAGCCTCTTAGTGTAGCCAACGCCGTGCGACAGGATCGTCAACTTCCCGGAAATGAGGTGGAGTTGGCCGCCGAAGCTGGCGGATATCGCCAGGTCCACCGGTGTCGCCAGCGCCTGCTCCCACGGCAGTACCGGAAACCCCGTCTCCGCCAGCAGCTCCGCCACCCCGCCCCCGAAGGGCGAAGACCCGGGGCAGGTCACCAGCAACTGCACCCCGTGGTCGTCGTCGAACAGCGGGAGTACGTCGAGCAGCCGGGTCGCGGACGTGACGTTGTGCACCACGAGCAGCACCTTCAGGCACCGCCCCCTGGAGGCCCAGCGGGACGCGTCGTCGCCCACCGGCACCCGTATCCAGCCCTCGCCGCCCGGATCCACCACCGCTCGCCCCCGTTCCGCGCCCACCGCTCCGTACCGTATGACCGGGCCACGATATCCAGGCGCCCGCCGGGCCGCGCGGGGCCTCCCGGAACAGCGGCCGAAGCCGTCCCCGGCGGACCGGTCCGGCCGGGACGTCACATTTCAACTCCCTGTGTCGTCAATCTTGTTGGATCGGTATGGCGACGCGCCTACCCTGAAGGTCCGTCTGAGGGGGTCGTATGAGCGCAGGCAGCGGCAGCGGACTCAGCCAAGGGAACGGAGCTCGGCCCGGACCGCCCGGCAAGGGCGAGAAGCTGGCCGACTGGGCGGACGGGCGGCTGGGGCTCTATCCGCTGGCCAAGGCCAACATCCGGAAGATCTTCCCGGACCACTGGTCGTTCATGTTCGGCGAGATCTGCCTCTACAGCTTCCTGATTATCATCCTGACCGGCATCTACCTCACCCTCTTCTTCGAGCCCAGCAGCGCGGAGGTCGTCTACAACGGGGTGTACACCCCGCTCAACGGCATCCGGATGACCCGTGCGTTCGAATCCACCCTCGACATCAGCTTCGAGGTGCGCGGCGGACTGCTGATCCGGCAGATCCACCACTGGGCGGCGCTCGTCTTCGTCGCGGCGATGCTCGTGCACATGATGCGGGTCTTCTTCACCGGGGCGTTCCGCAAACCGCGCGAGGTCAACTGGCTGTTCGGCTGGACGCTGCTGTTCCTCGGCCTGATCACCGGGCTGACCGGCTACTCGCTCCCCGACGACCTGCTCTCCGGCACCGGGCTGCGGTTCGCGCACGGGGCGATCCTGTCGGTGCCTGTGGTGGGCACGTACCTCGCGTTCTTCCTCTTCGGCGGGGAGTTCCCCGGGGACGACATCATCGCCCGGCTCTATCCGATCCACATCCTGCTGCTGCCGGGGATCATGCTGGGGCTGGTCGTCGCCCACCTGATCCTGGTCTTCTACCACAAGCACACCCAGTTCGCGGGGCCCGGCAGGACCGAGAAGAACGTCGTCGGCGCACCCTTCCTGCCCGTGTACGTGGCGAAGGCGGGCGGCTTCTTCTTCCTCGTCTTCGGCGTCCTCGCGGTCATCGCCGCGGCCTTCTCGATCAACCCGGTGTGGGCGATCGGCCCCTACCGGCCCGACCTGGTGTCCACTGGCGCCCAGCCCGACTGGTACCTCGGGTTCTCCGAGGGGCTGATCCGGGTGATGCCGAGCTGGGAGATCAACGCCTGGGGGCACACGCTCCAACTCGGCGTTTTCATCCCCTTCACGCTCTTCCCGCTGATCATGGCGGCCATCGCGGTCTACCCGTTCATCGAGGCGTGGGTGACCGGCGACAAACGCGAGCACCACCTCGCGCAGCGCCCGCGCAACGCGCCCACCAGGACCGGGCTCGGGGTCGCCTGGCTGACGCTGTACGCGGTACTGCTGATCGGCGGTGGCAACGACCTGTGGGCCACCCACTTCCACTTGTCGATCAACCTCATCACCTGGTTCGTGCGCATCGCGGCCTTCGTCGGACCGGTGCTCGCCTTCGTCATCACCCGGCGGGTCTGTCTGGGGCTCCAGCTGCGCGACAGCGAGAAGGCCCTGCACGGCAGGGAGAGCGGCACCATCAAACGGCTGCCGCACGGTGAGTACGTCGAGGTGCACACCCCGCTCTCGCAGGCCGAGCTGCACACCCTCACCTCGCACGAGCAGCCCGTGCCGTACGAGATCGGGGCCGAGGTCGACGCGAACGGGGTGCGGCGGCACATCCGGCGCACCGACCGGCTGCGGGCCAGGCTCGCCAAGGCGATGTACGGGCCGGGGACGCAGGTGCCGAAGCCGACGGTGGAGGAGTACCGGGCGCTGCACGGCGGAGGCTCGCACGGCGGAGGTTCGCACGAGGAGAGCGGCGAGCGCAGGCACTGAGTCGGCCGAGCCGTCCGAGCGGGCGGGGGCGGGGCGTCCCCCACGGGAGCGTCCCGCGCCCGCGCACCCTTCCCGCTGTTGTCATGCTCACGTAGCGTGGCTCGGGTTGTGTCCCGAGTGAACCAGTGAGCAGGGGGAGACAGTTGCTTTCCGCACGCGCACGAAGAACCCGCACCTTACTCGTCGGAGCGATACTCGCGGCGCTGCCCGCGGCGACGCTGGTACCGGCCGCCGCAGCGGCCGTACCCGCACCGCCGAAGGCAGCGCCCGCCGCTGCCAAGGCCGCGCCCGCAGCCGAGCACGCCGAGCACGCAGACCAGAAGCAGGATCTCCCGTACCCCGACGTCGACGTCCGGGGCTCAGCCCGCCGGGCCCCGACCGCCGCCCAGTTCGGCGCCGCGAAGGAGCTGGACCGGGCCGCCGTCCGCTGGGGCCGCTTCGGCTCGCCGCGCCTGGTCGCCCCGCGCGGGAAGGCGCCGCTCACCGGGGCAGACACCGCGTCCCCGCGCACCGTGGCACTGGACTACGTACGCGAGAACGCCGGTCTCTACGGGCTGACCGCCGCCGACATCAAGGGACTTGAGGTCACCAAGTCCTACCGCACCGCCCACAACGGGGTGGAGCACGTCTTCGTCGGACAGCGCGTGGCCGGCGCACTCGTCCACGGCGGGCAGCTCTCCGTCGCCGTGGACAAGCAGGGACGCATCGTCACCGCCGCCGGCAGCCTCGTCCCCGGCGTCAAGCCGGTCGGCGCCACCGCCGTGAACCGTACCGGCGCGCTCGACAAGGCCGCCGCGGCCGTCGGCACCAAGACCGTCCCCGCCGACGCACTCGCCGAGAGCGTCCTCTTCCCGCTCGCCGACGGCACCGCACGGGCCGCCTGGCGCATCTCGCTCACCGCCGCCAACGGGCACATCTACGAGAGCGTCATCGACGCCGCCGACGGCCGCGTCCTGCTGCGTACCGACCTCACCAGCAACGAGGGCCCCGAGGGCAAGGCCTTCACCGGGCAGAACGCCTCCGTCGGCAGCCAGCAGACCGTCCCCTTCAGCGGACTCGGCCGCTCCTGGGTCGAAGGCCGCACCACCACCGGCAACAACGCCGAGGTCTCCCAGAACCTCGACGGCAAGGAGACCCTCGGCTACCAGCCGCAGACGCCGCCCGCCGGGGACCCCGCGTACCAGCACTTCGACTACACCTTCACGGACGCCTTCCGCACCAGCAACGGCACCGACCTCACCACCGACCGGGACGCCGTCGTCACCCAGGCCTTCTACTACACCAACCGGATGCACGACTTCCTCTACGCCCTCGGCTTCGACGAGGCCTCCGGCAACTTCCAGGAGGACAACCTCGGCAAGGGCGGCAAGGGCGGCGACCGCGTCAAGGTGTACGTCGACTACAACGCCAGCGGCAGCAGCGCCTGCAACGCCAACTTCGGCACCCCGCCGGACGGCCAGAAGCCGACCATGCGAATGTTCGTCGGCCGCACCTCCTGCAACAACTTCAACACCCACCGCGCCATGAACGGCGACACCGTCGCCCACGAGTACAGCCACGGCCTCTCCCACCGCCTCGTCGGCGGCGGCAGCATGGGCAACGGCTCCCAGACCGGCGGCCTCGGCGAGGGCTGGGGCGACGCCATCGCCACCTCCATGTGGAGCGACCCGGTCTACGGCGAGTACAGCAACGGCAAGCCCACCGGCATCCGCCGCTACGCCTACAACAACAGCCCGCTCACCTACGCCAACCTCTGCGAGGGCGGCTGCCAGGTGCACCGCGACGGCGAGATCTGGGCCGCCACCATGTGGGACACCCGCTCCGCCCTGGTCGGCGTGCACGGGGAGGCCGGCGGCAAGCAGCGGCACGAGCAGCTGATCGTCGACGGCATGAAGATGACCCCGTCCAACCCCGACTTCCTCGACGCGCGCGACGGCATCCTCGCCGCCGACCGGGCCGACTACGGCGGCGCGAACCAGTGCGTGCTGTGGGGCGCCTTCGCCAAGCGGGGCATGGGCGCGAGCGCCACCTCCTCCGCGCAGGACCAGGCCACCCCGGCCACCGACCTCCCGGCGAGCTGCAGACCGACCGCCGACGCGGGCGGCCCGTACACCACCGAGGAGGGCACGGACGTTCAGCTGAACGCGGGCGGCAGCACCACCCCCGGCGGCGGCGCCGCCTACGCCTGGGACTTCGACGGCGACGGCGCCTACGACGACGCCACCGGACCGACCCCACTCTACGACCGGGTGGGCCAGGACGGCACCGCCACGGTCGGACTCCGGGTCTCCAACGCGGCCGGAGCCGCCACCGACACCGCGACCGTCACGGTCACCAACGTCGCGCCGAGCGTCTCCTTCGAGGTCCAGGGACCGCGCGAGGAAGGCGGCAAGCTCACCATCACCGGCAAGGTCACCGACCCCGGCTGGCTCGACAAACTCACCGCCACCGTCGACACCGGCGACGGCAAACCGGTGCCCCTGGAAGGCCAGTCGGAGAACGGACGCCCCGACGCCACCCTCACCTTCGCCAAGGAGGTCGTCCACGGGGACAACGGCACCTTCACCGTGAACCTCTGCGGCAGCGACGACGACGCCCAGGTGTGCAAGGCCACCGAGGTCTCCGTCAGCAACGTCGACCCCAAGGCCGCCATCGACAGGTCGGCGGCCGTCGACCTCGCCGGCGGAAAGACCCTCGTCGTCAAGGCGGGCGCCGAGAGCACCCTCTCCGCACGCGTCACCGACCCCGGCAGCGACGACGAGAAGCTGACCTGGACCTGGGGCGACAAGACCCCCGACACGGTGACGGACTCCCTGGTCAACCCGCCGGACCCGGACCCCGCCAAGAGCCCCACCGTCCAGCCGCGCGACCTCACCGACACCAAGAAGCACACCTACGCCAAGCCGTGCCTCTACGACCTCGGCCTCGGCGTACGCGACGACGACGGCGGCACCGCCAAGGACGGCGTCAAGGTCGTCGTCCAGGGCAACGCACACCTCTCCCTGCTCGCGGACCTCTGGTACGTCAAGTACCTGACCGGTGACCTCACCGGGCTCGGCAAGGAGCGCCTGGACTGCTACCTCAAGATCGTCCAGCACTCCAGCGCGGTCTTCGGCGGCGCCGGTGACCCGGTGGACATCTCCACCCAGGGCAAGGCGGCACACGCACTGTCCCTCACCCTCTTCAACGAGAAGCGCGCCCTGGACCGCCAACTCCTGGCCGCCTGGCTGAACTTCGCCCACGGTGCCTTCGACCCGGCCGAGAAGGTCGACACGGACGGCGACCTCAAGGCGGACACGCCGTTCCTGACGGCCCTTCAGAACGCGGAGAAGGTACGCCTCGACCCGGCCGCCACCGACAAGGACCTCGCCCGCCAGGCGAAGATCCTGCTCTGCGTCAACGTACCGTTGGTGTAATGACATCACGGGTACGACGTGCGGCCGCCGCCGCTCTCCTGGTGGGAGTGGCGGCGGCCGCGTGCGTCAACCCGGGTGAGGGGAAGGGGAGTTCGAGCCCGCCGGGGAGCGGGTCGAGTGGTTCGGTGAGTCGGACGCCCTCGCCGGGTCTCACCGAACCGGCGGAGCCCAGCAAGCCCCCGTCTCCGTCTCCGTCTCCTTCTCCGTCCCCCTCCTCCGCTCCCCGCGAGCTCACCGAGGCCGACTCCGGCCGCACCCTCACCCCGCGCGTGGGCGACACGGTGCGGCTGCGGCTCTCCGGCGAGTGGCGGTGGACCGCCCCGACCGCCGACGGAGTCACCACCGGAGGGCCGAGCCTGGTCCTCGTCCCCGTCGAGTACGAGTCGGACCCCGGCTACCGCGAGTGGGAGATCCGCGTGCTCCGGCCGGGCACGACGACCGTGCGCTCCACGGGGCAGCCGGGGCCGCGCGTGCTGGAGCTGACCTTCCGGGTGGCCCGGTGAAACCGTGGAGCCGGTAAACCCGTAACGCCCCGACCCGTACGAGAGCCACCCAAATTCTGCTTATGATGCGCGGGTGTTCGATTCGAGGCACATCAAGACCTTCCACGAAGTGGTCCGCACCGGAACCTATTCCGCCGCGGCGCGCTCGCTGGGCTACACCCAGCCCGCCATCACCCAGCAGATGAAGGCGCTCGAACGCGAGGTGGGCACTCCCCTCTTCACCCGCGCTGGCCGGGGACTGCGCCTCACCGAGGCCGGCGAGACCCTGTCCCGGCACGCGGCGGCCATTCTCGACACCATGACCACCGCCCAGCAGCAGATGAACGCGCTGACCAGGCTGCACACCGGGCGGGTGCGGGTCTGCGCGTTCCCCAGCGCCAACGCCACCCTCATACCGGAGACCATGGCCCGGCTGGCGGCCGGGCACCCCGGGGTGCGGGTCGAGCTGAGCGAGGAGGAGCCGCCCGAGTCGCTGCACCGCCTCGTCAGCGGCGAGTGCGACATCACCCTGGCCTTCACCTATCCCGGACTGCACGAGGACGTCCCCGAGGAAGTGGTGGAGATCCCGCTCCTGGAGGACCAGCTCCTCGTGCTGCTGCCGACCCGGCACCCGCTGACCAGGCGCCGCGCCGTCCGGCTCGCCGACCTGGCGGAGGAGCGGTGGATCGCGGGCTGTCTGCGCTGCCGCGTCAACTTCCTCCACGAGTGCGCGGAGCAGGGCTTCGCGCCGGACATCGCGTTCACCACCGACGACAACCTGGTCGTGCAGAGCCTGGTCGCCGAAGGGCTCGGCATCGCGATGATGCCCGGCCTCGTCCTCAACTTCCTGCGGCACGAGAAGGTGACCGGCCGGGCCCTGGCCCCCGCCTCCAAGCGGCAGGTCTCCGCGTACGTCCTGCGGGAACACCTGCGGATACCCGCCACCACACTCGTACTGGACGAGCTGAAGACGGTCGCCGCCAACAAGATCGGCTGCTGAAAGCAGGGCGGGCCGGACGCACCCGTTCCGCCCGCCGCCGCTCCCACCCATAAGCACGTTTTGGGGAACGGCGTAGAAATCGGCGTTGGACGTGATGGATCGGACGGCCGCACGCTGCCGGTATGACCACGACTTCGACCGCCTACACGCCCCCGCGTACGACCGCCCGCCTGGACGCCCTCGTCGCCTCGGTGCGCGAAGCCGTGGGCCGCGGCCTCCCGCCGGACCTCACCGCCTACCTCGTCGGCGAGCGCCTCGCCCCGTACCTCGGCACCGACGACCTGCTCACCGACGAACAGCGCGAGAGCGACCCCCACTGCTACCGGCAGCACCTCCTGCACGCCGAACACGACGGCAGCTTCTCGATCGTCGCACTCGTCTGGCTGCCCGGCCAGGAGACCTCCGTCCACGACCACGTCTCCTGGTGTACGACCGGGGTCCACCAGGGCGAGGAGCGGGAGCGCCGCTACCGCCTCGTCCCGGCCGGACACGGCGTCGAGGCACACCTCGTCGCGACCGAGGACGTCGTCAACCCGCTGGGCGCGGTCTGCGGGTTCGCCCCGCCCGGCGACATCCACAAGGTCTGGAACGCCTGCACCGACGTGGCGATATCCCTGCACGTCTACGGCGCCGACATATCCCGCATCGGCTCCAGCGTCCGCCGCGTCTACGCACTGCCGGCCGACCGCTGATGGCGCTCCTGCGGGAACGCCCGACCAGGCCGGCCACCCGCCCCGCCGCACCCCGCAAGCTGCCGGGCCTCGCCCTGGCGGCGGCCGGGGTCGCGGTCGCGTGGCTGATCCACCTGCTGGTGCCCGCCGTGCCGATGCTGACCGCCGCCGTGGTGCTGGGCATCGTCGTCGCGCACGTGCCCGCCGCCCGTCCCCTGGTACGGGGCGGAGCGCGGCCGGGACTGACCTTCGCGGCGAAGCGGCTGATGCGGGTCGGCGTCGTCCTGCTCGGGCTCAAGCTCAGCCTGGACGACGTACTGGGCATCGGCTGGGCGACCGTCCTCATGGTGCTCTGCGTGGTCGCCGCCACCTTCTTCGGGACCTGGTGGCTCGGCCGCAGAATGGGCCTGCCCGGCGACCAGCCCCTCCTCATCGCCACCGGCTACTCGATCTGCGGGGCGTCCGCGATCGGCGCCGTCAGCGAAGCCACCGACAGCGACGAACGCGACACCGCCACCTCGGTCGCGCTGGTCACCCTCTGCGGCACCCTCGCCATCGCCGTACTCCCGCTGCTGCACGGCCCGTTGGGGCTCACCGACGCCGAGTTCGGCCGCTGGGTCGGCGCGAGTGTCCACGACGTCGGCCAGGTGGTCGCCACCGCGCAGACCGCGGGCCCCGGCGCGCTCGGCGAAGCGGTGCTGGTCAAACTCATGCGCGTGGCACTGCTCGCACCGCTCGTCGCCGCGGTCGCCCTCTCGGTACGCCGACGGCGCAGGGCGGCCCCCGCGGAGGGCGGCGTCAAGGCCAAGCGCCCGCCGCTCGTCCCGCTGTTCGTGGTCGGCTTCCTCGCGATGGTCGCCCTGCGCAGCACCGGCTGGCTCCCCGGCACGGCCATCGACCTGGCCCAGCACGCCCAGGAACTCCTGCTGGCCGCAGCCCTCTTCGGGCTGGGCAGCGCCGTGCACCTGCCCACCCTGACCCGCACGGGCGGCCGCGTGGCCGGACTCGGACTCGCCTCCTGGGTGGTGGTGGCGGGCGTCTCCTACGGAGGCGTACTGCTGACCACGGGCTGACGCGGCCGGCGCGCCGGTCAGGAACGGCTCACCGACCTGGTGACGCCCGCGACGACCGTCGTCGCCAGCAGCCAGCCGGTGATGATCAGCAGGTAGCTCAGCCCCTGGTGCCAGCCGTCCGGTGCGAAGGCCTTCTCCTGTCCGAAGTCGATGATCGGCAGGAGGAGGTCCAGGGAGTAGAAGACCGGGCTGAAGCCGGGCGCCTCACCGGCCTTCAGCGGGCGCGGCGGGGTGAGCGCGTACGCCAGGGACGCGGCCAGCAGCAGTGACAGCAGCCAGACCGCCGCCCGCATCGGCCGGAACCCGTACCCCACGGTGACGTCCTGGAGGTGCCCCCAGATCCGCGCGTACCACGGCAGCGTCGTGCGGTGCCGGCGCAGCTTGGCGAGCTGCACGGTGCGGGCCGCCCGGTCGTCGCCGATCCTGCGGTACGCGGCCGTCAACTGCTCGTAGGAGTACGGGACGTAGCCGTCGCTCTCGCGGCCCAGTACCGGCAGCCGCCGCTCGGCGGGCTCGTGCGGGGCGAGCGCGGAGTAGCCGAGGCCGTCGAGGCGCACCCGGTCCGGCCAGGTTTCCGGCGCGATGTGCAGCAGGTCCAGCTGGGAGCGGCGGAGATTGACCTCGCCCTCGACCGGGGCCGCCTCCCGGAACCACAGCTCGCCGATCACGCAACTGCTGGCCCGCAGGGCCACACCGCCCGGGTTGGCCAGCCGGGCGTGGCTGAGGTTGAGCTGCCCCGGAATCCGCGCACCCCGCAGGTTCACCCGCCCCTCGGCACGCAACCGCATCGCGTGCACATCGGTGCCGACGGACAGGGTCTCCGCCGTCAGGGCGGTCCCGCCGGCGGGGGCACGCAGGTACGCGTCGTCGAGGAACACCGCGCCGGCCACGTTCGCGCCGTCGAACTGCACCGTCCCCTCGCTGTCCAGACCGACCGCCGACAGCACGTGGCCGAGTGAGGACTGCGTCATCTGGAGCAGCGGCTCCGGGGCCGCGCCGTCGTCGGCCCCGCTTGCCGGTGGACGTAGTTGTGCCCGGTCCAGGAACACGGCGCCCGCCGCATGGAGACCGTTGAGCTGGACCGTGCCCGTGACCCGGCAGTCGTTCATCCGCAGGGTGCCTTCGAGGCGGGCGGAGGACGCGTTCAGCCCGCCGTTGAGCACCGAGCCGCTCAGGTTGAGCTGGCGCAGGTGCGCACCACGGAAGTTGATCCGCTCCGCCACCCAGCACTCGGCGACGCGCAGCGCGCCGTCGATCCGGGTGTACCTCAGGTTCAGTTCGCCGGTGATCCGTGCGCCCCACAGGAACAGGGCCGGGGTCTGCCCGCCGTGCCCGTCCGTACCGCCGAGCAGCAGCGCCCGCAGGGCCGCGGCCCGCACCGTCCGTTCGGGACCCCAGGAGTGCCCGTCCGCCGGGTCGTCGTCGGGCGACTCGCGGAAGTCGATCAGCTTGCCCTGCGCGAAGGCCTCCCGGACCCGCCGCTCCGCCGCCGTCCAGTCGTCGATCTCCACCCGCGCGACTCTCGCCGCCCGCCGACGGAGTGTCAACCACTGCCCACGGCATGAGGATTGGCACGGCAAACGCACCCGCCGGGCCCTTCCCGGTGAATTCCCGGGGTTCCTGGCCGCGGTTCCCTCCGGAGGGCTAGGCTCGGAGCTCCGACATCTGCGAAGGGGATGGGATGAGCATGTCCCGGCCCAACGACCCGGCCCCCGGCCCGTTGTTGCTGGAGCGCGAGGCAGAACTGGCCGCGGCCGGCCGGGCGATAGGCGCGCTCTGCGAGGAACCCGCGCGCGGTGGGGTCCTCGTGTTCCGAGGGGTGGCCGGGAGCGGGAAGACCGCTCTGCTGGCCGAGGTGCAGCGGGTGGCCGGGGAGCGCGGGTGCGCGGTGTGGTCCGCGCGCGGCGGCGAGACGGTCACGTCCGTGCCCTTCCACGTCGTACGACACCTCCTCCAGCCCGCGCTGACCGTGACCGGCGAAGCCGACGCACGCGAGCTGCTCGGGGAGCGGTACGGAAGCGCGGGACCGGCGCTCGGGATCGCCCCGCCCAGTGACGTGAAGGCGGATCCGCAGGGTGTGCGGGACGGCCTCGACGTGCTGGTGAGCAAGCTGGCGCACGCGCACCGGCCGCTCGTGCTGGTGGTCGACGACGCGCAGTGGAGCGACCTGGAGACGCTGACCTGGCTCGCGCACTACGCCGAGCGCGGCGCCCGGCTGCCCGTGCTGATCGTCGTCGCGTACCGGACCGCGGAGACCGAGGGCGAGAGCGCCGCCCTGCTGCGGCGGCTCGGCGGGGCAGCCGCCGACGGCGCCGTGCGGCTGAGCGAGCTGACCCCCGACGCGACCGCCCAGCTCACCCGCGAGGAGCTCGGACAGCACGCGGACGACCCGTTCTGCCGCGAGGTGTGGGCCGTCACCGGCGGGAACCTCTACGAGACGGTCGAGCTGCTGGCCCGCGCCAAGGACGCGGAGCTCGACCCCGTCGAGGAGAGCGCCGGACGGCTGCGGCCCCTCATCGTGTCCGCACGCGCCCCGGGACTGGTGGAGCGCCTCATGGGCATGGGCACCACCACCGCCCACTTCGCCTTCGCCGCCAGCATCCTGGAGAGCGACATCTCCCTCGAACTGGCCGCACAGCTCGGGAACATCCCCGTCGACGACGCCGCCGAATGCGCCGAACGGCTGCGCGGCGCCCGCATCCTCACCGGTACCGAGCGCCTCGACTTCGTGCACCCGACCATCGCGCAGGCCGTCTACCGGGCGATCCCCAAGGGCCTCCGCACCGCCATGCACGGCTTCGCCGCCCGCCGCCTGACCCTCGCCGGACACGGTGCGGCAGCCGCCTCCCGCCACCTCCTCGAAGTACTTCCCGAGGGCGACGAGGAACTGGTCGAGCGGATGCGGGCCGCCGCCGAGGAGCACGCGGCCGTCGGCGCCCCGGACGCCGCCCGCCGCTGTCTGGAACGGGCTCTGCTGGAACCGCCGCTGCCCTCCCTGCTCTCCCAGGTGGAGTACGAACTCGCCAAGGTCATCCATCTCAGCGCCCCCGCCACCACCGCCCGCTACCTCAAGTCGGCCCTGGAGCGGCCGGGGCTCGACGAGGAACAGCAGGCCGACGCCGTCTTCCTGCTCTCCCAGGCCCTCACCCACAACAACCAGATCAGCGAGGCGGGCAGGATGGTCGCCGCGGCGGCGGCAGCAGCGCCCGCCGGACGCAACCGCATGCGGCTGCAGACCGTGCACTTCCTCTGGGAGGGCGTCCACGCCACCGAGCTCGACTGGGTCGGCCGCTCCCGGCGGCTCGCCGAGGCCGCCGAGCGGGTCACCGGACGCGACACCACCGAGCAGGCCCTGCTGATGCTCCGCGCCTTCGACGTGACCGCGACCGGAGACGACTGCCGACTGGCCGTCCAGGTCGGCGACCGCGCCCTGGTCAACGGCAGCCTGCCCGTCGGACTGTCCTGGACCGACACCACCTGGGGCTTCGAACCGCCCGCCCTGCTCGGCCTCAGCTATCTCTTCGCCGACCAGCTCGACCGCGCGGACGCCCTGTTCACCGAGGCCCGCGAAGCGTTCGCGGCAGCGGGCTGGAGCGGCGCCCACCTGGCCTTCGCGTACGCACTCACCGGCTACCTCCAACGCCGGCGCGGCAACCTGCTGCGGGCCGAGCGCGACCTGCGCGAGAGCGTGCGGCTCGCCGAGCGGGTGGGCCACAAGCTGCCCGTCCACTGGGACGCCGTCAGCATGCTCATCGACACCCTGCTCGCCCGGGGCCACGTCGAGGAGGCCCGCGACGTAGCCGATTCCTTCGGATTCCACACCCCCTACCCCGCCACGCTGGTCTTCCCGGACGCCGCTTCCGTACGCGGAAAACTCCTGCTCGCCCTCGGCCGCACCAAGGAGGCCGCCCTCGAACTGGAGGCGGCGGGAGAGGCGTTGACCTCGCAGGGACGGCACAACCCGGTGATCGCCCCGTGGTCCCTCGACCTGGCCCGCGCGGTCGCCGCCGACGACCCGGACCGGGCCGCGAGCCTGGCCGGGTACGCCCGCGAAAGAGCCGAGCGCATCGGCACGTACACGGCGATCGGCGAAGCCCTGCGCTGCGAGGCCGCCCTCACCGAGGGGCCGCGCGCCGCCGAGCTGCTGAAGCGCGCGGTGGACTGCCTCCAGGAGTCGCCCTGCGCGTACGAACACGCCGCCGCCCGCGTCGAATGGGGCATCGCCGCCCGCTCCCGCACCGAACTGGAGAAGGGCCGCAAGCTGGCGCTCGGCTGCCACGCCGACGGACTGGTGGAGACGGCCGACCGGGAACTGGAACGGCTGTGACCGGAGGCGGCGGGCGCGATCGTGCCCTCCGCCTCCGCTCCTCCTACTTCTCCAGCACCTTGTGCGCGTTCTCCGGCAGCCGGAAGAACACCGCCGACGACACCAGGCACAACGCCGCCACGTACCAGGCGAACAGCCCCGGGTTCCCGAGGTCCTTGAACAGCGTGCCCATGTACGGCGCCGTACCGCCGAACATCGCCACCGTCAGCGAGTACGGGAACCCGATGCCCGAGGCCCGCACCCTGGCCGGGAAGATCTCCGCGTTCACCGCCGCCGAGATGGAGGTGAACCCGGTCAGCAGCACCATGCCGCCGCACTGCACCAGCACCAGCGTCCCGAACGACACGCCCCCGTCCACGATCCCCAGCAGCGGCACGATCAGCACCGCGAACCCGATCCCCGAGAACAGCAGCAGCGGACGCCGCCCGATCCGGTCCGACAGCAGCCCGCCCAGCGGTTGCAGCACCGCGAAGAACGCCAGCGAGATCGTGCCCGCGAGCAGCGCGTCGGACTTCTCGAACCCCCCGTTCAGCTCGGCGTACGTCGGCAGGTACGACGTCCAGGTGTAGTAAGAGATGGTGCCGCCCGCCGTGATCCCGCAGATCAGCAACGACTGCCTCGGGTACTTCTTCAGCGCGTCGAACAGGCCGGGCCGCTCCGCCCGGTCCACCGGCGCATGCGTCTCGTGCGCCCCACGGCGAATCCAGAACCCCACCAGGCTCAGCAGCGCCCCCAGGACGAACGGAACGCGCCAGCCCCACCCGTCCATCTGTGTGTCGCTGAGGTTCGACACCAGCAGCGCCGCGATGCCCGAGGCCGCCAGCTGGCCCGCCGTCGTCGACACGTACTGGAAACTGGAGAACAGACCGCGCCTGCCCGGCCCCGCCGACTCCACCAGGAACGTCGTCGACGCCGCGAACTCGCCGCCCACGGACAGGCCTTGGAGCAGTCGCGCCACCACCAGCACGATCGGCGCGAGGATCCCCGCCGACGCGTACGTCGGGGTGAGCCCGACCAGCAGACTGCTGCCGCCCATCAGCAGGATCGTCACGGTCAGCGCCGCCCGCCGCCCGTGCCGGTCCGCGACCGCGCCGAGCACCAGACCGCCGACCGGCCGCATGAAGAAGCCGACGGCGAAGACCGCGAAGGTGGACAGCAGCGGCACCAGCGAGTTGCCGGAGCTCTTGGGGAAGACCTGGGTGGCGATGAAGGTCGCGAGGAAGGTGTAGGCGTACCAATCAAACCATTCAACCGCGTTGCCCACGGAGGCCGCGAGCAGCTGGCGTACGGGCCGGCGGGCGCCGGAATCGGGGGGCTTGGGGAGTCCAGGGGGAGTGCTGGAGGTCGCGGGCGCGGGCGTCTCTGTCATGGTCCGGACGATTGCCGAGATGTGGATCAGGCACAAGGGGCCTCTGTGAAGGCTGCGTTAAGGAGTGCCCTGGTGTACGGGTGACGCGGAGCGGAGAAGAGGGTGGTGGCCTGCGCCTCCTCCACCACCTCGGCGTCCTTCATCACCAGGACGCGGTCGCTGATCCGGCGTACCACCGACAGGTCGTGGGAGATGAACAGCAGCGCCAGGCCCAGGCGTTGCTGGAGCGAGTCCAGCAGATCGAGGATCTGCCTGCGGATCGACGCGTCCAGTGCCGACACCGCCTCGTCGCACACCAGCAGGCGCGAGCCCGGTGCCAGGGCGCGGGCGATGGCGACGCGCTGCCGCTGCCCGCCGGAGAGCTGGTGGGAGCGGCGCGTCAGGTGTTCCGGGCCGAGGCCGACCAGTTCGAGCAGCTCGCGGGTGCGGCGTTCGCGGTTCTCGCGGCCCTGCCGGGGGAGAGCGCGGGGAAGCGCCTCGCCGAGGATGCGGGCGACGGTCCAGCGCGGGTCGAAGGAGCCGTGCGGGTCCTGGTGGATGAGCTGGATCCGGTCCCGGAGCGGGCGCCGGTGCCGTTCGGGGAGTACGGACCAGGGCCCGCCGTCGAGGCGGACCTCGCCCGCGTCCGGCCGCAGCAGTCCGAGGGCGAGCCGTGCCACGGTGCTCTTGCCGGAGCCCGACTCGCCGACCAGGGCGACCGTCTCGCCCGCCCGCACCTCGAAGGTCACCTCCCGGCAGGCGGTGCGGCTCCCGTACGCCTTGGTGAGGCCCGCCACGGAGAGGACGGGGGCGCCGGTCTTCGGGGCGCGGGCGACGGGGGAAAGGCGCGAGGCCTCCAACAGGGCTCGGGTGTACGGGTGTTGGGGCGAGGTGAGCAGTTCGGTGGTGGGGGCGGTCTCCACCACCTCGCCGCCGCGCAGTACGGCGGTGCGGTCCGCGACGCGGGCGACCACCGTCAGGTCGTGGGTGATCAGCAGCAGCCCGGTGCCGGACCGCTTGGCCTCGGCGAGCAGGTCCAGGATCTGCGCCTGGACCGTCACGTCCAGCGCGGTGGTCGGCTCGTCGGCGATCAACAGGGCCGGGGAGGCGGCCAGTGCGGAGGCGATGAGCGCGCGCTGCCGCAGCCCGCCGGACAGTTCGTGCGGGTACTGGGCGGCGCGCGCCTCGGGGTCGGGGATGCCGACCTTGCCCAGGAGTTCCACGACGCGTGCGCCCCGCTCGGATTTCGGAGCCGTACGGTGCAGCCGCATCGGCTCCGCGACCTCCGTGCCGACCCGGCGCAGCGGGTCCAGGGAGCCCAGGGCGTCCTGCGCGACGAGGGCGACCGTACGGCCCCGCACCGTACGCCAGTCGCGGGCGGTGAAGGCGGTCGCGTCACGGCCGTCGAGCCGCAGCGTGCCGGCGGAGGTGCGTGCGCCGGGGCCCGCCAGGCCGAGCAGGGCGCGTGCCACGGTGCTCTTGCCCGAGCCGGACTCGCCCACCAGGGCCAGGCATTCGCCGGGAGCCACGGACAGCGACACCCCGCGCACGGCGTGCAGAGAGCCGAAGCGGACGTGCAGGTCCTCGACCGCGAGGAGGGGCGCCGCGGGCCGCGACTCCGCGAGCGGGGAGCCCTCGGGGCCGGCCCGCCGCTCGGCCGCCTCCGCCGTCCCGGTCGGTGCTTGTGTCACAGCCGTACCTCCTTGGTCTTCCTGCCGCCCGATGTGTTCTCGTACGACGCCCCGGAGCGGTTGCGCAGCCGGTGGCCCAGCACCGTCACCGAGAGCACCACCGCAGCGATCGCCAGTCCCGGGAAGGTGGCCGTCCACCACGCCGTCGCCAGGAACTCCCGGCCGTCCGCGAGCATCGCCCCCCACTCGGCGGCCGGCGGCGGCGCGCCGAGCCCCAGGAAGCTGAGCGCCGACCCGGAGACGACGGCCGTGCCGGTGCCGATGGAGGCCAGCACGAGGAGCGGGCCCAGTACGTTCGGCAGCACGTGCCGCAGGACGATCAGCGGGCGCGGCACCCCGAGCACCGCCGCCGCCTCCACGTACCCGGAGCGGATCGCGAGGAGCGCCTGACCGCGTACGAGACGGGCGTACGTGGGCAGCGCCGCGACCCCGATGGCGACCAGCACGTTCGCCGTGCCGGAGCCGACCACCGTGACCACCAGCAGCGCGAGCAGCAACTCCGGGAACGCGAGCAGGACGTCGAGCACTCGCATCAGCACCCGGTCCGCCCAGCGCGGCCCGGTCGCGGCCAGCAGCCCGACGAGGATGCCCGCCACCGCCGCGAAGAGGGTCGCGCCGAGCCCGATGACCAGCGAGGGCCTGGCCCCGTGCACCAGCCGGGCGAGCACGTCCCGGCCCAGCTCGTCGGTGCCCAACAGGTGTGCCGTGGAAGGGGGTTGGAGTGCGGCGAGTACGTCCGTGTCCTGCGGTCCCTGCGACACCAGCAGCCCGGGGAAGAGGGCCGCCACCGCCAGGAGGGCCAGGACGGCGGCGGGCAGCACGGTGCCGAAGGATCGCCCCCTGGCGTCCGTACGCTCGCCATGTCCGCTCCGTCCGCCGTCCCGTCCGTCCCGTCCGCCGCCGAAGACCTGCGCGACCGCGCTCACACTCCCGCCCCTTCCGCCCGCAGCCGCGGATCGATCACCAGATACGCCAGGTCCACCAGCAGGTTGACCACCACGAACGCCGCCGCCGACAGCAGCACCAGAGCCGTCACCACCGGAATGTCCTTCGAGGTCACCGCCGTCACCAGGACCCGTCCGAGCCCCGGCCGCGCGAACACCGTCTCGGTGAGCACCGCCCCGCCGAGCAGACTCCCCACCACCCACCCCGAGAGCGTCGCCACCGGGAGCGCCGCATGCCGCAGCGTGTGCCGCAGCAGTACGTCCTTCTCGGTGGCGCCGCGCGCCCGAGCGGTCAGCGCGAACGGGGTGCCCAGCGCCGTGTCCAGCTCCTGGCGCACCACCCGGGCCAGCACCCCGCCGATCGGCAGCGCGAGGGTCAGCGCGGGCAGCACCAGCGCGGCCGGACCCTCGCCACCGGCCGCCGGGAGGAGCTGGAAGCGGTACGCGAGGAACGTCAGCCCCAGGATGCCCAGCCAGTACGACGGCAGCGACACGGCGAGCAGCTCGAAGACGGAGGCGACCGACCGCGCCACCCGCCCCCGTCCGGCGGTCGCCAGCGCCGCCACGAAAGCGATCAGCAAGGACAACACCGAAGCGACGAGGGCCAGTTCGACGGTCGGCCCGATCTGGTCGGCCAGCACGTCGGCGACCGGCATCCCCAGCTGGTACGAGGTGCCCAGGTCGCCGGAGAGCAGCGCGGCGAGCTGCCGCAGGTACTGCACCGGCCACGGGTCGTCGAGCCCGTAGTCCGCACCGATCCGTGCCCGCAGCTCGGGCGTCGCCGCCACCCCGGGCCCCAGCACGGTGTCCACCACGTCGCCCGGCACCAGGTGCAGCGCGACGAAGGCCAGCGAAGCCGCACCCCACAGCACCAGCACCCCGGCACCCAGCCGCCGCCCCGCGATCCGCAGCGGCGCGGGCACCCGTGCGCCCTCCTTCGCAAGCACCTGCGCACCTTCCTTCGCAAGCACCCGCGCACCCTCCCTCGCAAGCACCTGCGCACCCTCCTTCCCGGCCATCAGCGCGCGCCGTCCACCCACGCGTCGTGGAACAGCGGCCACGCCGACGCGTCGAACGTCACCCCGTGCACCCGGCCCCGCACCCCGAGCTGCCGGGTCGAGACGAAGGCGGGCAGCGCGTACCCCTCGGCGACGATCCGCTCCTGCACCTTCCCGTACAGCAAATCCCTTTGCTTGCCGTCCAGTTCGGAGGTCGCCGCGTCCAGCCAGCCGTCGATACGAGGATCGTGCAGCCTCGACCCGTTGGCCCCGCCGTCGGCCAGCTGGCTCCTGGAGTGGAAGACGGTGCGCAGCAGGTCCGGGTCGGAGCCGCCCCAGGCGTACGCGATGAGGTCGTAGTCGCCCCGGTCGCGGACCGGGGTGTAGCTGCCCGCGTCCAGCGGCTTGAGGACCAGCTCGATGCCGACCTTCTTCAGCGCGTCCTGCACGGCCGTGTCGTACGTCTTGCGCTCGGCCTTGGTGTACGCGGGCACGTACAGCAGGGTCAGCGAGAACCGCTTCCCGTCCTTGGTGCGGTACCCGTCGGCGTCGCGGCTCCGCCAGCCCAGACCGTCCAGGAGTGCGTTCGCCTTCGCCGGGTCGTACCCCCAGCTCTTCTCGACTCCCTTGCTGTAGCCGGGGGTTGACGGGCTGAGCGGTCCCCAGGCGCGCCGGTACTGGCCGGAGAAGACCGCCTTGGTGATGGCCTCGGTGTCCACCGCGTGCCGCACGGCGAGCCTGGCCTCGCGCCGGTCGAAGGGGGCGCGGGTGGTGTTGAGGAAGTACGAGTAGACGATGCCGGGCGAGTCGTGGCTCTGCACCGTCAGCCCCGGCTGGGACTTGAGGGCGGTGATGCGGTGGGCGGGCAGCGCGTCGGCGATGTCGGCCTGGCCGGAGGTGGCGGCGCCTACCCGGGTGGCGTTCTCCGGCAGGAAGCTGACGACCAGCCGCTCGACATGGGCCGGGCCCTTGTTCCTGGCGGAGGCGGGCGGCCAGGCGTACGCCGTGTTGCGGGTGAAGGTGAGCTTCTGGCCCTTCACCCGCGAGGTGAAGGTGAAGGGCCCTGTGCCCACGCTCGCCGCCCCGCCCGCCGACAGCTCCGCCGCCCGCTCGCGCAGCGCCTTGGGGGAGTGGAAACCGAGATAGGTGGTCGAGACGGCGTGCAGGAAGGGCGCGTACGGCCGCTTCAGGTGCACCACCGCGAGGTGCGGGCCCTTGACCTCGGTGCGGTCGTAGGGGCCGATGAGGGTGGCGGCGTACTGGGACTTGGTGGCCGGCGCGACGATGTGGTCGAAGTTCGCCCGTACCGCCTCGGCGTCGAAGGGGGTGCCGTCACTGAACCGCACGTCCTCGCGCAGGGTGAAGGTGTACGCCCGGCCGTCCTTCGACACCTCCCACTTCTTCGCCAGCCACGGCTCGAAGGTGCCGTCGTCGCGCTGCGCCACCAGCGAGTCGAAGACGTTGCGCATCAGGACGCCCACGATGTCGGCGGGGGAGACGTGCGGGTCGAAGACGTCCGGCTCCACGTCGGTCGCGAAGGTCAGCGTGCCGCCGTCCCTGGGAACCGAGGAGCCCGAACCCGCAGTGCCGCTACCGCTGGTGGAGCAGGCGGTGAGACCGGCGGCGGCTGCCGCGCCTGCGGTGAGGTAGAGGAAGGATCTGCGGGTGGGCACGGGACGGGCTCCGTTCGGGAGTGCGCGGAAGGTGCGGAGGTGTGGGCGGCGGTGGGGGCGGAGACGTGTGCGGAGGTGTGTGCGGAAGGGGGGCGGTCATGTGAGGCGGGGGACCGCGCGCCAGGCGCGGACGGTGATGCCGTAGACCTCGCCGTCTGCGGCGGTCCTGCGGGCGGCGGCCTCACCGGCGGCCTCGAAGAACTCCTGCTGCCGGTGCGCGGGCAGCAGCCTGCTGAAGTACGTGCCGAACGTCGACGCGTGGAAGTCGCGGTACCGCTCCGCGCTCTCCGCCCGCACCGGCACGTGCCGTTCGTACGACGCGGCGATCTCGAAATGCCGCTCCAGCAGCGCCCGTACGTCGTCGGCGGGGCGGGCCCGCACCCCCATCGGGACGATCCCGGCCAGGCCGTCGTCGGCGCCGAGCAGCCGCAGCGCGTCCCGGGCGACCACGTCCTCGCCGCCGAACCCGGCCGCGTCCGTCACCGGATGGTGGGTGGTCAGCACGAAGGCGCCACCACGGGCGAGGTGCGCGGCGATCCAGGCGAACGCCCGGTCCTCGTCCGGATACAGCCAGTGCAGCACGGACGTCATGAACGTCACGTCGAACCGGTCGTCCAGGCGCGGGAGTTCGAGTAGATCGCCGACCAGCAGCTCGGCCCGGCCCGCCAGCCGGGTCCCGGCCTCCCGCACCCGGTGGCCGGATCCGTCGACGCCGACCGCCCGGCCCACCGTGGGCCACCGGTCGAGCGCCGCGCCCAGCAGCGCGCCGGTACCGCAGCCCAGGTCGGCCACCGAGGAGGGGAACGGCGGGGCGAGATCGAGGACCCAGTCGTGGTCCTGGGCCTGCCGGATGCGGCTCACGTCGTCGTAGCCGGACAGGGTGCGGGCGCGGGACAGGATGTCGCCCGGCGTCAGGGCGTCGTCCGGGGTCAGAGTGTCGGCCGGTGCCAGGGTGTGGGCCGGTGCCAGGGTGTCGTCGGTCATCGCGAGGGCCCTTCGGTCAGCGGTTCGGCGATCAGGTCGGAGATGCGCCGGCGCACCGCCGACTGGTCGTGGTTGCGCAGCAGGTTGATCCGGTTGCGCGCCAGGTCTCCCCGGTGCACGTACTCGTACAGGTCCTGCCGCTGGCCGAAGCTGTCCGCCGTCAGGTCCCAGGCCAGCCTGAACAGCCGGGACTTGCGCTCCGCGTCGATGTCTTTGCCGTGCATGTACCGGTCGAGCAGTGGACGCAGTTCCGGTGCGGCCAGGTCCTTCTCGGTGGGCTGCATGAGGATGCCGGACTGGCCGATGCCCCGGACGACCGACACCGCCCGGCCCGCCACCGAGGCCGCCCACACGGCCGCCGCCGGAGTCGGCCCCGGTGCCAGGAACCCGCTGTCGGTACGGTGTGCGGTCGCCTCGCCCGCGTCGAGGAAGTGGTCCAACAGCTGGGCGTACCCGGCGAGTTCGCCCAGCTCCTCCTGAATGTTGCGGAACCCGTCGACACCGATCGACTCGGCGAGGAGCGTGCCGACGCCCAGCAGGGTGCGCAGCCGCTCGCGGTAGCGGACCTGGCCGATGTACTGGCTCCACGCGTTGATCCGGCCGAGTCCCTCGCGGGCCAGCGCGCCGTCACCGAGCAGGAACACCCGGTCCCACGGCACCTCGACGTCGTCGAAGAAGAGCATCGCGTCCTGCTCGTCGTACCGCCCGGCGAACGGGTGCGCGTGCCCGTGCGCCTGCGAGCCGAACGGCTCCCGGCACAGGATGCGCAGCCCCGGCGAGTTCAGCGGCAGCGAGAACCACACCACGAACTCCTCGGAGCCGCGCTGCGCGAACGACGCCGACAGGTACACCAGCACCTCGTGCGCGAACGGCGCCAGCGTCGTCAGCTGCTTCGCACCCCGTACGACGATTCCCTCACTGTCCTCGTGCAGTACGCGCAGGGCCTGGTCCGGATTGTCGAGGGGCGTCGCGGACCGGTCGATCTGCGGATCGCCGAGCGCGTGGGTGAGCAGCAGGTCGCGTTCGGCGGTGAAGCGGTGGTAGGCCGCCGCGTGGTCCCCGAAGCCGGGCCTGTTGGTCTCCAGGCGGTGCCGGAAGTCGAGCAGGCCCACCGCGATGGACGACATGAACGCGGGCGAGCGGCCGTGCTGCCCCCACGACTCGCGCATCCACACCTCGGCGCTGTCGCGGGCTGCCCTCAACTCCTCGGCGGTGGTGGGCGGGTGGTAGCCGCGCCCGATACGCAGCCCGGACACCTCGTCCTCGACGGTGAGCAGGTCGCGGTGGGCCGGGTCGTGCTGGAGGTCGAGCAGCCGGGCGATCTCCTGGACGGGCGCGGCGAACGCGGGGTGCTCCGCGACGTTCTTGATCTCCTCGCCGTCGAGCCACACGCTGCGCCCGTCGTCGAGGCTCGCCAGATAGCGGTCCCCGTCGAGCGCACCGAGCGGTTCGACGGAGGAGTGCAGTGAACTGGTCATCGGATGTGTTCTCCCTGGTGGATCGGGGTCGGGCTCTGGGTCGGCGTCGGCGTCGGGGCCGGCAGGGGTACGAGGCTGCGGTAGCGCCCCGCGTGGTGGACCAGCGGTCTGCCGGGCGTGCTGTGCACCGCGACCACCCGCCCGATCAGCAGCGTGTGGTCGCCGCCGGGCACGACCGCGGCGATCCGGCAGTCGAACCAGCTCAGGCAGTCCGCGAGCACCGGAGCCCCGGTCCCCTCCCGCAACAGCTCTACGGGCGGCGGGAGTTGACGCCGGTGGGCGGGGGCGGCGAAGTGGTCCGCGACGTCCTGCTGGTCGGTGCGCAGCACGTTCACCGAGAGGACCCCGGAGGCCCGGGCCGCCCACACCATCGGGCTGTCCCGGCCGATGGCCACCCCCACGAGGAGCGGGTCCAGCGACAGGGAGGCGAAGGCGGACACAGTCTTCGCCGGGGTGTCGTCCCGGTAGCGGGTGGCGACGACGGTCACTCCGGTCGGGAAGGTGCGGGCGGCGGCGAGGTACTCCTCCGCCGTCACCGCGGGCAGCTCGGTCCTGGTCGCGGTCATCGCACGCTCACCCCGTATCCGGTCAGCCAGCCGTCGATCGCCAGGAGCTGGTCGAGTCCGCCCGTCGGGTGCGGGGCGGCACGCGGCCCGGGGAGCACCTCTCCCGCGTCCAGCCGGCGCTTCACCTCGCCCCGGTCGACCAGGTCGAAGAGCGGACTGTCGCGGAGCAGCAGTTCCTCCACGCCCGTCCGGAGCGCCTGCCCGTACCCCGGTGCCGAACTGGCCGGGTAGCCGCTCTTGGGCCGGTGCAGCACGCTGTCCGGCAGCAGGTCGCCGACCGCGCGGCGCAGCAGCCCCTTGGGGACGCCGCCGGTGTTCTTCAGCGCCCACGGCACGTTCCACAGGTACTCGACCAGCCGGTGGTCCGCGAACGGCACCCGCACCTCCAGGCTCGCCGCCATGCTCATCCGGTCCTTGCGGTCCAGCAGCGCGGGCAGCCACCGGGTCAGCGCCAGGTACGAGATCCGCCGCGCCCGCAGCTCCGCCCCCGACTCGCCCGCCAGCAGCGGGACTTCACCGAGCGCGTCGCTCAGCCGCTGGGCCGCGTACTCCTTCGGCCGGACGAGCGCGGAGACCTCGGGCCGCAACAGGCCGGCCGGGGACGGCTTGCCGTACAGCCAGGGGAAGGCGTCCAGCGGGTGGTCGTGGTGGAAGAACGTGTAGCCGCCGAAGACCTCGTCGGCGACCTCCCCGGACAGGGCCACCGTGACGTGCCGGCGCACCCCCTGGAACAGCAGGTACAGCGAGACGTCCGGCTCGCCCCAGCCGGGCCTGTCCCTGGCCTCCAGGCCAATCCCGCGATGCGCGAGCAGCTCGCTGCCCGGCACGGTCACCGAGGTGTGCGCGGTACCGAGCAGTCCGCTCAGCTCCTGGATGTACGGGGCGTCGCTGTCCCGGTTCCAGTCGCCGAGCTTCTCGGGCCGCTCACCGGCGGGGAAGTCCACCGAGAACGTCGAGACCTTCTCGCCGCTTTCCCCCGCCCGCCCGGCCGCCAGCGCGGTCAGGGTGCTGGAGTCGAGCCCGCCGGACAGCAGCAGGCCCAGCGGTACGTCACTGACCAGTTGCCGCCCCACCGTGTCGGCGAGGATCTCGCGCACCCGGTGTGCGGTGGTGTCCAGGTCGTCGGTGTGCGGGCGGCTCTCCAGGGTCCAGTACGGGCGCTCGACGGGCCCGCCCCGGGCGAAGCGGACCGTGTGTCCCGGCCGTACGGTGCGCAGACCCCGGAAGACGGTGCGGCCGGGGGTCGGCGCGGACGGGACGGCGAACAGCTCGGCCAGGCCCTCGGCGTCGGTCTCGGCCCGGAACAGCGGATTGGCGAGCACCGCCTTCGGCTCCGACCCGAAGAGGAGGTGACCGCGGTCCGACGTCCAGTACAGGGGCTTGACGCCCAGCCTGTCCCGGACGAGCAGCACCTCCTCGCGCCGCACGTCCCAGACGGCGTACGCGAACATCCCGTTGAGCTTCGGTACGGCCGCCTCGCCCCACTGAAGGTGGGCGCGCAGCACCACCTCGGTGTCGGACCGGGTGACGAACCCGTGCCCCAGGGAGGCGAGTTCGGCGCGCAGCTCGCGGAAGTTGTAGACCTCGCCGCTGTACGTGATCACCGCGAGCGGCCGGCCCTGCGCGTCGTGCACCGCCATCGGCTGGGTGCCGCCCTCGACGTCGATGACGGCGAGTCTGCGGTGGCCGAACGCGGCCCGTTCGGAGAGCCAGACGTCCCCCGCGTCCGGGCCGCGCCGGACCATCGAGTCCGTCATGGCACGCAGTGTCGCCGACTCGGTGCGCAGATCGCGCTCCCAGTCGATCCAGCCGGTTATTCCGCACATTGCGTGGCCTCCCAGGTGCAGCCGGGGCCGTCGGGCCCGTCGGCGAGTTCGTGTCGGGCGGTGAAGCCCTTGGCGGCGATGTTGGAGCCGGTGGCGTGCACGCAGTACTCACAGGGCGAGGCCAGCGTCAGCGGCACGCCCCTGGCCTCGGCCTTCTTTCGGTAGTCCCAGATCGCACAGTGCGAGATCTCCAGCACCGCCCGGTCGGGACCGTCCTCGACGATCCGGTAGTCGGACCCGTACAGCTCGGCCTGCCGGGCGATCCGCAGCACCGGATCCAGGGCGCCGTGCCCCTGCTCGGGCTCGACCCACCGGTGGACCTCGGCACCGGCCCGCGCCCAGGCGGCGAGCTCGCCGTGCCCGTAACGCGACACCAGGAAGCGCTCCATCAGGGCCTGCGCCCGGAAGAAGACCCGCTGCCAGGCGTCCGGCGAAGCGAACTCGGTCGGCTGGGAAGGGAGTTCGTGGAAGATCTCCGACCGTACGGAGATCCAGTCGTCGATGTCCCGGCCGCCCCGGGTCTCGGTGAGGTACCGGGTCAGTCCGGCTTCGGCCTCGAAGAGGCGCTGCCGCCACAGGGCGGCACGCTCCGACGGGCTCATGTCGGTGGAGTACTTCTGCTTCATGAGCAGCTCAGCTCTTTCGACCGTGCGGAAAGTGAAGGGGGTGCGGCGGGAAACGGAGCACGGAAGCTGAAACCGGGGATTCGAAACTCCGTCCGCCTGCAATGAATCGGCAGACTACGAAGCCGAATTCCCTTCCGTCAACGGAAATCCGGGAGGCCGTGCACGGCGCATCCTGTGACTGCGAATAACAGCATCCACAGGTTAATTCCTGTTCGGCGTCCGGGAATTTACGCTGACCCCATGGCGCTGTTCGAAGGCTTCGAAACACTGACCGTGCAGGGTGCGGACGGAGTGCCCGTACGGGTGCGCAGGGCGGGCCAGGGCCCGCCGCTGCTCCTGCTGCACGGCTTCCCGCAGACGCACGCGATGTGGCACGCCGTGGCCCCGCGCCTCGCGGAGGACTTCACCGTCATCGTCACGGACCTGCGCGGATACGGGGAGAGCGGCACGCCCCGCACCGAATCCGGGGCCGAATCCGGGGCCGAATCCGGGGCCGATTCCGGGGCCGGTACCGGCTCGGCGTCCGGGTACAGCAAGCGCGCCATGGCCGCCGACCAGGTCCGTGTCATGGCCGAGCTCGGTCACGAGCGGTTCCGGGTGGCCGGCCACGACCGGGGCGCCCGGTGTGCCTACCGGCTCGCCCTCGACCACCCGGACCGGGTGGAGCGCATCGCCGTCCTCGACGTGGTGCCCACGCTGGACGCCCTGCGCGACATCGACGCCGAAGGCGCCCGCCAGCTGTGGCGGTGGTTCGCGCTGGCCCAGCCGGAGCCGGTGCCCGAGCGGCTGATCGCCGCCGACCCCGAGGGGTTCCTGTTCGCCGCCCACCGCGCGCTCTTCGCGCCCGAGGCGTACGAGGCCTACCGGTCGGCGGCGGCCCGCCCCGGCGTCGTACACGCGATGTGCGAGGACTACCGGGCGATGTTCGGCCCCGACCTGGCGCACGACGAGGCCGACCTGCGGGCAGGCCGGCGGATCGGGGCCCCGCTGCTCGCCCTGTGGGGCAAGCGGGCGCACGTCGAGGCCCGGCACGAGGTGCTCGCCGTGTGGCGGCGATGGGCCGACGACGTACGGGGAAGGGCACTGGACTGCGGGCACTTCCTGCCCGAGGAAGCACCCGAGGAGACCTATGCGGAGCTGCACGCCTTCTTCACGGCGTAGCCGGTGTCACGGTCCGGGACCCGGCGCTCCCTGGGCGCGCACGGCATCCGCACCACCTCTGCGGAACCCGCCGACCGGTACTCCCGGACCAGCTCGCCCACCAGTTCACGGTCGGCGGCGCCCACCGGCGCCTGCACCAGGATCAGCGCCTGCGGGTCGTCGACCGGGCGGAACGCCGAGAACAGCAGCTCAAGGCCGCCCTTGCCCGGCAGCAGCACCGACACCTGCTGCGCCGTCAGATCGCCCACGCCCTGGCACTCCCACCACGGCCCCAGCTCGGGAAAGTCCGCGCGCAGCGTCGCGTACACCTCTCTGGTGCGCGGGTCGGAGTCCGCCAGGCGGGCGGTCTGGCCCCGGAAGTGGGCCAGTACGGCGCGGGCCACCGGCTCCCAGTCGAGCAGCGTCGAGCGGAACGCCGGATGCCCCGCCACGCACCACATCAGGTTGCGCCGCCCGACCGGGATGCCGGCCGGGTCGGTCCACACGGCGGCGTACGCGTCGTTCCACGCGGTGATGTCGAAGCGGGAGTCGAGCAGCACCGCCGGGCTGCTCTCCCAGGTGTCGAGCAGGGTCTGCACCCGGGAGGCCACCTCGTGGTGCCCCGCCCCGTCGGACGTCGGCGGCAGCAGGCCCGACAGGGCCAGCACGTGGCGGTACGAGACGGCGTTCAGCCCCAGCGTCCGGGCGACCGCCTCCAGGACCTTCCGGGACGGGATGACCCGCCCCTGCTCCAGCCACGTGTACCAGGCCAGGCCCACCCCGGAGAGCGCGGCGACCTCCTCGCGGCGCAGGCCGGGGGTACGGCGGCGGCCGGTGTCGGGCAGCCCCACCTCGCGCGGGGCGCGGCGTTCTCGATGCGCACGCAGAAAGGCGCCCAGCTCTTTTGAATTCGCCGAATTCGCGGCGTTCTCGTACTCGTTGTCGCCGTCCTGACCGGGGGTATTCCGGTACTGATTTCCGAGGTTTCCAGGATTTCCGGGGGAGGAGGAATGGGTTGCGGGGATACGGGAATTCGTTGCGGGGGTACGGGAATTCATCGACTGTGCCGCCTTCCGGATCGAGCCTTGCCGCGCCGGGGTCAGCCTAGCCCCGCCCCGGTCAACCCGGCCCGAAATGACGGCAGTTGTCCGTCAGCCGAAACGCGGTGTTAGGAATTCCGCAACAGAGTCCGCCGCCCGCACCGCCTCCGCCGAGGTGGCCACGGACAGCTGCCAGCAGTGCGTCGTCCCCGGCCACAGCTCCGCGCGGCACTCCCCGCCCGCCGCCAAGACCCGCTCCGCGAACCGCACGGAGTCGTCGGACAGGACCTCGTCCCGGCTGGCCTGAAGCAGTACGGGCGGCAGCCCGGCGAGCGCCTTGTCCTCGGCGAACAGGGGCGAGGCGGCCGGATGGCGCGGATCGGCCCCGGCGAGGTACGCCTCGGCCGACGCGCCCAGCGAACCCCGGCCCAGGAGCGGGTCGGTGTCCGCACAGCGGTCGTACGACCCGGCGGTCAGCGTCAGATCCAGCCACGGCGAGAGCCCGATCGCGGCGACCGGCGCGGGCAGCCCCGCCTCCTGGGCGGCCAGCAGCACCGCCAGCGCCAGCCCGCCCCCCGCCGAGTCCCCGCCGACCGAGACGCGGTCGGCGGGCGTGCCGCCCTCCAACAGGGCGGTGTAGGCGGCGAGTCCGTCGTCGACGGCGGCGGGGAAGGGGTGCACCGGAGCCAACCGGTAGGCGGGCAGCACCACTTGGACGCGTACACGGTCCGCGAGGTGCGACGCCAGGGGGACACCGATCTCCGGCGAGCCCACGCGGTAGCCGCCGCCGTGGAAGTGGAGGTGGACGCCGCGCGGCGCTCCCTGCCGGGGCTGCACTCGCAGCGCCGGGCGCCCGCCCAGCACCTCGTTCGTCACACTCATCCGCGCAGCTCCGCCAGCAGTCGGCCCAACTGCTGCGGACTCGCGTGCAGTTCGGGGGTGGGGGCGACGCACAGCAGGATCGTCGTCACTCCCGGGTGACGATACGCGGCGATCCGCTCGCGGAGGGCGGCGGGCGAGCCGTGCAGCCAGAGCGCGTCCACGAGGGAGTCAGGCAGCGCGGCGGCGGCCCCGGCCCGGTCGCCCGCCTGGTAGCGGTCGTACGACTCCTTGAGCTGGTGACCGCGCCCGAGCCACTCGTGGAAGGCGTGGTACGGCTTCTGGTTGAGGATCCAGCCGAGGAACCCGCGCCCGGCGGCACGCGCGTACGCGGAGTCGGCAGTCGGGCAGAGGAAGAGCTTGACCACGGTCTCCTTGGCCGACGGCCCGCCGGTCGGCTTTCCGGTCAGCTCCTCGGTCGGCTTTCCGGTCAGCTCCTCGCTCGGTTTCCCGGGCGGCAGGCCCTCGGTGCCCGCCGCGATGACCCGGGGCACGTCGTCGGCGGTCAGCAGGTTCAGCACCGCGCCGTCGCCGTCCTCGTACGCCACACGCAGCATGCGCGGACGCAGCGCCCCGACCAGCACCTTGGGCGGTCGCGGCAGGGTGTGGCCGAGGCTGAAGCCGGGGGCCGACAGGGTCTCGTACGCGTCCCCCACGGGCAGCCCGTGCAGGGCGCGCTTCAGGAACCGCACGGTGTCGCGGACCCGGGCGAGCGGCCGGTCGTGGGTGACCCCGTTGAGCGCGGTGGTGTGCGCGGGGACGGAAGCGCCGACACCGAGCAGGAGTTGGCCCTCCGCGAGCTGGGAGAGGGTGGCGGCGGTCTGCGCGAGGATGCCGGGGCCCCGGGTGAGGACGGGCACCACTCCCGTGCCGAGGCGCAGCCGCGGCTGCCAGGCGGCGGCGGCCGTGAGCGGGGTGAAGGCGTCGATGCCGCCGCCCTCACCGGTCCAGGCGTCGGTGTAGCCGAGATCGGGCAGTGCCTCGACGAGGTGGCGGTGGCCGGGGAGGGAGAGGGTGGGGAGGGGGAGGTTGATGCCCCAGTTGAGGGGGGCGGGGGAGGTCATGGGGTGGCGACTCCTTCTTCGGTGCGGACGCTGGGTGCGTCTGTGACTCGTGTGGTGCCGGCTCGTGTGCGGCCCGCCGTGCGGAACCGCCGTAGCGGCCGCTCCACCAGGTAGTGGCTCAGCGCCGCCAGCAGCACCGTTCCCAGCACCGTCACCGGGAACAGCACCGCGAAGTCCGCGCTGCCCGCCCGCTGTCCGGTGATCCGCAGCCAGCCCTCGACCACGACCATGTGCCACAGGAACAGCCCGTACGACACCCGCCCGAGCCACGCCGGAACCGGCCTGGCCAGCAGCTTCGCCGGCCCGCCCGCAGCGTTCCCGAGCGCGAGCGGCGCGATCAGGGCCACCGCCACCACCGCGTACAGCGCGTGCTCGATCAGCGCCTCGGCCACCGACGGGTAGCGCAGCGTCGTCCCGCTGACCGGCGTCGACACCACCACGTACGCCAGCAGCGCCACGCCCCAGCACCACCACGGCCGCCGCACCAGACGACGTACCGCCGCCGGGGGTCCGCCGGGCCGCGCCGCCAGAACGGCAAGCGCCATCCCGGCCGCGAAGTAACCCGCGTACTCCGGCAGCCACAGCGACGGCAGCGGATAGGCCCCGGCGGACGGTACGTGCGTGGCCACCAGCGAACCGATGGTCACCAGCTCGACCGCCACCAGCACCCCGAACACCGCACCGGTCCGCCCGCGCCGCAGCAGCGGATGGAGCGCGAGTGCCAGCAGCGGCAGTACGGCGTAGAACGCGACCTCCGTCGCCAGGCTCCAGGTCTGCGTGATGCCGAGCGGGATCGGGCCCTGCTCGTAGATGTGCAGCAGCAGGAAGGTGCGGAGCGCGGGCCAGAGCTCCCCGAGCGTGTCGCGGCCGAACCACACGAGCGAGACCAGCGCCACCAGCCAGTACGCGGGCAGGATGCGCAGGACGCGGTGCCACAAGTAGCGGCCGGTGAAGGGGGGTTGGCCGCCGTCGCGGGCGGCGTTCGCGTACGGGCGGTAGAGCAGGAGCCCCGACAGTACGAAGAAGATCGGCACGCCCACCGTGAACCGGGAGACGACGGGACCCAGCGGGCCCGCCTCGCCGATGCCGAGCCAGCTGGAAGCGACCTGGCCGGTGTAGATGCCGACGTGCAGGGCGATCACCAGGAGCGCGGCGACGGCACGCAGGCCGTCCAGGGCGGGGGCGCGATTGCGGGTGGTGTCGGGGGTGGGGGCCGTGGTGACCGGGGTGGCCGGGGTGGCTGTGGGGGCTGTGGTGGCCGTGGTGGCCGCCACTTGGGTCTCAGACGCGCTCATCAGCCTCGGCCCCTTCCTGAGCCACAGCTTCCTCAGCCGCAGCGCCCCGCGTCACCCGCAGCCGCCCGACCAGCGGTACGGCCACCAGCCCGGCCAGCAGGGCGAGTCCGCCGCCCACCACCGCCGTTCCGGTGTCGGCGTGCGCGAAGGTGCCCGCGATTCCGACGCCGACGGACGTGCCCGCGTACAGCGTCGCGCTGTTCCAGGAACTGGAGGTCGCGCCCAGTTCGGGCCGGGCCGAGATCAGCAGCGTCTGGATGATCGTGCCGAACGCGCCGCTCGCGAAGAACCACACCAGCACCGCCGCGTACGCCACGATCGACGACGTACCCAGGGCCGCCAGCACGGCCCCGGCACCCAGCACCAGCGACCAGACCGGAATCCATCCGGCGTCGCCCGCACCCCTGGCCCTGGCCCGGTCGCCGATCCGTCCCGCGGTCAGCGAGCCCAGCGCGCTGCCCGCGCCGACCAGGATGCCGAGCAGCCCGAGCGCGTTCACGGACAGCCCGAACCGGTCGTGCAGCGCGGTGCCGAGGAAGGTGTACGCACCCAGGTTCGCGGCCTGGAGCAGGAACACCACGATCAGGGTGTGCCGCAGCGTGCGGTCGCCCCACACCGAGAACACCGCCCCGAACCGCAGGGGTTGGGGCTCCCGCGGCGCCTGCGCGGCAGCCCTGTCGGCACTCTTGCCCGGTGCCTTCGTCTGCGCGAGCACCAGCGGCACGGCCGCCACCGTCAGCACGGTCAGCGCCCAGAACGAGGCCCGCCAGCCGCCCCACCCGGCCAGGAAGCTCCCGGCCGGAACACCGAGCACCTGACCCGCCGAGAAGAGCGCCATCCCGTAACCGACCGCCCGCCCGCGCACCGCCTCGGGCGCGGTCTCCGCGAGGTGCGCCCAGATCGACGGGCCCGCCAGCGCCGCGCCCAGGGCACCGAGTACGCGGGCGATCACCAGCACGGTCAGATTGCCCGCGACGGCGGCCAGCGCGTTGCCGAGCAGGAACAGGACCGTTCCGGCCAGGATCGTCGGACGCCGCCCGAACCGGTCGGACACCGCACCGAGGAAGGGCGCCGTCAGCGCGTACACCAGGGTGTAGGCCGTCACGGTGCTTGCCGCAGCGGCCACCGACACCCCGACCGAACCCGCGATCGTCGGCAGCAGCGGCGACACCAGGAAGGTCTCGGTGCCGATCAGGAAGAGCAGCAGATAGACACCGGTGTACGCCGCCCAGGGCACCTTGGGGCCGGCTGCGGCGGTGTCGGTGCCCGCCCGTTCAGCGACGGACGGGGGAGTTTCGGGGGGCACGGGGTTCCTCTCGCCGGGCAGGGTGGGGGAGCGGGCGGTCCGCCCTGCCGGATGGCGGCAGGGGCGCGCCCACGTGCTCGATCGTCGCGGTGCCCGCCGGGAGCAGCCAGATCCCGAATCATGCTGTTACTGGCACACACAGGCTGGGCAGTTCGTCGCCCAACTCCCGCCGCAGCGCCCCGAGGAACCGTTCCGCGAACACCGGATGCCCGGCCGGTCCGGGATGCAGCCGGTCCAACTCCGGTGGCTCCAGCAGCAGTTCGGCCTCACCCGGTCCGAACACGTCCAGCCCGTCGACGTAGTGCAGCGCCGTGTCCCCGTGCGTGCGCAGGAGTCGTACGACCGCCTCGGTGTGTCTGCGGCAGTCCTCGATCGTCAGTCCGGACGGGCCTGGCACCGTCTCGCGGTCCGGCGCGAGGATCGTCGACATCAGGACGAACGGAGTGCCCGGGTGCCGCTCGCGCACCGTACGGACGAAGCCGACGAGCGCCGAGCGGAAGGCGTCCGGACTGTGGCTGCCCAGCGCCTGGATGTTGATCCCGACGCACGCCGTCAGCAGCTCGGCGGGCAGGTCCCGCATCAGCCGGGCGGTCATCGGCTGCAGGCAGCAGGCGGCCCCCAGCGCCAGCGACGTCAGATCGAGCCCCGCCCGGCGGGCGACGAGCGCATGCCAGGCGCGCACCGGGGACGCGGCGCCGCGCCCCTGCGAGATGGAACTGCCGTAATGCACCCAGCGTGGCTGGAGGGACGTGTCGGGCGCGAGCGAGGAACCCGCGTCGAGCGCCAGCGAGCGCAGCCGGAACTGGTGGTACGTCGGCAGCCACAGCTCCACCGTGACCGGGCGTCCCGGCTCGCCCGGCAGCCTTGCCACCCGGAAGTGCGCATCGCCGCCGTCCGCCGTGAGGCCGACCGTCCCGGTGGGCAGCCCGTCGCAGACCACGTCGAGCCGGGGGAGCTCCTGCGGGCCGTTCAGGCGTGGTGCGGGGTCGGCCTGGTAGTGGCAAGTCAGGGTGCGGCTGTCGGTACGGAACGTCAGCCGCACCCCGGCAGGCATGGCGGCTCGCCCGATGCCGCCCTCCGGCAGGTGCAGCCGCGCTTCGTCGTACGGCACGCGCCAGGGCGACACCCAGCCGCCGTCGGGTGCGCGCTGCACGGAGACGGCGCCGCGGAAACGGAGCGCGGGGTGGTCGCACGGCACGGTCACGGGGGTGGTCACTGCTGACACGTGGGTCCCTCCTCGGGTCGGGGTCGCGTCATCTTCCGTGGCGCGGGGAGGGGCCAACCAGTCGTTGCGGATGCTGTGACTGGAACTCACGGCCATGACGTACGGCACAGGTGTTGCGATCGTGACTGATGAGTCAGTCAGCACCTCAATGCAGGGATCAGACGGACTGCGCGTTGAGATTTGCTCAACACATGCGTACGGTGGCCGACCATGCAGCACGAAGCAGCGGGACCCCTGGATCCCGAGCCCGGCACCGAGTCCGGCACCGAGTCCGCGCCCGAGTCCGCCCCCGAGCCCGCGTCCGCCGTGGCCGCCCGGGTGCGGGAGGTCATCGCGGCGGCCGGGGTCAGCCAGCGCGAGTTCGCACGGCGGGTCGTGATGGACCCCTCCAAGCTGTCCCGCTCGCTCGGCGGCACCCGTCGCTTCACCGCCGCCGAACTGGCCAGGATCGCCGATACGGCCGGTGCGGACGCGGGCTGGCTGCTCGGCTCGCAGGCTCCCCGCCCGGCGGCCGCCGCAGCGGTACGCCGTACCCGGGGCGCGGCGGCCATCACGGCCCCGGACGGCGGCCGGCCCCTCCAGATCGTCCGCGAGACCGTCCGCCTGATCGCCGAGCGCGGCTTCCACGCGGTACGGGTCGCCGACATCGCCGAGGCCTGCGCCACCAGCACCGCCGCCATCCACTACCACTTCCCCGGCCGCGACGACCTGCTCGAAGCGGCCGTCCGCTGGTGCATGGACGAGGACACCGCGCGCCGGGCCGCCCGTACCGCCGAGGCGCGGGACGCCGCCGACGAACTGCGCCAGCTCATCGAGCTCCAGACCCCCTACAGCGAGCAGCAGCGCCGCCAGTGGCACGTCTGGCTCGACCTGTGGGCCGAGGCGGCCCGCTCCACCGCCGTGGGCCGGCTGCACGTCGAGTACTACCGGCAGTGGCGGGACACCGTCGCCGACGTCGTACGGCGCGGAGTCGCGCAGGGCGCCTTCAGGACCGGCACCGACCCCGAGGCCGCCGCACTCCGGCTGACCGCCCTCATCGACGGCCTCGCCAGCCAGGTGCTCGCCTCCACCCCCGCCGGAACCGGACCGGACGGCGGCACCAGCGCGCAGGACATGCACGAAGCGCTGCTCGCGTACGTGGACGCCACGCTCACCAGTAGCGGCAACTGACGGACCGTCAATCAAGCACTACCACAAGGAGATTCCGTATGTCCGTGAACCAGGACGTCATCATCACCTGCGCCCTCACCGGCGCCGGGGACACCGTCCGCAAGAGCCCGCACGTCCCCGTCACCCCCGAGCAGATAGCCAGGTCGGCCGTCGAGGCGGCCGACGCGGGGGCGGCCGTCGTGCACATCCATGTGCGCGACCCCGAGACCGGCGACCCGTCGCGCGACCCGCGCCTCTACCGCGAGGTCGTCGAGCGGATCAAGGAGACCGGCACCGACGTCGTCATCAACCTCACCGCGGGCATGGGCGGCGACCTGGTCATCGACCCCGACCAGCCGCTCAAGGACTTTCCGCTGCCCGGCACCGACCTCGTCGGCGGCCTGGACCGGCTGCCGCACGTCGAGGAGCTGCTCCCCGACATCTGCACCCTGGACTGCGGCTCGCTGAACTTCGGCGACAACCTCTACATCTCCACCCCCGACATGCTGCGGGCCGGTGCCAAGCGCATCCAGGAGCTGGGCGTACGGCCCGAGTTGGAGATCTTCGACACCGGGCAGCTGTGGTTCGCCAAGCAGCTCCTCGCCGAGGGCCTGCTCGACGACCCGACCGTCTTCCAGCTGTGCATGGGCATCCCGTGGGGCGCCCCGGCAGACCCGGGCGTACTCCAGGCGATGGTCAACATGCTGCCCGAGGGCGCCCAGTTCGCCAGCTTCGCGCTCGGCCGGATGCAGATGCCGTGGGCCGCCCAGTCCATCCTGCTCGGCGGCCACGTCCGCGTCGGCCTGGAGGACAACCTCTACCTCGGCAAGGGCAACAAGGTCACCAACGCCCAGCTCGTCGAGCGCGCCGTGACCCTCACCGAGTCGCTCGGCTCGCGCGTCGCCACCCCGGACGAGGCCCGCCAGAAGCTGGGCCTCAAGCCGCGCGGCTGAACGCCCCGCCGCCGCCTCGCCCTTCACTCGCACCTGTTCCCCCAGGCCCCGATACCCCCACACCCCCACGCCCTCATCCGCGAGGAGTTCCCCCACCATGAGTTCTGCCCCCGTGCCCGCCGCCCCGTGCGCCCCCGAGGACGTACGCCGGGTCGCCTGTGTCGGCGCCGGTGTCATCGGCGGCGGCTGGGTCGCCCACTACCTGGCCCGTGGCTACGACGTCACCGCCTGGGACCCGGCCCCCGACGCCGAGCAGAAGCTGCGCCGCCTCGTCGACGCCGCCTGGCCCGCACTCGTACAGCTCGGGCCGGCGGACGGCGCTTCCCCGGACCGGCTCACCGTCACCGCGACTCTCGAAGAAGCTGTCGCAGACGCCCAGTTCGTGCAGGAGAGCGCGCCCGAGAAGTTGGAGCTCAAGCGCGACCTGCTCGCCCAGCTCGACGCCGCCGCGCCCGCCGGGGTCGTGATCGCGTCCTCCACCTCCGGCTACCCGATGACGGACATGCAGACCGAGGCCGCCGACCCCGGCCGGCTCGTCGTCGGCCACCCGTTCAACCCGCCGTACCTGATCCCGCTCGTCGAGGTCGTCGGCGGCGAGCGGACCACCCCGGAGGCCGTCGCCTGGGCGTCGCGCTTCTACGAGGTCGCGGGCAAGTCGGTCATCACCATGGACCGCGAGGTCCCCGGCTTCATCGCCAACCGCCTCCAGGAAGCCCTGTGGCGCGAGGCCCTGCACATGGTCGCCAACGGCGAGGCCACCGTCCGGGAGATCGACGACTCCATCACCGAGGGCCCCGGTCTGCGCTGGGCGTTCATGGGCCCGATGCTCACCTTCGCGCTCGCGGGCGGCGAGGGCGGCATGGCCCACATGCTCGACCACTTCGGCCCCTCCCTGAAGTCCCCGTGGACCCGGCTCGAAGCGCCGGAACTCGACAAGAAGCTGTACGACGACGTGGTCGCGGGATGCGACGACGCGGCGGACGGCCGCACCATCGCGGACCTCGTCGCCGAACGCGACCAGGGCGTCATCGACGTACTGCGCGCGACCGGCCGCCTCCCGCACCAGCGCACCGGGGGAGAGGCCAAGTGAGCGACCCGAACACCACCGACCCGAACACCACCGAAGCGGCTGCCACCGAACCGGTCGGCACCGAACCGGTCGGCACCTTCGCGCACCTGCCGCTCGTCCACCACACGGTCCGGCCCGAGTGGATCGACTACAACGGCCATATGAGCGAGGCCTTCTACGTCCTCGTCTTCGGGTACGCCACCGACACCATGATGATCGAGACCGGACTCCACGCGGGCTACCGCGAGAGCACCGGCTGCTCCCTCTACACGGTCGAGGCGCACATCAGGTACCTCAATGACGTGCCCGAGGGCGCCAGGCTCGCGGTCCGCACCCGGGTGCTGGGCGCGGACGCGAAGAAGCTCCGCTTCGCCCACGAGCTCTTCGTCGTCGACGCCGCCGATGACGAGTCCCCCGCGACTCTCCCGGCCGACGCCGAGCCGGTGGCCACCACCGAACTCCTCGCCCTCCACGTCGACCAGGCGGCGGGCCGGGCCACCCCGTTCCCCGATGCCGTCCGCGAACGGCTGGTCTCCCTCACCGAGGAAGCCCCGGTGTGGGCGGGCCGCTCGATCGTCCAGGTGCCCTCACCCCGTTCCTGATCCCGGCGCTGCTCCCGGCCCCGACTCCTGGTGGAGTTCGGCGCTCACCGAGAGCCGGATCTGCGCTTCCGTCCAGGCGGCGCGGGCGGCTTCGGTGCCGAGCGGGAGCGCCGTCAGGAGGTCGCGTACGAGCCCGGCCGCCCGGTCGAGACCGCACCGGGCCAGCCAGGCCGCCACGTCCTCCAGCCGGGCCCGCACCGAGGGCGGCGGGTTGCGCAGCCCGTGGTGCGCGGCCTCGGCGAGCGCGCCGAGCGCGTCGTCCAGCGCCGCACCGATCGGGTCGGCGGAGTGCCCTTCAACTCCCGGGCGCGACACGAGGGTTGACGTGGCGGCCGGGGTCAGGTCGGGGACGGTCACCGCCCCGTCCGGGGTCAGTACGGCCAGCGGGTCGATGTGGACGCGCCCCCGGGAACGGGACAGCACCCCACTCACGTACCGGACGGGACCGCCCTCCCGGAGCGCCCCGGCCAGGACGTCCAGCGCGCCGGGGCAGAGCGGGTTGTACACCGCCGAGACCAGCGCAGCCGTACCCACGGCGTCGTACACCTCCACCTCCAGCCGCTGCTCGGCCGGGTCGTACGACGCCGGGCCGATCCGCGACAGTTCCACCACCCGTACGCTCTCCGCCTCGACGCGCGGCCGGATCAGCCGGGGCGGCTGCCCGTCCCTGGCCGCCGAGTACGCGGCGAGATCCCGTACGAGCAGGGAAGCGGGCAGGTCCGCCCAGGACGAACCCGCGGGGACGACGGTGGTGGTGGAGACCCGGCTGCGCGCCAGCGACAGCGCACGGCTCGCCGTCCGCCGGGCGGACTCGCTGACCAGGCTGCCCGAGGCGAGCGCCCGCAACGTCGTCCCGGCCACCCGCCGGGCGGCCAGCTCGGCCCCGCCGAGCAGCTCGTCGAGGGGGAGACCGGTGTGCTTGTCGGCCGGCCGGGGCCAGTCCTTGCGCAGCACCAGCACCAGACCCGCGTCGGGGTGCGCGAAGAACACCTCGGCCGCCGTGCCCGTACCGTCCCCGTCGGCGCCGCCGGCCGCGCTCACCCGGCAACCCAGCGAGGTGAGCCGCACCCGCCGCAGCGGGGTCTCCCCGGCCTCCCGCACGCCCAGTACGTCGGCCCGCGCGTCGGGGTCCGCGAGGGCGGCGCGACGTCTCGCGTACAACTCCCCGGCGAGGGCGGCGAAGTCCTCGGCCCGGTACGCGGCACTACGGGCGTGGTACGCCGCCAACTGCCCGGCGAGTGCCTCGACCACTCCGGCGGGCCAGTGCAACGAGGCCGCCGACAGCCGCTTGCCGGCCTGGCGCAGGGTGCCGCCCAGCAGCGGACCGGAATGCGCGACACCGTCGAGGAGGAGGTCCCCCACCGCGTCGAGCGCCCTGTCCAGGGCGGTGGTCGAGGTGGCGGTGGGCCGGGGACGGCCGGTGCCGCCGACGTGGACGCGGGCGGGAGCGGGAGCGGCGGTGCCGCCGTCGGCATCAGGATCCGCATCCGCATCCGCGGCCCGGAACGCCCACACCGCGAGCGCCAGCATCTCGCCCCGCAGGGTGGCCGTGGCATCCGTCAGGGCATACCCGATCTCGCCCGGCACCGGGAACCGGACGGTACAGGTGGGCAGTTCCACCCAGGGCGCCGTACCGTCCGCCCCGCCCCGGTGCACCTGGGCCGCGTACCCGCGCACGAACGTCCGCCGAGCAGCCGCCATCGAGCGAGCCCCGACCGCCGTCACCAACGCCTCGTCGCCGAACCCCCCGGGCGACCAGACGGCACCGGGCGCCACTCCCGGAGCGACGGGACCGGCGCCAGGCACGGCATCGACCGCGGAACCGGTGGCGGCGAGCCCAGCCGCAGTGCCAGCCGCGGCGCCGGTAGCCGCGACACCAGCCGCAGCGCCTGCCGCAGCACTAGCCGTGGCACCGGAAGCCGTAGCGCCAGCCGTGGCACCGGTGGCGGCGAGACCAGCCGTAGCACCGGTAACTGCGGCCCCGGCACCGGCAGCCACGACGCCAGCCGAAGCGTGAGCCGTGGTACCGGTGGCCGCGAGACCAGCCGCAGCACTAGACGTGGCACCGGTGGCCGCAGCACCGGTAACGGCAGCACCGGTACCCGCGACCCCGGTCGCAGTGCCAGCCCCGGCACCGGTAGTTGCGACCCCAGGCACAGCGCCAGCCGTCGCACCGGTAGCCGCACCACCGTCCGCGCCACCAGCCTCACCACCGTCAGCCGCACCACCAGCCGCCCCGGCCGCGTCAGCGGCCCCCGCACTCCGCTGATACGCCAGCACCAGCCCCACCAGATGGCGGCAGATCCCCGGTGCCGCGCACGAGCAGCGGCCGGGGTCGAGGCCTGCGCCCGGCGGGAGTTCGGTCTGTGTGCCGTCCCCGAACACGGCCCGCACCAGGCCGTCCGCCGTCGCGGAGATCTCGGGGCCGGAGCCCGCCTCCCAGTCCTTCGTGGCGCGCTTCACCAGCCCCCGGTTGGCGAGCGAGGCCAGGGTGTCGGGAGTGAGCGCGAGCAGATCCGCCCGGACCGTGGTCATCCGCCCAGCCTTTCCGCGACGAACGCGGCCAGCTGCCCCGGCGTCATCGCCCCCATGTGCGCACCCACGTCCGCGAGCCGCTGCCCCAGCTCACGGTCGTACGCGGGATCCGCCGCCTCGTCGAGCGCGGCGAGACCCAGCACGGTCGTGCCCTGTTCGACCAGCCCGCGCACCGTCCGCACCAGCCGGTACGGATCGCCGCCCTCGTAGAAGTCGCTGATCACGGCGAAGACGCAGCGGCGCGGGTTGTCGATCAGCCCCGCGCCGTAGTCCACGGCACGGGCGATGTCGGTGCCGCCGCCCAGCTGTACCCGCATCAACAGCTCGACCGGGTCGGTGACCTCGCTCGTCAGGTCGACGACGGACGAGTCGAAGGCGACCAGATGGGTCTTGAGCCCCGGCAGCCCCCAGAGACAGGCCGCGGTCACCGCCGAATGGATCACCGAACTCGCCATTGACCCGGACTGGTCGACCAGCAGCACCAGTTGCCACTGCTCCAGATGACGGCGGGTACGGGAGTGGAAGTGCGGCTTCTCGATCAGCAGCCGCTTCTCGTCGGGGCGGTAGTGCGCCAGATTGGCCCGCAGCGTCTTGCGGAAGTCGAAGTTCCGGGCGATCCGGTGGCTGCTGGGGCGGCGCGACCTGGTCCCGGAGAACGCCTGCCGCACCTCCGGCTTCAGCCGCTCCATCAACTGCCGCACGACCTGCTCCACGATGCGCCGGGCGAGCCGCAGCACCTCCGGGTTCATCAGGTGCTTCGTGCGCAGGACCGCCTTGAGCAGCGTCGCACTGGGCTCGATCCGCTCCAGGACCGCCGGATCGGTGACGATCTCCTGGATGCCGTACCGCTCGACGGCATCGCGCTCCAGCCGCTCCACGGTCTCCTTCGGGAACAGCCGGTGCACCTCGTCGATCCAGTCGACGGCCGTCACCGCCGAAGGGCCGCTCCCGCCGTGCCGCTCGCCGCCGGCGTCCGATCCTGCACCCCCGGAACCCCGTACCCCGCGCCGTGCCCGCTCGGGATCACGTCCGTACAGCCACTCCAACGCCGCGTCCCGCGCCGCCCCCTGGCCGCTCAACGCCCCCGTGCAGCGCTCCGCCGGCTCGCCCAGGATCAACCGCCACCGCTCCAGCCCGGCATCGACCGGACCCCCGCCCGTCCCGCCGCTCATGCGGTCACCTTCCCGCTCTCGTGCTCCCCGCCGGCCAGCCCGTACCGCCCGAGCAGTGCGTCCACCGACTCCTCCAACACCCGGCCGCGCGCCGTCACCAGCGGATCGGCGACCGTCCGCAACAGCGTCCTGGCGGACCCGCGCACACCCCGCCGCGCCATCAGCCGCCGTGCGATCCGCTCGCGCTCGCGCGGCGGGAAGAACGCGAACGCCTGCCGGAGCGAGGGCAGCGCCACCAGGAACTCCTCGTCCGACATCGCCTCCACGATCGAGTCCAGTACGTGGACCAGCGATCCGTCCCCATCTCCATCCCCGTCCCCGTCCCCACCGCCCCGGGCCACCTCGTCGCGCGCCACGGCGAACAGCCCCGCCAGCCAGTCCCCGAGCAACCCGCCGCCAATGGTGAAGTCCCGTACCGCTTCCGCCGGTTCCGGGCTCCGTTCCCCGTCCCGGTCCTGGTCCCGCAGCTCCCGGTGGAGTGCGAAACCCGCGCCCCGCAGATCCACCGGAGCCTCCGGGTCGAGGGAGATCCGCCGGGCCGCAGCCGCCACCGCCCCGGTCGGCACCCCGAGCAGCTCCGCCGCGTGCACGCAGGCATCGCGCAGTGCCACCACCGCGCGCAACCGGCCGAAGTCCACCCCCGGCGCCCCACGCAGCCCTTCGAGCAACCACAGCAGCCGGACCGCCGCACCGTCGACCACCGATCCCAGCAGCGGGCCGCGCGCCACCCCGTACACCCGGTCGTGCCGCCACAGCCCGAGCGCCGTCGACAGGACCTCGCCGAGCGGGCCGGGTTCCTTCAACTCGCTCACACAGTCGGCCAGTTCGGACAACAGCCGGGCGGACACCGAGCCGACCCCGCACAGCACCGCGTCGAACAGCGCGCCCGCCAGCCCGTCCGGGCCGGACTCCCGAGCCCGCTCGGTGAGCGCGGTGGCCGACGCCTCGTCGAGCCGGGCACCGTACGCCCCCGCCTCGACCAGCGCCGCGTCCCGCCCCGTACCGTCCCGGGGCTCCCACCGTTCGGTGAACACCGGATCCGCCCCGTGCGCCGGGCCGGCAACCCGCCCGTGCCCGGGCACCCCGAGCACCCGCAACCGGTGCAGCAACCGGCTCCGCTCCAGGTCCCGCGCCGACCCGAGATCCAGCGACACCGGCTCGTCGGCCCTGATCCCCAGCCCGGCCAGCGCCGCCGCCACCTCGTGCACCAGGGGCGGCGCCGGAGTGTCCGGATGCAGCTTTCCCGTCCGGTCCCCGCTGCACGCGGCAACCATCTCGACGACCACCGGGTGCGACCCGACGGCGAGTTCCCCGCGTCCGGTCCACGGCAGCGGCCGGTCCAGATCGTCCGCGATCAACGCACCGGCCAGCCCGTCCAGTACGTCGGTCCTGGCCGGGGCGGGGTGCCCGCGCAGCGCGGTCAGCCCCTGTGTCAGGGTGCGGGCGGCGATCAGATCCGCCGTGGACACCGGGTGCTTGCGGCCCCGCAGCCGCGCGACGACGGTACGCGTCAGCCCCTCGGCGGCGGCCTCCACCCCGTCCTCCCACACCCGCTGGTAGTAGCCGGGCGACGGCATCCCCGACTGGTACCCGGCGAAGGCGTCCAGCTGCCGGAAGGAGTACGGCACCAGGTAGCTCCCGGACAACGCCCCCTCCGCAGGAGCCGGAACCCCGGGCCAGCGCGCCTTCCTCCGGCGCGCCTCCGCCACCCCTTCCCCGGCCAGCCTCCGCAGCGCGGGCGTGTGGAAACCGCCCGTCACCACCAGCACCGGCCGCTCCCCGGCAGCCCGCACCGCGGCCCGCACCCACGACGCCATGTACTCCTCGCGCGCCCGGTCGCCGGAGTCCGCCTCGGCCTCGCCGCGCACCAGCTCGAAGTACGCGTCGAGGCGTTCCGCGAGTCCGGCCGCCGGTTCCACCTCGAACAGCCGGTCCCACAGGGCGTCCACCGAGTCCACCGCGAACCGCTCGCGCAGCCGGTCCGTGGCCTCCGCGTACCGGGCCTCCGCATCCGCGTAGCGGTTCGTGCGCTCCGCGAACGCCGGGTGCCAGGCGGGCAGGTCGATGAACCGGACCTCGGCCCCGGCCGCCCGCCCCGCCGTCAGAGCCACCCACTCCGGGGAGTACTCGCACAGCGGGGTCCACGAGGTGGCCGCCCGCTCCCCGTCCCGGTAGTGGCTGAACACGGCCACCGGCAGGTCGTGGCCGAGCAGCAGCTCGTCCAGCCGGCCGTTCAGGTCGGCCGGACCCTCCACCAGCACGTACGCGGGCCGCAGCGCGGCGACCGTCTCCGCGACCAGTCGCGCACAGGCGGGGGAGTGGTGCCGCACCCCCACGAACCTCACCGCGCCGCTCCCCACCGCGTTCACCCGTCCAGCAGATGACGTGCGTCGTGCAGGGCCTGCCACTGCGGACCGCGCCGCCGGACCACCCGCTGCTCCAGGAAGCGGCGCAGCCGGGCCAGGTCCTCCGGGCTGTCCTTCGCGGCGGTGCCCGCCAGACAGGCCACCACATCGGCGGCACTGCCCGCCTCGCCCCGCAGGAACCACCCCCGTACCCCGACCGCGTGCGCGACGGACACCGCCTCGGCGGTGCTCATCACCGCCGACAGCCGGTCCGAACCCGAACCCGAACCGCTCTGTCCCGCTCCGCCGCCGGACCGCAGCTCCCGGAACGTCCCGACCAGCACCTCCAGGACGTCCCTGTCCGGTGCCACCGCCACCCCCGACCGGGCGAGCAGTGCCCCGGCCTCCGCCTCCACCAGCGCGAGTTCCGTGTCGAGGTCGGGGATCGGGAAGACCGTCTCGAAGTTGAACCGGCGCTTGAGGGCCGCGCTCATCTCGTTGACGCCCCGGTCCCGGGTGTTCGCCGTCGCGATGACGTTGAACCCCTGCCGGGCGAACACCATCCCCTCGGGCCCGTCCAGCTCCGGAATCGCCACCACCCGCTCGGACAGCAGCGAGAGCAGCGAGTCCTGCACCTCCAGGGGACACCGGGTGATCTCCTCGAACCGGACGATCCGGCCCTCCGCCATACCGCGCAGCATCGGCGCCGGGACCAGCGACCGCTTCGAGGGGCCCTCCGACACCAGCAGGGCGTAGTTCCACCCGTATTTGATCTGGTCCTCGGTGGTGGCCGCACCGCCCTGCACGGTCAGCGTCGACGTACCGCTGACGGCCGCCGCGATCAGCTCCGACAGCAGCGACTTCGCCGTGCCCGGCTCGCCCACCAGCATCAGCCCACGGCTGGTGGCGAGGGTCACCAGCGCCCGGTCCACCAGCGACGGATTGCCGACGAACTTCCGGCTGACGCCCGCCCCGGCGTCCCCGACCACGAACCGTCTGGCCGCCCGCAGGCTCAACTCCCAGCCCGGCGGCCGGTGGTCGGTGTCCGCCGCCCGCAGCGCGGCCAGCTCGTCCGCGTACCGCACCTCGGCGGGCGGACGCTGCAACCGGACGTCCCCGCCCGGGCCGTGACCGTTGCTCCCGCTCATCGCACGGCCCCTTCCGTGAGGTCCGTCAGGTCGGCGAGCACCTCGGACGCCGCGACCGGGTCGAGGTCGCCGAACCGCAGCCCACTGTCCCTGTGCGACCAGTACGCATCGGGACGGTCGGCGACGACGACCCGCTCAAGCCCCTGCTCCGGGATCACGTCGATCGCGCCGACCGCGATGCCACCGTCGAGGTCGATCACCGCATAGAGGTTCTCGCCGAGCTTCTTGCTGATCCAGCACTCCACCCCGGCGTCCTGCGGCACCCCACGGTCCCAGCCCCGCTTGGTCAGCCCGAGCATCTTGGTGGTCGGCACCTTCAACCCCTCGAACCGGGCGAGACTGCTGCCCTCGGCCTCCGCCGGGGTCAGCCGGTGCACCGCACGCCCCAACTGGGCGAAGGGCTGCAGGATCTCGTAGTCGGCGAACACCTCCGACCAGGCCGACACCGCCTCCTCGCCCAGCGTCAGCGGATGCGCCAGCCGCACCGAAGCGTCCTCGGGGAGCACGAACACCTCCTCCTCGACGTCCGCGAGCGTACGGTCCTCCGCCACCCGGAACGCCGTACCCGCCCCCTGCTCGGGCTCGCACACCCACACCAGCCTGCGCACCAGGTGCCACATCAGCGGATGCCGGACAAACAGTTCCCGGAACTCCTCCGCCGACCACGACCGGCCCGCGACCATCGCCGACTCCAGCCGCCGCACCTGGTCGGACGCGATCGTCCGCACGTCCTTCTTCAGCGCCATGAACCGCTTGCGCTCCGCCGGGGCCAGCTCCGCGTCGTCCCTGGCCCCCGGCTTCGGGAGGTCCTTGAGCCGCTTGCCGTCACCGTCCAGGACGTACGGACGCAGCTGCTCGTCGAAGCCGACGGTGAAGCGGCGCGTGCCGTAGTCCACGACCGTCGAACCGTCCGCGTCGAGCCCGAAGTCCGGCACCAGCCGGTCCGAGAGCTGCTCCCCGGTCAGCCCGAGCCCCTCCGCGACCTGCGCGATCTTCTCCTGCGCCTTCGCCTTGAGCGCCTTGAACTTCACCCGCTGGGCGATTCCGTGCAGATGCAGCAGCGCCACGTCGGAACCGATCGCGGCCAGCACCTCCAGGCCCTCCACCGCACGGTGGTGCGCCCCCGCCCCGGGCCAGACCCGCAGGATCGGAGTCAGCCGCCGCACCGTCTCGTCGTCACCGACCGCCCCCAGCGCGTGCAGCGCCCAGCTCTCCTTGGGCGGCAGCCCGGCAAGCCGCCACTCCTCGAACAGCGCCCACCCGAACTCGGCCAGCGCCGCCGGATCACACACCTCCCGCACGGCAGCCAGACCCGGGTACGGCTCCTCCGGCTTCGACAGCGCCAGCATCGTCACCACGTGCCGCGCCGACTCGACCGGCAGCGCCGCCTTCCCGCCGCGCACCGCGAGCTGCGGCAGCACCCCCGGCTCCGCCCACGCCCCGACCACCGGCATCTTCGCCGGCAGCGCGGTACGCAACGGATCCGCGTGCAGCAGTACGTCCACGGCCTCGGCAGCCTCCGCCCCGTACCCGGCAGCCGCCGCCGACACCACCTCGGCACCCTGCTGGGCCGCGATCAACCGCAGCGCCCGCTCGCCCGCCCGCCGCTCCGCACCCGCCACGCCCACCGCGTCCGGCACCAGCAGCCCGGCCGCCGCCACGGCGTGCCGCGCGAACCACGAACGGGCCAGCGGGGAAACCGACTTGAGCCGGGTCAGCCAGTCCGCCATCAACCGGGCCACCCGTACGTCGACGTACGGCATCAGCAGCATCCCGTGCATGGCAGGACGGCGCTTGACCACTCGCAGCAGCAGGCCCAGGGCGTCCACCCCGAACCGTCCGGCCACCGGCTTCAGCAGGTCCTCGCCGTCCCACAGGTCACTGGGTTCCCAGGTGTCGAGGAACGGCCGCACCTCCTCCTCGGCACGCATCACGAACAGCACCGCGGACGGCGTCGACGCCTCCGTCAGCTCCTTGCGCACCTTCTCCGCGGAGAACCCCGCCACCTGGCTCCCGTACCAGGCGTTCTGGTACCAGGAACGGGTGTTGGCCCACTGCTCCCGCTCACCGGGCGCCCACACCACGGCCGCCTCCGCCGTCACCGTCAGCCCGGTCACCGCACGGGGTCTCGCCCCGGTCCCGCCAGGACGCAGCCACGGCGGGGAGACCAGCACCTCTGGAAGCCCGTCGGCCGGGGCGTCCGGCAGCTGCCCGGACGCGTCGGCCAGCGGGCGGACCAGCTCCGCGACTGCCTCGGGCAACGACGGCAGCACCGCCTCCACCAGCGCCCGGTGCCCGTACACATGACCGCGCAGCAGTCGGCTCGCGACCTGTGCCCGCGTGGACCCGCCCCGTGCGGCCGTCGCAGCCAGCAGCCGCAGTGCCCGCACCGGCCACCGGCCCACCGCCTCCTGGAGAGCCGGGCCGGCCCACTTCTCCTCCACCTGAGCGAGCAGGGCCGTGAACGCCTCGTCGGTGGGAAACTCCGTCAGCGCCTTCGCCAGCAGCCGCGACTCGTCCAGGTTCCCGCCCGCCTGGGCCACCTGCTCCATGAGCGGACGCGCCGCCGCCGTGCCGATCCCCTCGGCCAGGGTGGCGATCGTGCTCACCGACCAGCCGGTCCAGCCCAGCCACGAGGTCCCGCCGAGTGTCTCCAACTGGTCGGCCGAGCCGAGCGAACACATCAGCAGCGCCCGCACCGCACCGCCCTGCTCGCCGTCCGGCCCCGGGTCCGCGCAGCACGCGTCCACCCACTCGGTCTGGGTCGGCAGCAGGTACGCGGCCACGATGCGCCGCCGCCCCGTGCCCAGTTCCGCCCCGACCGCCGCGACGGTCCGCTCGTACGTCGCGTCGTCGGTGGCGGCGAGCAGCGCCCGCACCCGGTCGACGGCCGGGCGCCGGGCGTACGCGGTGGAGATGCCGTTCCCCTCGGCCAGGACGGTGATTCGTTGCTGCCGGCGGCGGGACTGGAAGTAGTCGTAGTGCAGCTGCGTGTCCAGGTACTCGATGACCGTCCGGGCCGCGAAGGGCAGCCCGTGCCGTTCGACCAGGGCGTCGATCCACTCGCGCTCGGGGGTCCGGGGGATCATCGCCAGCACCGCCGCGGCACCGACCGGGTCCGGGCTGCCGGCCAGGTGCCGCCGAGCCGCCTCGACCAGCCCGGGATCGCTGTCCTTTTCGGCCATGCACGATTCGATCATCGAACGGTGCTCCGCGAGGACCGCGTCGAATTCCGCGACCGCCGTCGGGGACGCGGGCGTCGGCCTGCGCGTGATGCCCCCGCGCCGGGTGTGCAGCACCCGCCGCCACGACGCCGGAAGCACGAAGGTCTCCTCGTCGGGGATCACCACGGGCGCCTCGACGCCGACCGCCGCAGGAGCGGACCGAGGCGCCGCAGGGGATACGGGAGGCGCAGAGGACGGAGAGGACGGAGCGTCAGCGGCCGAGCCGACCGCGACGTACCCCTTGCGTTCCTTCTCCGCCACCGCCTTCGCGAGCGCGACGGCCGCGGCCCGCTCGGAGGGGTGTTCCTTCACCTGCGTACGGCCGTCCGTGCCGATCCGCCCGTATCGCACGGTCAGTGCGGTCCCCTCCGCACCGGCCTCCCAGAACTTGGCCGAACCGCCCTCGACGTACTCCCAGCGCCCCACAGTGCCCACCCCATCGTGCCCGTACATCACGGCCGTCGGCCGCTCTCCGATCAAGTACGAACACAGTAACGAGCACCACTGACAACGCCCCGCCCAGCAGGCGGAACCGCAGGTCAGCGACTGGCGGGAAGTCCGCCCGCCCACACCGGGGCGGTCCCCGCCAGCCGGCACACCATCAGATAGAGGGGGATGGGCGGGGTGTACGGAGCCGGGCCCTCCGGGGCGTGGATCAGCCGCAGCCGCGAGGACCCCACGTACGCCCCCGCCGCGTACTCCGCGGGCTCCGGCCACGGCAGCCCGAGGTCCGAGCCCGAAGGAACGATCCACCACCAGCGGTCCGCGTCGGCGAACACGCAGCCCGGTCGCGCCAGTTGCCTCAGCAACCGCTGCCCGTGCCGGGCGGGGAGCCCCACCGCGTCACAGCCGAGCGGGGTGTGGTCCTGGCCGGGCGGCAGCACCAGCCGGGGCGTGGAAGCCGAGGAGGAGGCGGACGAGGAGGACGAGGAAGAACCGGAGGAGGAACCGGGACCGCCGGAGCTGTGACGGCGCATCCGGGTCAGCCGGTCGGCGAGACGATGGCTCATCGCGTACCACTGGTACCACTGTGGGACAGCTCGGCCCACACCGTACGGCCGCAGTCCTCGCCGTACTCCTGCGAACCCCAGGTGTCGCACATCGCGTCGACCAGGAACAGCCCGCGACCGTGCTCCCCGGCGGAATCGGAGGCGGCCTTGCTCCGCAGCGTGGGGCCGTCGGCGCCGACCCCTTCGTCCTGTACGGATATGCGCAACCGGCCGTCCCCGTCGGAGAGCTCGCACCGGACCCGCTCGCTCCCCGTGTGGATCACCGCGTTGGTCACCAGCTCGGACACGACGAGCGCGGCGGTGTCGCCGACGTCCCCGAAGAGTCCCCAGTACGCCAGCCGGTCCGTCGTCAGATGCCGTGCGCGCGCAACCGACTCCGGACATGCGGGCAGCGCAAATCCGAACCTTCGGACATGGGCTCCCTGAAGAGGGCCCATGACCTGGGGAAAGAGCGTGGAGCCAGGTACCACGACCGCATCCTCACCAGTGGGGGAGCGGCTCCCGCGCACCGCCTCCCCCGATGCGGTGCGCGGCAGCCGCGTGAACCAGTTCACGCCACAACTCTCCCTCTGCCCTCTCCACTTGGCAAGGGGCACTCTGAAATTTTCAGAGTGTCGTTTCGGAGATCAGGAACGCGTGGCACACTGCATCGCAACAGCACGTGAGATCAACCGGCAATCGGTGACGGTGAGTTACGGGGAGGACATTCATGAGTGAACCGAGGTCCGCCCCGACCGTCGGTCAGGTCGTGCTCGGGAAGCGGCTCCAGGACCTGCGCGAGCGCGCCGGACTCACCCGTGACGAGGCCGCGAAGGTGCTGCACGTCGCCCCGGCCACCGTCCGTCGGATGGAGACCGCCGAAGTCACCCTCAAGATCCCCTACGTACAGGTGCTGCTGAAGGCGTACGGCAGCAGCGACGCCGACTGCGACGCCTTCGTCGAGCTGACCCAGGAGGCCAACCGGCCCGGCTGGTGGCAGCGCTTCCACTCGATCCTGCCCGACTGGTTCAGCATGTACGTGAGCCTGGAGGGCGCCGCGTCCCTGGTCAGGTCGTACGACCCGCACTTCGTGCCGGGACTCCTGCAGACCGAGGACTACGCGCGTGCGGTCATGCGCACCGGAGCCATCGGCCAGACCCGCCCCGAGGACGTGGAACGGCACGTCGCGCTGCGCATGGAACGCCAGGCACTGCTCACCGGACCCGACGCCCCCACCCTGTGGGCACTGATGGACGAGACGGCGCTGCGCCGCCCGGCCGGCGGACCCGATGTGATGCGCGCCCAGCTCGACCGGCTTCTCGACGTCGCCGAGATGCCCAACGTCACGCTCCAACTGGCGGAATTCTCCGCCGGACCGCACCCGGGCACGTACGGCCCGTTCGTCCTCTTCCGGTTCGCGGTCCCCGAACTTCCCGACATGGTCTACAGCGAGTACCTGACCGGAGCCGTCTACCTCGACGCGCGCCTCGAAGTGGCCACCCACCTCGAAGTCATGGACCGCATGGCAGCGCAGGCCGCCACCGCACCACGCACCAAGGAGATCCTCGCGGATTTCCGCAAGGAGCTCTGAAGCCGAATGTCCCGCATACCCCGCGACGGCCGCCACGTCGACCGAGCAGGTGACCGCCGCAGCGACCGGCGGGCCGACCGGCGCCCCGGCCACCGCATCTACAACGGCATGCCCGCCGGCGACCTCCCCACCGACGGCTGGTCGAAGCCGTGGAGCGGCGGCAACGGCGGCAACTGCGTGGAGACCATGAAGCTGGCCGACGGCCGCATCGCGGTCCGCCAGTCCGCCGACCCCGAAGGCCCCGCCCTCATCTACACCCCCGGCGAGATCGCGGCTTTCATCCAGGGAGCGAAGTCCGGCAAGGCAGACTTCCTCCTGACCTGACCTGACCTGACCTGACCAGACCTGCCTGATCCGATGACTGACTTGATGGCTCACCTCCCCCTGTTCTTAGCGCACTTGACCCCCAGGAGATTCAAATGACCGGGCAGGACCGCACCACCGGCAGCTCCGCTTCCGTCGAGATCGACACCAGCAAGCCGCACCCGGCCCGGATGTACGACTGGTTCCTCGGCGGCAAGGACAACTACCCGGTCGACGAGGAAATGGCCAAGCAGCTCCTCCTCCTGGACTCCCGGGGCCGCGACATGGCCCGCGTCAACCGCGCCGTGATGCACCGGGCCACCCGCTGGCTCGCCGAGAACGGCATACGCCAGTTCCTCGACATCGGCACCGGCATCCCCACCGAGCCCAACCTCCACCAGATCGCCCAGGCCGCCGCCCCCGACGCGCGCATCGTCTACTGCGACAACGACCCCATCGTGCTCGCCCACGCCGAAGCCCTGCTGCGCAGCACCCCCGAGGGCGCCACCGAGTACATCCAGGCGGACGCCCGCCGCCCCGAGGAGATCCTCGAACGCGCGGGCAAGGTCCTCGACTTCGACCGGCCCATCGCGCTCTCCCTCGTCGCGCTGCTGCACTTCGTCGGCGACGAGGACGGTGCTTACGAGATCGTCCGCAGGCTCATGGACCGGCTGGCGAGCGGCAGTTACCTGGTGCTCTCGCACGTCGCCCGCGACTTCGACCCGGAGGGCGCCGCCAAGGCCGCCGCCATGTACAAGGCCCGCGGCCTCACCCTCCAGCCCCGCTCCCGCGAAGAGGTCACCCGCTTCTTCGACGGTTACGAGCTCGTCGAGCCCGGCGTCTCGCTGGCCGCCGAGTGGCACCCCGAGCTGGGCGAGCCCGTCCCGGTCGCCGGTGACGAGCCGATCCCGGGCTGGGTGGGCGTCGCCCGCAAGATCTGACGGATCGGATCGGATCGATACGGTCCGATCCAGTCCGGTCCGGCTGGTGGTGGCCGCCCCCAGGGACGGCTACCGCAGCACCAGCACCAACACGGCGAGCGCCAGCATCCCCGTCATCAGGGCGGCCCAGAAGTACAGCTTCCGCAGGTGCTCGGCCATGACGGCCACCGCATGGACGCCGTCCCTGGTGGGAAAGACGTAGTACTCCGTCCTCGGCGCCTGGACGTACGTCACCCGGTACACCGGAAGCTGCTCGAAGCGTACGTTCCGCAGGAGCTCCGGTCCCTTGGCCCGGGACCGGTCGAGGTCGTGGCGGTGGCTCTCGTCCAGCATGTCGCCGAACGGCTCGTCGGGGTCCTCCAGCACCAAGGACGACCAGTTGCCGAGAGTCTTGACCCTCTTCCGGGCGGACCCCGGCGGGTATTCGCGCGGGCGCTCGGTGATCTGCGGATCCGACGTGACGCGACGGATCCTCCCCTCCGTCCAGAAGGAATTGCTGGCCTTGCCACCGCACTTCTTGCAGGTGACAGTGCCATCGGCGTCACACTTCCGGCACGGTACGAAACCATCCCCCTTGCAGTCCCCGCACTGGGTTCTTCCGTCTCCCGCGCAGGTTCTGCAAGCGGCTTGAGGCGTGTGGCACCGCCGGCACTTGACCCGTGTGCGTGACCGGCGCTCGTCCGGCGTGAGCTTCGGCGGGATCCAGTCGCTGCCGGCGTTCTCGCCGCCGCAGTAGTCGCAGGCGCTCGTCGTCCCCTGGCACTCCGCGCACTTGACGCTCGCGGGGCAGTCCACCCGGCCCTTCTCGCAGTCCGGAGCCGGACACGGCACCCGGCCGTCACCGCACGCACAGGGGACGTTCTTCGCGCTGTCGCGCAGCAGCAGGTCCTTGGCCAGGGTGTCGTCCACACCACGCGGCGGCGGCAGTTCCACGGCGTCCAGGTCGTCGTACACCTCAAGTTTCGCCAGCCGCTCGGGGAGCGGACCGTGCTCCCGGCGCTCCTTGGCCTCGCGGGTCTCGGTCAGCCGGGTCACCTCGCACCGGCTCCGGTGCATCTCCTCGATGCGCGGTGCGTGGGCGGGAGTTCCCGGCTTGAGCAACCCCTCGACCGCCGCGCGTATCTCCTCGTCGGACAGTGCCCCGGCCATGTCGGTGCCTCTCTGCCGTCACTGACCCTGCGCAGCGAGGTTAGAGGTGGCTCGGCGCGCGCTCAAGTGGCCGGGCACGGCGGACGTACGTACGCCGAGGGGCGCCGGTCCGCAGGCAGACACCCTGCGGACCGGCGCCCCTCGCGCACAGCCGGCGCCCGGACCCGCTCAGACCCCCGGCGGCACGTGCGAAGGCCGGCCCGACCCCCGCGTCATCGAGTACCCGGCAAGGCCCGCCAGCGCGGCCAGCACCGCACCGCCCGCGGTCCAGATCCACCGGTCCGACCAGTTCCCGGATGCCCAGCCGCCCTCGGGAGCGGCAGCCGCCGAAGCCTGCCTGGGCGGGTTCTGCGCGTCCTCCTTCTCCGGGGTCGTGGCCCCCGGCACCAGCGGCGCCGTCAGCGACCCGTCGACCGCCTTCGACCCACCGGCGCCGACCACGGCGGCCCGCACCTCGGCCTTCACCGGCAGGCCCAGGTCGTCGTCGGCCAGCGAGGACACCGTCAGCCGTACGTAGTAGGAGCCCGGCAGCGGATCGTTGGACGACTGCTCGGCCCAGCTCCGTACCGTACGAAGGTGGCAGGTCAGGGCAACGTCCGCCGCCTCCTTCGCCGCGGTCGCCGACGACGAACCGTAGGTGCACGGCTGGCGGCGGCGCAGCCCGTCGTACACATCGAGCCGCCAGGTCTGCGCCGCGTGCCGCTGCGCGGACTCCGGCAGCACCACCTTGGCCGTGACGGTGGCGTCCTGTCCGGCGTCCGCCGGGAACACCCAGTACAGGTAGTCACCCGTCGAGGCACCCGCCGTGGCGAGCTGCCCGGACTTCACGGCGGTGGCGGTACGGAAGTTCGTCCCGGCCTCCGTCGGAGCGGCCTCGGCGCCGTCGGTCGCACCGGGCGACGGGGAGGGCGACTCGTCCGCCACCGCACCCGGAGCCGTACCGAAAACGGCGGCAGCCGCCAGCAGCACACCCGTCAACACACGTGTCGTACGCATCAGTTGGTCCTCCAGACCGCAACGCGCCAGCGCGAGACCCAGCCGAAGACCAGACCCGCGAGCAGGCCGACCAGCGCCAGTACGCCCAGCAGCCACCAGCCGTGCCCGAGCCCGAACGACGCCACATCGGCGGCCTTCTTCGGCGCGTCCACCAGATCGATCGAGAGCTCCACCGGCATGCCCGGCTCGGTCTTCACACCGGCCGGCGCCGAGAACGAACTGCTCACCTGGAGACACACCGTCTCCGCCGGAGCCTCGTCCTGACCCTGCGCGGCGGCCACCTCCGCCTTCGGGTAGCGCAGCCCGGACGAGATCACGTCGGTGCGTCCGTCCCCGGACTCCTGCCCGCGCACGATCTCGCGCCCGGCCTTCGTGGAGGCCCGTACCAGCACGCCGTAGTCGTTGTTCACGGCGCGGTCGGCGCCGATGCTCACCGAGGCGCGCAGCTCCTGGCCGGGCTTCACCTCGACCTGGTACCAGCGGTGCTCGCCGAACTTCTCGCGGTCGGTGTAGAGACCGGCACCCAGCTTGGGCGCGGCCGCACAGGCAGCGCCGCCCTTGGTGGCGATCGGCGTGACGACCGGGTCGGCCGCCCGGTCCACCAGCTGTTTGACCCGCTTGGAGAGCTGGTCCTTGTGCTGTACGGCGGTGTAGGTGCCGCCCGTCGCCTCGGCGATGCACGTCAGCTGCTGGCGGATCTTCGCGTTCGGCACCAGACCGAGGGTGTCGATCACCAGATGGGTGCCCTTGGCGGCGATCTCGCGCGCCACCACGCACGGGTCGAGCGGCCCGCAGGTGTCCTCGCCGTCCGTGATCAGCACGATCCGGCGGGTCGCGTCCCCGCCCTCCAGGTCCTTCGCCGCGCCGAGCAGCGCGGGCCCGACCGGGGTGAACCCGGTGGGGGCGAGCGTGGCGACCGCGGTCTTCGCCTCCACCCGGTTCAGCTTGCCGACCGGGTAGAGCTGCCGGGTGTCCTCGCAGCCGAGCTTCTTGTCGTTGCCCGCGTAGTTCGCGCCCAACGTCCTTATGCCGAGCCGTACTTCCTCGGGCGTGGCGTCCAGGACCTCGTTGAAGGCCTGCTTCGCCGCGGCCATCCGGGACTGCCCGTCGATGTCCCGCGCCCGCATCGAGCCGCTGACATCGAGGACCAGCTCGACCTTGGGGGATTCCTTGGGGGCGCCCTCGCCGGTGGCAGGACCGTCGTCGGCGAGTGCCGGCGACGGGAGCAGCCCGGCGGCCAGAGCGGCGAGCAGTGCGCCGCACGCTCCGGCCGCCAGTCGTTTCCGTGTGATCATCGCCGGATCCTATGGAAGATCATCAGCCATGCACAAAACGAGGGGCAGCTGCTATCCCTGAGGCGGTGTCAGCGTGACCAGGAACTTCTTCGCGGGTCCCACGTTCCCCGCCGCGTCGACCGTCCGGTACTCGACCGTGTGCGTCTTGTACTCGGGCGTCGCGTCGTCCCACGGCACCACGCGCGGCGTGCCGAGCTTGCCGTAGACGAGGTCGTCGACGTTCGTGCCCGACGGGGTGAACAGCCACGGCTTGTCGGCGTCCGTCGGCCAGCCGTAGTAGGTGTACCAGCCGTCCCCGTTGACCCGGAACTGCGAGACCACCGAACCCTGCTGGTCGTCCTTCGCGCTCAGCTTCATCGTGAAGGGCCCGTCGTAGACGTACTCGACGGGCTTCCCGGGCTTCCGGACGGTCCGCACCGGCTTCGACAGCTCGTACGACGCGGAGGCGGTCGTGGCATCGACCGTCCAGGTCAGCGTCCGGTCCGTGCCCGCGATCCGGGCCTTGAGGGCGTACGTGCGGCCGCCGGGCAGCGGCAGTTTGCCCAGATCGAGGTCGCGGTCGTTGCCGAGGGAGGTGGTGACCGGCAGCCCGTTCAGGGTCCAGCGGACGGCGGGGGAGCGGCCCGTGGAGGAGGGGTGCGAGGTGTCCGCGTACACGACGGACTCGGCGCCGACCGGCTTCTCCGTGGCCGTGTGGCCGGTGAAGTCTGCTGCCTCTGCGGTGTGTTGAGCGGTGACGCCACGGTCGACGGTCCAGCTGACGGTACGGGTCAGCGCCGCCGACGCCCGCACCTTCGGGTCCCGTACGAACGGCGTCGGATCGCTCACCGTCGCGGTCAGCGTGTGCGTGCCCTTCCCGATGCCCAGGCGGCGCAGCTCCAGGCTGCGGCTGCCGAACGTCGCGGGAACGGCCTTGCCGTCCAGCCGCCACACCACGTCGAGCGCGCCGCCCACCGGGTGCAGGGTGTCCACCCACACCGTGCGGTCGGTGCCGAGCGGGGCGGTGTTGGGGGTGTGGTCCTGGACGAGGTTGACCTTCTGGGAGATGGCCTGGGTCATCACCTCGCGCTCGATCTGGTCGAAGTCGTAGCCGAGGGTCTTCATCATGGAGTGCTTGCTCGGCCGCCAGACGCCCTTGGTGGAGTACATCCCGCCCTCGAAGCGGCCGATCCGGCCGCCCGACAGGCTCTCCTCGCCGAGCCAGCGCCACCACTTCTGCTGTTTGGCGCGCATCTCGGCCTCGGTGAGCAGGGTGTGGTGGGTGGAGGCGGGCTCGCCGCCGGTGTACGTACCGCCGGGGACGCCGCGCCCGTAGTAGTCGTACTCGTCGTCCAGCTTGCCCAGCGAGTGGCCTATCTCGTGCGGGGTGATGAGGGTGGAGAGGGCGTTGCCGCCGGACGCGGTGGCCCAGGAGCCGCCCGCGCCGCCGTACGTCTTGCTGTTGGCGAGGGCGACGATCTGCCGGTTGGCGCTCTTCGTACCCGGTACGAGATCGGCGGCCGCGGTCGCCTTCTTCGTGTCGACGGTGAGCAGCCGCTGCACGCTGGCCGCGTTGCAACCGCCCCAGAAGGCCATGTCGAGGGGGGTGTCGCGGCGGGCGTCGGAGAGCCCCGGATCGCAGTCGACGCCCGACTCGGGGGACGGCAGCTCGACCGCCCAGACATTGATGTAGGAACGGTAGGAGGCGAACGGCTCGATGCTCCACAGCACGTTCATGTGCTTCTCGACATCGGCCCGGAACTTGGGTATCTCGGCGGCGGTGTACCCGTCACCGAGGACGACGAGGTTGAAGCGCTTGTCGGTGGGGCCGGTCGTCTGGACGGGGACGACGGTGGCGGCTGCAGGAGCTGAAGGAGCCGAAGGGGCCGCAGGGGCCGATGGGTCGGCAGGCACGGCCACGGCGGGCGGGGTGAGGGCAGCGGCGAGGAGTGCGCCTGCCACGGCCAGGAGTGCGGATCTCTTCTTGGTGCGCGAGGATCGCATGAGTCGCATGGGCGGGAGCGTACGACCGGCCTCAACTGGGCGTAAAGAGGCCCTAGTTGCGCAAGATGTGGCTCAGGTGTGCATGGGCGGCGGAAAATTCACCGTCTCGCAACACATTCCAGGATGCGGACGAACACCGATTCGACGTGGACAAAAGCGCCTGCTCACTGCCACTCTCGCGCCATGCTTCCTGCCTCCTTCGCCGGCCCTGTGCGCCGTGTCTCCCACCCCTTCGGCCGTGGCGTCGCCGCCCTCGCCGTCGTCGTCTCCGCCGCGTTCGCCACCGGTTGTGCCCCGCAGCCGGAGCCGGGCGCCGGAGCGTCCTCGGGTGGACCTTCGGCCGCCAAGGGCGGCTCCTGCGAGCAGGGCAAGCTGGCCACCGAGACCGCGGGCAAGCTGACGGTGGGCACCGACAAGCCCGCGTACGCCCCGTGGTTCAAGGACGACAAGCCCGAGAACGGCGAGGGCTACGAGTCCGCCGTCGCGTACGCCATCGCCGAGAAGCTGGGCTTCAAGAAGACGGACGTGGTCTGGCAGACGGTCGCGTTCAACAACGCCTTCGCGCCCGGCGAGAAGAAGTTCGACCTCGACCTCAACCAGATCTCCATCAGCGAGTCGCGCAAGAAGGCCGTCGACTTCTCCTCCGGCTACTACGACGTGCGCCAGACGGTCGTCGCCCTCAAGAACTCCAAGGCGGCGAAGGCCAAGTCGGTCGCCGGCCTCAAGGACGTCAGGCTCGGCGCCCAGGTCGGCACCACCAGCCTCGACATCATCAACGAGGTCATCAAGCCGACCGAGAAGCCTGCCGTCTACCAGAAGAACGACTTCGCCAAGGCGGCCCTCAAGAACGGCCAGGTCGACGGCATCGTCGTCGACCTCCCCACCGCCTTCTACATCACCGGAGCCGAGGTCCCCGAGGCGGCGGTGATCGGCCAGTTCGCCGACACCCTCGGCAAGGCGGAACAGTTCGGCGCCGTACTCGACAAGGGCAGCGCGCTCACCCCCTGCGTGACCGGCGCCGTCGACGCCCTGCGCAAGGACGGCACGCTCGCCAAGCTGGAGAAGCAGTGGCTGGCGGATGCGGTGGACGCGCCGGTGCTGAAGTGACCGTCGCCGAGGATGCCTTGAAGAAGACCGGTACGGAGAGCGGCGGCGCGGACGACGGCTACGTCCCCTCCGCCCGCCGCCTCGAACGCGAACGCTTCAAGCGCGGCCGGACCCGCCGCGCCACCGCCATCGCCGCGATCAGCACCCTGATCACGGCGGCGGTCCTGTATGTCGTCATCGTCAACTCCCCGGGCTGGCAGCGCACCCGCGAGACCTTCTTCGACCCGGCCTTCGCGGCGCAGGCGTTCCCGAAGGTCATCGAGGGACTGTGGCTCAACCTGCGCCTGCTGGTGGTGTGCGGGGCCGCCGTCCTCGTCCTCGGCATGCTGCTCGCCGTCGCGCGCACGCTGAAGGGCCCGGCGTTCTTCCCGCTGCGGGCGCTGGCGACGGCGTACACGGACTTCTTCCGCGGCCTGCCGCTGATCATCAACCTCCTCATCGTGGTGTTCGGCGTCCCGGCACTGCGCCTGACCGGCGTCACGACGGACCCGGTGATACTCGGCGGGGTCGCGCTGACCCTGACCTACTCCGCGTACGTGGCCGAGGTCTTCCGCGCGGGCATCGAGTCCGTACACCCCTCGCAACGGGCGGCGGCCCGCTCGCTGGGGCTGTCGAATCGGCAGACGCTGCGTTACGTGGTGCTGCCGCAGGCGGTACGGCGGGTCGTCCCGCCGCTCCTGAACGACCTGGTGTCCCTCCAGAAGGACACCGGCCTGGTCTCGATCGCGGGCGCGGTCGACGCCGTGTACGCGGCACAGATCATCGCCAGCCGCGACTTCAACTACACCCCGTACATCGTCGCCGGACTGGTCTTCGTCGCCCTGACCATCCCGATGACGCGCTTCACGGACTGGATCACGGCACGGATGGACAAGCAGCGGGCGCAGGGAGGAACGGTATGAGCGACGACAAGCCCGTGCTGCGGTTGGAATCGGTACGCAAGACGTACGGCAAGGACACCGTCGTGCTGCGCGACGTGGACCTGGAGGTCGCCCCGCACACCGTGACGGCGCTGATCGGCGCCTCCGGCTCGGGCAAGTCCACGCTCCTGCGCTGCGTGAACCTCCTGGAGGAGATCGACGACGGAGCGATCTTCCTCGACGGCGAGGACATCACCGACCCCCGCACCGATCCGGACACGGTACGGCGCCGGATCGGCGTGGTCTTCCAGGCGTACAACCTCTTCCCGCACATGACGGTGCTCGACAACATCACCCTCGCCCCGCGCCGGGTGCACGGCACCTCGAAGGAGGAGGCGGAGGAACGCGGCCGCGAACTGCTTGAGCGGCTGGGCCTGGGCGACAAGGCGACGTCGTACCCGGACCGGCTGAGCGGCGGCCAGCAGCAACGGGCCGCGATCGTACGGGCGTTGGCGGTACGGCCTCGGCTGCTCCTGCTCGACGAGATCACGGCGGCGCTGGACCCGGAGCTGGTGGGCGAGGTGCTGAGTGTGGTCAGGGACCTGAAGGACGAAGGCATGACGATGGTCCTGGCGACCCATGAAATGGGCTTCGCGCGGGAGGTCGCGGACCAGGTGTGCTTCCTGGACGCGGGAGTGGTGCTGGAACGGGGAACACCGGCGGAGGTCTTCGGGGCGCCGAAGGTGGCGCGAACTCAGCAGTTCCTGAAGCGGATTGTGGAGGCGGGGCGGCTCTGACAGTGCCGCATGCTAATTGTTGACCATGCGGGCACGACGACTTCTGAGTTACCGGGACGCGGTGGCGATCCTGGGCGGGGACAGCGAGGGACTGGCGGCGGCGGACCAGGCGCTGGGCGGCGCCGTTTCGCTGGCCACGGGTGGGGCGAGCGATGCCGTGCTCGGACTGTTCGGCGCGCAGGGGCGGTTGCTGCGGACCGGACGGGACGCGCTCGACGGGCTGCGGGACCGGCTGGGATCGGCGGAGCGGGCCGACCGCACGGAGAAGATCGCGGCGGCGCACGCGGTGCTGGTGATCGTGGCGTTCTTCGAGGCGCTGGCGGAGGCCGAACTCCCGTTCGGCATCGCTGAGTTGGAACTCACCCGCAGCGAGCAGCTCGCCCTCGCGAACGCCGACGGGTCGGCGGACACCTTCGTCCGCGCCCTGCTGTCCGCCGGGGTGCCGCAGCCGAGCCCTTCGCAGCCCTTCGAGGACACCCTGCGGGAGCTGTACGGGTGGTACGGGCAACCCGAGCACCGGCTGTGGGAGTTCCTGCGCGGCCTGGCGGTGTGGGACCGGCTGGACGAGGGCGAGCGGGCGCGGGCGGAGCAGACTGTTCGCGCCCTCGACCGGCAGGCGGTGAACCGGTACGAGGAACTGTTCGCGCAACTCGCTCTGGAAGTACCGGAATTCGGCTTCTGGTCGGGCCAGGTCGAGCACCAGGCCACCCGGCACGCGATCCGCCGGTCCCTGGACGGCATCCAGAGCGCCCTCTCCGGCCTCACCCCCGCGCCGACGCTCGGCCACGCCGCCGCCGGACTCGCCGCGTCGTACCGGGCGGCGCTGGGCAAGGCGATCCTCTCCGAGGGCAAGGCCCCCAGCGGCCTGAACCTCCCGACCCTCACCGAGGGCTATGTCGATCCCGACTTCCGGGTAGCCCGGGTGGTCGGGGAGAGCAGCGGCCCGGCCGGGGAGGAGTGGTGGGACGCGGCACCCGTACGCTCCGACCTCACCGAGTTCCTCGCGGCCTCCTTCACCTCGCTCGCCTCCGTGAACGCGCCGTTGCTGGTGCTGGGCCAGCCGGGTGCGGGCAAGTCGGTCCTGACGAAGATCCTGGCCGCCAGGCTCCCCGGGACCGGGTTCCTGCCCGTCCGTATCGTCCTGCGCGAGATCCGCGCCGAGGACGACGTACAGGACCAGATCGAGCACGCGGTACGGCTCGCCACCGGTGAGCGCGTCACCTGGCCCGAACTGGTGCGGTCGGCGGCCGGGGCGGTGCCGGTGCTGCTGTTCGACGGCTTCGACGAGTTGCTTCAGGCGACCGGCGTCAGCCAGACCGACTACCTGCTGAGGGTCGCCAGGTTCCAGCAGCGCGAGGCCGACCAGGGGCGCCCCGTCTACGCCGTGGTCACCAGCCGTACCGCCGTCGCCGACCGGGCCCGCTGCCCCGAGGGAACGGTCGCACTGCGCCTCGAACCCTTCCGCGAACCGCACGTCGCGCGCTGGCTGGACGTCTGGAACGAGCTCAACGCGCCCCACTTCACCGCCCAGGGCCTTCGCCCGCTCTCCGCCGAGGTGGCCGGCCGCCACGGTGAGCTGGCCTCCCAGCCGCTGCTCCTGCTGATGCTCGCCCTCTACGACGCGACCGGCAACGCTCTCCAGCAGGACTCCGGCGACGGAGAACCCCTGGGCGCGGCGGACCTCTACGAGGAACTGCTGACCTCCTTCGCCGTCCGCGAGATAGGCAAGACCGGCGACGGCCTCGACGAGCGCCTGCTCGCCGAGCACACCGAGCGGGAACTCCAGCGGCTCTCCCTCATCGCCTTCGGCATCCTGAACCGGCGCCGTCAGTGGATCACCGCCGACGAACTCGACCAGGACCTGACCGCCCTGCTGGGCCGCCCCGAGACCCGGGCCGCCGACTTCAGGGCACCGCTGGGGCAGGCGGAGATCGCCCTCGGCCGGTTCTTCTTCGTACAGCGGGCGCAGGCGCTCCAGGACGAGCAGCAGCTGGTCACCTACGAGTTCCTGCACGCCACCTTCGGCGAGTACCTGGCCGCCCGGCTCGCCGTCCAGGTCCTGGCCGGACTGCTCGCCCAGCGGCCGGCGCTCGCGCTGGGCAGGGCGAGCGTCGACGACGACCTGCTGTACGCCCTGCTGTCGTACAACCTGCTGGCTTCGCGCCAGATGCTGGGATTCGTGGAGGCCCGGCTCGCCCAGTTGCCGGAGCCCGACCGCCAGCGGCTCGCCGAACTGCTCGTCACGGTGATGGAGGACGCGCGCGAGCGGGGGACGCACCAGTACGCCGACTACCGGCCGATCCGGCGGGCGACGGCGGCCCGGCACGGCAAGTACGAGGCGAACCTCATGCTCATTTCGGTGCTCCTGAGGGGGAGCGTCACGTCGAGCCAGCTCTTCCCGGACGCGACGGACCCGGCGGGCATCTGGTGGCACCGCACGCAGCTCTACCGCTCCGCGCTGACGGAGCAGGAGTGGACGGAGTTCGCGCTCGCGCTGGAGGTGCGGCGGGGGTGGGCGGACGGCCGCCGCGAGCTGACGGTGGAGCGGCGGACCGGAGGCGCCCTCGCCCCGCAGGACGTCGACCCGTACTGGCCGTACCGCCACCTGCCGGGAAGCGACACCTACGAGCGGGGTCGCGCGTGGTCACGGTCGTACTGGTTGGAGATCCAGCACAAGATGGGGGTGGCGGGCGGGACCAACGACTCCACCGTCCTGCACGCGCTGGAACCGATGTTCCGGTACTTCGGGGCGGCTGTCACCGCCTTCTACGGTGAGCCGAACGGCGGAAGGGCGGCGTCGTTCGCACACGAGCTGATGGAGCTGTGGCTGCGCAGCGGGCTGGACGGGTCGGACGCGGAGCTGGCCGAGCAGTACCAGCGGTGCCAGCACCTCCTGGCCCACGCGGAGTTCTTTGACGAGCACTTCGCGCTCCGGACGGCCGCGTTGGTGCTGGCCCAACTGCGCGCGGACGCGCCTCGGCTACCGGTGGACCTGGTCGCGGACCTGCTCTCGCTAGTGGGCTTCCACATGCCGGAGGAGCTCTGGGAGATGCAGGCGAGCATCGCGGTGGGCCGGTTGGACATGGCCGTCGGTGATGGTCAGGAGGTGGCGACGGGCGGAGTCCGGCTTTTGGTGGCCGCCCTCGTCCGCGCGCTTCCTCAACCCAGGGACGGGACGATGTCACCGGCCGAGGTGAACCAGTGGCTCCTGGAGACCAGTTCAGGGCCTGCGCTGCGCTTGCTGGAGCAGGACGAGCTGTTCATGGCGAGCTTCAGGGGGAGGGTGTACGGCGCGGACCGGGACTGAGTACCCCGGCCCGCGCTCCTACCCCCTACCCCAAGTCCAACGCGTTCCGCAGCCCCAACCGCCACCGCGTCCTGTCGTGCCGCTTCAGCGTCTCCACCGCCGGGATCTTGTGCATCCCCTGCACCTTCACCCGTGGTGCGTCCGAACCCGCCCGCTCCAGCAGCGCGTTGACCGCCGCCCGTGCCGACGCGTTCGCGCCCTCCATCGTGGCCAGGTCGATGTCCACGGCGACGTAATCGCCCGCCAGGTAGAAGTTGGGGATGGCGGTTCCGGCCGTCGGGCGGTTGTGGAGGGTGCCCACCGGGTGGATCAGCAGTTCGTCCTCGTTGGTGGGGTTCGGCGTGCCCAGGCCGTCGACGCCCGGGTCGAGGAACCACGAGTGCAGTGCGCTGTCCCGCAGCACCGTCCTGCCCGTGTCATTGAGCGCCGCCTTCAACTGCGCCCACACCTCCTTCGCCACCTCCTCCCGCGTGCACTGCTTGGCCGTCTTGCCGTACAGGATCCCCGGCTTGTCCCACTCCGAGATGTCCACCGACAGGCACTCCACCGCGACCCCGTCCCCGTACACCGCAGGGAAGTCGCGCTTCGGCCAGTGCCCCGCCTGGGCTATCCCGGTCAGCGACCACGGCGAGTCGATGAGATTCACATGCCCGTCGACCATCTTCGGACGCTCCGTCAGATAGAACTGGATACCCGTCATCCAGTCCGTCTCCAGCTTGTCCGCCCGCGCCAACTGCGGTTCCAGCGAACGCATTTCCGCGTTCCAGGTGCGCCGCGCGTGCTCCACCGGCATGGCCGATACGTAGTGGTCCGCAACCACCGACTGCCGTACGCCCGCCGGGTCCTCGATCACCGTCGCGCTGATTCGGCCGCCCGCCGTCCTCAGCTCCCGTACCGTCCAGCCGATCCTGAAGTCCACGCCCAGGGACTTGAGATGGGCCACCCACGGGTCGATCCACGCCTCGTTGGTCGGGGCGTTGAGGATGCGGTCCGGCGGGCCGTCCGCGCCCTGGCCCAGCAGGTTGAAGACGAACGCCTCGCCCAGCGTGCCAACGGTCCTGGTGCTGGCCTCCTCGGCCTTCGTCGCGACGATGTTGCGGGTCACGCCGATGGCGAGGATCCGCTGGTAGTCCTTGGACATCTGCGCCGCGCGCACGAACTCCCACCAAGGGGTCTTCTCCCAGGTGCTGTCGCGCCGCTCGTCGCAGCTGGTGAGGAAGACCAGCGCGCGGTTCACGAAGTACGCGACCTCGTGGAGCGGGAGGTTGAACGCGGTGTCGATCAGGCCCGTCAGGGCCCGGCGGAGGTCGTCCAGGTCGAGGTCGGCGGGCTTGTGGCCCGGCCACGGGATCGGCATCCGGATGTCCTCGCGGCCCGTCCGCGCGAACATCATCTCGGGCGGGGCGACGAGGTTGTCCCAGACGCCGTTCGCGTTCCCCGGGAAGGGGATGCGGCGCATCGTGTCGGGGAGGTTGTGGTAGATGCCGGGGATGAACCGGAAGCCGTGCTCGGCGGGGAGGGGGCGGCGTCCGCCCTTCGCGCTGTTCGGAACGTCCATGCTGCGGGCCTTGCCGCCCAGGGCGCGTCTTTCGTAGACGGTGACCTGGAAGCCGCGTTCGGCCAGCTCGTGGGCGGCCGTGAGGCCCGCGACCCCGCCGCCCAGCACGGCGACCGACCGGCCGGCGGCCGGTGCGGCGGCGTGTGCGGCACCGGCTGCCGGGAGCGTGCCGAGTGCGGCGGCGCCACCGAGCGCCGCCGCGCCCGCCACGAACGTACGGCGGGAAGCGTGCGAGGAAGCGTGCGAGGTAGTGCCGGAGGTGCTTGAGGGAGTGTCGACCGTACGATCCATGTGCCCAGCCCCTTACCAGTGGTAACCGCAACCTGAGTCGCAGGAGCATAAGGCGGCCCCGTCCGACGCGGAAGACGTCCGTACGCACAAGTAGCTTTGCGCGAAGGGGAGTTGGCCGATAAGGATCGGTCGGAGGGGCGTTCAGAGGGTCGTTCAGTCGGTCATGCGGTAGCAGTACGAGTCGGTGGCCGGCAGGTTCAGCTCCGGGCGCCACGCGCGCAGCACCGCCGCCGACGGTACGAACAGTGCCGTCGGGATCTCCGCCGGGGCGAACCAGTCCCACCGCACGATCTTGTCCGGTTCGGTCACCCGGGCCGTACCCTCGGCCGCCTCGGTGACCGCCGCCACCGAGATTCGGTTGAGGCCGTACGCGCCGTCCATGAGGAGCGCCACCACCCGGACCGACTCGGCGGGCGCCAACAGGCCGGTTTCCTCGGCCAGTTCGCGTACGCCCGCAGCCTCGAAGCTCTCGCCCGCGTCGACCTTGCCGCCCGGGAGCTCCCAGTTGCCGTTGTGGCCGAGGCCCAGCAGGACGCGGCCCTGGCCATCGACGACGATCATGCCGACGCCGGTGAGGCAGTTGGGGGTGGGGGAGGTGCGGGCCGGGCTGTCGAGAGCGACAGAGTTGTCGAAGGGGTCGCGAGGGGTCGAGGCGGGCCGGGTGCTGTCGTTGCGTCGTGCGGTGCTCATGATCCTTCGACAGTACCGGGCAGGTGAGCGGGGTCGGGGTCGTCGTCCCGGCAACCTCCGCAACACCGGCCTGCTCGTCCCGGTCCTCACTGACGGGCACACCCTCTGGTACGACAGGCCCGCCAAGGACTGGGAGCGGGAAGCACTCCCCATCGGCAGCGGAGCCTCGGCGCCAAGGTCTTCGGCGACGTCGCCACCGAGCAACTCCAGCTCAATGAGAAGTCGTTGTGGACCGGTGGCCCCGGCAGCAAGGAGGGCCACGACCACGGCAACTGGCCCACGCCCCGCCCCGGCGCCCTCGACGAGGTCCGCAGAATCATCGACGCACAGGGGTCCATGAACCCCGACGAGGTCTCCAGGCGGCTCGGCAACCCCACCTGCTCCACCCCCGCCGGAATCGTCCCCGGCTTCGGCAACTTCGGCGCCACCTCGGGCATCGCCGAAATGCTCCTCCAGAGCAGGCACGGCACTGTCCACGTACTGCCCGCCCTGCCCACGGCCTGGTCGGCCAAGGGCGCCTACGACGGACTGCGCGCCCGGGGCGACTTCACCGTCGGCGTCACCTGGCAGCAGGCCCGCCCCACCGAGATCCGCCTCGCCTCGGGCAGCGGCACCACGGCAAAGGTGCGCCACCCGTCCCTCACCGGCAAGGTCCGTGTCCTGCGCCCGGGCGGCGGCGCCCCGGCCACGTACACCGCGAAGAACGGCCTGCTCACCCTGCCGACCCGGGCGGGGGAGACCTACCGGATCCAACCTCGGTAGCGCTGGGGCGGGGAGGTCGCATCAGCACCGGTGGGGCCCCGGGGTACGCCCGATACCCTGGGGCCCGTCGTGGCCGTTGAGTGCCCCGTGGCACAACTGCCCCCGTGGCCCCAGGAGGAGCAAACCGTGGCCGAGTCCGTCATACCCGCGCCGGACGGCACACCGCCACCGGACTCCCAGGCCCCCTCGGACTCCCAGGCCCCGTCGGACCCTCTGGTCCCCTCGGACTCCCAAGCACCACCGGACCCCCTGGCCCCACGCGGCATACCACTCACCGGGCTCCGCCGCCTGCTCTCCCGTACCGCCGTCGCCTTCGTCGCACTCCTCGCGCTGGTCCACTCCACCATGCTGGTGCTCTACGTCGCGACGGACTTCCCGCCCGCCAAGGCGCTCGCCAAGCAGACGGACTGGTGGATGCGGCCGATGTTCCCGCAGGACTGGAACATCTTCGCCCCCGACCCCTCCCGCTACAACCTCCACCTGGAGGTCCGCACCCGGGTCGACGGCCGCCTCGGCGAGTGGACCGACCTCACCGCGTACGACAACTCCCGCTACCGGGGCCAGCTCCTCCCCAGCATCGAGGACCAGCTCGTACTGCGCCGCGCGGTCTCCCAGTACCAGACCAGCGCCCGCGACAAGGACCGCACCCCGGCCGCCGACGAGGCCCGCAGCCGCAACGCCCGCTACCTCCTCAACGTCGTCCGCGTCCGCCTCCAGGACATGGGCAAACCGGTCGGCGACGCCGTCGAGCTGCGCACCCGCTCCACCCGCATCCCCGACCGGGAAACCCCCGACGCCACCTACCCGTCCACCTTCCGCCCGCTCGGCTACTGGACGGTGACCCCGTGACCGCCCGCCAGGCACTGCGGCTCGGCGGCGACCGCATCGGCGACCTCGGTGCCCGCATCACCGGCGCCCTGCGCGACCTGACCCTGCGCCCCCTCGCCCCGTACAGCGCCGCCGCGATGCGCATCGGCCTCGCCGGGCTGTACGTGGTCCACCTCCTGCGCGAACTCCCGCGCGCCGGCCGCCTCTGGGGCCCGACCTCACCGTTCACCCCCGAACTCTTCGCCGAGACGATGAAGGCGCGCGGCTGGGACGGGGCGTTCGGCTGGTGGTACGGGCTGCTGTCCACCGACAGCTCCCTCGTCTTCTACGGCTGGTACGCGGTCGCCCTGCTGATCAGCGCCCTGTACGCGCTCGGCTGGCGGACCCGGGCGATGGCCCCGCTCTTCGTCTTCGTGGTCGTCGCCTTCTACATCCGGGGCTCGATGGCCAACAGCGGCTGGGCCCTGCTCAGCCTCCTGTTCGCCAACTACCTGGTCTTCGTCGCCTCCGGCCGCCACTGGTCGCTCGACGCCCGCCGTCGCGCCAAGCGGGCGAACGCGATGAGCCGGTACGTCTTCTGGGGCGAGGAGACCGAGGAACTGCGCCGTCGCGCGGTGACGGTGCTGCACAACGCCGGACTGGGAGTCATCGCCCTCCAGGTGATGGTCATCTACACCTCGGCCGCGATGTTCAAGATCCGGGGCCAGTCCTGGCGGGACGGCTCCGCGCTCTACTACTCGATGATGAGCGACGACTTCTCGACGTTCCCCGAGCTGTCGGCGTGGATCGTCAGCCACGGGACGTTCACGGCGGTCATGGCGTACGTGACGGTCTTCTCCCAGATCCTGTTCGCGGCACTGGTGTTCAACCGGCGGCTCAAGTACGTGATCCTCGTCGTGATGCTGAGCACCCACATCGGCATCGGCCTGTTCATGGCGCTGCCGATGTTCTCGGCGATCACGATCGTGGGCGACCTGGTCTTCCTGCCGACGACGTTCTGGCTGGCGGCGGCGGGTTTCGTACGGGCATGGCGGGAGCCCGCGAAGAAGCCGGTGCCGGAGGCGGGAGCGGAAGCGGAAGGGGAACGGTCGGCGGGGGAGCCGGCCACGACCGGGGTGGGTTCGCGGGTCGAGGTGTAGTCGCGGCGGGCCGGGTCCGGGTCCGGGGTCCGGGTCCGGGTCAGTCGCGCGTCGCCGTCGCGTGGCAGGCGCCCCGGCCCTCGGCGCGTGCCACGATCCGCCCGCCCTCGATCCGTACGGCAGCCTCGGTCGCATCGCTCACCGCCGACACCCCGGCCGCCGCCGCCAGTTCCCCCGACTCGTCGTGCACCACGGCGACCCGGGGCCAGGAGTCGCGCGGGAACGCCTGGCGCAGTCCCGCCCCCAGCTCGGCCACCGTCAGCCTGGCCAGCGGTCCCAGTTCGCCCGGCTCGCCGGTGACCAGTACGGCGGTGACCGCGACGCCCGGCGGAGCCGCCCGTACCGCTTCCTCGACCGCCTCCAGCCGGTGCAGGCCGAGCACGGCCACCACCCCGTCGTCGGCGAGCCGTACGGTCCCGCCCAGGAGGGCGTTCGTCGCGGGCGGTGGCGTCCACGCCTCGTCGACGGGCCGCGCCTTCGATACGTAGGGGAGGTGCGGCGGCGCCCACTCGCCCCCGGGGGCGAGCCCGGCGAGCTGCTCGCAGGCGGCCACGACGTGGAACGGGTCGACGAACCCCGGTGCGGCGGCGGCCAGTTGATCGGCGCCGTGCAGGAGGGTCAGCACGGTCTCGGCCATCGGCACGAGCCGCGTGTGCCCCTTGTCCAGACTTTCCAGTGCCAGTCCGAGCAGCAGCGCGTCGAGCTTGAGGAGCTGACCGTACGGCTGCCGGGTCCGGGCATCGGCGAGGACGACCGACGGCAGGTCCATCGCCAGCCGGTCCTCCGGGTCCGCCACTCCCGACAGCGGGAACCGTGACACCCGCGCCCTGGCGAGCGTGCCGAGCGCCTCGCGGACGGTGTCGACGGAGGGCGGGGGAGGGGGCGTGGGCGTGGTCAGGGCCAGATCGGCGAGGACCGCGAAGTAGAGGGCGCGCTTGCCGGGGAAGTTGGAGTAGACGGCACCCCGGGTGAGCCCCGCCCGTTCGGCGATCCGGTCGATCTTGGCATCCCGGAACCCCAGCTCGCCGAATTCCTCGCGAGCCGCCGCGAGAACTTTTCGCCGATTGAGTTCCTGTACTTCTGCCCTGGTCAACCGGCCCATGTCGCTCCTGTCGAGTGCTGAGAGTGGGGTGCTGGTGGGGTGTTGCGGCGGATTCAAGATACCCAGGCCATCCAGATGATGGCATCATGTGGGAACGACATCCGAGCAGGAGGCGCAGCTGTGCAGGAACAGGTGACGGAGATTCAGCTCTCCGACCCGGAAGTGATCCGCGACCCCTTCGCCGTCTACGGCCGAGCCCGCGAACAGGGGCCGGTGGCCAGACTGGTGGCCCCGGGATTCGGCGGGATGTGGGCGGTCACGCGCTACGCGGAGGCCCGCGAAATGCTGAGCGACCCCCGCTTCGAGATCCGCACCGACAGCTTCATGCGGCCCGAGGTGCCCGACGACTGCGTGCCGTACATGCGGACCATGGCGGAGATGAACGGCCCCGAGCACCTCCGGCTGCGCCGGCTGGTGTCTCCGGCGTTCAGCGCCAGGCGGGCAGCCGCCTTCCGGCCGCGCATCGAGGCGGTCGTCGACCGCCTCCTCGACGAACTGGCGGCGACCGCCGCACGGACCGAGGGCCCGGTCGACCTGCTGCCGCACTTTGCCCGGCCCCTGCCCATGGACGTCATCTGCGAATGGGTGGGCGTCCCGGAGGAGATCAGGCCGCAGTGGCGGGAGTACGGGGCGACGGTCGTGTCCGGGGTGGGCAAGGACTTCGCGGCGGCGATACCGGGGATCATCCGGGGCGCCAAGGAGACGGTGGCGCTGCGGCGGCGGGAACCGGGCGACGACCTGCTCACCGAGCTGATCCGGGTACGGGACGAGGAAGGGGGCGGGGACCGGCTGAGCGACGTGGAGCTGGTGACCCTGGTCTGGCACCTGGTCATGGCGGGCCAGTCCCCCACACCACTGGTGGCGAACGCGGTCGACGCCCTCCTGACCCACCCCTCGGACCTCGCCGCCCTCCGGGCCGACCCGTCGCTCCTCCCCGCCGCCATGGAGGAAATCGGCCGCCTCGCCGGCCCGACGATCCTCTCCATCCCGAGGTACGCGACGGAGGACCTGGAGCTGCACGGAGTGCGGGTGGCCAAGGGCGAGGCGGTCACGGCGGCGGTGGCAGCGGCCAACCGCGACCCGAGGGCGTACGAGGACCCGGAACGCCTGGACATCAGGCGCGCCACGAAGGGAACCCCGGCCCCGCACCTCGGCTTCGGCCACGGAACCCACTTCTGCCTCGGGGCATCGGTGGCCCGCATCCAGACGGAGGTGGCGGTGGGGGGCCTGCTCCGGCGCTTCCCGGCGCTGGTGGGGGTGGGGGAGGGAGTGCGGGCGATGGATCCGGGGACGTGGAGGCTGGAGAGTCTGCGGGTCACTCTCTGAGGAATCTGGTGGGGGGTGGGGAGCGGTGCGGAAGGCCTCCGTGTGGGGCGGGCCCTCCGCCCGGCACCCCGCCCCGCTGTGCTGGATTTGCGGCTGCGGCCGCGTGGCGCTGGAAGCGTGGGGCGGTGTCGCGCCTGCGGCGGGCCAGTGCCCCTCCCCGCCCCTTCCCTAAACCGCTCCGCGGGGCCAGGGGTTCGAATGCGCGGGCCGGTGGTGGGCTGCTCGCGCAGTTCCCCGCGCCCCCAACTACGAGTACTCAGGGGCGCGGGGAACTGCGCGGCCAGCCACGCACACACCCGCACATAGCCACCGGCCGTGGCCGGGCCCGCCACCTGCCCACCCACCCACTCGCCCGTACAGGCCGGGGTCTGGGGCAGCGCCCCAGTTTCGGGAAGGGGCGGGGAGGGGAAAGGCCCCGCGCAGCGGACCCCCGCCCCACGTACACCGCCCACCCCCGAGGCAGCGCCCCCCACGCGGCGGAGCCGCAAATGTCGCAGCCGGGAAGGGGCGGGGAGGGGAAGGCCCCGCGCAGCGGACCCCCTGGCCCCGTCTCAGCGTGAGGCCCCCGCCCCCACCCCCTCCCCCGCCAAATTCTCCGCCAGATCCTCCGCCAACAACCTCTTCGCAATCCTGTCCGCCGCCACCCTCAACTCCGCACTCCTCGGCCGCCCCACATCCCTCTCCAGCTGCTCGCCGAGCCACTCCGACCACGACCCCGCGATCACCCGCGCCTCGCGCTCGCCCGGTTCCGTGAGGGAGAGGTAGTTGCCGTCACGGGTGAGGTAGCCCTCGGACACCAGGCGGTCGAAGACCGGGAGGAACACCTCCGGCGGGACGCGCCGGCGGCCGGCGATCAGGCCGAGGGTGGAGTGGCCGACCAGCCGGGTGAAGAGCGAAACCTGCATGACGCCCCACGCCCCCGCGATGTCCAGCCGCGTGTCCGACGCCTCCACCACCTGGCGGGCCGTCGCCGGGCCCTTCGAGCGCATGATCTTGGCGACCGCCAGCTCCAGCGCCGCCGAGGAGCCGAACGTGCCGCCCGGCTTCGGCTGGGCGAAGCCGTCGCCCAGGTCCGCCGTGCCGACCCGCGCCGAGTCCCGCAGCTCCACTTGCTTGAGGAACAGCGACACCACGAACCCCAGCACCGCCACCGGCACCGTCCACAGGAACACACTGCTCAGCGTGTCCGCGTACGCCTGCGCGATCGGTGCCACCTGCTCGGCCGGCAGCCCGTGCAGGGCCTGCGGGTTCTGTGCCGCCTTGGCCACCGCCGCGGGATCCGTGCCCGGCGGGGCCAGCCGTACCGCCGCCTCCACGCCCTTCTCCAGGTTCGGCTTCAGCGAGTTCGCGTAGATGGTGCCGAAGACCGCCGCACCGAAGGAGCTGCCGAGCGTACGGAAGAAGGTGACGCCCGACGTCGCCGTGCCCAGCTCCGCGTAGTCCACCGTGTTCTGCACGGCGATCGTCAGCACCTGCATGCACAGCCCGATGCCGACGCCCAGCACGAACATGTACAGCGACTCCAGCCACTTCCCGCTGTCCGGCCCCATCAGGGAGAGCAGATAGAGGCCCGCGCCCATCACCGCGGACCCGATGATCGGGAAGATGCGGTACGTGCCCGTCTTGCTGACCACGTTTCCGCTGAAGATCGACGCGATGAGCAGGCCGATCACCATGGGCAGGGTTCGGACGCCGGAGATCGTGGCGGAGTCCCCGTCCACGTACTGGAGGTAGGTGGGGAGGAACGTCATCGCGCCCAGCATCGCGAAGCCCACGATGAAGCTGAGGATCGAGCAGACCGTGAACACCGGGTTGGCGAAGAGCCCCATCGGCAGCATGGGTTCGGCGGCCCGTAGTTCCACCAGGCAGAACAGGGCCAGCGCGATGACGCCGCCGACGAACAGGCCGATGATCACGGCCGAGCCCCACGCGTACTCGTTGCCGCCCCAGCTCGTCGCCAGGACGAGTGCGCTGGAGCCCATCGCCACCAGCGCGATGCCCAGATAGTCGATGCGCGGTTTGTTCGCCGACTTGACGGACGGGATCGTACGCGCCGCCGCGATGACCACCAGAATGGCGATCGGCACGTTCACGTAGAACGCCCAGCGCCAGCTCAGGTGGTCCGTGAACAGACCGCCCAGCAGTGGGCCAACGACCGTCGAGACGCCGAACACCGCGCCGATCGCACCCTGGTACTTGCCGCGTTCCCGCAGCGGGATCACATCCGCGATCAGCGCCATCGCGGTCACCATCAGACCGCCCGCGCCGATGCCCTGGACCGCCCGCCAGATGATCAGCAGCAGCATGTCGGTCGCCAGACCGCACAGGAACGAACCCGTGATGAAGATGATCGCCGAGATCTGGAAGACGACCTTCCGGCCGAACAGGTCGCCGAACTTGCCGACCAGCACCGTCGCGACCGTCTCCGCGAGCAGATACGCCGTGACCACCCACGACATGTGCGCCGCGCCGCCGAGGTCCGAGACGATGGTGGGCAGCGCCGTGCCGACGATCGTCTGGTCGAGGGCGGCGAGGAGTACGCCGAGCATGATCGTGCCGAAGACGATGTTGCGTCTGCGTCCTTCGAGGACGGGCGGCACGGGCTCGGCGGCCCGTACGGCGGCCGAGGGATCGCTGGCGTTCTCGCTGGCAGTGGTCACTCTTGCACCTTCACACCGGGCATCCCATCCCGCACGTGGAGCCACCCCGTACCGGTGACACCCCTCAGCGGGCCGCTGACACCCCATGACCGGCACACCCGCCCGGGTGGGCGGGGAAGAGCGGAGAAGAACGGAGAAGAGTGGTGTCGGGGGGCTGTCAACTGTCCTTACCTGTCAGTAAGTTGGAGGTTCGGACTTCGGGTGGGACGGCCCCGGAGCCCCTTCGTCGTGGGATCACCCAAGGAGCCGACGTGGGCGTACGCAAGGAAATGAAGCAGGCACGCGACCGTACCGGCCTCGCCGACCGCGTCACCGTGGAGGTGATCCGCGAGCACGGCGCCGTGCGCGAGGCGCGCGTCGCTCCGCTCGCCGTCCGCCCCACCACCGGCAGCACCGCCGACATCCCCCACGACAACGCCGTCCACGCCCCGGACGCCGTCGTCCTGCGTCGCAAGGCCCCACGGTCCGGCGCCGGGCACGCCGCCGACGGGCGCCCCGCCGCTTGGCGCCCCGTCACCGCCGCTGCCTTCGCCGCCGAGGTCACCGCCACCGCCAAGGGCCTCGTCGCCGCCGGGCTCGAACCCGGCGACCGGGTCGCCGTCATGAGCCGCACCCGCTACGAGTGGGCCGTCCTCGACTTCGCCATCTGGGCGGCGGGCGGGCAGAGCGTGCCCGTCTATCCGACCTCCTCCGCCGCCCAGATCGAGTGGATCCTGCGCGATTCCGGCGCCCGCTACGTCATCGCGGAGACCGAGGAGAACACGGCCCTCGTCCATCAGGCCTCGGCCGAGCTCGGCACACCCCCGCGTACCTGGACCCTCGACTCTGGCGCCCTGTCCCAACTCGCCGACTCCGGAAGGGAAGTGGCCGACGCCGAGATCACCAAGCGCCGGTCCGCCCTCACCCCCGACACCATCGCCACCCTCTGCTACACCTCCGGCACCACCGGCCGCCCCAAGGGGTGCGTCCTCACCCACGCCAATCTCCTCGCCGAGGCCGGCAACACCGTCAAACTCCTGCACCCCGTCTTCGAGGCCGCCACCGGGCAGGCCGCCTCCACCCTGCTCTTCCTCCCCCTCGCCCACATCCTCGGCCGCGCCATCCAGATCGCCTGCCTCCAGGCCCGTATCGAGATCGGTCACTGGCCCAGCATCAAGCCTGACGAACTCCGTCCCGAACTGCAGCAGTTCAGGCCCACCTTCATCGTCGGCGTGCCCTACCTCTTCGAGAAGATCCACGACACCGGGCGGGCCACCGCCGAGAAGATGGGCCGGGGCTCCTCCTTCGAGCGGGCCGACCGGATCGCCGTGCGGTTCGCGGAGGCGCACCTCGCCAAGTTCCTCGGGAAGGGGAAGGGGCCGGGGCCCGGGCTGTATGCCGGGTGGGCGTTGTACGACCTGCTCGTCTACCGGCGCATCCGCAAGGAGCTCGGCGGCCGGCTGCGGTACGCGATCAGCGGCGGATCCCCGCTCGACCGCCGCCTCAACCTCTTCTTCCAGGCCGCCGGGATCGTCATCTACGAGGGCTACGGCCTGACCGAGACCACCGCCGCCGCCACCATCGCCCCGCCCCTCGCCCCCCGCCCCGGCACCGTCGGCCAGCCCGTCCCCGGCACCGCGATACGCATCGCCGACGACGGAGAAGTGCTGGTCAAGGGCGGGATCGTGTTCGGCTCGTACTGGCAGAACCCGGCCGCGAGCAGGGAAGTGCTGCGCGACGGCTGGCTCGCCACCGGCGACCTCGGCAGCCTCGACGACGACGGCTACCTCACCATCACCGGCCGCAAGAAGGACCTCCTCGTCACCTCCGGCGGCAAGAACGTCTCGCCCAGCGTCCTGGAGGACCGGCTGCGCAGCCGGCCGCCCATCGGCCAGTGCCTGGTGGTCGGCGACAACCGCCCGTACATCGCCGCCCTCGTCACCCTGGATCCCGACGCCCTCCAGCACTGGCTGGCCGTACGCAAACGCCCCCGCGACACCCCCCTCGCCGACCTCCTCGACGACCCCGCCCTGCGCGCCGACGTCCAGAAGGCCGTCGACTACGCGAACGAAGCGGTGTCGCGGGCGGAGGCGATCCGTCGGTTCGTGCTCGTGGACGGGGAGTTCAGCGAGGAGAACGGGATGCTGACGCCCTCGCTGAAGGTGAAGAGGAACGCCGTCGAGGCGGCGTACGGGAGTCGGATCGAAGAGCTCTACCGCAAGGGCTGACGTACCGTCACAGATCCCTGCGGTGTACGAGGCCCAGCGCGAGCGCCACCGAGAGGAGCGGCCAGACGGCGAGCACGATCCACAGGTGGGTCGACGACGGGGTGTAGGGGAGGGTGATGAACCACTCCGGGGGGATCTCGGCGAGGTTCGTCCAGGCGTTGAGCGGCATCGCGAACTTGACCGCGGCGGTCCACGGGTCGTTCTGGTTCAGGAACGACGGGAACAGGATCAGCACCAGCGCACATCCCGCCACGGTCGCCGCGCCGTGCCGCAGCAGCACCCCGATGCCCAGCCCGACCAGCGCGCTCACCGGCGCCAGCACCGCCGACGCGGCCAGCGAGGGCAGCACACCGGGTTCGCCGAGACCCACGTTCACCCCCCGCCCCGACAGGATCGCCTGCGACACCGCGAACGAGAGCGCGACCACCAGGACCCCGAAGACGGTCGTGACCGCGGCCAGGACCGAGGCCTTGGCCGCGAGCAGTGAGCGGCGGGCGGGGACGGCGGCCAGGGTGGCGCGGATCAGACCGCTGGAGTACTCGTTCACCACGGTCAGCGCACCCAGGGTGCCGATGACCATCATCATGACCATGGCGGCGGGGAGCGGGAAAGCATCCCGGATGGCCCAGGTCGGGACGAAGCTCTCGCGGATGCCCTCCCCGTAGTTCGGCCAGTTGCGGTAGTCGGCGAGGGCGCCGTTGGCGCCTATGCCGACGAGGACTACCGCGGTGGCGGGGAAGGCCCAGCGGTTCGAGCGCAGCGACCACAGTTTGGTCCACTCGGATGCCAGGAGGTCGCCGAAGCGGGCCCGGGACGCGGTGACGGACGAATCGGTCGGCATGGCTGAGGGCGTGCTGACTGCGGCGGTCATCGGGTCGCTCCGGTCTCCGGGTGGGGGGTGGCACCCGGTGCGGGTGCGGGGGAGGGTTCGGGTGGTGAGGTGGGGTATTCGATGCTGTCCGCCGTCAGTTCCATGAACGCCTCCTCCAACGAGGCTGTACGGGTGGCCAGTTCGGACAGGGTGATGCCCCGCTGGGCCGCGAGCTCCCCGATCCGGCCCGCCGGCAGCCCGGTCACCGTCAGCAGCCCACCGGTGTCCGTCTCCACGGAGGCGCCCTCCGCGACCAGCACGCCACTGAGGGCCGCCGCGTCCGGGGTGCGCACCGACACGCTCAGCCGGGTGCCGCGCGCCGCGAAGTCCGTCACGCTCTCCGCCGCGATCAGCTCGCCCCGCCCGATCACGATCAGCTGCTCGGCGGTGTTCTGCATCTCCGACATCAGATGGCTCGACACGAACACCGTCCGCCCCTCGCCCGCGAGCCGCCGCAGCAGCGTACGCAGCCACAACACCCCTTCCGGATCAAGCCCGTTGACCGGCTCGTCGAAGAGCAGCACCGGCGGATCCCCGAGCAGCGCCCCCGCGATCCCGAGCCGCTGCTTCATGCCCAGCGAGAACCCGCCGATCCGCCGCCGTGCCGCCTGTGCGAGCCCCACCTCCGCCAGCACCTCGGCCACCCGGCTCCGGGGAATGCCGTTGCTGCGGGCCAGTACCGACAGGTGCGCCCGCGCCGAGTACCCCTTGTGCACGTCCTGCGCGTCGAGCAGCGCCCCGACGTGCCGCAGCCCGCGCGGGCGCTCCCTGAAGGGGCGCCCTTCGACCAGGGCGGTGCCGGAGGTCGGGTCGTTCAGGCCGAGGATCATGCGGAGCGTGGTGGACTTTCCCGACCCGTTGGGGCCGAGGAACCCGGTGACGTGTCCCGGGCGCACGGTGAAGGACAGACCGCGCACGGCGGTGGTCCTCCCGAAACTCTTCGTCAGTTCGTTGACTTCGATCACCCGCCCCACGGTGCCGGGACCGCCCCAGGACCGGCATCGGCCCGGCGGCCACCTTCCGCCGCCCCCGGGCAGCCCGTGGACGTACGCCCCCGGGCCAATGACCAGCCGCCGGACCCGCCGTACGATCGGCCGCATGTACGAGGAACACACCGCGCCACACCCGCCCAAGCCCCCGTGGCGCCCCACGCCGAAGGGCCGGACCGTCCTTGCCTGGGCGGGGGCGGTCGCCTTCCCCGTGGTCCTCTACTTCGCCGTGTACGACAGCAAGAACTACCCCGTCGGGCTCCAGTTCCTGCTGCCCGCCCTCCTCTCGGTGCTGCCCGTGGGCCTGCTGTTCCGGCGTCCGCTGCCCGCACTGCTCGCCGTCCTGGTGGGTACGTTCGCGGCGGGCACGACGCTGCCCACCCGCTGGGTGGAGTTCCCGCGCGGCTTCCCCGTGCAACCGGTGCCGGTGGAGTCGGAGTGGGCCGCGTACTCGCTCGTCATCCCCGGGGCCCTCGCCGTCGGCATCATCGCGGCCACCCGGCCGACGCGCGGTGCGATCGCGGCGGCCGTCGCGGTGTTCGCGGTCCAGGCAGGCGCCGCCCCGTACTACACCTCGGGCACCCCGAGCTTCACCAGCACCCTGCTGATGCACCTGCTCGTCGTCCTCGTCGCAGGCGTCACCGGCCACTCGGTCCGCGAGCGGCGGCGGCACTCGGCGGCCCTCCTCGCGCAGACCGCCGTCCAGGCCGTCACCGCCGAACGCCTGCGCATCGCGCGGGAGTTGCACGACATGGTCGCGCACAGCATCGGCATCATCGCCATCCAGGCGGGCGTCGGCAGCCGGGTCATCGACACCCAGCCGCAGGAGGCCCGCAAGGCACTCGGCGCCATCGAGACCACCAGCCGCGAGACCCTCTCCGGGCTGCGCCGGATGCTGGGCGCACTGCGCCAGGCAGGCCCCGGCGACCTGCCGGCGGCAGCGCACCCTACGCCCGAGGACCCGCCGCTCGACCCCGCACCCGGCCTCGCCGACCTCGACCGGCTCGCCGCGACGACCACCGACGCGGGCGTACGGGTCGACGTCGTCTGGGAGGGCGAGCACCGGCCGCTGCCCGCCGACCTCGACCTCTCCGCGTACCGCATCGTCCAGGAAGCGGTCACCAACGTCGTCCGGCACGCGGGCACCCGCAGCTGCCGGGTGACCGTCACCCGGCGGGACACGGAGATCGCCGTGGAGGTGGTCGACGCGGGGCGGGGGAGCAGCAGGCCGCCCGGCACCGGATTCGGGCTGCTGGGGATGCGCGAACGGGTCGCGCTGCTGCACGGCGAGTTCACCGCGGGCGAGCGCCCCGGCGGCGGCTTCCGGGTGGCGGCGCGGCTGCCGCTGCCCGCCGGGGAGCGCGTGTCGGCCCATGCGGGGGACGGGACGGGCGAGCGATGACGGTACGGGTACTGCTCGCCGACGACCAGCCGCTCGTACGGGCCGGACTGCGCGTCCTGATGACCGACACCCCCGACCTCGTGGTCGTCGGAGAGGCTGGGAACGGTGCCGAAGCCGTCGCCATGGTCGCCGAGAGCGCCCCGGACGTCGTCGTGATGGACATCCGCATGCCCGGCACCGACGGCATCGAGGCCACCCGGCAGATCACCGCGGCCCACCCGGGGGTGCGGGTCCTGATGCTCACCACGTTCGACGACGACGCCTACGTCCACGGCTCGCTGCGCGCCGGAGCGAGCGGCTTCGTCGTCAAGGACATGGCGCTGGAGGAGATCCTCGCCGCGATCCGCGTCGTCGCGGCGGGCGACGCGCTGATCGCCCCGGGCGTCACCCGCCGCCTGATCGCCGAGTTCGCCGCCAGACCCGAACCCGGCACGCCCCCGGCCCCGCCGCCCGCACTCGACGGCATCACGGAACGCGAGCGCGAGGTGCTGACGCACATCGGGCGCGGCCTCTCCAACAGCGAGATCGCCACCGCCCTCTTCATCAGCGTCGCCACCGTCAAGGCACATGTGGCCAGGCTGTTCACCAAGCTGGACGCCCGCGACCGGGTGCAGCTCGTGATCATCGCGTACGACACGGGGCTGGTGGCACCGTCCCCGTAATCCCGTTGACGCCGCTGCGAGACTGGCCCGGTGGACGAGACGAAGCAGTTGCACGAGACGCAGCAGTTGCAAGAAACGCAGCAGTCGCACGAGACGAGCCGCTTCCGGCAGGCGGTCGTCACCTGGGCGGCCGGGGGTGACACCGCCCCGGCAGCGGCCGCGACGGCCCGGCAGGTGACGGCGGGCGCCGGGCTCCGTACGGTCGTCCTCGTCGAGGGGGTCAGCGACCGGGCGGCACTGGAGGCGCTGGCCCTGCGCCGGGGACGCGACCTCGACGCGGCGGGCGTGTGCGTCGTACCGCTCGGCGGCGCCACCAGCATCGGCAGGTTCCTGGAACTCCTCGGACCGCACGGCCTCGGCCTCCGCCTCGGCGGGCTGTGCGACGCGGCCGAGACGGGCTACTTCCGGCGCGCGCTGGAACGCGCCGGAATCGGCGCCCCCCGCACCGACGACGAACTCGCCGGACTCGGCTTCCACGTCTGCGACGCGGACCTGGAGGACGAACTCATCCGCGCCCTCGGACCCTCGGGAGTCGAGCAAGTCGTCGACACCCAGGGCGACTTGAGGTCACTGCGCACCTTCCGCAACCAGCCCGCCCAGCGCGAGCGCACCGAACATCAGCGGCTGCGCCGCTTCATGGGCACCACCGCAGGACGCAAGGAGGCGTACGCCAGGGCCATGGTCGACGCCCTCGACCTCGACCGGGTGCCCCGGCCGCTCGACGATCTGCTCGCGTACACGTTCGCGTACATGTGAGGACTGCCCGGGTACGTGTGAGAGCCTCCATGGCAATCAGCGGGATCGGACCCGATCCTGGCGGGATCCGGAGGGTGAACACATGGCTGACGGCGGCCTGGGACGGCGTACCTTTCTCGCGGCGATGACCGGCGGCGGTGCCGCGGCGACGGGAGCGGCGGGCGGCACCCCCGAAGCAGCGGCGGCAGCCGCACCGGTGGCCGGCCACGAGGCCGAGATCCGGGAACTCCTCGCCCGGATGACCGTCGAGGAGAAGCTCGGCCAGCTCCAGCAGCTCGCCTGGACCGGCGCGACGGGCCCCGGCGGCAGCCAGACCGTACAGGCCGAAGAAGCCGCGCGGCAGGGGAAGTTGGGCTCCGTCCTCAACATCATCGGGGCCAGGCACAGCAACGCCCTCCAGCGGATCGCCGTCGAGGAGTCCCGGCTCGGCATCCCCCTCGTCTTCGGCCTCGACGTCATCCACGGCTTCTGGACCACCTTCCCCGTCCCGCTCGCCCAGGCCGCCGCCTTCGACCCCGAGGTCGCCAGGACCGACGGCGAGGTCTCCGCGAAGGAGGCCCGCAGCAACGGGATCCACTGGACGTTCGCCCCGATGATGGACGTCACCCACGAGCCGCGCTGGGGCCGCATCGCCGAGAGCTGCGGCGAGGACCCGTACCTGACGGCCGCCTACGCGGCGGCCAAGACCCGCGGCTACCAGGGCGAAGGCCCAGAAGGACTGGCGGCGGCCGACCGCGTCGCCGCCTGCGCCAAGCACTTCGTGGCGTACGGCGGGGCGGAGGGCGGCCGCGACTACAACACGGTCGACGTGTCGGAGTCCCGGCTGCGCAACCTCTACCTGCCCCCGTTCAAGGCCGCCATGGACGCGGGCTGCGCCACCGTGATGGCCTCCTTCAACACCCTCAGCGGCATCCCGGCCCACGCCAACTCCCACACCCTCACCGAAATCCTCAAGGAGGACTGGGAGTTCGAAGGCCCGGTCGTCAGTGACTGGAACGGCGTCGGCGAACTCCTCCCGCACGGCTTCGCCGCCGACGGCGCCGAAGCGGGCCGCCTCGCCCTCGATGCGGGCGTCGACATGGAGATGGTGAGCACCCATCTCGCCGACCACGGCGCGCAGTTGCTCAAGGACGGCCGGATCAAGGAGGCCCGCCTCGACGACGCGGTGACCCGCATCCTGCGCCTCAAATACGCCCTCGGACTCTTCAGCAGTCCGTACGCGGACGAGTCCGCCGCCGTCGATGCGCCGACGCCCGCCGCGCGGAAGGCCGCCCGCGAAGTGGCCGCCCGGTCGATGGTGCTGCTGAAGAACGACGGCGCCCTGCTGCCCGTCGCCCCGGGCAGGACGGTGGCGGTGGTCGGCCCCTTCGCCGACTCCCGTGACCTGCACGGCACTTGGGCGGGCCCCGGCGGGGAGAAGTTCCCTCCCGTCACCGTGCTGGAAGGGGTACGGAAGGCCGCGGCCGACTCCGGCGGACGGGCGACCCACACGAAGGGCGCCACCACATCCGCCGGCACGGCCGCCGACACGGCCGTCATCGCGGCGGCGCTCGCGGCGGCGGACCTGGTCGTGGTCGTCGTCGGCGAGCCGGCGGCACTGAGCGGCGAAGCCGCCTCCCGCAGCGACCTGGCACTCCCCGACGGCCAGGAAAAACTGATCGCCCAAGTAGCCGCCACCGGCAAACCCTTCGTCGTCGTCCTGCTCAACGGCCGCCCCCTCACCACCGGCAACTGGCTCGACTCCGCCCCGGCGGTCCTGGAGGCCTGGCACCCCGGCATCGAGGGCGGCAACGCCGTCGCCGACGTCCTCTACGGCAAGGTCAACCCCGGCGGCAAACTCCCCGCCTCCTTCCCGCGCAGCACGGGCCAGCTCCCCGTCCACTACAACCACGAGAACACCGGCCGCCCCTACGACCCCACGAACCCGCAGAACACCTTCGTCACGGGCTATCTGGACGTCGACCGCACGCCCCAGTTCCCCTTCGGCCACGGCCTGAGCTACACCACCTTCGAGGTCGGCGCCCCGAAACCGGCCACGGACCGGATCACCGCCGCCGGCCTGCGACGCGGCGAAACCCTCACCGTCGAAGTGCCGGTGCGCAACACCGGCGAACGGACGGGCGACGAAGTCGTCCAGCTCTACGTCCACGACCCGGTCGCCACCCTCGTCCAGCCGGTCCGCCGCCTGCGCGGCTTCCGCCGGATCACTCTGGAACCGGGAGAGCGTACGACGGTCCGCTTCACGCTCGGCGCACAGGACCTCGGATTCTGGACCAACGCCCTCGACGGCCGCTTCGTCGTCGAACCCGGCGAGATCGTGCTCTACGCGGGCAACAGCTCCACGGCCAGCGCACACGCCACGGTCACCGTGGCGTAGGTGCGCCGCGTGCGTGTTCGGGGCAGGGTGCTCCCGGGGGATTGACCACAACCCCGGGAGCAACTGCCCAGAGGAGCGCGTGAAATGACCGAATTCGCAGTGATCGGCGGGGGAATCGCAGGACTGAGCACAGCCCTCCTCCTCGCCCGCCGTGGCCACCCCGTCACCCTTTTCGAACGGGACTCCCGAGCCCCCGGCACGGACCTCGACGCCGACTTCTTCGACTGGCCGCGCCCCACCACGGTCCCGCAGGCCACCCAGCCGCACACCCTGGTCGGCGCGGCCCGAGCCGTACTCATGTCCGAACTCCCCGACATCTACGAGGAGTTGCTGCGACGGGGCGCAGCCGAGTACCACGAACTGGACTGGTACGGAGACCGGCGCCCGCCCGCACGCCCCGGCGACGAACACCTGGTCATGCTCCAGACCCGCCGCATCCTGCTGGAGTCGGTACTCACCGACGCACTGCGCGCCGAACCGGGCGTGACGCTGCGCTACGGCGAACAGGTCACGGGACTGGTGGTCGAGCCCGCGGACGCGTCCGCGACTTCGGTGCCGCGCGTGACGGGCCTGCGCACCGCATCCGGAACCCACTGCGCCGACGTCGTCATCGACTCCGGAGGCCGGCGGGTGCCCACCGGCGACTGGCTCGTCGAGGCGGGCTGCCGGCCCCCCGTGGTGGAACGGCACCGCACCGGAGTCGCCTACTTCTGCCGCTGGTACCGACGGGCCGAGGGCCAACGGGAACCGGTCCAGGGCGCACTGGCCCTGGCGGGCGGCCCCTTCGGCGGCTGCGCGGTCTTCCCGTCCGACAACCGGGTCTTCGGCATCGCGCTCTTCCTCCACACGGACGACCCGACGCGCACGGCCCTGCGCGACCCGGCCATCTTCGAGGCGGCGGCCCGCAGCTTCCCGTCCGGCGCGGACTGGCTCTCCCTGGACGCGGAACCGCTCTCGGAGGTCCTGCCGATGGCGGGCCTCGACAACCGCTGGCGCGCACTGGTCGACGACCGGGGCCCGGTGGTGCGCGGCCTGATCGCGGTCGGCGACAGCTTCACCCACACCAACCCGACGATGGCCCAGGGCATTTCACTGTCGCTGTGGCAGGCGAGGTGGCTGACGGAACGGGTCGGGGAGGGCGCCGACCCGGCGGGCGTGGAGTTCGCGGCGGAGTACCACGCGTGGGCGCTGAGGGTGCTGCGCCCGTGGTTCGACGTCCAGGTCCAGACGGACAACGCCATCGGCGAACGCTACGCGGAACGCTCCACGGAACCGCCGACGGGGGCGGCGCGGGTGCGGGCCGCGATGATGGTGTGCGGGCTGAAGGATCCGGTGGTGGGGCGGGCGCGGGCGAAGGTGCGGCATTTGCTGGCGGCGCCGGGGGAGGCGTACGGGGATCCGGAGGTCCAGAGGCACTTGGAGGCGTGGCTGGCGGAGCATGGGGAGTGGGTGCCGGGGGGTGTGGGGCCGACGCGGGAGGAGTGGGAGAAACTCACCTCGCGGTAGGGGGTGTTTGGGCGGGGGTCCGCTGCGCGGGGCCATTCACCTCCCCGCCCCTTCCCGGCTGCGACATTTGCGGCTCCGCCGCGTGGGGGGCGCTGGGCCAAGCTTCGCTGGTGTGGGCGGGGGTGGGCGGGAGTCCGCTGCGCGGGGCGTTTCCCCTCCCCGCCCCTTCCCGAAACTGGGGCGCTGCCCCAGGCCCCGGCGGTGCGGGTGGGCTGCCGGGCCGTGGGGTGGGGCAGAGGTGGCGGGCCCGGCCACGGCCGGTTGTCAGGTGCGGGTTGTTCGTGGCTGGCCGCGCAGTTCCCCGCGCCCCTGAAGTACTCGTCGCTTACGGGCGCCGGGAACTGTGCGGCGCTGGGCACGAGTGGTTGTTTTGGGGGCGCGGGGAACTGCGCGAGCAACCCACCACCGGCCCGCACATCCCCACCCCTGGCCCCGCGGCCAGCGGTCTAGGGAAGGGGCGGGGAGGGGCATCTGCCCGCCGCAGGCGCGACCCGCTTCAGTGGCCTGGGGCGCTTGCCCGGTCGGCGTCGCGCGGTGGTGCCCCACATCCGGCCCCGGAGCAAGCGTCCAGAGTGCCGTTCTACAGCGGCCCCCCAAGCGCCTCCGCCAAGTCATACCCCACCGGTTCCTCCAACTGGTCGTACCCACAGCCGCGCGGATCCCTGTCCGGTCGCCACCTGCGGAACTGCGTCGTGTGGCGGAAGCGTGTGCCCTGCATGTGGTCGAAGGCGACCTCGCAGACCAATTCCGGGGCCAGTGCCACCCACGAGTGGTCCTTGCCCGCCGACCACCGGTTCTGGCTGCCCGGCAGCCGCGTCGCCTCGTGGGCGGTCTGGTCCTCCCAGGCCGCCCACGGGTGCCCGGCCGGGGAGTCCAGGCGGTACGGGGCCAGTTCGTCGATGAGTTCCCTGCGGCGCTGCATCGTGAAGGCGGAGCTCGCGCCCACGTGCTGGAGCGTGCCCTCGGCGTCGTACAGGCCCAGGAGCAGTGAGCCGACCACCGGGCCCGCCGTCTTGTGCAGGCGGTAGCCCGCGACGACGCAGTCCGCCGTCCGCTCGTGCTTGATCTTGTACATCAGACGGGCGTCCGGCCGGTACGGAAGCGTCAGCGGCTTCGCCATGACGCCGTCGAGGCCCGCGCCCTCGAAGCGTTCGAACCACACCCCCGCCACCTCCGGATCCGTGGTCGCCGGTGCGAGGTGGACCGGCGGACCGGCGCCCTCCAGCACGTCGGAGAGGGCCTTGCGACGCTGCTCCAGCGGGACGTCGAAGAGTGCCAGGTCCTCCAGCGCCAGCAGGTCGAAGGCCACGAAGCTCGCCGGGGTCCGCTCGGCGAGCAGCGTGATGCGGGAGTCCGCCGGATGGATGCGGTCGGAGAGGAGCTCGAAGTCGAGGCGGCCGTCCCGGGCGATGACGATCTCTCCGTCGACCACACAGCGCTGCGGCAGCTCGGCCAGCAGCCCGGCGACCAGTTCCGGGAAGTAGCGGGTCAGCGGTTTGCCGGTGCGGGAGCCGATCACGAGCTCGCCGCCGTCCCGGTGCACGATCGCCCGGAACCCGTCCCACTTGGCCTCGTACTGCATGCCGGGCGGGATCTTCTTCACGGACTTGGCCAGCATCGGCTTCACCGGGGGCATCACCGGCAGATTCATCCGGTGAACGGGTTCCGAGGGGTCAGCAGCATTTGGTGCCATAGGTCCGACCCTGCCCGATTCCCCGATATGCGGCATATGTAGGCTCGGCCTACCGTGGCGCACATGGGCAAGACGGGCGAAGCGATCGAGCTGGACGCAGGAGGGCGGGCCGTGCGGCTGTCGAGCCCGGACAAGGTCTACTTCCCCGAGCGGGGCTTCACCAAGGCGGACGTGGCCCGCTACTACCTGGCCATCGGCCCCGGCATTCTGCGCGCACTGCGCGAACGACCGACCACCCTGGAACGCTTCCCCGACGGCGTCGAGGGCGAGTCGTTCTACCAGAAGCGGGCCCCCAAGAACGTTCCCGACTGGCTCCCCACCGCCCGGATCGCCTTCCCCAGCGGGCGTACGGCCGACGAGATCTGCCCGACCGAGCTCGCCGCCGTCCTGTGGGCCGCCAACCTGGGCACCCTCACCTTCCACCCCTGGGCGGTACGCCGGGAACACCCCGACCACCCCGACGAGCTCCGCATCGACCTCGACCCGCAGCCCGGCACCGACTTCGCCGACGCGGTACGGGTCGCCCACGAGCTCCGCGCCCTGCTCGGCGAGCACGGGCTGCGCGGCTGGCCCAAGACGTCCGGCGGACGCGGACTGCACGTGTTCGTGCCGATCGAGGCGCGCTGGGACTTCACCGCCGTACGACGTGCCGCCATCGCGGTCGGCCGCGAGCTGGAGCGGCGGCTGCCGGACGCGGTGACGACCGCCTGGTGGAAGGAGGAGCGCGGCCGGCGCATCTTCGTCGACTACAACCAGACCGCCCGCGACCGCACCATGGCCTCCGCCTACTCGATCCGCCCCAAGCCGCACGCGCCGGTGTCCGCGCCGCTGCGCTGGGAGGAGCTGGACGACGTACGCCCGGAGGACTTCGACGTGGCGACCATGCCCGCCAGGTTCGCCGAACTGGGCGACGTACACGCGGACTTGGAGGAGTACTCCTTCAGTCTCGACTCCCTCCTGGAACTGGCGGAGGCGGACGCGCGGGACCGGGGGCTCGGCGACCTCCCGTACCCGCCGGACTACCCCAAGATGCCGGGCGAACCGAAACGGGTCGCCCCCAGCCGTGCCAAGCACGCGAAGAACGAGAGCAACGAGAGCAAGGAAGAGGGCGAGGGAGCGGGATGAGCAGCGAGATACCGGATGCGGGCGAAGTGCCCACCGACGGTGGCGCGAACGGGCCACACGGCTCGCACGGGCCGCACGGTGCGCACGGCCGGGTCAGGACCGGGGCCGAGAAGTGGGCCGCGTTCAAGGACTCGCCGTTCCTGCCCGCGACCGTACTGGTCTTCATCCTGGCCGTCGCCGCCGGACTCTTCGCCGGTTCCTACACGTACACGATGGCCAACCCCACCCCCCACAGGATCCCGGTGGCCGTGGCCGGGGATCCGAACGCGCCGCAGGTCAAGGCACTGATCGCCGGGACGGACCAGGCGCTGCCCGGCTCGCTGGAGGTCACCGACCACCCGTCGTACGCGTCGGCGCGCGAGGCGATGGACGAGCAGCAGGCGTTCGCCGTCATCCGGGCGCGGGGGGACCGGGCGCTGAACCTCGACCTGTCCGGCGCGTCCGGCGCCTCCGTGGCACAGCTCCTCGCCGAGACCGGCGTGAAGGTCGGCAAGGCAGCCGGCATCGACGTCACCGTCAAGGACGTCAAACCGCTCCAGCCGGGCGACCCGCGCGGCCTCGCCCTCTTCTACATCTCGCTCGCCGCGGTCATCATCGGCTTCGTCGGCGCCATCCAACTCAGCGTCCACGCAAGGGGGTTGAACCCGGCCGAACGTATCGCCTTCACCGCCGCCTACGCGCTGCTCGGGGCCTTCGCCATCGCCGCGGTGGTGGACTGGCTGCTGGGTGCGCTGGACCTGCCGTTCGTCGAGTCGTGGCTGATCCTGGCGCTGACCATGTTCACCTCGGGCATGGTCTTCAGCATGTTCAACACCATGATGGGCCGCTGGGCGATGATCCCCACCTGGGGCCTGATGGTGCTCCTCGGCAACCCGTCGTCGGGCGGCGCCGTGTCCTGGCCGCTGCTGCCCTCGGCACTCGGCCACATCGGGCAGTGGCTGCCGCCGGGCGCGTCCGTCAACGCCCAGCACACCGCCGTGTACTTCCAGGGCCACCAGCACCTGAAGCCCTTCCTGGTGCTCGCCGCCTGGGCGCTGGTGTCCTGCGCGGTGTTCTGGGTGTGGCGCCACCGCCACCCGGGCGGCCGGAACAAGGCCCCGGCCCACGCCCACGGACACGCGCCGGATGCGGGCGCGGCGGCCTGACCGGAGCGACCCGAACGGACCGTCCCTCGGGCGACACGAGGGACAGACGCAATGCTTTGGCGATCCGGCGCGCGGGTGCTGCAATGGCGCAGCACCCGTTCCCCGGGCCTGCCGCGCGAGGCCATTGACGGCGCGTTGATCGAATGTTGATCGGGGACGGGCAGCGTGTGCCCCATGCCGATCGACACCATTTCCCCCCGCCTCAGCCCCAGCGCCACCGACAGCGCACTGTCCTGGCAGGACGATGCCCTGTGTGCCCAGACCGGACCGGAGTTCTTCTTCCCCGAGCCCGGCAGCTCCACCCGCGAGGCCAAGCAGCTGTGCGGAGCCTGCGAGATGAAGAGCGTCTGCCTCGACTACGCACTCACCCACGACGAGCGCTTCGGCGTGTGGGGCGGCCTCTCCGAGAAGGAACGCCAGGACCTTCGGCGCACGCGCCACACCGGCTGAGCCCCTCCCGGCCCCCCGACCACCCCTGGTCACGCGCCCTCCGGACGGCCATGCTGTGGACCGGTAGTAGACGCCGTGTCCAACAGTCAGCCAGGGGAGCCGAGTTGAGCCGCCGCATTTCCCGTACGCCGGGACCAGCAACCACCCTCGCGTACGACTACCTCGTCGTCGGCGCCGGATCGGCGGGCTGCGTGCTCGCCGCCCGGCTCTCCGAGGACCCCACCGTGCGCGTCGCCCTCATCGAGTCCGGCGGCCCCGACCGCCGCAGCAAGCCCGAGATCCGGATGCCCGCAGCCTTCCCGAAGCTCTTCGGGACCCCGTACGACTGGAACTTCCGCACCACCAAGCAGGAAGCCCTCGGCGGGCGCGAGCTGTACTGGCCGCGTGGCCATCTGCTCGGCGGCAGCTCCTCCATGAACGCCATGATGTGGGTGCGCGGCCACCGCGACGACTACGACGCCTGGGGCGAGGCGGCCGGCCACGAGTGGTCCTACGACGAGTTCGTACGCTACTTCCGGCGCGCGGAACGGTGGACCGGCGACGCCCCGGCGCACAGCGTGTACGGCACCGAGGGGCCGCTGTTCATCTCGCCGCCGCGCGACCCGAACCCGATCACCGGCGCCTTCATGGACGCCTGCCGGGAGGCGGGCATCCGCGAACTGTCCGAGCTCAACGGCCCCGACCACAGCGGCTGCGCCGTCACCCCGCTCAACCAGCGGCGCGGCAGCCGCTGGAGCGCCGCCGACGGCTATCTCGCGCCGGCCAGGCGCCGCCCCAACCTCGACGTCCTGACCGGGGCCAGGGTCCGCCGGCTCCGCTTCGACGGCGACACCCACCGCGTGACCGGCGTCGAGGCCGACGGGCTCGCCGGTACGCTCACCGCCCGTCGCGAGGTCATCCTCGCGGCGGGCGCCATCGGCTCCCCGTACCTCCTGATGCACTCCGGAATCGGCGAGAGCGACATGCTCCGCGAGGCCGGAATCACTCCGCGCGTCAGCTCGCCCGGCGTCGGCAGGCACCTCCAGGACCACCTGTCGACGGCCGTCACGCTGCGCTGCGACAACCCCGTCACCCTCACCGGCGCCGACACCCCCGCGAACCTCGCCCGTTACTTCGTCGCCGGGCGCGGTCCGCTGACCTCGAACGTGGCGGAGGCCGTCGCCTTCGTCCGCAGCACGCCCGAACTCGACGCCCCCGACCTGGAGTTGATCTTCGCGCCGGTGCCGTTCGTGAACCACGGGCTCACCCCGCCGACCGAACACGGACTCACCATCGGTGTCGTCCTGCTCCAGCCCGCCAGCTCCGGCCGCATCACCCCGGCCGGCCCCGACCCGGCCGACGGGCCGCGCATCGAACCCGGTTACCTCACCGACGACTTGGATCTGCGCCGGATCGTGGCGGGCGTACGGCGCGCGGAGAGCCTCTTCGCCGGGCGCGCCCTCGCCCCGTACACGAGCGGGCCGATGGGCCGCTACCCGGGCGTCGTCGGCGACGAGGAACTCATCGCCTCCCTGCGCGGCTCCCTCGAAACCCTCTACCACCCCACCGGCACCTGCCGGATGGGCCGCGACGGGGGCTCGGTCACCGACCCCAGGCTGCGGGTCAGGGGAGTGGACGGGCTACGGGTCGTGGACGCCTCCGTCATGCCGAACATCACCCGCGGCCACACCCACGCGCCGACCGTGGCGCTCGCGGAGAAGGCGGCGGAGCTGATCAGGGAGGATGCCCGCGAGGGCAGTTGACACCGGCAGGGTTGACACCGGCAGGGTTGACACCGGCGGTTAGGATCGGCCCGGTCACCGCGGGTCGTAGCGCAGAGGTAGACGCGCTCATTCAGCAGGTGAGGGTACGCCGGTTCGAATCCGGCCGCCCGCAGTGACGTGGCGGCCCTGTAGCGCAGAGGTAGACGCGCTCATTCAGCGGGTGAGGATACGTCGGTTCGAATCCGACCGGGGCCGCCGCTCATCTCACCGTCGCTTGCGACGGCGCGCCCGTACGTCGTCGAAGAGTTCCGGCACCGTACCCGTGAACTCCGGGAGTAGCCGCGCCAGATGGGCCCAGGCTGCGGTGTCGGCGCCGAGCGTGCCGCGCACCAGAGCGCGCAGCGGGCCGACGGCGTCCCGGCGGTCCGGGAAGGCGGTGAGGCCGTGGTGCAGGACCGCCAGCGCCTGGATCGCGGGCCGGTGCGTCTCCAGCAGATGGCGCGGGCTGTCGTAGATACCGGCCTTCCGCAGCCGCTGGGCGAACGCCGGGTGCGTGTCGAAGCAGGCGCGGGCCCAGTCCGGGCAGTCGGGCCGGATGGCCAGCGACCAGCGCGCGTACCCGGGAAACGGCTCCTGCCGGTCCGCCCGGACGACCGTCCCCCAGTCGTCCCGGCCGACCCGGCGCGCGGCCTTCTTGGCCCGCCGCATGGTGGCGCCAGCCCGGAGCGCGGCCACCAGCTCCGCCGGGTCCCCGAACCGGAACTCGTCCGCCGTGGCGTCCCCGGCCAGCCGTACGGAGTCCAGCACCGGCACCCGCTCACGGGCGCCCGGGGCGAACGGCAGCCCCTGCCGTATCTCGTCACGGATGACCCCCTCCAGGATCCGTGACCGGTAGACGACGGCGTTCAGCTCGGGGTCGTCGTGCTGGAGCATCCACAGGTGGCTGGAGGGCGGATGGACGACGGCGTACAGGTGCGACGAGGGCGAGGGCGGGCGCTCCCGCCACTCGCGCACCACGCGCTCCTCGGCCGGACCCGAGTGACCGGGTTCCGCGAGGGACAGCAGGAGCTGCAGCGGGGACCGGCCCCGCCAGAAGACCCCCTGCAAGGTCCCGGGCAAGCTCCCCGGCAACGACGTGCTCGCCCCGGACGGCACGGCAGCGACCCCCTCGGCCCGGTTCCTCAGTTGGTGATGCGGAACTCTTCCCCGTACATCTTCCAGGTCAGCGGCGGCTTGAGGTTCATGTTCCCCTTCTTGAGGAACTCCCGCTGCGCGGTGTCGATCCGGGAGGTGTCGTTCAGCGTCTTCTTCGTCCGGAGCACTTCGCGGGTCTCGTCGAGGAAGGCGTTCAGATAGTCCTTCTCGGCCTTGGCCTTCGCCTTGCCCTCGACCTCGGAGGGGGCCTTGACCTTCTTGCGCGCCGATTCGCGGATGCCGTAGAAGCCGCGCTTGTCGGTGCCCGGGCCGTGCAGGACCATCGCGTCGTAGTAGATGAACTGGCCGAGCGTGCCCAGGCCGTCCATCTTGGCGAGGTCCACCGCGGGCTTGAAGTAGTACTTGTCGCGGGCGTCGTCCTGCGCCTTGCGGAAGTCGGGCTCCTTCGCCGCGTGCTTCCACGCCTGGGTGAAGCCGGGGTCCAGACCCTCGTGGGAGGCGCTGCCGTCCACCTCGACGAGAGCGGGCAGGAAGCGGGCGAGCGAGTTGTCCGGGTGCGTCTTGGTGTAGTCCTGGATCAGCTGGAGCATGTCGTGCGTGCCCGAGGTGAAGCCGATGACTCCGGCCGTGTAGCCGTTGCCGTCACCGACGTCGCGGATCGAGGAGTACTGGCCGCGCCAGTTGAGCGTGGAGTTCTCCGCCGTGGAGATGATCTGCGCGGCCCGCTCCTTGACGGCGGGGTCCGCGAGACCGGGCGGCAGCTTGGCTATGAGTTCCTGGTCGGTCTTCGGCTTCTCGGGCTCACCGGCCGCCTCGCCGCCGTACTCGGTGGGCTCTTCGTAGATGGGGTCGTCCCCGCCGGGAGCGCCGCCGAATATGGCGGTGGCAACGATGGCGACCGGGGCGCCGATGAGGAACAGACGGGTCAGAGGTTTCACGCCGGACAGATTACGTGGCGCCGGAGGCGGTCCGGCGAGGTGCTCCCCGCCAAATTCATTACACCTCTGCGCAACAGGAGGGCACAATCCCCACATGCCCCTCACCGCACAGCGCAGGACCGACCGGCTGCTCGACGCCATCGACCCGCTTCCTCATCCGGAACGCCTGCGTCAACTTGCTTCTTGTGCAGGGGAGTTGGTCTCCGAGGGGATGCTGGGGCCGGTCCTGGAGGAGCTGGCCGGGCGGGGTCCGTACGGACGCGGACTGGCCGTCGTCGCCGCCTCGGTGGGCCGGGACACCGACTGGATCGCCGCCCGACTCGACGACCCGGATCGTTACGTGCGAGGCCATGCGCTGCGGGCCGCGGAGAGCCTGGGCGTGCCCGACGAGGCCTTCGTGACCGCGCTCGACGACGCCCCCGCGGTCGTACGGAGGGACCTGCTGCGCCACCTCGCCACCGGCTGCCGCCCCGCCCTCGCCGACCGGCTGGCCGACGAGGTACGCGCGACCTGGGGCGACCACGAGGCCGCCCGGCTGCTGCCCGGCTGCGGCGCGGACACCGTACGGCGGCTGCTGCCCGGCCTCTTCCACGCCGTACGGAGCTGGACCGCCCTCGCCAAGCGGCACCCGGCACTGCTGCTGGACGCCCTGGCGGCGGACCTGGCCGAACAGCCGGAGGGGTGGCGCGAGGCCTGGTGGGGGCGGTTCGGGGGCGCGGTGGCGCTGGTGGCGGGGGCTGCGGGAACGGATGCGGGCTCGGGGTCGGGGTCGGGGTCGGGGTCGGGTGAGCCTGTCGGTCCGGAGCTGCGCGCGCTGCCCGGCCGGGTGATCGACCTGCTCGGCGCGTACCCGCCCGCCCGGCTGCCGGACGGGCTGCGCGACCGCCTCGGGGTGCTCGCGACGGCCGAACCCGAGCGGCTGCTCCGGCTGTTGCTGACCCCCTTCGGCCTCTTGGTGTCCATCGGCGGCTACGTACGCGCTCCCGTCCTGCGGCGGATCGCCCGCCACGCCCCGTACGACCTGGTGGTGGCGTACGGCCGGGCCCTGGCGGGGCACCACGCCCTGCTGACCCTGCTGGCGGCGGTCCCGCCGTCCGGTCGCGTCGCGCTGTACCGCGCCTCGGTCGAGGGCACGCGGGCGGAGACGATCGCGATCGTGGACGAGTCGGTGCTGGGCGCCCTGCCACGGAGCGAGGTCGCCGGATTCGCCCGCGAGGTGGCGGACCGGGCCCGCTCCCTCGCCTTCGACCGGAACACGGTCCTGCGCGCGGAGCAGTTCCTTCCGCATGCCGAGGTGCGCGACCGGCTGATCGCCGCCACCCACCGCCCCGACGCCGACGACCGCGCCCTGGCGTGGCCCCTGCTGATCCGCAACGCGGCCCTGAGCGGCGACGCGTCGGCCGTGGACGCCGTACTGGCGGAGATGGCGCGGCTGCGCAACGAGCAGGACCCGGTGCGGAGCCCGGCACTGGCAGCCCTGGCGGCGACGCCCGTGCGGCTGCTGCGCGAGACGTCCGTCCCGCATCTCGACCGGATCGCCACGGACGCGGCCGAGGCCAGGGACGCCTCGTCGCAGGTACGGGTGGAACTCAGCAAACTCGCGGTGTCACTGCTGCGCACGCACGCCGGGAACGCCGGGACCCCCGGGGGCCCCGGGAACCCGCTCGTGGAATGGGCACTGCGCACCCTCGCCCGCACTTCGCGCACCACCGGAGAGATCCACCTCGGCGGCGGCCCCTGGCACCCGCGCGCCCTTCGCCTGGGCGCGGGCGCCACGGGGGCCGAAACCCTGGTCGTGACGGCGCTGCTGCCCACGCTGGAGACGGCGGCGGAGAAGGGCGACCACCGGCTGCTCCTCACCCTCGCGTCCGTACTCGACCGTTCGGCGCACCGGATTCCGGCACTCGGGGAACTCCTGTGGCGGGCGACCCGTTCCACGGACAAGGAAACGGCGAGCACCGCGATCGACCTTTGGCTGGCACCGCCCGCCGGCCGGGGCGAGAAGGTGGCACGGCTGCTCGCACAGGAGCCGGGTGCCGCGGTGCTGCCGCGCGTGCTCGAGGTGCTCACCACCGCGCGCACCGACCTGCTCGGCCACCTGCTCGGCGAGACCCCGCCCACCGGCCGCTTCGTCGACGAGGGCGAGCCGTGGCTCCTCCCGGTGGGCAGGGCCGCCCGCTGCTGGACGCCGAGCCAACACCAGGCGGCGGCAAGCCGGTTGGCGGCGATCGCGGACGACGAAGACATCTGGGAGGACGAGCGGGCGACCGCCGTCGCGCGCCTCGCGGAGCTGCCCGGTATCGGGGCGGACGAGGTGCGCCGCTGGACCGACGACGAGGAGGTGGCCGTAGCGGAGTCGGCACTGGCCGCCCTGGCCACCACCGACAGCCCGGCCGACACCCTCCCGGAACTCTTCGCCCTGGCGGGCACGGACCGGGCCCGGGCCGCCGTGTTCGCGGCCACCGGCGCCTCCCGCCACGCCCGCCCTTCGGTACTCGCGGGCCTGCTCCACGACCTCCTGGACCCGGCGGCCCGGCCCAGCAAGGTCAAGGTCAAGGTCAAGGTCACCAGCGCGAAGGAAGCGGTACGCCTGGCCGCACTGCGCCTCCCGCTGCCGGACGCGGTGGACCTGGTGACGCGCACCTACGCGACCCCGGACAGGCACCGCGACGTCCGGGCCGCATGCGTGACCCACGCGACGCGTCTGCTGGGCGACGAGCGCACCTGGGAAATGCTGGCGGACGCGGCGACGGGGAGCGCCACGGTGCTCCGGACGGCGGTCCTGGGCATCACCCCGGGAGACCTCGCGACCGGACTGCGCCCGCGCTACGCGCACCTGGTGCGGGAGGTGTGCGGCACTGACGACGCGGAGCTCGCGGCGCCCGCGCTGGCCGCGCTGGGGACGTGGGCGCGGTGGCTGCCCGGCGCCACGGACGTCCTGGTGACGGCACTCACCGACCTCACCGACCTGCGGCGCTGGCGGCCGGCGACGGACGCACTGGTGGCGGGTGCGCTGGCCCACGGCGAGAGCCGGACAGCCGTGCACCGTGCGCTGGAGATCCTCGCGACGACGGAGGAACCGAACGAGGACCTGCCGGCCCGTCGCCGCCTCGACCACCTGGTCACTGAGCTGTGCCGACTGGCGGACGGCAACTGGGGAGCGCCGCGGCCGGAGACGGCGCGTCCGGCGTTGTGGGCGGCGGGTGAAGTGCTCGCTGGGCACGAGGAGTTCGTGCCGTACGCGGCGGACCTGCTGGTGCGGGGGCTGGACCTGGACGCGGAGGGTCCGGGTCCGGCGCTGACCAGTCTGGCCCGACTGCTGGAAGGCCGCCCGGCATCGGCGGTACGGGTGGCGGAGACGCTGGGCGAGCGGGTCGGCGGGTACCGGCCGGAGGGCGATCCGGCGGTCCTGCTGGGCGAGGTACGACGCCTGGTCGCGGACGGCGGCCACGGTACGGGGCTGCTGGCGGCGGCGCTCACGGAGGCGTGCGGAACGCGGACGAACTGGGCGGGGGAGTGGCGGGGGGAGCTGGCCGCGCTGAGAGGCCACGGGCTGAGGGATGTACGCGACGAGGCCTTGGGCATCGTCACGAAGCCGGGCGCGTAAGGCGGGCAACGAGGAGCGGGCGGGAGCGAGTGGCCGCCCCCTTGCCCGCCCGTCCCGCCCCCGGGGGGCGGCCCCGCCGCCCAAGGGGAGACGCCAGGGGCGCGGGGAACTGCGCGAGCAACCACGAACCCACCCGCGCGTCGTAGACCCCTGGCCCCGCGGAGCGGTTTAGGTGAAGGGGTGGGGAGGGGCATCGCCCGCCGCAGGCGCGACCCCCTCGCACAGTCCGGGCGGCACGCCCAGACCGGACCCACTCCGCCGCAGGCGCGACCCGCTCGGGTGGCGAGCTCAGGTCGGCGCGCACCCGCACCCGTACCCCGCCGCAGGCGCCATCCGCGCGACCCGCCCGGGCGGCAGCCCAAGCCGGGAACCGCCCCGCCCCCGGAACTCAGCCCTGCGCCCGCGCCGCCTTCCGCGCCAGCCTCGCCGCCAGCTTCTCGTCGAACTTCGTCGCCTCCGAGTCCAGCCCGCCCATGTACAGCCCCAGCTCCTCCTGAGCCTTCAGCCCCTCCGCGCCGAGCCCGTCGATGTCCAGCACCTTCAGGTACCGCAGCACGGGCTGGATCACGTCGTCGTGGTGGATGCGGATGTTGTAGACCCCGCCGATCGCCATCTGCGCGGCCGCCCGCTCGAAGCCCGGCATGCCGTGTCCCGGCATCCGGAAGTTCACGACGACGTCCCGCACGGCCTGCATCGTCAGATCAGGAGCCAGTTGGAAGGCGGCCCCGAGCAGGTTCCGGTAGAAGACCATGTGCAGGTTCTCGTCGGTCGCGATGCGCGCCAGCATCCGGTCGCAGACCGGGTCGCCCGACTGGTGCCCGGTGTTCCGGTGCGAGATACGCGTCGCCAGCTCCTGGAAGGCCACGTACGCCACCGAGTGCAGCATCGAGTGCCGGTTGTCCGACTCGAAGCCCTCGCTCATGTGGGCCATCCGGAACTGCTCCAGCTTGTCCGGGTCCACCGCCCGCGAGGCGAGCAGGTAGTCGCGCATCACGATGCCGTGCCGGCCCTCCTCGGCCGTCCAGCGGTGCACCCAGGTGCCCCACGCGCCGTCCCGCCCGAAGAGGGACGCGATCTCGTGGTGGTAGCTCGGCAGGTTGTCCTCGGTCAGCAGGTTCACCACGAGGGCGATCCGGCCGATGTCGGTCACCTTGGACTGTGCCGGGTCCCACGCCTCGCCGTCCTCGAAGTAGCCGGGGAAGTTCCGGCCGTCCGACCACGGCACGTACTCGTGCGGCATCCAGTCCTTGGTGACCTTCAGGTGGCGGTTGAGCTCCTTCTCCACCACCTCTTCCAGCGCGAACAGCAGCTTGGCGTCGGTCCACGCCTCTGAGCTGCCGAGGTGGGGAGAGGTGATCGTCACGGGTACTCCTGAAGGGACGGGGACGAAGGCGGTTACCTACGGATTCGTAGGTTACGAGACCGTAGGTTAAGCGCGGCGTGAGCGCTGAGCCAAGTCCCCGCCCGCCCCGTACCACTACGTACCGTTATGTATGCAGGTCACGGAGTCGTACCGAGAGGCAAGTCACGCAGCCCTCCAGCTTTTCGAACTCGCTGATGTCCACCGGAACCGGAGAAAAACCCAAGTCCGAGAAGAGCTCCGCCGACTTCGGCGCACTCGCCGCCATCAGTACGGAGTTCCCGTTCAGGACGACGACATGCGCTCCCGCCTCCTCGGGAACCTCCAGGAACCGCGGAAACGCCGTCACGCTGTCCACCAGCGGTGCGTACCCGATCACGGTGCCGTCGGGCAGTGCCGTCACCGCCGACTTCAGGTGCAGCACCCGGCTCACCGGCACCGCCACCACCCGCGCCCCCAACGGCTCGAACGCCGCCCGGAGCTGTCGCACCCCCTCCGCGTTGGTCCGCCCTCCGCGTCCCACGTACACCGTGTCGCCGATCTTGAGGACGTCCCCGCCGTCCAGCGTTCCCGGCTCGCGGATCCGGTTCACCGAGCAGCCCAGCCGCTCCACCAGCACGGACTCGACGCCCGCCGTCTCCGCCCGCCGGGACTCCGCCCCCGGCCGCGCCATCAGTGCGACGTTGCGGAACACGACCACCGCGTCCTCGACGAACACCGCGTCCGGACAGTCGTCGGCGGGCTCCACCTCGACCGTTTCCCATCCGTACGCGTCCAGCACCGAGACGTACGTCTCCCACTGTGCGAGCGCCAACTCCACGTCCACCGGCTTCCGTTCGAGATGGGTGACGAGCCCTTCCGCGAGACGCGGACCCGGACGGCGGATGAGTGCTTTCCTGCTGGCCACGAGGCTTCTCCGATACGAGTACGAGAACGAGGTACTGCGACTGCGACTGCGGGCGCGACGCCACCTGCAACGGCGCCACACCCCCCCCCGCCCGAACGTACGCCCCACCCCCGCCCCTTCAGCCCCGCCCGTCCAGATCGCGCCTCAAGTACTCCGCCGTGAACGACCCTTCCCCCCGCCGCAGCAGCTCCTCCGGCGTCCCCTCGAAGACGATCTCGCCGCCGTGCTTGCCCCCGTCGGGGCCCAGGTCGATCACCCAGTCCGCGCGCTTGACCACGTCGAGGTTGTGTTCGACGCAGATCACCGAGTTGCCCGCGTCGACCAGCCGGTCGATCAGCGCCACCAGGGTGTCGACATCGGCCATGTGCAGCCCCGTCGTGGGCTCGTCGAGGACGTACACGCTCGCCGTACGGTGCAGTTGTGTCGCCAGCTTGATGCGCTGCCGCTCACCGCCCGACAGCGAACTCAACGGCTGACCGAGCGTCAGATAGCCAAGCCCCACGTCATTCAGCGTCCCCAACTTCCGTACCACCACCGGATCGTCGAAGACCTCCAGCGCCCGCACCACCGTCAGCTCCAGCACCTCCACGACCGAGAGCCCGCGCCACCGGTACTCCAGCACCTCGTCGTCGAAGCGCCGGCCCTCGCACGCCGGGCAGACCGTCGTCACCGGATCCATGAACGCGAGATCGGTCGACAGGGACCCCCGCCCCCCACAATTCCCGCACGCACCCGCCGAGTTGAAGGAGAACAGCGACACATCGACACCGTGCTCCTCGGCGAACAGCCTGCGGATCGTGTCCATGATGCCGAGGTACGTCGCCGGGGTGGAGCGGGACGACACCCCGATCGCCCTCTGGTCGATCACGATCGCCTCCGGGTGCGCGGCCGTGAACACCTCCGACACCAGCGTCGACTTCCCCGACCCGGCCACTCCCGTGACCACCGTCAGCACCCCCACCGGAAACGCCACGTCGACGCCCTTGAGGTTGTGCAGTTCGGCGCCGCGCACCGGCAGCCACCCAGTGGGGGAGCGGACCGCCTCCTTCAGCGGGGTGTGCCGCCGCAGACTGCGGCCGGTCAGGGTGTCCGAGCGGCGCAGCTCCTCGTACGGGCCCTCGAAGACGACCAGCCCGCCGTCGGCACCCGCACCCGGACCGAGGTCCACCACATGGTCGGCGGCAGCCATCACATCCCGGTCGTGCTCCACCACCAGCACCGTGTTGCCCTTGTCGCGCAACCGCACCAGCAGATCGTTGAGCCGCCCCACGTCACGCGGGTGCAGGCCCACCGTCGGCTCGTCGAAGATGTACGTCAGCCCGGTCAGCGAGCTCCCCAGATGCCGGACCATCTTCAGCCGTTGGCCCTCGCCGCCGGACAGTGTGGAAGTCTCCCGGTCCAGACTCAGATAGCCGAGCCCGATCCCCACCAGCCGCTCCAGCCGGTCCCGGGCCACTTCCGCGACCGGCGTGGCCACCGGGTCGTCGATCCGCCCCAGCACCTCCACCAGGTCGGCGACCTCCATGCGCAGCCAGTCGTGCAGGGAGAGCCCGTCGATCCGCGACTTGCGCGCGGCCTCGTTCAGCCGCGCCCCCTCGCACACCCGGCACACCCCCTGCTCGGTCAGCGCCGCCGCCGTCTCGCGCGACTTCGCGGACAACGTCGAGGTGTCCCGCTTGAGGTGCAGCCGCTCGAACCGGTCGACGACCCCTTCGTACTCGGCCATCGCCGACCCCGCCCGGTCCGCCGCCACGTCCACCCGCTGTCCCGCCGAGCCCTTGGGCGAGTACAGCAGCAACTGCCGCTCGTCGGCGGTGTACGTGTTCAGCGGTTTGTCCAGGTCGAAGAAGCCGGAGTGCGCGTACAGGTTCCACTGCCAGCTGCCGACCTGGGTGCCGGGCAGCCGCAGCGCGCCCCCGTTCAACGACTTCGTCCAGTCGATCGCCTTGTCGAGGTCGATCCGGACGGTGCGCCCGATGCCGTCGCAGGCCGGGCACATCCCGCTCGGATCGTTGAAGGAGTACGCGGTGGCCGGGCCGGCGGACGGGACGGAATGCCGCGAGAACAGCACCCGTAGCACCGCGTTGATGTCGGTCATCGTGCCGACGGTGGAACGGACGTTGCCGCCGACCGGCTTCTGGTCGACGACGATCGCCACCGACAGGTCGTCGATGGTGTCCACCTGCGGCCGTGCGTACTTCGGCAGCCGGTTGCGCAGGAACGAGGTGAAGGTCTCGTTGAGCTGCCGCTGCGACTCGACCGCGATCGTGTCGAAGACGACCGAGGACTTGCCCGATCCGGAGATGCCGGTGAAGACGGTGATGGTGCCCTTGGGGACGGCGAGGGAGACGTCCCTGAGGTTGTTCTCCCTCGCGCCCGTGACCAGGATGCTCGCTGCGTCGATTGCCATGACATCGACGCTAGAACCCAAACCGGACACCCACTGTCTGGTATTACCCGGCCCGACTCAAGCCCTCCTCACCCCCGTCGCCCGCCTGCTCTCCTTCCTGCTCCCCCTCGTCCTCATCGCTCTCCTGATCCGCCCCGAGGTGCAGCTGCCGGGTGATCCCGATCGAGTCCAGGAACGGCTGGTCGTGACTGGCCACGATCAGCGCACCCTCGTACGCCTGCAATGCCTCGGTCAGCTGCCGCACGCTCGCCATGTCGAGGTTGTTCGTCGGCTCGTCGAGCATCAGCAGCTGCGGCGCAGGATCGGCCAGCAGCAGCGCGGCGAGGGTCGCCCGGAAGCGCTCGCCGCCGGACAGCGTGCCCACCGACTGGTCGGCCTTGGCGCCCTTGAACAGGAAGCGGGCCAGCCGCGACCTGATCAGGTTGTTGGTCGCCGAAGGGGCCAGCAGCGCCACGTTCTGTGCCACGCTCAGCGAGTCGTCCAGCACGTCCAGCCGCTGCGGCAGGAAGCGCAGCGGCACCAGCCGCCGCACCTCGCCCGAGACCGGCTCCAACTGCCCGGCGATGGTGCGCAGCAGGGTCGTCTTGCCCGCCCCGTTGCGCCCGGTCAGCGCCACCCGCTCGGGGCCGCGCAGCTCGAACTCCCCGTCCAGGGCGGCCCCGTACGGCATCTCCAGATCCTTCACGAGCAGTACGCCGCGCCCCGGATGGACCGTGGTGTACGGCAGCTCGATGCGGACCTCGGCGTCCTCCCGGATCAGCTCCTCCGCCTCGCTGAGCTTCTCCTTGGCGTCCTTCAGCCGCTCGGTGTGGATGGCCTTGTGCTTGCCGGCCGACTCCTGGGCGGCCCGCTTGCGCAGCCCCATCACGATCTTGGGCTCGCGCTTCTGCTCGGCCATCTTCTGGCCGTACTTCTTGCGCTTCGCCAACTTGAGCTGTGCGTCGGCCAGTTCGCGCTTCTGCTTCTGTACGTCGGCCTCGGCGACCCGAACCATGCGGGTGGCGGCCTCCTGCTCGACGGCGAGCGCCTCCTCGTACTCGGAGAAGGTGCCGCCGTACCAGCGGACCTCGCCGTCGCGCAGATCGGCGATCTGGTCGACGCGCTCCAGGAGTTCCCGGTCGTGGCTGACCACGACGAGCACCCCGGACCAGGCCGACACGGCGTCGTACAGCCGCTGCCGGGCCCGGAGGTCGAGGTTGTTCGTCGGTTCGTCGAGGAGGAGCACATCGGGCCGGCTCAACAGCAGGGCCGCGAGCCGCAGCAGTACGGACTCGCCGCCGGACACCTCGCCGATGGTGCGGTCGAGGCCGATGTGGCCGAGCCCGAGGCCGTCGAGGGTGGCGCGGGCGCGCTCCTCCACGTCCCAGTCGTCGCCGACGGCGGTGAAGTTCTCCTCGCTGGCGTCACCGGCCTCGATGGCGTGCAGCGCGGCGCGGGTCTCCGCGATCTCCAGGGCCTCGTCGACCTTGAGCCCGGTGTCGAGCACCAGGTTCTGCGGCAGGTAGCCGATGCTGCCGGCCACCTTCACCTTGCCCCCGGAGGGGGTGAGCGCTCCGGCGAAGAGCTTCAGCAGGGTCGACTTCCCGGATCCGTTGACCCCGATGAGGCCGGTACGGCCGGGGCCGACGGCCAGCTGGAAGTCCTCGAAGACGGGGGTGCCGTCGGGCCAGGAGAAGGACAGGGCGGTGCAGGTGAGCGAAGTGCTGGGGGACTGTGCGTGGGAATAGGCGGACAAGAGGGCCTCCTGGTTGCGTGAGTGGAGCGGGGCAACTTGTGGAGACACCGGAGAAACGTGCGGACCTCGTGCCGGGGCGGATTCTCCTCGGCGGGAAGGGTCCTGAGTCCTGCGTCAGACCGTCAGCAGAGCGCGCCGGAACGGCGACGACAGCCAGCAGAGCTGCGACGGAACAGAAGCACGGAAGAGGCCCTGCGGGGAGAAAGACGGCTCGAACGCCGAGGTCGCACACGGCACGCGGAATGTCGCAGCACACTCATGGGTGGCTGCCTCGCGGCGCGGTGTCCCGGACCTCAGACGCGCAACGGCCTTCTCCAATCAACGACAACAGGGCGAGAGCAAGCCTACGCCCGCCCGATCGACGCACGCAAACGATTTAACTGCTGAGCAGTTCCGCCAGGTCCTGGTCCACGTCCAGATACTGGTGCTCGGTGCCGGACGGCACGAGCTCCTGGGTCTCCGTCAGGAAGCGGCGCAGTTCGGAGGTGCGGATGTGCACCATCGCGACCCCCTCGGAGGCGTGGAACTCCAGCACCGTCCGCCCGTACCCGTAGGGCCGCACCAGTACGTCACCCACGCCGGCCGACTCGTCGAGCCCCGCCGCCAGCAGCTCCCGCGCGAACGTCCAGACCACCTCGATGCCCTCCAGGGTGGCCGGGGGCGGAAAGGCCATGCGTACGGCGAAGGGATCCGCGCGGTCGTAGTGGAGCGTCGCGGGGACGTTCTCCAGCTGCGGCGCGGAGGAGATCAGTCGGGCCTGTACGGCCTGCTCGATGACGGTGGACAAGGCCAGCACCTCTCATGCTCGGTGGATGCGTCCTGCCGCCCTGTAGGACGTCGGAACGCGCGAATCCGTGCACATGGAAACGGCGTGAGCTGCATCACCCGGCGCGCCGGGCAATACCCGATCCCCTTTTCGATTCCGCTGACGGCCCCTCTTCCGGCCTCGGCTCACGTCGCTCCGCAGGCACCTGCGTGGTCGCAGTAGGGCTGGTTCCCGCTGTCACCGCAGCCACACAGCATCACCCGTGTCTCATGGTGCGGACCGTGTGAAGTCTCGACCGTGAGTTCCCCTCGTATCAGGAGCTGTCCGGTCGCATTGCGGGAGATCACCGTCGGCTGTTCGGCGGTCTCGGCGGGCCCGCCGGGGAACCGGTACTGCAGCGCACCGCTGGGACACCGTCTGATCACCTCGGCCACCAATTCGGGCGCCGCGTCGTCCGGGCTGATCCACGGCCGCCGCGCCAGGTCGAATACCTCGGGCAGCCCGCGTACGCACTCGGCGGCGTGCAGACAGCGAGCGGGCTCGAAGGTCACGGCGACCTGCTCGCCCCGGTACTCCTTCACCTTGCGTGCTTCGTCGGCCATGAGGCCTCCTCGTGGAGCTCTTCTCGTGGAGAGGTCAGTCCTTGACCGAGCTGTCGCCCTTGTAGAGCAGGTCCTGGTACTCGGGATGTCTGGCGATCCAGCCCGCGTAGAACGGACAGACGGCGAGCACCCGCAGCCCGGCCTCCCGCGCGTCGTCGAGCGAGCGCCGGACGAGTGCGCCGCCGATGCCGCGCCCCTCGTGGGCCAGGTCCACCTCGGTGTGCACGAAGGCGATGAGCTCGTGGGTCCGCATGTACTGCGCGAGGCCCGCGGGCTCCTCGACGCCGTCCACGCGGGCTTCGTACTGCCCGGAGTCCCGCGCATCGACGATCTCGACTGCCGTACCGGCCATACCTGCTCCTCCTCGGTTCCCCACCACCATAGGAACGGGCGCCCCTGGCCGCACTCTGGACGACAGCAGTCCGGTCGGCTAGCTTCCAGCGCCATGAGGGGTATGGGGAACACGAGACGAATGGTGTCGCTGGGGCTGGGCATGGCGGCGGTGGCGGCCGCGCTGGTAGGCGCACCGGCACAGGCGGCGGACGCGGGCGCGGGTGCGGACGCTCACGCTGACGCGCGGCTCCGGTCGGGATGGCAGCTGACGGACACGGGAGTGACGGACGTACGGTTCCGAGGCCTCGCGGCGGTGAACCGCAACACCGCCTGGGTGGCGGGCTCCAAGGGCACCGTGCTGCGCACCTCGGACGGCGGCAGGACGTGGGCGAACGTATCGCCGCCGGGAGCGGCCGCACTCGAATTCCGGGACATCGAGGCCTTCGACGGCCGACGGGCGGTGGTCCTGGCCATCGGCGAGGGCGAGGCCTCCCGGACGTACCGCACCGAAGACGGCGGTCGCACCTGGACGGAAACCTTCCGCAACCCCGACCCCAAGGCCTTCTACGACTGCCTCACCTTCTTCGACAGCCGCAACGGGCTGGCGATGAGCGACCCGGTGGACGGCAAGTACCGCATCCTGTCGACCGGCGACGGAGGCAAGTCCTGGAAGGTCCTGCCGAACACCGGGATGCCGGACGCCCTGCCCGGCGAGGCGGGCTTCGCGGCGAGCGGCCAGTGCCTGGTGAGCAACGGCCCGCGGGACGTGTGGCTGGCCACGGGCGGTGGGGCGCGCGGCCGGATCATGCACTCGGCGGACCGGGGCCACACCTGGAAGGTCACGGACACGACGATCCCCGGGGGAGACCCGGCCCGAGGAGTCTTCGGCGTGGCCTTCCGCGACCGTACGCACGGGATCGCGGTCGGCGGTGACTACCGCGCGGGCCAGCCGTCACCGAAGTCCGCGGCCCGCACCTCGGACGGCGGCCGCCACTGGCACGAGGCAACGACCTCCCCGACCGAATACCGCTCGGGCGTCACGTGGCTGCCACGCAGCCGGTCGGTGGCCCTGGCGGTGGGACCGACGGGCACGGACCTCACGCTGAACGCGGGGCGGTCGTGGCGGAAGATCGATGAGGGGTCGTTCGACACGGTGACGTGTACGGGGGACTTGGGGTGCTGGGCGGCGGGGGAGAGGGGGAGGGTGGGGAGACTCGCCTTCTGAGACCGGGCGGGGGGTCGGGGGCGGGGGTCCGCTGCGCGGGCTTTTCCCCTCCCCGCCCCTTCCCGAAACTGGGGCTCCGCCCCAGACCCCGGCCCGGGCGGGGGTGGGTGGGCTGCCGACCGGGGGCGAGCAGGTGGCGGGCCCGGCCACGGCCGGTGGTCATGTGCGGGTTGTTCGTGGCTGGCCGCGCAGTTCCCCGCGCCCCTGAGTACTCGTAGTTGGGGGCGCGGGGAACTGCGCGAGCAACCACCCACCGGCCCGCGCGTGCGAACCCCTGGCCCCGCGGAGCGGTTTAGGTGAAGGGGTGGGGTGGGGCATCGCCCGCCGCAGGCGCGACACCGCTCGACGGGCTGGGTGGCATGCCTTGCCCCCTGCCATGCGGCACCGGCCGGTCGTGGCGTTTCTACGTCACCGGCTGCTGGCGGTAGGCCTCCAGCCCCGGCGCCGTCTTCGTGGCCACGAATTCCGTGATCCGGTATTCGCACACCTCACCCGTCACGAACGGGTCCCCCGCCGCCACCGCCTCGATCTCCTCCCGCGAGTCCGCGACCGCGAGAATCACCCCGCCGTCGCGCGGCTGCTTCCGCCCGGAGGCGAGGAAGTGGCCCGCCGCGTACTGCGCGTCCAGCCACGTCACGTGGTCGGTCATCAGTGCGTCCACGCGTTCCACGGGCGCCGTGTAGGTCAATTCGAGTACGAACATGATCGCCAGCGTACCGACCGCCCCCGGCACCCCCGACTGTCAGACCCACCTCCTACAGTGGCGAGCACGATGAACACGACGCCCCGCCACACCGCCACCACCCCGGCCGACGAAGCCGCCGCCCGCGCGCTTCAGGACGAACTGCGGGTGCGCGTCGTGCTGGACGAGGCCGGGCCGCCGCCGGGCAGCGGCCGGGTCACCGGAGTCGACGTGGCGTACGACGACGAGCGCGACCTCGTCGTCGCCGCGGCCGTCGTCCTCGACGCCGCGACGCACGCCGTCGTGGCGGAGGCCACCGCCGTCGGCCGGGTGGAATTCCCGTACGTGCCGGGGCTGCTGGCGTTCCGTGAGATACCGACCGTGCTCGCGGTCCTCGGCGAACTCACCACCGACCCCGGGCTCATCGTCTGCGACGGTTACGGGCAGGCGCACCCCCGCCGCTTCGGGCTGGCCAGCCATCTCGGTGTGCTCACCGGCCGGCCCGTCATCGGCGTCGCCAAGAACCCGTTCACCTTCCACTACGAGCAACCAGGGCCCCGCCGGGGCGATTTCTCCCCGCTGCTCGACACCGAGGACGGCACGGAGGTCGGCCGTGCCCTGCGCACCCAGGACGGGGTGAAGCCGGTCTTCGTCTCCGTCGGCCACCGTGTCTCGCTCGACAACGCCTGTGCGCACACCCTGCGGCTGGCCGCCGAGTACCGCCAGCCGGAGACCACCCGCCGCGCCGACGCGCTCTGCAGACGGGCGCTCGCCGAAGCCCTCGGTGAGTAGCACGACTGAGTACGCGTACGGATGTGGAAAACGGCCAGCACGGGACAGGGTGATCACATGACCACGAGCATGATGACGATGAGGGTCCACGTCGATACCGGCGTGGACAGGGACAATGACACCTCGCCCGCCGTTCCCGAGTACTTCGAGTCCGTCACCGTCCACCGGGCGGGCCGCCGGATGGCGGTGACCGTGCTGGTCGGCGTCCTCGCGATGGTGGGGTGGACGGGCGGCATGATCTACACCATCTCGGGCTGGATATCCGGCCCCTGAGCCAGCCGTACGACCCCGGAAACCGCCCGCCCTCACTCCACGTGCGCCACCCGGAACCGGATCCCCGCCCGTTCCAGCCGTCCCGTCAGCGCGTCGCCCATCGCCACCGCCGTCGTCACCTGCCCGGCCGTCGCGGGCAGTTCGTCGAGGGCGAGGCAGAGGGCCGACTCGGCGAGCATCTTCGCCGTCTCGCCGTACCCCGGGTCACCGCCGGACACCTCGGTGAAGACCCGCCGGCCGCCGCCCTCCCCGACGAACCGCACCGTGAACCGGCTCTTCGCCCGGCGCGCCTCGTCCGGGCCCGTCCCCGGCGCGATCACCGAGCCCAGCCACTTCCTGGCCGCCGGAACCTGCGCCAGCGCGAGCACCGAGCCCGCCGCCAGGACCCCGCCCGCCGCGACCGGCAGCCGCTTCACCCCGGCGAAGTGCCGGTAGCGGAAGTCGGGACCGTAGCGCTCCAGCGCCGTCGCCGACCGGTGGACGATCTGCGCGTCCAGCGTCGGCAGCGGCAGCGCCCAGGCGCCCACCTCACGGCTGCGGTGCGGGGACCCGAAGGGCGTGCTCACCCGCCGGCCGCCGCCCGGACCCGGCTCGGCCGCGCGCCGCTCCCGCGCCGCCGCCAGCATCTGCCGCCCGCGCCCCATCGCCTCAAGCGCCGACGCGAACGTACCGCCGGAGAACATCGCCTCGGTCCGAACGAAGCCGTCGATCCGCACCGGCACGCCCTCCGGCAGCTGCCGCACCGTGAAGTACGCACCCAGGTCGTGCGGTACGGAGTCGAACCCGCACGCGTGCACCAGCCGCGCCCCGCTCTGCCGCGCCGTCCCGTCGTACGCCAGGTACATCCGGTCCACGAACTCCGGCTCGCCGCACAGGTCGACGTAGTCCGTACCCGCCACCGCACACGCGGCGACCAGTCCCTCGCCGTGCCGGAGGTACGGGCCCACGGTCGTGGCCAGCGCCCGGGTGCTGCGGGCGAGTTCGCGCAGCGATGCCGGGTCGCCCGAGTCCGCCCGCAGCAACGGCAGTTCCGCGCAGTCGGGGTTGATCTTCGCCAGCCGCTCCCTGACCTGCTCCAGCTTGGCGGGCGTACGTCCGGCCAGCGCCCAACGGCAGCCTTCCGGGGCCCGCAGCGCGAGGTAGCGCGCCGTCAGTTCGCCCGCGAAACCGGTCGCGCCGTACAGCACGATGTCGTAGGGCCTGTCTGCGGAGCTGTCGTTCGGACGCGGCATGCCGTTCCTCCAGTCGTCGAGCAGTCGTCGGGCCAACCCACCCTAAGCGCTTGCTCAATCACTCGGCCCAAGGGGCTTGTGCAGAGTGGAACACGTTCTTAGCATCACTGCTGTTACATCAGTTGTGTCACAGTGCTGGGGGCTTGATGGCAGGGACAGCAGGCACGAGGACCGGACGATCCGGCGACACTGCGGGCGAGAGCGCGGGAGCTGACACGGGCACGGACACGGGCACGGGCGCGAAAGGCCCTCTCGCCGGGGTGCGTGTGGTGGAACTGGCCGGCATCGGGCCCGGCCCCTTCGCCGCCATGTGCCTCGCCGACCTGGGCGCCGACGTGGTGCGGGTCGACCGGCCCGGCGGCCCGGGAATCGGCGGCGACCCGGCCGACGACCTCACCAACCGGGGCAAACGCTCGGTCCTGGTGGACCTCAAGTCGCCCGAGGGCCCCGGCCAGGTGCTCGACCTCGTGGAGCGCGCCGACCTCCTCATCGAGGGCTACCGCCCCGGTGTCGCCGAACGCCTCGGCGTCGGCCCCGACGCCTGCCTCGCCCGCAACCCCAAGCTGGTCTACGGCCGGATGACCGGCTGGGGCCAGGAGGGCCCGCTCGCCCAGCGGGCCGGCCACGACATCGCGTACCTCGCCCTCACCGGCACCCTCGGCATGATCGGCAAGCCCGACGAGCCGCCGACCGTCCCCGCCAACCTGGTCGGCGACTACGCGGGCGGCTCGCTCTACCTGGTCATCGGCGTACTCGCCGCCCTCCAGCACGCCCGCACCCCCGGCGGCACCGGCCAGGTCGTGGACGCCGCGATCGTCGACGGCGCCAGCCACCTGGCCACCATGCTGCACGGCATGCTCGCGGCCGGCGGCTGGCAGGACCGGCGCGGGGCGAACCTGCTCGACGGCGGCTGCCCCTTCTACGGGACGTACGAGACCTCCGACGGCAAGCACATGGCGGTCGGCGCGCTGGAGCCGCAGTTCTACGCCCGGTTCACCGACCTCCTCGGCATCGGGGGCATCGCCCCCGACCGGAGCGACCTCGCCCGCTGGGGCGAACTGCGCGAGACCATCGCCGCCCGCTTCAAGGAGCGCACCCGCGACGAGTGGACGGCCGTCTTCGAGTCCTCGGACGCCTGCGTGGCTCCCGTGCTGTCGATGCGCGAGGCCCCTGCCCACCCGCACCTCGCCGCCCGGGGCACCTACGTCGAGCACGAGGGCGTCACCCAGCCCGCGCCCGCACCCCGCTTCTCCGTCACCCCCGGCGCCCTCGGCCGGGGCCCCGCGCTGCCCGGCGCGGACACCGCCGAAGTGGCGGCCGACTGGAACGTACCGAACCTCCTCAAGACCGAGTCCGAGAACGAGGCCGACCAGTGAAGATCTCCCTGCCGCTGAGCTACGCCGGCGACCCCCGCGAGGCCTGTGACCAGGTCGCCGCCCTGGAGTCCGCCGGGCTCGACGCCGTCTGGGTCGCCGAGGCGTACGGCTTCGACTCGCCCACGATCATGGGCTACCTCGCCGCCCGCACCTCCCGCATGCAGATCGGCGCGGGCATCCTCAACGTCTACTCCCGCACCCCCGCCCTGATCGCCCAGACCGGCGCCGGACTCGACGCGATCTCCGGCGGCCGGGCACTCCTCGGTCTCGGCGCGTCCGGACCCCAGGTCATCGAGGGCTGGCACGGCAAGCCGTACGACAAACCGCTCGGCCGCACCCGCGAGACCGTCGAGCTGTGCCGTCGCATCTGGAAGCGCGAGGTCATCGACCACCACGGCATCACCGACATGCCGCTGCCCAAGGAGAAGGGCGGCAAGCTGAGCAAGCCGCTCAAGATCCTCACGCGCCCCGTCCGCGACACGATCCCGCTGTACGTCGCCTCGCTCGGCCCCGCCAACGTCCGGCTCACCGCCGAGATCGCCGACGGCTGGCTGCCCACCCTCTTCCTCCCCGAGAAGGCCCACCAGGTGTGGGGCGGCGCGCTCGCCGAGGGCAACGCACTGCGCGACCCGGCGCTCGGCCCGCTGGAGACCGTCGCGGGCGGCCTCCTCGCCATCGGTGAGGACGCCGCCGCCGTACGGGACCTCGCCCGCCCGCAGATCGCCCTGTACGTCGGCGGCATGGGCGCCAAGGGCAAGAACTTCTACAACGACCTCGCCGTCGCCTACGGCTACGAGGCGGAAGCCGCCAAGATCCAGGACCTCTACCTCCAGGGCAGGAAGAAGGAGGCGGAGGCCGCCGTCCCCGACGAGTTCTGCGAACTCATGTCGCTGTGCGGTCCCGAGAGTTACGTACGCGAGCGCGTCGAGGCGTTCCGGGCGGCCGGCGTGACCATGCTCAACGTCATTCCCGTCGGCCCCGAACCGGCCAAGCTCATCGAAACCGTCAAGAACTGGCTGTAGGGGGAGAGAAGTTGAAGCGCCGGATTTTCACCGCCGAGCACGAGGCGTTCCGCGACACCGTCCGCACCTTCCTCAACAAGGAGGTGCTGCCGTACTACGAGCAGTGGGAGAAGGACGGCATCGTCAGCCGCGAGGCCTGGCTCGCCGCCGGAAAGCAGGGCCTGCTCGGCCTCGCCGTACCGGAGGAGTACGGGGGCGGCGGGAACGCCGACTTCGTCTACAGCGCCGTCCTCGCCGAGGAGTTCACCCGCGCCGGGGCCGCCGGCCTCGCCGTCGGCCTGCACAACGACATCATCGGTCCCTACCTCACTGGGCTGGCCACCGAGGAGCAGAAGCGCCGCTGGCTGCCCGGCTTCTGCACCGGCGAGACCATCACCGCCATCGCGATGACCGAGCCGGGCGCGGGCTCCGACCTCCAGGGCCTCCGTACCTCCGCCGAGGACAAGGGCGACCACTGGCTGCTCAACGGCTCCAAGACGTTCATTTCCAACGGCATCCTCGCCGACCTGGTCATCGTCGTCGCCAGGACCTCCCCCGAGGGCGGTGCCAAGGGCCTCTCCCTGCTCGTCGTCGAACGCGGCGCGGAGGGCTTCGAGCGCGGCCGCAACCTCGACAAGATCGGACAGAAGGCGCAGGACACCGCCGAGCTCTTCTTCCACGACGTCAAGGTCCCCAAGGAGAACCTCCTCGGCGAACTGAACGGCGCGTTCATCCACCTGATGACCAACCTCGCCCAGGAGCGCATGGGCATCGCGGTCGCCGGGATCGCCGCCGCCGAACACCTCCTGGAGATCACCACCCAGTACGTCAAGGAGCGCGAGGCGTTCGGCAGGCCGCTGGCCAAGCTCCAGCACATCCGCTTCGAGATCGCCGAGATGGCCACCGAGTGCGCCGTCACCCGTACGTTCCTCGACCGCTGCATCGTCGATCACTCCAACGGGGAACTCGACGCCGTCCACGCGTCGATGGCGAAGTGGTGGGCCACCGAACTCCAGAAGCGCGTTGCCGACCGCTGCCTCCAGTTGCACGGCGGGTACGGCTACATGAGCGAATACCGGGTCGCGAAAGCCTTCACCGACGGCCGCATCCAGACGATCTACGGCGGAACCACGGAGATCATGAAGGAAATCATCGGCCGCTCCCTCCTGGGATGACCCAGCACCCCTCACTCCCTTCTCACTCTCATCCCTCTCCGCCCCTCTTCACCCTCTCCACCCCTCGAAAGGCTGCTGTCTTGAGCACCGAAGCGTTTGTGTACGACGCGATCCGCACCCCGCGCGGGCGCGGCAAGGCCAATGGCGCCCTGCACGGAACCAAGCCGATCGACCTCGTCGTCGGCCTCATCCACGCCATGCGGGAGCGCTTCCCCACCCTCGACCCGGCCGCCATCGACGACATCGTGCTCGGCGTCGTCGGCCCGGTCGGCGACCAGGGCTCCGACATCGCCCGCACCGCCGCGATCTCCGCCGGACTCCCCGACACGGTGGCCGGCGTGCAGGAGAACCGCTTCTGTGCGTCGGGCCTCGAAGCCGTCAACCTGGCCGCCATGAAGGTCCGTTCGGGCTGGGAGGACCTGGTCCTGGCCGGTGGCGTGGAGTCCATGTCCCGCGTCCCGATGGGCTCCGACGGCGGCGCCTGGTTCAACGACCCGATGACCAACTACGAGAACGGCTTCGTGCCGCAGGGCATCGGCGCCGACCTCATCGCCACCATCGAGGGCTACTCGCGGCGCGACGTCGACGAGTACGCCGCACTGTCCCAGGAGCGCGCCGCCGCGGCCTGGAAGGACGGCCGGTTCGCCCGTTCCGTCGTGCCCGTGCTCGACCGCAACGGCCTCCTCGTGCTCGACCACGACGAGCACATGCGCCCCGGCACCACCGCCGACTCGCTCTCCGCGCTCAAGCCCTCGTTCGCCGCGATCGGCGACATGGGCGGCTTCGACGCGGTCGCGCTGCAGAAGTACCACTGGGTCGAATCGATCGACCACGTGCACCACGCCGGCAACTCCTCCGGCATTGTCGACGGCGCTGCCCTGGTCGCCATCGGCACCAAGGAGGTCGGCGAGCGCTACGGGCTGACCCCCCGCGCCCGTATCGTCTCCGCCGCCGTGTCCGGCTCCGAGCCCACCATCATGCTCACCGGCCCCGCCCCGGCCACCCGCAAGGCCCTCGCCAAGGCGGGCCTGACCATCGACGACATCGACCTCGTCGAGATCAACGAGGCGTTCGCGGGCGTCGTCCTGCGGTTCGCCAAGGACATGGGCCTCTCCCTCGACAAGATCAACGTCAACGGCGGCGCCATCGCCATGGGCCACCCGCTGGGCGCCACCGGCGCGATGATCCTGGGCACCCTCGTCGACGAACTGGAGCGCCAGGACAAGCGGTACGGCCTGGCCACGCTGTGCGTCGGCGGCGGCATGGGTGTCGCCACCGTCGTCGAACGCCTCTGACGGCTCGTCCCGTCCCCGCCCCCTTACGCACACGGCCCTTACGGAGAATCCGGAACATGAGCGAGCCCACCACCATCCGCTGGGAACAGGACGAGACCGGCGTCGTCACCCTCACCTTCGACGACCCCCACCAGTCCGCGAACACCATGAACCAGGCTTTCAAGGACTCCATTGCCGCCGTCGCCGACCGCGCGGAGGCCGAGAAGGACTCCATCCGAGGCATCATCTACACCTCCGCGAAGAAGACCTTCTTCGCGGGCGGCGACCTCAAGGACATGATCAAGGTCGGCCCGGAGAACGCCCAGGCCGCCTTCGACACCGGCACCGCCATCAAGAGCTCGCTGCGCCGCATCGAGACCCTCGGCAAGCCCGTCGTCGCCGCGATCAACGGCGCTGCCCTGGGCGGCGGTTACGAGATCGCCCTCGCGTCCCACCACCGGGTCGCCCTCGACGCCCCCGGCTCCAAGATCGGCCTGCCGGAGGTCACGCTCGGCCTGCTCCCGGCGGGCGGCGGCGTCACCCGTACCGTACGGCTCATGGGCATCGCGGACGCCCTGCTGAAGGTCCTCCTCCAGGGCACCCAGTACACCCCGCGGCGCGCGCTGGAGAACGGCCTCGTCCACGAGGTCGTCGCCACCCGCGAGGAGATGCTCGCCAAGGCCCGCGCGTTCATCGACGCGCACCCGGAATCCCAGCAGCCGTGGGACGTCAAGGGGTACAAGATCCCCGGCGGCACCCCGTCCAACCCGCGCTTCGCCGCGAACCTCCCGGCGTTCCCGGCGAACCTCAAGAAGCAGACGGGCGGCGCCAACTACCCCGCCCCGCGCAACATCCTGGCCGCCGCCGTCGAGGGTTCGCAGGTCGACTTCGACACCGCGCTGACCATCGAGGCCCGCTACTTCACCGAGCTGGTGACGGGCCAGGTCGCGAAGAACATGATCCAGGCGTTCTTCTTCGACCTCCAGGCCGTCAACTCCGGTGCCAACCGCCCCAAGGGCATCGAGCCCCGCAAGGTCCGCAAGGTCGCGGTCCTCGGCGCGGGCATGATGGGCGCCGGAATCGCCTACTCCTGCGCCCGCGCGGGCATCGAGGTCGTCCTCAAGGACGTCACCCCGGAGGCCGCCGCCAAGGGCAAGGCGTACAGCGAGAAGCTCCTCACCAAGGCGCTCAGCCGGGGCCGCACCACCGAGGCCAAGCGCGACGAACTGCTCGCCCGCATCACCGCGACCGCCGACCCGGCGGACCTCGCGGGCTGCGACGCCGTCATCGAGGCCGTCTTCGAGGACACCGGCCTCAAGCACAAGGTGTTCCAGGAGATCCAGGACATCGTCGAGCCCGACGCGCTGCTCTGCTCCAACACCTCCACCCTCCCCATCACCGGCCTGGCGGAAGGCGTCTCGCGCCCCGTCGACTTCATCGGCCTGCACTTCTTCTCGCCGGTCGACAAGATGCCGCTGGTCGAGATCATCAAGGGCGACGCCACCGGCGACGAGGCACTGGCCCGCGCCTTCGACCTGGTGCGCCAGATCAAGAAGACGCCGATCGTCGTCAACGACAGCCGCGGCTTCTTCACCTCCCGCGTCATCGGCCACTTCATCAACGAGGGCGTCGCCATGGTCGGAGAGGGCATCGAGCCCGCGTCGATCGAGCAGGCGGCGGCCCAGGCCGGCTACCCGGCGAAGGTCCTCTCCCTGATGGACGAGCTGACCCTCACCCTGCCGCGCAAGATCCGCAACGAGACCAAGAAGGCCGTCGAGGCGGCGGGCGGGGTGTGGCCCGGCCACCCGTCGGACGCGGTCATCGACCGGATGGTCGACGAGTTCGGCCGGCCCGGACGCAGCGGTGGCGGCGGCTTCTACGAGTACGGCGACGACGGCAGGCGCACGCGGCTGTGGCCGGGCCTGCGCGAACACTTCACCAGGCCGGACTCCGAGATCCCCTTCCGCGACATGCAGGAGCGGATGCTCTTCTCCGAGGCCATCGACACCGTCCGCCTCTTCGAGGAGGGCGTCCTCACCTCGGTCGCCGACGCCAACATCGGCTCCATCATGGGCATCGGCTTCCCGGCCTGGACGGGCGGCGTGATCCAGTACATCAACGGTTACGAGGGCGGCCCGGCCGGATTCGTCGCCCGCGCACGCGAACTGGCGGCAACGTACGGCGACCGCTTCCAGCCGACGGCACTGCTGATCGAGAAGGCGGAGAAGGGCGAGAGGTTCAGCGACTGACCGGCTGACCGACTCACCGGGGCCCGTCGGACGACTCCTGCCCGACGGGCCCCACCCGTAACCGGCCTCTTCGCCCGCCGCCCCCCGCCTCAGCTCTCGTCGACGAACGCGGCTCGCAGTTCCTCCTTCAGGGACCGCTGGAAGGCGGTCACCAGTGCCTGGAGGACCATCGGCTGCATGTGCGCGGACAGCGACTTCATCGCCTCCACGTGCTGCGGGTCCGACTCGCGCTCCCGATACGGGCTCCACACCTCGTCGCGGAACAGGTGCGTCAGTTCCCGGGCCGCCGCGCGCGTGTGTTCCATGAGGATCGTCCGCGCGGCCAGGATCGTCTCGTGCGCGATGGGTACGCCCAGCAGCTGGACCCCCAGCGCGAGCAGACCGGGGTCCACCCGGAAGGTGTCGGGGGACTCGGCGCGCTCCAGCACGTTCATCGCGGCCAGTCGGTCGATGTCCACGTCCGACAGCGGCCGGCCCGCCCGCCGCTCCAGCTCCGCCCGGGTCGCGTCCTCCGCCGAGTCCGGCGCCCAGGACGCCACCACCGCACGGTGAATGGCCAGGTCGTGCGCGCTCAGATCCGGCGGCAACTGCTCCAGATAGCGCTCGATGGCGGCCAGCGTCATGCCGTGGTGCTGCAACTCCTCGATGAGCGCGAGGCGGGAGAGGTGCTCGGGGCCGTAGTGGCCGACCCGGCGTGGGCCGATCACCGGGGGAGGGAGGAGGCCCTTGGTGCTGTAGAAGCGGATGGTACGGACGGTGACACCGGCGCGCGCGGCCAGCTCGTCGACGGTGAGCGTCGGTTCCCCGATACCGGTGGTCGTCGTCATGGTTCCCGTGCCCCGTTCTCGCGCCCGTGCGCCGTGCGCCGTCTGCCGTATGCCCTGTGCCGCATGCCGTGCGGTGCATGCCGTGCGGTGCAACAGTATTGCTGTCTCACCACTGTTGTGAAAGCCTCCCGGAACGTCCGGGCAATTGCCCGGCCACGCACGCACAGTCGATGCCACGCCCAGTCACGGACGATTCGAGGCGGCCATGACCACGATTCTGCGACTTCCCGCCGATCCGGCAGAACTCACCCTTCCCGCACTGCTGCTGCGCAACACCGAGGACCACGGCGACCTCCCCGCCCTCTCCTGGCGCGCCGGCGGTCCGCAGGGGGCGGCCGGCTGGACCTCCCTCACCTGGCGCGAGGTCCGCAGGAAGACCGCCGTCCTCGCCGCCGGGTACGCGGCACTGGGCGTGCGGCGCGGCGAGCAGGTGCTCATGATGATGGGCAACCGCCCCGAGCACTGGCTCAGCGACCTCGCCCTCACCCACCTCGGCGCGATCCCGGTCTCCGTGTACGGGACGGCCGCACCCGAGCAGATCGCGCACATCGCCCGGCACAGCGGAGCCCGCCACGCGATCGTCGAGGGCGCGGCCGAACTCCCCCGCTGGGAAGCCGTACTGGCCGACCCGAAGACCCCGCTGGAGAAGCTCGTGGTGGTGGAACCGGCCCAGGCGGGCCCGCACCGCACCTACGGCTCCCTGCACGCGACCGGCGGCCGCGTCTTCGACCCGGCCGCCTTCGAGAAGGGCTGGCAGGAGACCCGCGCCGACGACATCCTCACCGTCGTCTACACCTCGGGCACCACCGGCGACCCCAAGGGCGTCCCGATCACCCACCGCATGGTGGTGACCAACGCGCTCGCCCTGGACCGGGTCGTCGACCTTCCCGGCCACGTCGAGCACCTCTGCTACCTCCCTTTCGCGCACATCGCGGAACGGATGCTCGGCATCTACCTCCCGGTCTTCCGCGCCTCCCACGTTCACCTCTGCACGGACCCCAGCCAAGTCGCCGCGACCGCAAGGGAGTTGCATCCCGCGCAGTTCTTCGGAGTGCCCCGGGTCTGGGAGAAGCTGGCCGCCTCGGTGCAGGCGGCGCTCGCCGGGCTGCCGGCCGAGCAGCGGGCGGCCGTGGACGCGGCGGCCGAGACCGCGCGGGCCCATGTCGCGTACCGGGAGAAGGGCGAGGAGCCGCCGCCCGAACTGGCGGCGGCGTACCTGGCAGCCAAGACCCGCGTACTGGACCCGCTGCTCTCCCTCGCGGGCTTCGACCGGCTGGTCTGGACGGCGAGCGCGTCAGCCCCGATGCCGCTCGAAGTGACCCGCTTCTGGGCCGGGTTCGGCATCGTGATCATGGATGCCTGGGGGCTGACGGAGACGGTCGGCGTCTGCACCGCCAACAGCCCCACCCACGGCTTCCGCCTCGGTTCCGTCGGCCGCCCCCTGGCGGGACTGGAGCTCAAGGTGGCGGACGACGGCGAGATCCTGGTGCGCGGCGAGACGGTCTTCACCGGCTATCTGCGCGCCGACGGCACGCACGAACCCGCGCTGGACGCCGACGGCTGGTTCGCCACCGGCGACATCGGCAGGGTCGACGAGGACGGCTACCTCTGGCTGACCGACCGCAAGAAGGAAATGATCGTCACCTCGACCGGCAAGAACGTCTCCCCGGCCCTGGTGGAGAACACCCTCAAGGAACACCCCCTGATCGGCCAGGCCCTGGTGCACGGCGACGGCCGCTCGTACGTGGTGGCCCTGCTGGTACTGGACGGGGAAACGGCCCCGGCGTGGGCGGCGGCGCAGGGTGTCGAAGGGCCGGTGACCCCGGAGAATCCGGCGGTACGGGAGGAGATCGCGCGCGCCGTGGAGAGGGCGAACGCCCGGCTGAACCGGACCGAACAGGTCAAGCGCTACCGGCTGCTGAGCGAGGAGTGGAGCCCGGCCACGGGAGAGCTGACCCCCTCGCTGAAGCTTCGGCGCAGGGTGATCCGCGAGAAGTACGGGGCCGAGATAGACGCGCTGTACGAGGGCTGAGCGGCGAAGTGAAGTCGGGGGGCGTTGGTTCGGGGGGCGCGGGTTCGGGCTGGGGCGACGTGCGGAATCCGCCGAAGTCCGGACCCGCGCCCGCCCAGCCCCTCCCCGGCCGCATCGTGCCCGCCCACCAACACCGCCTGCACCGCCACCGCTCACACCGCCACCGCCTACACCGGCACGCCCTCGCCCTTCGCCCCGAACGCCGCCCCGTGCCCCGGCACGATCACGTCCGCCAGCCCCAGCACCCGCAGCCGTGACGCCCGAAGCACCTCCAGGTCCGGCGCCACCGGGTCGACCAGCGGTCCGTTCGGCCGCCACCACAGGTCGCCCGCGAACGCCACCACTCCGTCCGGCGTCCCCGCCAGCAGCGTGATGTCCTCCGGGCTGTGCCCCGGTGCGTGGATCAGGCGCAGCGAGGGCGTCAGCTCGTACCCCTCGGCGTCCCGGTCCGTCCACTGGTCGCCCTCGTAGACCGCCTTGTGGTCGTGCACCCGGGCCCGCCCGAAGAGCCCGACGTTGATGATGTTGTCCGGGTGGTGGTGGCTGAGCACCACGTCGGTGATGTCGTCCGCCGTGAGCCCCAGCTCGGCCAGCGGGCCCAGGATGCTGTCGGGGCCGGGCACCATCCCCGGGTCGAAGATCACGTGCCGGTCGCCGTCGGTGACGTACGAGACGGTGGCGGCGACGCCGGGTCCGGTCGAGAGGGTGTAGCCGGTGTGGAGCACCGTGTAGGAGGCGGTGCGGGCGAGGGGCGCTTCGGTCGTCGTCTTCATGTCCCCAAGGATTCCGGTCGCCGTCCTTCGCTACGAGTGGCCCTTCTGCCACTGATCGCGGGAATCGTGCCAGACTTCCCGCATGACCTCCGCCCCGCCCCAACCAGCAAGCACCGGCGAGCCGTTGGGCGGTGCCGGCCGGCCCTTCCTCCGTATCGCCGCCTACGCACCGCCCGGTGCCGGTCTGCTCTCGCTCGGGCTCGTGTCCGAGATATTCGACCCCCGCCCCGGCCTCCCCGCCTTCGACTTCGCCCTGTGCACCGACCGTCCCGGCGTGCTGCGCACCGACGTCGGCGTGCCCCTCACCGTCACTCACGGCCTCGACCGGATCGCCACCGCCGACCTGGTGCTCGCCCTGCCCTGGGCGGACTTCCGCACCCCGCCCCCGGCCCCCGTCCTCGACGCGCTCAACGCCGCCCACGCACGCGGCGCCCTCGTCGCCGCGCACTGCGTCGGCGCGTTCGCCCTCGCCGCCGCGGGGCTGCTCGACGGGCGCAGGGCCACCACCCACTGGCGGTTCGCCGCACTCCTGGCCGGCCGCCACCCGGACACCACCGTCGACGCGGACGCCCTCTACGTCGACGAGGGACAGGTCGTCACGGGCGCCGGTGCCGCCGCGGGCTTCGACCTCTGCCTGCACCTGGTCCGCCGCGAGCACGGCGCCGCCGTCGCCAACGCCGTCGCCCGCGACCTGGTCCTGCCCTCCCACCGCGAGGGCGGCCAGTCGCAGTACCTGGCGGCCCCCGCCCCCGAGGACTGCCGGGACGAACGCCTCGCCGACGTCCTGGCCTGGGCCCGCGCCCACCTCCACGAGCCGCTCCCGGTCGCGGAACTGGCCCGCCGCGCCCTGATGAGCCGCCGCTCCTTCGCCCGCCGCTTCGCCGCCGCGACGGGCACCACCCCGCACGCCTGGCTGGTCAACCTCCGGCTGACGGCGGCCGAGGAGCTCCTGGAGACCACCGACCTGCCGGTCGAGGAGGTCGCCCACCGCGTCGGCTACACGAGCGCCGCCGTCCTGCGCGAACAGTTCGTACGCCGCCGGGGCGTGCCGCCCCGCTCCTACCGCCGCTCCTTCACCCGCGCCCCGTAGGCGCGGCCCAGTCCATCCCCTTCGCCGGCGGTGCCGGGACGCGCCCCGCCGCCGTCGCCGCGAGCTCCCCGGCCCGTACCCCGCTGAAGACCGAGATCTCGCCGCGCATCCCCGGGGCCGCCACCATGTCCCCGGCCAGGAACACCCCGTCACCGCGCTCGATCGCCGGGCGGTCCGCCCAGGTCGTCCCCGGCAGATCGAGTGCGCCCGTACGGCCCTTGGCGGTGGCGGTACGGCTCCAGGTCAGCCGCTCCCGCCACCCGGGCACCGTCAGGTCCGCCAGCCCCTCCAGCCGCTCCCGCGCGTCCGCCAGGCTCTCGCCCGCGCGCACCGGCATGTCCAGCTGGAACAGCGACTCGCCGCGCGGCGCGACGGTCGGATCCTGCATCGAGTACGACTCGTGGAAACCCCCGCCGTCCAGGTCGAAGGCGATGAACCGGTCCTTCCCGCCCTCCTTCCCGGCCCGCACCGCCAGGTCGAGCAGCACCACGTGCCCGCTCTCCCAGACGAGTGAGTCGTCGCCCAACAGCCGCCGCGCGGAGGCGAGTTCGGTGGCCACCACCACCGGCCGGTCCGTCGGGAGCTCCGTCGTCCGCTCACCCAGGTGGATCTTCACCCCGGCCTCCCGCACCCGCTCGGCCAACCGGTCGAGCACCGCCTGCCAGCCGCCCTCCACCCACCGCACGGTCGGCACCGCAGGCGCGAACACCCGGCACCACAGGCCCCACACGAACGCGGCCGACAGCCGTCCCGTGTCAGCGTCGTACGTCACCACGCCGATGGCCCGCGCCGCCGCCCGCGCGGCCCGCTCGCCGTACTTCGCAGAAGCCCACTCGTGGAAGGAGACGTCCACCGGGGCGGTGCGCGGCCGGCCCGGCATCATCATCCGCAGCAGACCGGCGGGCGGCATCGACCGCAGCCGCCCCTCCCGTACGAAACCCAGCTTCAGGTCCCGCACCGAGGGCCGCCCCAACTTGCCCACCAGGTCACGGTCGGTGAGCCACTTCCAGTGCGCGAGGTCGGCGTAGAACACGTGCGGACCCTCGTGCGCCCGGTACGGGGCGGCGGTCGCGCGGCCCCGTCCGCCCAGCGTGTCGTGGGCCTCGAACAGGTCCACGGTCGCGCCGGCCTCGGCCGCGGTGAGTGCCGCGGCCAGCCCGGCGAGACCTCCACCGACGACGGTTACATTGCCTGTTGCGGACATGGCCGGCTCCCTGGTGACTGCGGTGCGGCGACCGGGTGCGGTGCGCCTTCCCCCCACGGACGTACCGCGGCCCCCGGTGTGTGACATCAACCCCGCAGGAACGCCAGTACCGCCAGCACCCTGCGGTGGTCGTCCGGCGCGGGCGGCAGGTCCAGCTTCTGGAGGATGCCCGCGATGTGCTTGGCGACCGCGGCCTCCGTGACGACCAGCTCCCTGGCGACCGCCGCGTTGGAGCGGCCCTCCGCCATCAGACCGAGTACCTCCCGCTCGCGCGGGGTCAGCCGCAGCAGCGGATCCCGGCGGCGCGCCAGCAACTGGCGTACGACCTCGGGGTCGACGACCATCCCGCCGTCCGCGACCCGCCCCACCGCGTCCATGAACTCCTCGACGTCGCCGATCCGGTCCTTGAGGAGGTACCCGGTGCCCGCCCCGCGCCGGTCCTCCAGCAACTCCTCGGCGAAGGTCTGCTCCACGTACTGGCTCAGCACCAGCGCCGACAACTCCGGCTGTTCGGACTGGAGTTCGCGGATCGCGCGCAGGCCCTCGTCCGTGAAGCGCGGCGGCATCCGCACATCGACGATCACCAGGTCGGGGCGGTGCTGCCGGGCCGCCCCGATCAGCGAGGGGCCGTCGCCGACGGCAGCGGGGACGGTGTGTCCGAACCGCTCAAGGAGGCCGACCAGACCTTCCCGCAACAGCACCGCGTCCTCCGCCAGCACCACTCTCAGGCTCCGCACGAAGCCGCCTCCCGCACCGTGCCGTCCACCGCGTCCACCGGAATCTCCACTCTCAGCAGCGTCGGCCCGCCCGCCGGGCTCGACACCAGCATCCTGCCGTCCACCGCCGCCACCCGGTCGGCCAGCCCTGTGAGACCGGACCCGGCCGCCGGGTCGGCGCCGCCGCGCCCGTCGTCGTACACCTCGATCAAGAGGTTGCCGGAGACCAGGCCCCCGGTGATGCGGACCCGGGTGGCCGCGCTGTGCCTGGCCGTGTTGGTGAGGGCCTCGCAGACCGCGAAGTACGCCGCGACCTCCACCGACTCGGCCAGGCGGCAGGGCAGTCGGAGGTCGGTGTCCACCGGGATCGGCGAGCGGCCCGCCACATCCCGTACCGCCGCCGGAAGCCCCCGTTCCGTCAGTACCTGCGGATGGACGCCCCGGATCAGCTCGCGCAGCTCGCCCAGCGCCTCCTTCGCCATCGCGTGCGCCTCCGCCACCTCCTGCGCCGCGCGCGAACCGGCCGGGAGGCCCGCCCGGGCCAGGTCCAGCTTGGCGAGGCCCAGCTTCATCGTCAGGGCCACCAGGCGCTGCTGAGCCCCGTCGTGCAGGTCCCGCTCGATCCGCCGCCGTTCGGCCTCGTAGGCGTCGACGAGACGCGCCCTGGAGGCACGTACCTGGGTCAACTCGGCTTCCTGCGGGGCAAGTACGGCCCGCGCCAGCGCCCCTCTGGCCCCCGCCCACGCCGCGATCGGGTACGCGGCCACCGGCAGCAGCAGCACCCCGGCGACCGGACCGGCGACCGAGGCCCACGCCTGAGCACCCGGCTGGAAGGGAGCCGTGGCGAGCACCCCCGGAATCCCCAGCGCGACCAGCACCAGCGAGAGGTCCGCCCAGCCCACCGCCAGCACCGACACCGCCCCGTACGCGGCCCCCCGCAGCCCGGCGGGAGTCCGCAGCGGCTGCCGTACGGGAGCGGCGTCCGCGTCCACCAGCCGCAGCCGCCACCGCTCCACCGGACCCGCCAGCAACCCCACGACGACCGGCACCAGCAGGGCGCACACCACCGTCGTCACGAGCCCGATCCGCTCGCTGGCCGCCACCACCCCACCCACCGCGAGCCACGCCCCCACCCCGAGCAGCCCGCCGGAGAGCAGATGGCACAGGGCGCGCCAGGGCCACGACGTACGGAGGAAGCCCACGGGGTGGCGGGTCAGCGCCTCCAGGATGTTCCGGCTGGTCATCCGACCGACACTAGTAGCAGCGGGGCGGCCGGACAGTAGTGCTGGGTGGAGTATCGGGACTAGCGCCCGCGCGCATGTGTCCCGCCCGCCCGGCGGCTTGACTCGACGACATGCCGACGCACACACAGACCACCCTCGCCAAGGGCGCCGACACCGGTTCCCGGCCCGTCCGACTGGCCGCCCTCACCAAGAGGTTCGGGACCGGCGACCGCGCCGTGAACGCCCTGGACGGCGTCACCCTCGACTTCGCGGCGGGCACCATGACCGCCGTGATGGGCCCCTCCGGGTCCGGGAAGTCCACCCTCCTGCAGTGCGCGGCCGGTCTCGACCGCCCCACCTCCGGGACCGTCGCCCTCGACGGCACCCCGCTCGAAGACCTCGACGAGACCGCGCTCACCCTGCTGCGCCGCGACCGCGTCGGCTTCGTCTTCCAGGCGTTCAACCTGGTCTCCTCGCTCACCGCCGCCCAGAACGTCGCCCTGCCGCTGCTGCTCGCGGGCCGCCGCCCCGACCCGGCGCGGATCGCCGCCGCGCTCGCCGAGGTGGGCCTCGCCGAACGGGCCGGACACCGCCCCTCGCAGCTCTCCGGCGGCCAGCAGCAGCGCGTGGCACTGGCCCGCGCGCTGATCTCCCGGCCCGCGGTCCTGTTCGCCGACGAACCGACCGGCGCCCTCGACATCAAGTCGTCCCGGACCGTGCTGGGCCTCCTGCGCGCACTGGCCGACCAGTACGGGCAGACCGTGATCATGGTGACCCACGACCCCGCAGCCGCCTCCTACGCCGACAGGGTCGTCCTCCTGGCCGACGGCAGGATCGCCGACGAGATCACCACCCGCTCCGGCGCCGAGACCATCGCCTCGCGCATGGCGGTACTGGAGGAGCAGGCATGAGCACCCCTTCGGGCACGAGCACCGCGCCGAGCACCCCGCCGGGCGTCACCGCCAAGCCGGGCAGGAGCACCACCCGCTCCTCAGCGGGCCTCCCGCTCTCCTTCGCCCTCGCCGCCGTCCGCGAGCGCCGCACCGCCTTCGCCGGGTCGTTCGTCGCCCTGTGCCTGGGCGTCGCCATCCTCTGCGCGACCCTGCTGATCCTGCTGTCCGGCGGCAGCGGGGTGCCCGACCGTTACGCGGGCAGCCCCGTCCTCGTACAGGCGCCGAAATCCCCGGCGGCCGGGGCCGCCTTCCTCGACCGGCCGCCGTGGTCCTCGGACCGCACCCGGGAGCTGACCCGCACCCTGGCCGCCCTGCCGGGGGTCGAGCAGGTGGTCCAGGACCACTCCTTCCCAGCCCAGGCGGTACGGGAGGACGGCCGCCCGCTCGACGAGCAGCGGGCCGGCGAACGGCAGGGCCACGCCTGGTCCGGCGCGGCTCTCGCCCCGTACGCGATCAAGACGGGACGCGCCCCTAGCGGGCCCCAAGAGGTCGCCGTACCAGACGAGTTGGGGCTCAGGCCGGGGGAGCGGATCAGTCTCGTCACCGCCAAGGGGCCCGAGCCCCACACCGTCTCCGGCACCGTCGGAGGACCCGGCTACTACCTCACGGAGACCCGCGCGCAAGCCCTCTCCGGCGGCGTACGCGTGATCGGTCTGCTGCTCGCGGACGGCACCGACCCGGCCACCGTCGCCGCCGCCGCGACCCGGGCAGTCGGCGCCGCCGGGACCGTCCTCACCGGGGACGAGCGGGAGGCCCTCGCTCCCGTGGGGGACGAGAAGACCCGCTGGATCGGCGCCCAGGTGCTCGCCGCCATGGCCGCGCTCTCCGGCTTCGTCACCGTCTTCGTCGTCTCGTCCACCTTCGCCTTCGGGGTGTCCCAACGCCGCCGGGAACTGGGCATGTTGAGGACCCTCGGCGCCACCCCCAGGCAGCTCCGCCGGATGCTGTACGCGGAAGCGCTGTGCGTCGGCGCGGTCGGCGCCGCCGCCGGAGCGCTCCTCGGCGCCCTCCTGGCACCCGCCCTCGGCGCGCTGCTCGTGGACACCGGTTTCCAGCCGCAGGGCTTCGAGGTGCACCAGACGCTCTGGGTACCGGCGGCCGCGTGGGCCGTGGGACTCGGCGTCGCCCTCGCGGGGGTGTGGTCGGCGGCCCGGCGCGCGGCCGCAACCGCCCCGCTGGAGGCACTGCGCGAGGCCGCCGTCGACGACCGGCCGCTGTCCCGGGGGCGGCTGTTCACCGGCCTCGGCTTCACCGCGCTGGGCTGCGGGACCGCCGTCGCCTCCGCGAGCGCGGAGGCCAGCGACATGATCACCTTCGCGCTGGCCACCGCCGTCGGACTGATCACCGGTGTCGCACTGCTCACCCCGGCGCTGCTCCCGCCGCTGATCCGCCTCGTCACCCGGCCGCTGGCCCGGCACGGCGGCGCCACCGCACTGCTGGTCCGCGAGGGCGTAAGGACCGCCGTCCGGCGCACCGCGTCCACCGTGACCCCCGTACTCGCCACCCTCGGCTTCGTCGTGCTCATCACGGGCAACACCCAGACGTCCGCCCAGTCCTACCGCACCGAGGAAGCCGTCTCCGTACGGGCACAAGGGGCCGTCGTCGCCGACGGCACCCCCGGCATCAGCGATGCCGCCACCGCACGCATCGAGGGGGCCGCACTCCTGCCCACCACCGTCCACACGGCCACCGGGCCGCTCACCGCCGCGGGCATCGACCCGGCGGCCTTCACCGCCGCGCACCCCAGGCTGAAGGTCGTCTCCGGTTCGCTCGCCGCACTGGACGCGCCGGGCACGATCGCGGTCACCGAGTCCGTACGCAACGCCCTCGCCACCGGCTCCCCGTCGGCGCTCACCTTCGAGGACGGCCGTACGGAGAAACCGCGCATCGTCGCCGTACTGGCGGACCGATCGGCCCCGTACCAGGCCCTGTTGAGCCGGGCCAACGTCCGCGCCCACGACCCCGCCGCCCTCACGGAAACCGTCTACCGCACCGGCCCCGAGTCCCCACCGCCGCCCGGCACCCGGGAGATGACCCTCGCCTCCCACGCGGGCCGCGCGGACGCGGAAGAGGACCGCCTCGTGGAGATCTTCACCCTCCTCCTGGTCGCCATGTCCGCCGGCTACACCGGCATCGCGGTCGCCAACACCCTCCTCATGGCCACCGCCGACCGCCTCGGCGACTTCCGGGTGCTGCGCCTCTCGGGCGCCTCGCCCCGGCAGGTGCTGGGGACGGTCGCGGGCGAGACGGTCTTCGTCGTCGCCCTCGGTGCCCTCCTCGGCGGTCTGGTCGCCGTGCCGTCGCTGCTCGGCATCCGCGCCGGACTGAGCGACCTGCTCGGCATCCCGGTGGAGCTGGTGGTCCCGTGGGCGCCGGTGCTGGCGGCGGTCGGCGGCTGCCTGCTGCTGGCCCTCGCGGCGAGCGTGCTGCCGGCCCGGTCGGCACTGCGGGCGGCGTCGGCCCGCTGACCCGCACGGGGCATGAGGAAGGCAAGAGGAAGGCAAGAGGAAGTGGTGGGCCGGGAGAAGAACCCCGGCCCACCCCAACTCACCTCACCCACACGTCACTTGGCGGAAGCCACCACCGGGTAGTGGTCGCTCAGATTGGTGTACGTGTACGACTTGCCCCAGCTGGAGACCGTCCACGGCGCGCTCTGCTCCTTGACGACGTGGTTCGTCCAGCCCGCCGGGCGCGCGTGCCCGGTCCGGGGGAGCACGTAGTCGAGGTCCTCGCGCGGGTCGGTCGGGTAGCGCTCGGCGGCGATCGAGTTGTCGGCCGTGTCGAAGGAGTACGGGTGGCCGGTCCGCGCGTCCGCGCCGTCCAGGCCGCCGTCCTTGAGCATCGAGGCGTACTCCGCGCTGTGCGAGTCCACGTTCAAGTCGCCCGCCACCAAGACCTGTTCGCCCGCCGGTATCTTCTTCGCGTCGAGGAACGCGTCGATCTCCTTGAACTGCGCACTCCGCTTGGCCGCCGCCTCGCCCGCCTTGCAGCCCGGGTCGGTGGACTGGAGGTGCGTGCCGACCAGGTGCACCTTGGTGCCGTTCACGTCCAGGACGACGTACGCGAAGCCCTTGTTGGAGTACCAGTCCCCGCCGCACGCCTCCTTGAAGACGAACTGCTCCTTGCGCACGATCGGCCACTTGCTGTAGATCGCCACCCCGCCGTCCTCCGGGGTCGTCGCCGAGTACGCACCGCCCGTCGCGTCCCAGCCGCTCTTGCTGCGGCCGACGACGGGCGTCTGGTGCGGGTACCGGGCGGCGGCGTTGCGGCCGAGCGCGTCCGAGGCGGAGTTGTCGAACACCTCCTGCATGACGACCACGTCGTTGCCCTGGAAGAACGGGGCCTCGGGGATCGCCTTCGCGCGGAAGTCCTGCCCCCAGTTGGGGTAGAGGCTCTTGCTGAAGAGGAAGGCGTTGTACGAGAGGACCTGCAGCGCGGGAGTCTCCGCTGCGGCGACCGGAGCCGCGAGGGCGCCCGGCGCCGTCACGGCGAGGGCGGCCGTGACGGCGAGACTGACGGCGAGGGCGCGGTGGAGGGAGCGGTTGGGCACGGGGTCTCCTGCGAAGGACGTGGCGCAAGGGCCGGGATGTACCTGGTGGGCCACATCAAATCAGCCACGGTTACTTCCCGGTAGATATTGCGCGACACGGTGCTGAAATTTCAGCTCCTCCGGTTCTCCGGCGTCAACCGCCCCTCCCCGACCGGCCGCTCAGTGCTCGTGGATCGTGTTCGTCTCCGCGATCTTCTTCCACGACTTCGGCTGGACCGGCTCGGCCGCCGGGGAAGCGGCGAGGCCGCGCGCGATCTTCGCCTCGGCAGCCGCCGGAGCAGCGGGCTTCTCCGGCTGGTACAGCCAGGTGTCGAAGAGCTCCGCGAGCGGCTTCTTCGAGATCTTCTCGGCGTACTTCACGAAGTCCGAGACCTTCGCGTTGCCGTACTGGTACTGCTTCGGCCAGCCCTTGAGGATCTGGAAGAACGCATCGTCGCCGACCTCGTTGCGCAGCGCCTGGATGGCCAGTGCACCCCGGTCGTACACCGCGATGTCGAACTGCTTGTCCGGACCCGGGTCACCCGGCTTGACCTGCCAGAACGGGTCGTCGGCAGACCGCGAGGAGTACGCGTAGTCGGCCAGCTCCTGCGCCGTGCCCTCGCCCTCCTTCTCCGACCACAGCCACTGGCTGTAGCGGGCGAAGCCCTCGTTGACCCAGATGTCCTTCCAGTGGTGCACCGACACGCTGTCGCCGTACCACTGGTGCGCCAGCTCGTGCACGACCACCGACACGTTCGCGCCGTTGGCGAACTGCCTCGGGCTGTAGAACGGGCGGGTCTGCGTCTCCAGCGCGTAACCGCTGGTCACGTTCGGGACGTAACCGCCGATCGCGTTGAAGGGGTAGGGACCGAAGACGCCTTCGAGCCACTCGGTGACCTCGGCCGAGCGCTCGATGCTGGCGCGCGCCGCACCGTCGTTGTCGCCGAGGTCCTTGCTGTACGCGTTGAGGACCGGGAGCCCCGAAGCCGTCTTGTCCGTCGTGACGTCGAACTTGCCGACGGCGAGCGTGGCCAGGTAGGAGGCCTGCGGCTTGTTGGAGCGCCAGGCGAAGCGGGTCCAGCCCAGCTTCGAACTCTGCGACTGGAGCACGCCGTTGGAGATCGCCGTCGAGCCGTCCGGCACCGACACCGACACGTCGTACGTGGCCTTGTCGAGCGGGTGGTCGTTGCTCGGGAACCACCAGGCGGCCGAGTCCGGCTCCTGCGCGGCGACGCCGCCGTCCGGGGTGCGGTGCCAGGCGGTGAACCCGCCGATCTTCACCTCGGAGGGCTTGCCCGCGTAACGGACCACGATCGAGAGGGACTTGCCCTTCTCCAGCGGGGACGCGGGAGTGACGACGAGCTCCTGCTCGCCCTCCTTGGCGAACTTGGCGACCTTGCCGTTCACCCGTACCTCACTGACCTTGAGGCCGAGGTCGAGGTTGAAGCGGGACAGGTTCTGCTTCGCCGTGGCCAGCAGGGTCGCCGTGCCCTCCAGCAGGTCCGTCGTGGGCTGGTACTTCAGCCGCAGGTCGTAGTGGGAGACGTCGTAGCCGCCGTTGCCGCTGGCCGGGTAGTAGGGGTCGCCGATGCCCGGGGCGCCCGGGGTGAAGGACGCCGCGGATGCCGGGATCGCCAGCAGCAGGGTGGCTGCGGCGAGCACGCCCGGGGCAATGAGTCTGCGGTGCACAAGTGCTCCAAGTGGTCAGGTGGAACGATGTGTTGGCACTCTATTCAGCCCCTGAGCCACCAGTCATGTCCATGGTCGCTGCTGTCACATGATTGCCATGCGGCCGACATGTGACCCGGTATCCCTTTTGCCGACGCGCGCCGCCTCCGGCTCGCCCACGCCCCCTGTCGCAGGGGAGTGGAGAGCGTTACCGTCCCGCCATGTCGATACCAGCGCGGGCCAGGCGCCCGAAGTGGAGAACGCTCGTACCCATGACCGTGGCCGCGATGACGGCCGTTCTGCTGGTCCCGGCGGGCGCCGCCCAGGGAGCCCAGGAGAGCCCGACGGCCGCACCGCGGGCCGAAGCCGCCGCCGCGGCGGCCGGGCCCACCGAGAGCAAGCCCGTCTACTCGTACGACAAGGCCGTCCGCGAGTCCGTCTGGGTCGACACCCGCGTCGACGGTGACAGGGACGGCAAGACCGACCGGGTCGCCGTCGACATCGTCCGCCCCCGCGAACTCGACCGCTCCGGCCGCCGGGTCCCCGTCATCATGGACGCCAGCCCGTACTACCGCTGCTGCGGACGCGGCAACGAGAGCCAGAAGAAGACGTACGACGCCGACGGCAAGCCGCTCCAGCTCCCGCTCTTCTACGACAACTACTTCGTACCGCGCGGCTACGGATACGTCGCCGTCGACTTCACCGGTACGAGCCGCTCCGACGGCTGCATCGACATCGGCGGCCGCTCCGAGATCGCCTCCGCCAAGGCCGTCATCGACTGGCTGAACGGGCGCGGCACCGGCTACACGACCCGTACCGGAAACGACCGTACCCGCGCCTCCTGGTCCAACGGCGACACCGGCATGATCGGCAAGAGCTGGGACGGCACCATCGCCAACGGCACCGCCGCCACCGGGGTCGAGGGGCTCAAGACCATCGTGCCGATCGGCGCGATCTCCTCCTGGTACGACTACTACTTCCAGCAGGGCGCGGACCTGTACGGCGGCGGCCCCGAAGACCTCGCGGCGAACATTGAGAACGCCGAGTACGCCCAGCGCTGCGCCCCGGTGAAGAAGTACCTCTCCGACAACGCGCCCCTCAACGGCGACTTCACCGCCATGTGGGCCGACCGCGACTTCGTGCCCGACGCCCGCAAGGTGAAGGCCAGCGTCTTCGCCGTGCACGGCATGCAGGACCTCAACGTCCGCATGCGCCACTTCGGCACCTGGTGGAACGCCCTCGCGAAGCAGGGCGTCGACCGCAAGGTCTGGCTGTCGCAGACGGGCCACGTCGACCCGTTCGACTTCCGGCGGGCGGAGTGGGTGAAGACCCTGCACCGCTGGTTCGACCACGAACTCATGGGCTACGACAACGGCATCGACCGCGAGCCCATGGCCGACATCGAACGCGCCCCCGACCGGTGGACCACCGACAGGGTCTGGCCGCCGCGCGGCACCGAGCCCACCAAGGTCCGCCCGGGCAACGGAAGTTCGCCCGGCGTCGGCACCCTCTCCCTCAAGCCCGCCAAGCCGGGCGCCAAGGAGACCTTCACCGACGACCCGGCCCTCGACGAGGACACCTGGGCCGCGAAGATCGACACCGGCACCCCCGAGAAGGCGGGCTTCACCACCAAGCCGCTCTCCCGCGACCTGCGCCTCTCCGGCACCGGCAAGGTCACCCTCAAGGTGACCCCCTCCACCGCCAGCGCCAACCTCAGCGCGGTCCTCGTCGACCTCGGCCCCGACACCATCCGCAACTACGCGGCCTCGGGCGAGGGCATCACCACCCTGGCCACCCGCAGCTGCTGGGGCGCGAGCACCACCGCCGACAGCGCCTGCTTCAAGGACACCAAGGCCAACACCAAGGCCGTCGACCACTCCGTCTTCGCCCGGGGCTGGGCGAGCCTCGCCCACTACCGGGGCGACGGAAAGGCCCGTCCGCTGACCCCCGGCAGAACGTACGAGATCACCATCGACCTCGCCGCTTCCGACCACGTGGTCCCGGCGGGCCACCGGCTCGCCCTGATCGTCGGCGGCACCGACGCGGGCCTCGTCGAAGCCCCGGACAGCCGCCCCACGGTCGACATCTCGCTCTCCGGTACGTCGGCCAGGCTGCCCGTCGTCGGCGGCGCGCCCGCCTTCGCCCGCGCGACCTCGGGCAACGCCCAGGCCGCCCCGCTGTCCCCGGGCGCCCGCGACAGCGTGGGAGTCCCGCAGGACCTGTCCCGACTGCCAGGGGACGCCCCGCAGGGCCGCGCCCCGCAGTCCCCGACGCTGCCGGGAGGCTCCCGTTGATCCGCACCCGCGCCCTCACCGCGCTCCTCGGCGCGGCCGCCCTGGCGGTCCCGCTGTTCGCCGCCCCCGCGCAGGCGGGGGACGGCGGCCGCACCCCTCCCCGTACCGGATTCGAGTCGTCCCACGGCGCCCGCTGGACCACCCAGCCCGAGGAACAGGACTTCCTCGCCACCGTCGACCGGGCCGCCTCCCGCGTCTCCGTCTCCTCCATCGGCACCACCAAACAGGGCCGCCCGCTCCAGCTCGTCCGGATCGGCGAGGGCCGGCACACCGCCTCCACCGTGCTCCTGATCTGCAGTCAGCACGGCAACGAACCGGCGGGCCGCGAAGCCTGCCTCAGCAAGGTCCGCGACCTCGCGTACGCCACCGACCACCGCACCCGGGACTTCCTGCGCAGAACCACCGTCCTCGTGGTCCCCACCGCCAACCCCGACGGCCGCGCCGCCAACACCCGGGGCAACTCCGACGGCACCGACATCAACCGCGACCACATCGCCCTGGCCACCGCCGAGGGCCGCGCCATGGCCGCCGTCATCCGCGACCGCAGGCCCGACCTGGTCTACGACCTGCACGAGTACGGGGCCACCCCGAAGTTCTACGACAAGGACCTCTTCGACCTCTGGCCGCGCAACCTCAACACCGACGCCCACGTCCACGACGAGTCGAAGAAGCTCTCCGCGGAGTACGTCCGCCCGGCCGCCCACGCCTCCGGCTTCAGCACCGGCACGTACGGCATCTGGACCGACCCCGTCACCGGCGAACCCGTCAAGCAGGTCGCGGGTGACGGCCAGGAGCGCATCCTGCGCAACGCGTCCGGCATCAAGCACTCGGTGGGCCTGCTCATCGAGAGCCGCGTCGACGCGCTCAGCGACGCCGAGAAGCAGGACACGGCACTCAACCAGCGGCGCAGGGTCGCCTCCCACGCCGCCTCGCTCGACGGCGCGCTGGGCTACGTCGCCCAGCGGCGCGGCAAGATCGAGGCGGCCACCGGCCGGGCCAGGCTGGCCGGTTACGCCGACCGGGGACCCGTCTATCTGGGTGGTGCCGACAACGAGCCGCCCAAACCCGCCGAGGTCCTGGCCGACCCGCCCTGCGCCTACCTCCTGACCAAGCCTCAGATCGCCTCCTTCCAGGACGAACTCACCCTGCACGGCGTCCACTTCACCAAGACGCGGGCAGGTGCCCGGGTCCCCCTGAGGCAGTCCCAGCGGGACCTGATCCCCCTCCTCCTCGACGAGAAAGCCGCCTACCACCTCACAACCGGGCAACCCGACACGCGCTGTTAGCGGACCGTGACGTGCGTCACCTGTGATACCGGGTAGCGGCAGGGAATCCTCCCTACCCGAAAGGTGACCCACGTGTCCCAGGACGACCAGTCGTCGGACAGCCGGGCAGCTTCGCCAGTCATGGCGGACCTGCCCGGCAGCCCGCACACCACACGGCGCCCACAGACCGACCGCATCGTGTTCGGCGTCACCGCCGCGCTCACGCTCGCGTTCGTGCTCTGGGGAGCCATCGCCACGCAGTCCCTGGAGGATGCCTCCACCAAGATGCTCAACGGCCTGATCCACAACGGTGGCTGGGCGTTCATACTGGCTGCTTCCGCCTTCGTCGTCTTCGCGCTGTGGCTCGCGGTGAGCCGCTACGGGAAGATCACGCTCGGCGAAGAGGGCGAGAAGCCGGAGTTCCGTACGGTCTCCTGGGTCGCGATGATGTTCAGCGCCGGCATGGGCATCGGCCTGATGTTCTACGGAGTGAGTGAGCCGCTCGGCCACTTCAGCTCCCCGCCGCCGGGCACCGACCCCGCCAACGCGGCGGAAGCCATGCAGACCGCGATGGCCACCACCCTCTTCCACTGGACGCTGCACCCGTGGGCGATCTACGCGGTGGTCGGCCTGGCCATCGCGTACAGCACCTTCCGCCGTCGCCGCCGCCAGACGATCAGCGCGGTCTTCACCCCGCTGATCGGCGAGAAGCGCGCCAACGGCGGCGTCGGCCGCTTCATCGACATCCTCGCCATCTTCGCGACGCTCTTCGGCTCGGCGGCCTCGCTGGGCCTGGGCGCGCTCCAGATCGGCAGCGGCATGAAGGAGCTCGGCTGGATGGAGAAGGCCGGCACCGGCCTGCTGATCTCCATCATCGCCGTCCTCACCGTGGCCTTCGTCGCCTCCGCGGTCTCCGGCGTCGAGAAGGGCATCCAGTGGCTGTCCAACACCAACATGGTGCTGGCTCTCCTCCTGGTCGTCTTCGTCTTCGTCGCGGGCCCCACGATCATCGTGCTGGACCTCATCCCCACCTCCATCGGCGCCTACCTCGGCGACCTGCCGCAGCTCATCGGCCGCACCGAGGCCACCGGCGGCAAGGACGTCGCGACCTGGCTCGGCAGCTGGACGGTCTTCTACTGGGCCTGGTGGATCTCCTGGACGCCCTTCGTCGGCATGTTCATCGCGCGCATCAGCCGGGGCCGCACCATCCGCCAGTTCGTCGGCGGCGTCATCCTGGTCCCCAGCACGGTCAGCCTGCTGTGGTTCGCCGTCTTCGGCGGCACCGCGATGAAGATGAAGGAAGCGGGCAACCTCGCCGACGAGGCGACCCCCGAGGGCCAGCTCTTCGGCCTGCTCAAGGAGTTCCCGATCGCCACGGTCACCAGCATCTTGGTGATGATCCTGGTCGGCATCTTCTTCGTCTCGGGCGCCGACGCGGCCTCGATCGTGATGGGCACCCTCTCCCAGAAGGGCTCCTTCGAACCGACCAAGCTGGTCGTCATCTTCTGGGGCGTGGTCACCGGAGCGGTCGCGGCGGTCATGCTGCTGATCGGCGACGGCGAGGACGACGCGCTCAAGGGCCTGCAGAACCTGACGATCCTGGTCGCGGCACCCTTCGCCGTGGTCATGGTCGGCATGTGCGTGGCACTCATGCGCGACCTGCGCTGCGACCCGCTGATCGTACGGGGCGAGATGGGCGTCGAGGCCGTCGAGTCGGCGGTCATCGAGGGTCACCTGAAGTACGACGGCGACTTCGAGCTCCGCATCGGCCCGGGCACGGGGAACGGCGAAGGCACCAGCGCCGACGCCGTCACCGCCGCCACGTCATCCGGCGCCACGTCATCCGGCAGTACGGAAGCGGGCACGGAGGGCACCACCCCCAAGCCCTGACGAGAACGGGAAGGCGGGGGCGGGACGGGGACGAGACCGAAGCGGCACACAGAAGGAGACCACTCTCCCTCGCCCGCTCCCTGGCCCCGCCCCCACCCCGCCCCGCCCCCACCCACCCCTCCCTCACCGAATTCACGATCCAGTGCGCACAACGCACCCCCACTGGGGATACTCACCCCATGTCTGCCGCGCACGCGACCTTCGGGCTGGCCCCGGCGATACGGGCCGGTGGAGTTCTCGCCACCGGTGCCTATCAACTGCACCGCGACTTCATGGACTTCATCGTCGACGGCCGCCCCCTCCTCCACCAGCTGTCCGACCTCGACGCCGTGTCCCCGCTGGCGTCCGACGTCCCACCGGCCATCTTCACCACGCACGTCCGCAGACTCCTCCTGGAAGCCGCACCTCCGCTTCCCGGCGGGCGGTACGTCATCTACGGCTGCCCCGACTGCGAGAGCCTCGAATGCGGCGCGGTGACGGCGGTCATCGAGCGCGACGGCGCCGACATCGTCTGGCGGGACTTCGCCTGGCAGACGACGGACACCACGGACCTGGACCGCGACGGCTACCACGGCATAGGGCCGTTCCGCTTCGACGCGGACACCTACCGCGCGGAACTGAGCCGCCTCCTCCCGGAAACCGACCCGGCGGCCCCCGCCCCGCTCGGCCGGCGGGTCCTCCTGATCGGCTCGCGCGTAGCCGTCCTCGCCAAGCTGGCGGCGGCGCTGCGCACCATCAACATCGGCGCGGAGATCGCCGAGAACGCGGACCGGGTGCCGCCGGACGAGATCCGGACGTACGGTGCGGTGGCGTTCGGCCGGTCGATCGCCGAACACGAGAAGGCGGCGGTACGGGAAGCCTTCGCGAGAGCAGGAGTCGAACCCGCCTACGTGGAGGGCCACGCCCCGATAGTCCCGCTCCTGGTGGCCCAGCTGGAACACGCGCTGGACCGCACGCCGCCGGAACAGCGCCGGTTGGTCCGCCTGGTCGCGGCGGACGGCGAGGCGGGCGTGGAAGTCACCTCGACGTGCCGGGTCCAGCTGGTCGCGTACCGCCAGGACCGCCTGCACCGGACGCGCACGGAGGTGGTCTTCGAGGGTCTCCTGGAACCGGGCAAACACCGGATCCCCCTGAACGAGAGGGCGACCCGAGGCAGCTCGTACCTGGTGGCCCGGACGATGGGCGGAGTCCTGACGACCCCGATGGCCCGCTGATCGAGGGGGCGGGGGTCCGCTGCACGGGGCAGTTCCCCTCCCCGCCCCTTCCCGAACTGGGGCGCTGCCCCAGGCCCCGGCTCGTGCGGGCGAGTGGGTGGGGGCAGGTGGCGGGCCCGGCCACGGCCGGTGGTCATGTGCAGGTGGTACGTGGCTGGCCGCGCAGTTCCCCGCGCCCCTGAGTACTCGTAGTTGGGGGCGCGGGGAACTGCGCGAGCAACCACACTCGACCCGCGCGTGCGAACCCCTGGCCCCGCGGAGCGGTTTAGGTGAAGGGGTGGGGTGGGGCATCGCCCGCCGCAGGCGCGACACCGCTGAACGCTTCGGGCGCCACGCGGCGGCAGCCGCATATTGAGCACAGCGGGAAGGGCTGGGGTGGGGCACTGGCCCGCCGCAGGCGCGACACCGCTGAACGCTTCGGGCGCCACGCGGCGGCAGCCGCACATCGAGCGCAGCGGGAAGGGGCGGGGAGGGGCGTCCCACGGCCCGCCGCAGGCGCGACACCGCACAACCCTTCCAGCGCCACGCGCCAGCGCCCGCCCCCCTCCGCCGCGAGGGGGAGCAGCACCCCCACCTCGATTAAGATCGACCCCTCATGACTGCAACCCTCGTCGCCAAAGACCTCGCCGCCGGCCACGGCGACCGCACCCTCTTCTCCGGCCTCGACCTCGTCATCGCCCCCGGCGACGTCATCGGCCTGGTCGGAGTCAACGGAGCGGGCAAGTCCACCCTCCTGCGCCTGCTGGCCGGGCTGGACGCCCCGGAGTCCGGCGAGCTCCGGCTCTCGCCGCCCACCGCCACCGTCGGCCACCTCCCCCAGGAGCCCGAGCGCCGCGAAGGCGAGACCGTCCGCGACTTCCTCGCCCGCCGCACCGGCGTCGCCGCCGCCCAGCTCGCGCTCGACACGGCCACCCAGGCACTGGTCGACGGCGCGCCCGGCGCCGACGACGCCTACGCCACCGGCCTCGACCGCTGGCTCGACCTCGGCGGCGCGGACCTCGACGAGCGGGCCGAGGAGGTCGCCGCGTCCCTCGGGCTGACCGTCGGCCTCGACCAGCCGATGACCGGCCTCTCCGGCGGCCAGGCCGCCCGCGCCGGACTCGCGTCCCTCCTCCTCTCCCGGTACGACGTCTTCCTCCTCGACGAGCCCACCAACGACCTCGACCTGGACGGCCTCGAACGCCTGGAGAGCTTCGTCAAGGGCCTGCGCGCCGGCACCGTCGTCATCAGCCACGACCGCGAGTTCCTCACCCGTACCGTCACCAAGGTCCTCGAACTCGACCTGGCCCAGCAGCAGATCAAGCTGTACGGCGGTGGCTACGCGGCCTACCTCGAAGAGCGCGACACCGCCCGCCGGCACGCCCGCGAGGAGTTCGACGAGTTCGTCGACAAGAAGGCCGCCCTGGAGGGCCGTGCGCAGATGCAGCGCGGCTGGATGGACAAGGGCGTGCGCAACGCCCGCCGCAAGTCCACCGACGGCGACAAGATCGGCCGCAACATGCGCAGCGAGGCCAGCGAGAAGCAGGCCGCGAAGGCCCGCCAGACCCAGCGCATGATCGAGCGGCTCGACGTCGTCGAGGAGCCCCGCAAGGAGTGGGAGCTCCGGATGGAGATCGCCGCCGCCCCGCGCTCCGGCGCGGTCGTGGCGACCATGCGCGGGGCCACCGTGCGCCGGGGCGACTTCACCTTCGGTCCGGTCTCGCTCCAGATCGACTGGGCGGACCGGGTGGCCATCACCGGAGCCAACGGATCCGGAAAGTCAACCCTGTTGGCAGCCATGCTCGGCCGGCTCCCGCTCGACGAGGGTGACTCGGTGCTCGGCCCCGGCGTCGTGGTCGGCGAAGTGGACCAGGCCCGAGGCCTCTTCTACGGTGCGGAAACCCTGCTGGACGCCTTCTCGGCCGCCGTACCGGAAACGGAACCGGCCGAAGTCCGCACCCTGCTGGCCAAGTTCGGCCTGCGCGCCGAGCACGTACTGCGCCCGGCCACCACCCTCTCCCCGGGCGAACGCACCCGTGCGGCACTCGCCCTCCTCCAGGGCCGGGGCGTCAACCTCCTGGTCCTGGACGAGCCGACGAACCACCTCGACCTCCCCGCGATCGAACAACTGGAATCGGCCCTGGAGTCGTACGAGGGGACGCTGCTGCTGGTCACGCACGACCGGCGGATGCTGGACGCGGTCCGCACCACCCGCCGGGTAGGCGTCGAGCAGGGCAAGGTCACCGAGGTGTGAGGCCGTGCGGCCGGTGCCCGGGCGCACGCCCCGGCCACCGGCCCGTCACCGGTCCGCAATCCGAACCTCATCACTTCGACGGAGTGGAACAGCCCCGCGTACACCTTCGGTAGGAGGTTTCCGCGCGGCTGAATGAGGCGTATCGCACGGCGTCGGCTCCGTGGTGCCATGGGGTACGTGCCGATGCCAGTTGAGGTTGATCCTTCACATCAGCAGAGCCCGCAAGGCGCACGGCCCCCGGCCCCACCCCGTCCGGAGATCCCGTGCCCGTGGACCGAGACAGCACACGAGCGACACGAGCGACACGAGCGACGCACCCAGCTGCTGATCGCCGATGACCAGGTCGTCACCCGGTCCGGCCTGCTCGCCATGGTCCGGGAGGCTCCCGGGCTCGACGTGGCCGGAGTGGCACAGGACTTCGAGGGCGTACGGGCCGCCGTGGACCGCGAGTGTCCCGACATCGTGCTGCTCCACCTGCGCAAGCTCTCCGGCGAGGACTTCCACCGGCTCGTCGGCGCGGTCGGCCCGCACGTCTCGATCGTGGTGCTGTGGAGCCACGGCTCCGCCCTGACGATCCAGGACGCGCTACGGGCGAAGGTCGCCGGATTCATGGGCCTGGACATCCTCCAGGAGGACTTCGTCACCGTGGTCGCGTTGGTGAGCCGGGGCTGCGCCGTGTACCTGCTGCCGCACGACCAGCTCTCCGAGGTCGGCGTCGAACACCCGGCCCCCGCGGCCCCGCCGGAGATCTCGAACCTCACCTCGCGCGAGCACGACGTACTGCTCCTGCTGGCGGCCGGAATGACGAACAAGCAGATCGGCTCGAACCTGCACATCACGGAGAACACCGTCAAGAAACACGTCCACCACGGGATGACGAAACTCTCGGCCACCAACCGGGTGGAGGCGGCACTCCTGGTCTCCCGGTACGGACCGAGACGTGACCGGCCGGAATGGCACCCCGACGCGGAGCCGGACAACAGTTGACGACGAGTCAACTCCCTTGTGAATCAGTCCTATTGTGTTCGGTGCCCGATGTTTCGGTCCTCCGGTTGCTGTTATGTTCCTCCGATGATTGATCTCGACGCAGCCCAAGCGGTCCTGGACAAGAGCCCCTTCGGCCCCTGGTGGGGATTCCGGGTCGACGAGGTCGGCAAAGGAACGGCCCGGGTCTCCCTGCCGCAGCGGCCCGAACTGTTCCGGCCGGGCGGCGTCCTCCAGGGCGGCTGTGCCATGACGCTCGCGGACGTGACCTGCTGGATCGCGATCATGTCCCTGTTCGGCGAGGACGACCCCTCGGTCACCCAGCAGATGACCACCAGCTTCCTCGGCCCCGCCCGCACCGACCTGTTCTGCGAGTCCACGATCCTGCGGCCCGGCCGCCTGATCGTCTACGGAACGGCCACCACGACCGACACCGCCGGCAAGGTCGTCTCCCACCACACCCTGACCTACATCCGCCCGCCGGAGCGCAACGGCGGCTGAACCCCCGCCCCAGCACTCCCACTTCTGCCCCTGTCGCACACGGATCCGGTCCGTGCACGACAGGGGCAGAAGCATTTCCCCACGCCCCCGAAGGAACCCAGAAGGAACCCCGAAGGGAACCGCGAAGGGAACCGCGAAGGCACCCTAGAAGTACCCCGAAAGTACCAGTCGGCTACTCCCATCGAGCCCCGGCCGGATGGCACCTTCGTGGCCTACCGGAGCCGTGTTTCCGCCGGATAGGCTCAAATTCATCAGCTACCCGGAGGGAAATTCGTATGGCGAATGTATTTTCCGACACCGTGGACCTGGGAAACGTCGGTGAACTCCCGGAGGAATACCGTGAGGTGCTGACCCATCAAATGCTCGCCAACGGCGAAGGGGAATTGAGCGCGGGGGACACCTACGTCAATTCCTTCTATCCGCTGGCCCCCAACGCCGACGAGCGGTACATGTGCCTGAAGTTCGGCATGGAGGAGGTCGACCACTTCCGGCGCTTCGCCAGACTGCTCACCCCGCTCGGAATCGACACCTCGCACATGGTCGACCAGGCGGTGGCGGACCGGCGCTACTTCCCGGCCGAGAGCATGACGACGCAGTTCAGCGTGTGGGAGGAGCGCGCCGCCTTTAGCTTCCTCTGCGAACTCGAAGGACATTTCCAGATCAAGGAAATGGTCGACAGCACCTATGAGCCGCTGCGCGAAGAAGCCGCCGCGATCCTCAAGGAGGAGGCCAGGCACTTCGGTTACGGAAAGCGGCTGATGCAGCAGTCGTACGACGCCGGTGGCGCCTCCCGCGACCGCGCCCAGAAAGCGCTGGACAAGTTCTACCCGATGGCCCTCGACATGTTCGGCCGCCCCGATTCCCGCCGGGGCCGGCTCGCGGTCCGCTGGGGCCTGCGCAAGCACGACAACGGAGAACTCCGCGAGCTGTACAAGACCTCGATAGCCGGGCACATCGAGAAGATCGGCTTCTCCGTGCCCAAGGTCGACCCCTCGCAGCTGCAGTACGCCTGATCCGCACGGTCCATCCCGGACGGGCGCACCGTCCGGAAACCATCCCCCTCACCGGAGAAGGAATCGATGACGACGACCGAAATGCTGATCGACCGGATCAAGACACACCGCGTCTTCGAGCACCCGTTCTACGAGCACTGGGCAGCGGCTCCGCCCACCCCCGAAGTGTCCGGCGCGCTCTTCCACCAGGTGCAGTCGTTCTGCTCCTCGACCCGTCCCGGCGGAGAGTTCCCCGCCGCGCTGCGCGGCCTGGGCTGGGAGGAGCAGGCGCTCCTCATCGAGGAGATCGTCGACAGCGAGGCCGGGCACGGTCCCGAACTCGCCACCATGGCCGGCCACATCGTCAACCGCAGCGGGTCCCGGGTGTTCGGCGACGTGTACGACACCGAGCAGGTCGAGGCGTGGCTCAAGGAGCAGTCGGACCGGCTCCTGTCCGGGTTGCCCGGGTACGACCCGAAGACCGGCCTCACCGCCCAGGCGGCCGCCGCCATCGAAGTGTTCGAGCGGCGCTTCTCCGCCGACGCCGCGACCACCGTCCGCAACCTCGGTACCGCGCTCGCCCTGGAGATCATCTCCAACCAGTCGCTGATCCCCGGCGAGAAGCGGGCCCTGGTCGACTCCGGTCACTACCGGACCGACATCGACGAGCCCGAGATGCACTACCTGGCCGAGCACTGGGGCGACTCCGGTGCCGAGCAGCAGCACGAGGCCAATGTGATCAAGGCCGTCTCGACCGTGATGGACGCGTCGAACAGCGAGCAGATCGAGCAGGGCGTGGAGGACTTCCTCTCCTCGCTGTGCGCGCTCTGGGACGTCCTGGACGCGGCACTGCTGGCCTCCGGCACGCAGAAGGCCGCGTAGCCGGGCAGCCGCGCAGCCGCACAGTCACCTGGCCGCGCGGCCGCGCCCACCGCACCACGGTCCGCACGGCCGCGCGACCGCAGACCTCGGCCGGACGGCCGGGCGGCCCCCTTGCCTGGAGGGGGCCGCCCGGCCGTCCGGCACGGATCGGACCCCGGGACGGGTGATGAGCGTTTTCAAGGACATGGAAGGCCACGAGCAGGTTCTGTTCACCTCGGGCCCCGGCGGGCTCCGGTGTGTCATCGCCATTCATTCGACACTGCTGGGCCCGGCACTCGGCGGGGTCCGCTTCCTCCCGTACCGCGACGAGGAACAGGCCCTCGACGACGCGCTGCGGCTCTCCCGCGCGATGACGTACAAGGCGGCCTGTGCCGGACTCGACATCGGCGGCGGCAAGGCGGTCATCTTCGGCGGCAACGGCACGGAGAAGTCGGAGACCCTGCTCCGCGCATTCGGCCAGGCGGTCGAGAGCCTCTCCGGGCGGTACATCGCCGCCTGCGACATGGGCATCACCACCGACGACCTGCGCATCATGCAGAAGGAGTCGCGCTGGATACGCGGCCTGGACGTCGAGGACGGCGGCTCCGGCGAGTCCGGCGCGATGACCGGGTACGGGGTGAGCCTGGGCATCCGGGCCTGCCTGACCCACCTCGACGGCAGCGACAGCCTCCAGGGCCGCCACGTCGCCATCGACGGCGTGGGCAAGGTGGGAGCCAGCCTGGCCGCCCACCTCGCCGAGGGCGGCGCCCGGCTGACCGTCGCCGACATCGACGAGGAGAAGGCCGCACGGGTGGCCGAGACGTACGGCGCCGAGGTGGTGACCCGCGAGAAGCTCTACCTCCTCGACGTGGACGTCCTCAGCCCGAACGCCGTCGGCAACGTCATCGACCTGGACCTCGCGGACAGCCTGCGCTGCCGCGTCGTCGCGGGAGGAGCCAACAACCAACTGGTATCGACCGCCGTCGCCGACCGGCTCATGGCGCGCGGCATCCTCTATGCGCCGGACTTCGTGATCAACGCACTCGGTCTGGTCCAGGTCGTCGACGAACTGCACCCGGCGGGCCACGACATGCAACGGGTGCGCCGCCGCGCGGAGTTGATACCGCAACGCCTCACCGAGATCTTCGGCCGCGCCAAGGACCTCAACATCAGCACCGCGGGCGCGGCCACCTGCATGGCCCGCGACCGCCTCGCCGCCGCCCGGGGCCTGCGCTCCTTCTGGCTGCCCCAGCAGCGAGCCTGAGCGCCGAGCCGCGCGTGCAGCACCAACGAATCCTAGGAGGAGCATGGAGCTGGAAACCGCGATCCGGACCCGGCGCAGCGAGCACCGGCTGACCGAACCGGCCCCCAGCGATGCGGAGTTCGTCGATCTGCTCGGCTGGGCCGCCACCGCACCCGACCACGGCCGCCTGCGCCCCTGGCGGTGGATCCTCGTACGAGGCGACGGCCGGGAGGCACTGGGCGAGACCTGGGCGCTGGGCGGCGGCGACCCGGAGACCGTACGGCGCGAACTGCGCAAGCCGCTGCGCGCGCCGCTCGTCGCGACCCTGGTGTTCGCGCCCAAGCGCAACCACCGGGTTCCCGACTGGGAACAGCTCGCCGCGAGCAGCGCCATGGTCGACTCTCTGACGCTCCTGCTGCACGACCGGGGCTACGGCAGCATCTGGCGCACCGGCACGTCCGTCGGCTCGCCGGGCGTCCGCTCCCTGCTAGAACTCGCCCCGCACGAAAGGGTCATCGGCTGGCTGTACGTCGGAACCCCCGACCCGTCCCGCCGGAACGCACCGCGCACCCCGGCACCGGTCGGCCGCCTCGTCACCAGCCTGACGCCCCGGCCCCGTAACGGCGGCACGGACCTGCCGAGGGCGGACCAGCTGACGAGTACGGCCAGTGACACGACGCGGGCCCGACCGGCCGTGTGAAGGGCCGCTGCGGCAACACGTCGGGAGGGGGACCGGGGGAGCGGAGTCAACTCCCCGTGCCCCGGCCCCCCTCCCGCACCAGTCCGTCAGCCGCGCTTCCCCGGGTCCGTCAGACCCGCCCTGCGCAGCGCGTCCGCCATCGCGCTGTTGGCCGGCGCGGGACCGCCCGCAGACCGGCCGCCGCCGCCACCGCCGCGCTGCTGCCGACCGCCGCCTTGTCCCTGACGCCCTTGGCCGCCCTGACCCTGCCGGCCCTGGCCGCCCTGGCGACCCTGGCCGCGCTCGCCGCCGCCCTGGCGCTGCCTCGGCGGACGCCCCTCCGCCTCACCGGAACGCGATCCGCCGGAAGAGCGCCGTGAGGTGTCTCCGGCCTCGTCCTCCAGCCGCAGCGTCAGCGAGATCCGCTTGCGCGGAATGTCGACGTCCATCACCTTCACCCGCACCACGTCGCCCGGCTTCACCACGTCCCGGGGGTCCTTGACGAAGGTCTTCGACAGTGCCGACACGTGCACCAGTCCGTCCTGGTGCACCCCGACGTCCACGAAGGCGCCGAACGCCGCCACGTTCGTGACGACACCCTCCAGGATCATTCCGGCCGCCAGGTCGCCGATCTTCTCGACGCCGTCCTTGAAGGTGGCCGTCTTGAACGCGGGACGCGGGTCCCGTCCCGGCTTCTCCAGTTCCTTCAGGATGTCCGACACCGTCGGCAGGCCGAACTTGTCGTTCACGAAGTCCGCCGCCCGCAGCCCGCGCAGCACCTCCACGTTCCCCACCAGGGTCCCGGCGCCCGACGACTTCGCCATCGCCCGCACCACCGGATACGCCTCCGGGTGCACGCTCGACGCGTCGAGCGGGTCCTCCCCGTCCCGGATCCGCAGGAAGCCCGCGCACTGCTCGTACGCCTTGGGACCCAGCCGTGCCACGTCCTTCAGGGCCTTCCGCGACCGGAAGGGGCCGTGGGTGTCCCGGTGCGCGACGATGTTCTCCGCGAGCCCGGAGCCGATGCCGGAGACCCGCGAAAGCAGCGGCGCCGACGCCGTGTTGACGTCGACCCCCACCCCGTTCACACAGTCCTCGACGACCGCGTCCAGCGAGCGCGACAGCTTCACTTCCGACAGGTCGTGCTGGTACTGGCCGACACCGATCGACTTCGGGTCGATCTTCACCAGTTCGGCCAGCGGGTCCTGCAGCCGCCGCGCGATGGACACCGCGCCGCGCAGCGAGACGTCCATGTCCGGCAGTTCCTGCGAGGCGAAGGCGGAAGCCGAGTACACCGAAGCCCCGGCCTCGGACACCATCACCTTGGTGAGCTTCAACTCCGGGTGCGCGGCGATCAGTTCACCGGCCAGCTTGTCGGTCTCCCGGGACGCGGTCCCGTTGCCGATCGCGATCAGCTCGACCGCGTGCTCCTTCGCCAGCCGCGCCAGCTTGCCCAGCGCCTCGTCCCACCGGTTGGCCGGTACGTGCGGGTGGATGACGTCCGTGGCCAGCACCTTGCCGGTGGCGTCCACGACGGCGACCTTCACGCCCGTACGGAAACCGGGGTCGAGGCCCAGCGTCGCCCGCGTCCCGGCCGGGGCCGCGAGCAGCAGGTCGCGAAGGTTCGCCGCGAAGACCCGTACCGCCTCGTCCTCGGCGGCCGTGCGCAGCCGCAGCCGCAGGTCGATGCCCAGATGCACCAGGATCCGCGTCCGCCACGCCCAACGCACCGTGTCCGCAAGCCACTTGTCACCCGGACGGCCACGGTCCGCGATCCCGAAACGACGGGCGACCATGCTCTCGTACGAGGACGGGCCCGTCAGCTCCGAGTCGTCCGGCTCCGGCTCCAGGACCAGGTCGAGGACGTCCTCCTTCTCGCCGCGCAGCATCGCCAGCACCCGGTGCGAGGGCAGTGCGGTGAAAGGCTCGGCGAAGTCGAAGTAGTCGGCGAACTTCGCGCCCGCCTCCTCCTTGCCGTCGCGCACCTTCGCCGACAGACGGCCGCGCGACCACATCCGCTCGCGGAGCTCGCCGATCAGGTCGGCGTCCTCCGAGAAGTGCTCGGTGAGGATCGACCGGGCCCCGTCCAGCGCGGCAGCCGCGTCCGCGACCCCCTTGTCCGCGTCGACGAAGGCCGCGGCGGCGGCCAGCGGGTCGACCGAGGGGTCCTTGAGCAGGCCCTCCGCCAGCGGAGCCAGCCCGGCCTCGCGCGCGATCTGCGCCTTCGTACGCCGCTTCGGCTTGAACGGGAGGTAGATGTCCTCCAGCCGCGCCTTGGTCTCGGCCGCCAGGATCCGCGCCCGAAGGGCGTCGTCCAGCTTGCCCTGCTCCCGTACGGAATCCAGGATCGCCGAGCGGCGGTCCTCCAGCTCCCGCAGATACCGCAGCCGCTCCTCCAGCGTGCGCAGCTGCGCATCGTCGAGCATCTCCGTCGCTTCCTTGCGGTAGCGAGCGATGAACGGAACGGTCGAGCCGCCGTCGAGCAGCTCGACGGCGGCCTTGACCTGCCGGTCCTTTACGCCGAGTTCCCCGGCGATCCTGCTTTCGATGCTTTCGATGGACGTCGTCACGGTGTTACCGACTCGCCTTCTCCTGCGGGCAGTGCATGTCGCACCTCAACTGTGGTGCCCCTGCATTCTGCCGTGCGGGGGAGCGGCGCCACGCAGCGGATCGCCAGAAGCCGGTGGCGGACCCGCCCCGCTCAGCCCTTCCCGACCAGCGTTTCCGGGAACGCCCCCGCGGCCGCCGCCGTCATCAGGAAGCCGCGCCCCAGCTCGGTCAGCCGCTCCACCCCGGCCGCGCCCAGGTGCTCGTACGGCGCCAGGTCGAGCCGGTCCGTGGTGTCCTCGATGCTCGCGCGCAGTGCGACGCCCGCCTCGGTCAGCTCGCCCTCGGCGTCCAGGAACCCGCGCGCCCGCAGCCGGTCGGCCGCAGCCTCCCAGTCGGTGCGCGACCAGCCACGGGTGCGCAGCACCCAGCGCGGGTTCATGCCCCGTCCGGTGGCGGTGTGGCTGACCAGCGCCTCCACCGGGTCGAGCCCGGCGGTGAGCAGCGCGGCGAGGTGGCCGTCGCCCCGGTGCTCGCGCAGCAGCGTCGCCGCGTGCCAGAACGCGAGGTGCGGTACGTCGGGCATCGGCAGGTCGGCGTGGGCGGCGTACAGCGGCCTGGCCTCCCGCGAGCACGCCTCGGTGGCCCGTACCGCGAGCGCCGCGGCCTCGGCCATCTCGTCGGAGGCGATCACCTCCGCGCCGAGCAGCCGCCGCAGCGAGGCGTCCGCGGCCCGCATCCGGGCGTCGAGCACGGCCTCGGGGGTCACCGTCTTCCAGAGGCCCGGCAGGACCTTGGTGATCAGCTCGTAGTTGTAGTTGTAGAAGGCGGCGGCGACCACGCCGGGACCGACCGGACCCAGTGCGGCGACCCGGCCCACGAAGAACGGGGCCTCGGGGTCGTCGATGCCGATCGCGGAGAGCGCCTCGGCGTACTCGGGCGAGAAGTAGACCGTCGAGTGCAGCGAGTTGAGCGGGTTGTGGCAGCGACGTCCGGCGCGGGCGGGGAGCGGGGAGGTCTCAGTCGTCTCAGTCATACCCAGCACGTTACCGACTGGTTAGTACGTCGGTACAGCCCCGCGCGCCGCCGACCGCCACGACGGCGATGGCAGGAAAGGTGGGGTACTCGTCATTGCGGCCATGCGCGGGGTCCAGAAGCATGGAGGGCATGACGCAACAGCGCCCCGAACTCGTCCTGGTCGTGCTCTTCGACGGCGTGCAGAGCCTCGACGTGACCGGCCCGCTGGAGGTCTTCGCGGGCGCCGGGTACGCCACCGGCAGGCCGTACGACATCCGCACCGCCACCCTCGACGGCGCCCCGGTCCGCACCAGCAGCGGCCTCACCCTCACCCCGGACACCACCCTCGCGGCCTTCGCCGACCGCCTCGCCCCGGGCAGCGGCACCAGGACCACCCTCCTGGTCCCCGGCGGCCACGGCACCCGGGACGCCGATCCGGCGCTCGTCGACTGGCTGCGTACGCACGGGGCGCGTGCCGGGCGGCTCGTCTCGGTCTGCACCGGGGCCTTCCTGCTGGCCGGGGCCGGACTGCTGGACGGCCGACGGGCCGCCACGCACTGGCGCTACAGCGAGACCCTGGCCCGTACCCACCCCGAGGTCGACGTCGACCCCGACTCCATCTACGTGCGCGACGGGCACGTCTCCACCTCCGCCGGAGTCACCACCGGCATCGACCTCGCGCTCGCACTCGTCGAGGAGGACCACGGCCGCGAGACCGCCCTGACCGTCGCCAGACACCTGGTCGTTTTCCTGCGCAGGCCGGGCAACCAGGCCCAGTTCAGCGCCCAGCTGTCCGCCCAGACCGCCGTACGCGAGCCGTTGCGCGACGTACAGCAGTACATCTCCGAGCACCCGGACGCCGACCTCTCCGTCGACTCCCTGGCCGCCCGTGCCAGCCTGTCGCCCCGTCACTTCGCCCGCGCCTTCCAGGCCGAGACCGGCACCACCCCCGGCCGCTACGTCGAGCGGGTACGCGTCGAACACGCCCGCCGCCTCCTGGAGGACAGCGCCGACGGCGTCGAGGCCATCTCCCGCACCTGCGGCTACGGCACGCCCGAGGCCATGCGGCGCGCCTTCGTCAAGACCCTGGGCACGGCCCCGGCCGAGTACCGCCGCCGCTTCCGCCCCCTGGCTGCCGACTGACCACGCCGACAGCCGCACCCACGCCCGTACCCACACCCACCCGACAACCCGACAACCACGGAGCCGCACCATGCAGATCGCCATCGCCCTGTACGAGCACTTCACCACCCTCGACGCCATCGGCCCGTACGACACCCTCGGCCACCTCCCCGGCGCGGAGACCGTCTTCGTCGCCGCGGAGGCGGGGCCCGTCCTCAACGACCGGGGCGAGCTCGCTCTCGTCGCCACCAAGTCCTTCGCCGAGGTGACCCGCCCGGACATCGTGGTCGTCCCCGGCGGCCCCGACCGGACGGGCCAGCTGGAGAACGCGGCCCTGCACGACTGGCTGCGCGCCGTCGACCCGACCACCACCTGGACGACCTCCGTCTGCACCGGCTCCCTCGCACTCGCCGCGGCCGGCCTCCTGAAGGGCCGTCGCGCCACCTCGCACTGGCTGGCCCTGGACACCCTGGCCGGGCTCGGCGTGGAGCCGACGGGGGAGCGGGTCGTCTTCGACGGCAAGTACGTCACCGCCGCGGGTGTCTCCTCCGGCATCGACATGGGCCTCACCCTGGCGGAGAAGATCGCGGGCGAGTTCGCCGCCCAGAGCATCCAGCTGATGATCGAGTACGACCCCCAGCCGCCGCACGACGCGGGCTCCCCGGACAAGGCCCCGGCGGACCTGGTCGCGTACTGGCGCGCCAAGAGCGCCGAGTGACGGCCGCCCGGTCCGCCCGCTGAGGGCCCCGGTTCAGTCCTGTCGCTCCTGCGGCGCGGTCCAGCCGAAGCGCGGCCGACGCCGTTCCAGGAAGGCGGCGACACCCTCCGCGGTGTCGCCGCTGCCGCGCTCCTGCTCCGCCCAGTACGCGTCCCGGTCGGTCCGCCCGTCCGCGAACTCCTTCGCCGCCGCCTGGGTCAGCCGCGACCGCGACACCAGTACGCGGGTGAACTCGGCCACCCGCTTGGCGAGTTGCCCGGCCGGGAGCACCTCGTCGACCAGACCGGTGCGCAGCGCCCGCTCCGTATCGATCAACTCGCCCGAGAAGAGCAGGTACTTGGCGGCGGACGGCCCCACCAGGGCGGTCAGCCGGCGCGTCGACGACGCCGGGTAGACGATGCCCAGCTTGGCCGGGGTCACCCCGAAGAGCGCACCCTCCTCCGCGAACCGCAGGTCGCACGCGGCGGCCAGCTGACTTCCGCCGCCCACGCAGTACCCGCGCACCGCCGCCAGCGTCGGTTTCGGGAAGGCGGCGAGGGCCTCCTCGGCACGTACGGCCAGCTCCTGCGGCGAGGAACCGGCGTCCCAGGGCCCGCGCAGCGCGGAGATGTCCGCACCGGCGCAGAAGGTGTCCCCCTCACCCGTCAGGACCAGTGCGCCCACTCCCGGATCGGCGGCCAGCCCGGCCAGCAGCCCGGGCAGTGCGCGCCACATGTCCACCGTCATCGCGTTGCGTTTGGCGGGGTGGGAGAGCACGACGGTGGCTGTGGAGTCGACGACGGTGTGATTCACCCGGGGTGGCAGCTGCATGCGCCGGATGCTATCCGCCCCCGCCGAACCTATGATCGGAGCATCGGGGGGCCGAGGCAGGCACGGGGGCCGACCGAGGAGCGCTCGCATGGTGGAACCGAACCGGACCGACCGGACCGACCGGACCGAACCGAACCGCGCGACCAAGAAGCTGAGCCGGAACTTCGGCTGGCTGGCCTTCCTGGGCATTCTGCTGGTCATCGGCGGAGTGGTCGGGCTCATCTACACGGGCTTCGCCACACTGACCTCGATGGTGCTGTTCGGCTGGCTGCTGCTGGTCGGCGGGCTCGTCGGCCTGCTCCAGTCGGTGCAGTCGCGGGGCACCAACTTCTTCTGGCTGGGCGTCGTCGTCGCCGCGCTCAACATCGCGGCCGGTGTCGTCGTCATCCGCCACCCGGTCGTCAGCGCCGAGGCACTGACGATGTTCGCCGCCCTGCTCTTCCTGACCGGTGGTCTCTTCCGGGTGGTCGGCAGCGTGGTGGTGCGCGGCCCGCAGTTCGGCTGGACGCTGGTCCAGGGCGCCTTCGGCCTGCTGCTCGGCCTCCTGGTGCTCTTCGACTGGCCGCACAGCAGCCTGTACGTCCTCGGCACCTTCTTCTCGCTGGCCCTGCTCTTCGACGGACTCGGCCTGATCTCGATCGGCCTCGGCGGACGCCGGGTCGTGTCCATGGTGTCGGAGACGATGCGGCCGCCGACGGCCCCGCCGGCCCCGGAGGCCGACGGAGCACCGAGTTCCGCCGAAGCGGGCCGGGCCCCGCAGGAGCCCACGGGAAGGGCCGAGTTCAGCAAGCCGGAAGATCAGAACCGGTCGCCCAACTGACCGTCAAACGGCCAATAGGCGGCCTAGAGACGAGCAGAATCAGTCATTAGACGTCTCTTGCCGCTGACTTGTGTTCAGCCCGATGGTCCGGACCTCCCCGCCCCGAACACTCGAAACGTGGTCATGACCGAGCATGAGGGCGGGTGCCCGATGATGGAGAGCCGTGAGAGCGCCCCACCCCCCGACGGGGGCGTCGGCGCCCCGCCGGGCACGGGCGCCGAAGACTCCGCGAGCCCTCCCCGGGCGTACGAAGGAGTCTGGCGGTTCACCGCTCCGGCGGTGGACATCTCCGTCCCGCAGGCCCGGCACGCGGTCCGTGACCTGATCCGCCGACAGGGCGTCCCGGCCGCCGACGACCTGGTGCAGGGACTCCTGCTGATCGTCTCCGAGCTGGTCACCAACGCGGTCAAGCACGCGGCCCTGCTCTCCCCGGAGCTGGCCGTGGAGGTCGCCATCGGCGCCGAGTGGATACGGGTCTCGGTGGAGGACAGCCACCCCTACCGCCCCAAACCGCTGGAGACGGACTACGCGCAGACCGGCGGGCGCGGGCTGCTGCTCGTACGGGAGATCGCGGGCGAGGCCGGCGGAGTCTGCGACGTCGAGCACACCGCGAGCGGCGGCAAGGTCATCTGGGCGGCCCTGCCGCTCGCCGCGGGCGGTTAGTCCAGAAGGCCCGGGGGGTTCGGGGGCTACCAGCCCGCCGCGTCCCCCGTCAGCTCACGGATCGCCGGACGCGCCGCGTCCAGCACCGTCATGAACCACGCCGAGAACGGGTCCTTCGCGTGCTGCTCCGCCAGCTCCTGGGGCGTCACGAACGCGGTGTCCCCAACCTCCTCCGGGTCCGGCCGCAGCGACGACTGCACCAGACCGACGAAGAGGTGGTTGAACTCCTGCTCCACCAGACCCGACGCCGGGTCGGGGTGGTTGTAGCGGACCGTGCCCGCCTCCGCGAGCAGCGTGGGGGAGACGCCCAGCTCCTCGTGCGTACGCCGCGCGGCCGCCGCGAAGGGGCCCTCGTCCGGGTACGGGTGGCCGCAACAGGTGTTGGACCAGACGCCGGGGGAGTGGTACTTGCCGAGCGCGCGCTGCTGGAGCAGCAGCCGGCCCGTCTCGTCGAACAGGAACACCGAGAACGCCCGGTGCAGCTGCCCCGGGGGCTGATGGGCGGACAACTTCTCCGCGGTGCCGATGGTGTTGCCGCTCTCGTCGACCAGTTCGAGGAGGATCTCGGCGGATTCTCCCGCTGATCCGCTGCGACTTTCACTGGGCGTGCTGTTCGCCACGGTGGCGGGTGTGGTCGGCATAACCATCCTTCGCTTCGGTTCCCGGCTGCCAAGTCTGCCGTACAAAAGCCGCTTGTCCGTACTTCGGCCGTACCAGGGGCGGCGGAAAAGGTCCTGCCCCTGTCACGGGTGCGACAGGGGCAGGACTTCCCACTTGTGCGGCGGATCAGACCCCGAATGCCTCCGGGTATTGGATCTCACCGCTCGGCAGCCCGGCCGAACCGTCCAGCACGAGCGCCCTCATGGCCTCGTCCGGTACGTCGAAACCCGGCCGGATACCGAGCTCCGAGGCAGGCGTGAAGCCGAACCTCGGGTAGTACTCCGGGTGCCCGAGCACCAGCACCAGCCGCTCGCCCCGGACCCGCGCGGCATCGAGCACGGCGCGCGTGACCGCGGCCCCCGCCCCCTGCCGCTGGAATTCCGGGGAGACCGCGACAGGGGCGAGCGCCGCAGCCGGGGCGCCGCCGACGTGGCACCGGGTGATCAGCGCGTACGCGGCCACCGACCCGTCCGGCGCCTCGGCGACGTACGAGAGCCCCGGCAGCCAGGCACCGGAGTCGGCGCGCAGCGCCTCCACCAGGTCGGCCTCGCCCTCGGTCGGGAACGCGGCGGCGTTGACCGCGTGCACCGCCGAGCGGTCGGCCGGGGTCTCGGGGCGGGTCCGCCAGCGCGGGTCGACGGGCCGCAGGACGTATCCCGTGTACCCGTACTCCGCGCCGTACAGGCGGCGCACCTCGATCTCCTCGCGGGTCATGGCGAGGGCCTCGGTCATGCCCGGCACGGCCGGGTCGGCGGCGGCGACGCGCTCGCCGAGCGGCCCGTAGTACTCGTCCCAGTCGGCGTCCGGCTGGAGGCAGGCACCCAGGACGTCGTAGCCGGCGGCGACGGCCGCCGCGCTGTTGGCAGCGCGGGTGGCCAGCGCGTACTGCGGGTCCCAGAAGGCGCGGACCCCGGCCGAGGGGTGCTCGGCCGTCCACTCGACCTCCGAGACGACGAGCACGCCACCGGGGGCGAGCAGCCGCTTCCACCGCTCCAGGGCGGTGGCGAAGCCGATGTTGTACGCCGATCCCTCGGCCCACACCAGGTCGTACGTGCCGTCCTGGAAGTCCAGGCCTTCGAGCGCGCCCATGTCGGCACGCACCGTACGGATCGAGTCGCCCAGCCCGCGCGAGGCGGCCGAGGCGTCCAGTTCGTCGAGGAACGGCTGGTACAGGTCGACCGCGGTGACCTGAGCACCCGCCTCGGCCGCCAGCAGCAGCGAGGCCCGGCCTGGACCACAGCCCAGGTCGAGCACCTTCGGACGCTCGGGGAGCTTGCCCGCGAGCGCGGCGAGGGAGAGGAAACGCCGGGTGGTGGCGTCGGAACCGGGACTCTGCCGGGGCAGGTCGCGGTGGAGAGTCATGAAGGCGTCAAAAATGACGTTCTCGGACAACGTGGATCCCTTTGTGTCAGGAAAGGGCCCAGCGGAAAACCGGCAGTGCGGAAGTCAGGCAGTGCGAAGAGGTCAGCCGAGGGCCCGGGAGATGAGGAAGGTCCGTATGCCGCACGAAGCAGCGCGCGCCGTGACCGTCATCAACTCATCTCCCCATTTCCGCACTCGTGTCCATCGAGACCGAACGTCTCTTCGATCACTCTAACAGCCCGTACCGACGGCCCGCCCTGACGGCCAGCCCCGGTGAAAGGCCCCGCGGTGGCCGACCCCACAGACGCTCAGTGGCAGACCTTCACCTCGTGCGCCGCATGCCCGCTCGGCTCCAGCTGGAAGGTGCAGTGCTCGACGTCGAAGTGGTCCCCGAGACAGCCCTGCAGCTCGTGCAGCATCTTCTCGTGCCCCACCGAGTCCAGCAGCTCCTGGCTGACCACCACGTGCGCCGACAGCACCGGCATCCCCGAGGTGATCGTCCACGCGTGCAGGTCGTGCACGTCCTCGACGCCGGGCGTCCCCAGGATGTGCTCCCGCACCTCCGCCATGTCGACGCCCTTGGGTGCCGCCTCCAGCAGTACGGAGAGCGTCTCGCGCAGCAGCTTCACGGTCCTCGGCACGATCATCAGGCCGATGACCAGGGACGCGATCGGGTCGGCGTAGCTCCAGCCGGTCAGCAGGATGAGGCCGGCCGCGACCAGCACGGTCACCGATCCGAGTGCGTCCGCCAGCACCTCCAGATAGGCGCCCCGCACATTGAGACTGTCCTTCTGGCCCTTGACCAGCAGCGACAGCGAGATCATGTTGGCGACCAGGCCGACCAGCGCGAAGACGATCGCCAGCCCGCCCTTGGTCTCGGCCGGGGTGATGAACCGCTCGATGGCCTCGATCAGTACGTAGCCGCCGACGCCGAGCAGCAGCAGACAGTTGGCGAGCGCCGCCAGGATCTCGGCCCTGGCGTACCCGAACGTGGCATTCCGGGTCGCGGGCCGGTTGGCGAAGTGGATCGCCAGGAGTGCCATCGCCAGCCCGAGCGCGTCCGTCGCCATGTGCGCGGCGTCCGCGATCAGCGCCAGCGAATTGCTGACCAGACCGCCGACGATCTCCACGACCATCACCGAGAGTGTGATGCCGAGTGCTATTCGCAGTCGTCCCTTGTACGCGGCAGCCGCCGTCCCGGTGGGCGGCGGCCCCCCGTGCGAATGCCCGTGATCATGCCCAGCCCCCATGTGACGACGCCTCCGGATCGTGGTGGTGGAGTGCGGGAAGTGACCTGCCCGCCACCCCAGTGAACTACGGGTGGGGGGTATGGGCAAGCCGGGACTGAACACCGTTGTCATGTGCTCTGACCTGCGGAAATGAGTGCAGGTCAGAGCGGTGGGCCGATCTTCGGGGACGGCCGGACGGGCCGCCCGCCGAGAAGCCGGGTGCGGGCTTCCGCACGGCTTTCGCACGGCTTTCGCACCGCTTCCGTACGCGGTTTGTGGCGCGGGCCGGTGATCGACCATGATGATCGCGGCGGTCCCGCCGCCCCCGGCCCGGCCCCATCGGAGCGTGAACGGGCAGTGAAATCGCGCTTCCGTTCATCCGATAGCCTCTGCCGATGCCGCCCCGCCCGCCCGTCCGCGGGCGCACCGCGCGGCTTTCCGTGCGGCTTTTCGAAGCCCAGCTCAAGGAGTGAGTTCGTCTGTCGACCGCCATCCTCACCGGCCCGCCGGTACCCGGATCGTCGCTCGAAGGCGATCTGAGATCGCTGGGCTTCGACGTGCGCTCCGCCGCGGACGCGGCCGAGACCGCGAAGCTCCTGGACGCGGCGCCGGCCGGTGACCGCGTCGCCCTCGTCGACCCCCGCTTCATCGGCCACGTGCACTCGCTGCGGCTCGGCCTGACCGACCCCCGCTTCCCGGCGGCGGCCGTACCCGGCGCGCTCACCGCACAGCCCGAGGCGCGCGCCGCCCTCGGCCGTGCGCTGCGCACCGCGCCGCTGACCGCCCCCGACGAGGTGGCCGCCGCACTCGACGCCGAAGGCGTCGCCGTACAGCGCCCCGAGCTCGGTTCGCTCGTCGCCGTGGTCCCGGGCGACCAGGCCTCCCGTACCGAGGCCGAACGGTCCGTGGCCGCCGTCGACGAAGAGGCGGTCCGGCTGCGGACCGCCGTGAAGTCCCGCGACGGCTTCTTCACCACGTACTGCATCAGCCCGTACTCCCGCTACCTCGCCCGCTGGTGCGCCCGGCGCGGCCTCACCCCGAACCAGGTCACCACCGCCTCGCTGATCACCGCGCTCATTGCGGCCGGCTGCGCGGCGACCGGCACCCGGGGCGGCTACGTCGCGGCCGGCGTCCTGCTCCTCCTCTCCTTCGTCCTGGACTGCACCGACGGGCAGCTCGCCCGCTACTCGCTCCAGTACTCGACGATGGGCGCCTGGCTCGACGCGACCTTCGACCGCGCCAAGGAGTACGCCTACTACGCGGGCCTCGCCCTCGGCGCGATCCGCGGCGGCGACGACGTATGGGCACTGGCGCTGGGGGCGATGGTGCTCCAGACCTGCCGCCACGTCGTGGACTTCTCCTTCAACGAGGCCAACCACGACGCCACGGGCAACACCAGCCCCACCGCGGCCCTCTCCGGAAAGCTGGACAGCGTCGGCTGGACGGTCTGGGTGCGGCGCATGATCGTGCTGCCGATCGGCGAGCGCTGGGCCATGATCGCGGTCCTCACCGCCGTCACCACCCCCCGCGTCGTCTTCTACGCACTGCTCATCGGCTGCGCCTTCGCCGCCTGCTACACCACGGCCGGCCGGGTCCTGCGCTCCCTCACCCGGCGCGCCACCCGCACCGACCGGGCCGCCCAGGCACTCGCCGACCTGGCCGACTCCGGCCCGCTCGCCGAGTCCGTCGCCCGGACCCGCCGCGCGGGCGGCGGCTTCCTCGCACCGGTACTGGCCCTCGCCGGCACGGCGGTCCTGCTCGCCGGAGCGCTGCTCTACGGCGGCACCTGGACCTTCGTCGGAATCGCGGTCCTCTACGCCTTCCTCAGCGGCCTCGCCGTCGGAGCCCCCCTCAAGGGCGCCCTCGACTGGCTGGTCCCCCCGTTCTTCCGGATCGCCGAGTACTGCACGGTCCTGATCCTCGCGGTCGAGGCGGACACCGCCGGAGCCCTTCCCGCCGCATTCGGGCTGGTCGCGGCGGTCGCCTACCATCACTACGACACGGTGTACCGCATCAAGGGCGGCACCGGAGCCCCGCCGAACTGGCTGGTGCGGGCGGTCGGCGGCCAGGAGGGCCGCATCCTCCTGGTGGCCGTTCTCGCCGCCCTGTCGACCACGATCGACTTCCCCCTCGCGCTCGCGGTGCTCGCTGTGGCCGTGGCGCTGGTGGCGGGTGCCGAGAGCATCCGCTTCTGGGTCTCCTCGGGAGCACCCGCCGTACACGACGAAGGAGAGACCGCATGATCGGCCTGGTACTGGCAGCGGGCGCCGGACGGCGTCTGCGCCCCTACACCGACACGCTGCCCAAGGCCCTCGTGCCCGTCGACGGCGACACCACCATCCTCGACCTCACCCTCGGCAACTTCGCCGAGATCGGCCTCACCGAGGTCGCGATCATCGTCGGCTACCGCAAGGAAGCCGTCTACGACCGCAAGGCCGCGCTGGAGGCCAAGTACGGCCTCAAGCTCACCCTGATCGACAACGACAAGGCCGAGGAGTGGAACAACGCCTACTCCCTGTGGTGCGGCCGTGACCAGATCCGTCACACGGTGATCCTCGCCAACGGCGACACCGTGCACCCGGTCTCCGTCGAGAAGACCCTGCTGGCCGCCCGCGGCGACGGCAGGAAGATCATCCTCGCCCTCGACACGGTGAAGAACCTCGCCGACGAGGAGATGAAGGTCATCACCGACGCCTCCGGCGCGGTGCAGAAGATCACCAAGCTGATGGACCCGGCCACCGCATCCGGCGAGTACATCGGCGTCACCCTCATCGAGGGCGAGGCCGCCGACGAGCTCGCCGACGCCCTCAAGGTCACCTTCGAGCGGGACCCCGACCTCTACTACGAGGACGGCTACCAGGAACTCGTGAACCGGGGCTTCCGCATCGACGTGGCCCCGATCGGCGACCTCAAGTGGGTCGAGATCGACAACCACGACGACCTCGCCAAGGGCCGGGAGATCGCGTGCCTGTACTGACCCGCCTCATCCCCTCGCCGCTCACCGTCGACATCTCGCGCGGCGCCCTCGACGACCTGGCCGGCCTCCTCGCCGACCAGCGGATCTCCGGCTCCGGCTGCCTGGCCATCGCCATCAGCGGCGGCTCCGGCCAGGCACTGCGCGAGCGGCTCGCCCCGGCACTCCCGGACGCCGACTGGTACCCGGTCGCCGACGGCACCATCGACTCCGCGATCAAGCTCGCCGACGACATCAAGGGCAAGCAGCGCTACGACGCGGTCGTCGGCCTCGGCGGCGGCAAGATCATCGACGTCGCCAAGTACGCCGCCGCCCGCGTCGGCCTGCCGATGGTCGCGGTCGCCACGAACCTGGCCCACGACGGCCTGTGCTCGCCGGTGGCCACCCTCGACAACGACAACGGGCGCGGCTCCTACGGCGTACCCACGCCGATCGCCGTCGTCATCGACCTCGACGTGATCCGCCAGGCCCCCGACCGTTTCGTACGGTCCGGCATCGGCGACGCCATCTCCAACATCTCCTGCGTCGCCGACTGGGAACTGGCCCACGAGACCAAGGGCGAGTCCATCGACGGCCTCGCCGCCGCCATGGCCCGCCAGGCCGGCGAAGCCGTGCTGCGCCACCCCGGCACCATCGGCGACGACGCCTTCCTCAAGGTGCTCGCCGAGGGCCTGGTGCTCACCGGCATCTCGATGACCGTGGCCGGCGACAGCCGCCCGGCGTCCGGCGCCTGCCACGAGATCAGCCACGCCTTCGACCTGCTCTTCCCCCGCCGCTCCCAGCTGCACGGCGAGCAGGTCGCCATCGGCGCCGCCTTCGCGATGCACCTGCGCGGCGCGACCGAGGAGGCCGCGCTCTTCGCCGACGTACTGCGCAGACACCAGCTGCCCGTGCTGCCCGGCGACATCGGCTTCACCGTCGACGAGTTCGTGCAGGCCGTCGAGTACGCCCCCCAGACCCGTCCGGGACGCTTCACGATCCTGGAACACCTCGACCTGTCCGCAGACCAGATCAGGGACGCTTACGCCGACTATGTCAAGACGACCATCAGTAGCTGAACTCCGTCCCGTCGTTCACCCCGCCGGCGTCAAGGACCGGCGCAGCGGTGAGCACTGGGGCGGTCGCCTGTACATGCGCGAGATCTCGCTGCGCGTGGACAGGTACCTGGTCAACACCAGGATCACCCCCAACCAGCTGACGTACGTGATGACCGTCTGCGGTGTCCTCGCCGCCCCGGCCCTGCTCGTGCCGGGCATCTGGGGCGCCGTCCTGGGCGTCGTCGCCGTACAGCTCTACCTCCTCCTCGACTGCGTCGACGGAGAGGTCGCCCGCTGGAAGAAGCAGTTCTCGCTGAACGGCGTCTACCTGGACCGGGTCGGCGCCTACCTGACGGACGCCGCCGTGCTCGTCGGCGTCGGACTGCGGGCCGCCGACATCTGGGGCACCGGGCGGATCGACTGGCTGTGGGCCTTCCTCGGTACCCTGGCCGCGCTCGGCGCGATCCTGATCAAGGCGGAGACCGACCTGGTCGCCGTCGCGCGCCACCAGGGCGGCAAGCCGCCGGTCGCGGAGTCGGCGAGCGTGCCGCGCTCCTCCAAGGTGGCGCTGGCCCGCAAGCTCGCCTCGATGCTCCAGTTCCACCGGCTGATCCTCGGCATCGAGGCCTCGCTGCTGATCCTGGTGCTGGCCTTCTTCGACGCCGCACGGGGCGACCTGTTCTTCACCCGGCTCGGCGTCGCCGTCTTCGCGGGCATCGCGCTGCTCCAGACGCTGCTGCACCTGGTGTCGATCCTCGCCTCCAGCAGGCTCAAGTGACCGGCGCCCAGGGGAACAGCCCCCTGAAGGTCGGCGCGGTCATCATCACGATGGGCACCCGCCCGGACGACCTCAACGCCCTGATCGACTCCGTCCGCAAGCAGGACGGCGACCCGGTCGACATCGTGGTCGTCGGCAACGGCGCCCCCGTCACCGGGGTCCCGGACGACGTCCGCACCGTCGACCTGCCCGAGAACCTGGGCATCCCCGGCGGCCGCAACGTCGGCATCGAGGCCTTCGGCCCGGCCGGATCCGACGTCGACGTCCTGCTCTTCCTGGACGACGACGGGCTGCTGCCCCGCACCGACACCGCCGAGCTGTGCCGACGCGCGTTCGAGGCCGACCCCGGGCTGGGCATCATCAGCTTCCGGATCGCCGACCCGGACACCGGCGTCACCCAGCGCAGGCACGTTCCCCGGCTGCGCGCCTCGGACCCGATGCGCTCCTCGCGGGTGACGACCTTCCTCGGCGGTGCCAACGCCGCCCGTACGAAGGTCTTCGCCGAGGTCGGCGGACTCCCGGACGAGTTCTTCTACGCCCACGAGGAGACCGACCTGGCCTGGCGGGCACTGGACGCCGGCTGGGCGATCGACTACCGCGCGGACATGGTCCTCAACCACCCCACCACCTCGCCCGCCCGGCACGCGACGTACCACCGCATGGTGGCCCGCAACCGGGTCTGGCTGGCCCGCCGCAACCTGCCCGCCCCGCTGGTCCCCGTCTACGTGGGGGTGTGGCTGCTGCTCACCCTCGCCCGGCGCCCCTCCGGGCCCGCGCTCAAGGCGTGGTTCGGCGGCTTCAAGGAGGGCTGGAGCACCCCCGCGGGTCCGCGCCGTCCGATGAAGTGGCGTACGGTATGGCGGCTGACCCGACTGGGCCGACCACCCGTCATCTGACAAGCTCGGGCAGAGCGGTTCCGGGTTCTGCCACCCGGGACCCGGACACCCGCGCACAGCGCCCGACGGTTCGCGCATCTTTGAAGACGAAAGTTTCCACTTGTGAGTGACACTTCCCAAGACGGAGCGGTCGCTATGAGCGTCCCTCCCTCTCCCGACGAGGGACTGACCCCGGCGCAGCTCGCCGCCAAGTACCACCTCTCGGTGAGCGGTGCCCGCCCCGGCTTCGGCGAGTACGTACGGCAGTTGTGGGGCCGGCGCCACTTCATCATGGCGTTCTCCTCGGCGAAGCTGGCGGCGCAGTACAGCCAGGCCAAGCTGGGCCAGCTGTGGCAGGTGGCGACCCCACTGCTCAACGCGCTGGTCTACTTCCTGATCTTCGGGCTGATCCTGAACGCCGGGCGGGGGATGACGAAGGACGTCTACATCCCCTTCCTGGTCACCGGCATCTTCGTGTTCACCTTCACCCAGAGCTCGGTGATGGCGGGCGTCCGGGCGATCTCCGGGAACCTGGGCCTGGTGCGGGCGCTGCACTTCCCGCGCGCCTCGCTGCCCATCTCGTTCTCGCTCCAGCAGCTCCAGCAGCTGCTGTACTCGATGATCGTGCTGCTGGTGATCGTGGTCTGCTTCGGCAACTTCCCGACCTGGTCGTGGCTGTTGGTGATCCCGGCGCTGGTGCTGCAGTTCATGTTCAACACGGGCCTCGCGATGATCATGGCGAGGATGGGTGCCAAGACCCCCGACCTGGCGCAGCTGATGCCGTTCATCATGCGGACCTGGATGTACGCCTCGGGCGTCATGTTCAGCATCCCGGTGATGCTGGAGGACAAGCCCGCGTGGATCGCGGACATCCTCCAGTGGAACCCGGCGGCCGTCTACATGGACCTCATGCGCTTCGCGCTGATCGACGGGTACGGCGCGGAGAACCTGCCGCCGCACGTCTGGGCGTCGGCCGCGATCTGGGCGGTGCTGTTCGGCGTGCTCGGCTTCGTGTACTTCTGGAAGGCTGAGGAGCGGTACGGCCGTGGCTGAAGACAAGATCCAGGGGCGTGTCCCCACGGTCATCGCCGACGATGTGCACATCGTGTACCGGGTGCACACCGGTGGCGGCGGCAAGGGCGGCGCCACCGCGGCCCTCAACCGCATGATCCGGGGCAAGAAGGCCCAGGACTCCCGCGGCGTCCGCAAGGTGCATGCCGTACGCGGCGTCTCCTTCACCGCCTACCGGGGCGAGGCCATCGGCCTGATCGGCTCCAACGGTTCGGGCAAGTCGACCCTGCTGCGCGCGATCGCGGGGCTGCTGCCCGCCGAGAGCGGCAAGGTCTACACCGACGGCCAGCCCTCGCTGCTCGGCGTCAACGCGGCGCTGATGAACGACCTGACCGGCGAGCGGAACGTCATCCTCGGCGGTCTCGCCATGGGCATGTCGCGCGAGCAGATCCGGGAGCGCTACGAGGGAATCGTCGACTTCTCCGGCATCAACGAGAAGGGTGACTTCATCACCCTGCCCATGCGGACCTACTCCTCCGGCATGGCGGCGCGGCTGCGCTTCTCCATCGCGGCGGCCAAGGACCACGACGTCCTGATGATCGACGAGGCGCTGGCCACCGGTGACCGGAAGTTCCAGATCCGCTCGGAGCAGCGGATCCGCGAGCTCCGCAAGGAGGCCGGCACGGTCTTCCTGGTGAGCCACAGCAACAAATCGATCAGGGACACCTGTGACCGCGTCCTTTGGCTGGAGAAGGGCGAGCTCCTGATGGACGGCCCGACCGAGGAAGTCGTCAAGGCGTACGAAAAGGAAACCGGGAAGTAGTTTCCCGGGCCAGGGCCCCCGCCGGAACCGGCGGGGGCCCTGGCGTGTGTAAGAAGTGAAGACGCCCGAGCGGTGGCGGCAGTCGTAGCGGAGGGGCCGTCAGGATCCGGCCGATCCGCCAACTGGCCCAAGATCGCGGAAGGTTGGGCCCGATTGGAGTGTTGTTGTAATGCGCGCAACACCCCGCGGCGATGCTTCGCGTTGTACAACGTAAGCTGTACCGGTGCTGATTCGCGGCAAGTGGGGCTATTGCCCCTTCGGGTAAGTGCCTCAGGGCAGTCGCCGCCCTCGGGCGAGGGGCGGCGTGTCCGAAATGGGATGTTTTGAGTCGGCAGTGTAGAACGGGAGGTGTGACGGCAATGGCTTTGGAATCTCTCCAGCTCCGAGATGCTCTCGCCGTCCTCGTGGAGGGCAGTCGGCGATGACTGAGGTCCGGGACGTGCCCCCCGGCGCTCCCACGCGCAGCACTCTCGACAAGGCCGCCGACGAGAACTTCCCCGTCGCGCCCTTCTTCCTTCCCCGCGCCTGGCGCGACGACCTCATGGCGGTCTACGGATACGCCCGCCTGGTCGACGACATCGGCGACGGCGACCTCGCCCCCGGCGGCCGGGACGCCGTCCTCCTCGGCCTCGACAAGGAGCAGGCGGACGACCGGATCGCCATGCTCGACGCCTTCGAGGCCGACCTGCACCGGGTCTTCGACTCCACCCCCCGGCACCCGCTGCTCGCCGCCCTCCAGCCCACCGTCCGCCGCCGCGCCCTCACCCCCGAGCCCTTCCTCGGGCTGATCGAGGCCAACCGGCAGGACCAGACGGTGAGCCGCTACGCCACCTACGACGACCTCCTCGCCTACTGCGAGCTCTCCGCCAACCCCGTCGGCCGGCTGGTCCTCGCCCTCACCGGCACCACCAGCCCCGAGCGCGTCCGCCGCTCGGACGCCGTCTGTACGGCGCTGCAGATCGTCGAGCACCTCCAGGACGTGGCGGAGGACCTGGCCCGGGACCGGATCTACCTCCCGGCCGAGGACATGAAGCGCTTCCACGTGTCCGAAAGCGACCTTGCGGCGCCGACCGCGAACGCCTCCGTACGCTCACTGATCGCATTCGAGGCGGAACGGGCCACCCGCCTGCTGAATGAAGGACCCCCGCTCGTGGGTAGCGTGCACGGCAGACTGAAGCTCCTGCTGGCCGGTTTCGTCGCCGGTGGCCGCGCCGCCCTCAAGGCGGTACACACCGCCGGATTCGACGTACTCACTGGACCGCCCAAGCCCACCAAGCTCAGTCTGCTGCGCGAAGTGGGAGCGACTCTGCGAAGAGAGGGGTGAGCCGGACCGTGGAGGGACTTGATCAACAGGTGTCCGCACCGGTACTCGCCGCGTACAGCTACTGCGAGGCGGTGACCGGACAGCAGGCGCGCAACTTCGCGTACGGCATCCGGCTGCTGCCCACCGACAAGCGCAACGCGATGTCCGCGCTCTACGCCTTTTCCCGGCGCGTGGACGACATCGGCGACGGCACGCTGCCGCCCGAGGTGAAGGAGAAGCGGCTCGGCGAGACCCGGGCGCTGCTGGCCCGGATCAGCGCGGGCGACATCGAGGACGACGACACCGACCCGGTGGCCGTCGCACTCACCGATGCCGCACGCCGCTTCCCGATCCCGCTCGGCGGGCTCGACGAACTGATCGACGGCGTCCTGATGGACGTTCACGAGGCCACCTACGAGACCTGGGACGACCTCAAGGTGTACTGCCGGTGCGTCGCCGGGGCCATCGGACGGCTCTCGCTGGGCGTGTTCGGCTCCCCGTCCGGCGCACGCGACGCCGCGCGCGCCCCGGAGTACGCCGACACCCTCGGACTCGCCCTCCAACTCACCAACATCCTCAGGGACGTTCGTGAGGACGCGGGCAACGGGCGGACCTATCTGCCCGCCGAGGACCTCGCCAAGTTCGGCTGCTCGGACGGATTCCACAGCGCGACCCCGCCGGCAGGCTCCGACTTCCCCGGACTGGTCCACTTCGAAGTGCGCCGCGCCCGCGCCCTGTTCGCCGAGGGCTACCGGCTGCTGCCCCACCTCGACCGGCGCAGCGGCGCCTGTGTCGCCGCCATGGCCGGTATCTACCGGCGCCTCCTCGACCGCATCGAGCGCGACCCGTACGCGGTGCTGCGCGGGCGCGTCTCGCTGCCCGGACGCGAGAAGGCGTACGTCGCCGTACGCGGCCTCTCGGGCCTCGACGCGCGTCACATTTCCCGGCAGACCGCCAGGAGGCGGCCTTGAAAGGGGCAGTCAGAACGTTTCACGTGAAACCGTGGAATTCGTCGAACCGGTGCGCAACCCTCCGCAGGGCTGACGCGTCCCTGACTGCAACGGCCTTCTGGGCCCGCTCAACGGTTTGCTCGGGGGAGGGCGCATGACACACGACAGCGTGCGGTCCCCGCGCACCCCGGAGCAGCCGGAGCCGCAGACCGCCGTGGTGATCGGCGGCGGACTCGCGGGCATCACCGCCGCCCTCGAACTCGCGGACGCGGGCGTGGAGGTCACGCTCCTGGAGGGGCGGCCCCGGCTCGGCGGACTCGCGTTCTCCTTCCAGCGCGGCGAACTGACCGTCGACAACGGACAGCACGTGTACCTGCGCTGCTGCACCGCCTACCGGTGGTTCCTGGACCGGGTGCAGGGCGCGGAACTCGCGCCGCTGCAGGACCGTCTTGACGTGCCCGTGCTCGACGTGGGCGACCCGCGCGGCCCCCGGCTCGGACGGCTGCGGCGCACCGCCCTGCCCGTCCCCCTGCACCTGGCCGCCAGCCTCGCCACCTACCCGCACCTCTCGCTCGCCGAGCGGGCGAGCGTCGGGCGGGCCGCGCTGGCCCTCAAGGGGCTCGACCTGGCCGACCCGAAGCTGGACGACGTCGACTTCGCGAGCTGGCTCGGCGAGCACGGGCAGTCCCGCCGTACGATCGAGGCCCTCTGGGACCTGGTCGGGGTGGCCACGCTCAACGCCACCGCACCGCACGCCTCGCTGGGGCTCGCCGCCATGGTCTTCAAGACCGGGCTGCTCTCCGACCCGGGCGCCGCCGACATCGGCTGGGCGCACGTACCGCTGGGCGAACTGCACGACACTCTCGCCCGCAAGGCACTCGACTCGGCGGGCGTACGCACCGAACTGCGGACCAAGGCCGGTTCCGTCTCCCGTACGGAAGACGGGGGCTGGGCGGTCGAGGCGGACGGGGAGCGGATCCTCGCCGATGCCGTCGTCCTCGCCGTACCGCAGAAGGAAACGCACCAGCTGCTGCCGGACGGCGCGCTCGACGAGCCCGGCCTGCTCCTGGAGATCGGCGTCGCACCGATCCTCAACGTGCACGTGATCTACGACCGCAAGGTGCTGCGGCAGCCGTTCTTCGCCGCACTCGGCACACCCGTGCAGTGGGTCTTCGACCGCACCGACGCCTCCGGGCTGACCGGCGGCGGACAGTACCTCGCCGTGTCGCAGTCGGACGCGGGCGACGAGATCGACGCACCCGTGGCCGAGCTCAGGGAGCGCTACCTCCCGGAGCTGGAGCGGCTGCTGCCCGCTGCCCGCGGCGCGCGGGTACGGGACTTCTTCGTCACCAGGGAACGGACCGCGACGTTCGCCCCCACCCCCGGCGTCGGGCGACTGCGCCCCGGACCGCGCACCCGCGCACCGGGCCTGTACCTGGCCGGCGCGTGGACCGACACCGGCTGGCCCGCGACCATGGAAAGCGCGGTACGCAGCGGCCTCGGTGCCGCCGGTGCGGCGCTCTCCGCCCTCGGCCGCCCCCATGAACTTCCGCCCCTGGAGGCGGCATGAGCATCAGCACTGGAACAAGAGGAGAGCCTGTGACCCCGGTGAACCCGGCTGTCGACACCGTGGACATCGCCGCGCTGTTGGAGCGCGGCAGGGCCATGTCCGCACCGGTGCTGCGGGCCGCCGTGGACCGGCTCGCGCCGCCCATGGACACCGTCGCGGCTTACCACTTCGGGTGGATCGACGCCCAGGGCAACCCCGCCGACGGCGACGGCGGCAAGGCGGTGCGCCCCGCGCTCGCCCTGCTGTCCGCCGAAGTGGCGGGCGCCACCGCCGCGGTCGGCGTCCCCGGCGCGGTGGCCGTCGAGCTGGTGCACAACTTCTCGCTGCTGCACGACGACCTGATGGACGGCGACGAGCAGCGCAGGCACCGCGACACCGTGTGGAAGGTGCACGGCCCGGCCCAGGCGATCCTGGTCGGCGACGCGCTCTTCGCGCTCGCCAACGAACTCCTCCTGGAGATCGGCACCGTGGAGGCGGGGCGGGCCACCCGCCGGCTCACCAGCTCCACCAGGAAGCTGATCGACGGCCAGGCACAGGACATCTCCTTCGAGCACCGCGACCGGGTCACCGTCGAGGAGTGCCTGGAGATGGAGGGCAACAAGACCGGCGCCCTCCTCGCCTGCGCGGTCTCCATCGGCGCGGTCCTCGGCGGCGCCGACGACAAGACCGCCGACACGCTGGAGGCCTACGGCTACCACCTCGGCCTCGCCTTCCAGGCGGTCGACGACCTGCTCGGCATCTGGGGCGACCCGGACTCCACCGGCAAGCAGACCTGGAGCGACCTGCGCCAGCGCAAGAAGTCGCTGCCGGTCGTCGCCGCGCTGGCCGCGGGCGGACCCGCCTCCGAGAAGCTCGGCGAGCTCCTCGCGGCGGACGCCAAGAGCAATGACTTCGACACCTTCTCCGAGGAGGAGTTCGCCTACCGGGCGTCCCTCATCGAGGAAGCCGGCGGACGCGAGTGGACCACCCAGGAGGCCCGCCGCCAGCACGCGGTCGCCATCGAGGCGCTGCACGGTGTCGACATGCCGGAACAGGTGCGGGCGCAGCTCACCGCGCTCGCCGACTTCGTGGTCGTACGAAAGAGGTGACGGCCGCCCGGCACATATCCGGCCGCTCCGGGGGCTAGCCCCCGGAGCCCCAGGCAGTCGCCGCCCGGAGCCCCCCGTGGGCCCCGGGCGACGGAAACCCCAGCACAGCAGAAGTCCAACTGCACGAAGGGGAAACCATGACAGCGACGACCGACGGAAGTTCCGGGGCCGTGGGCCCCGGAACGACTGCGGCCAGCCCGACCACCGACAGCGCCTCCGACGTCCGTGACGCCGCCCGCCGGGCCACCGACCTGGCGGTCGGACACCTGCTCGGCCGACAGGACGCCCAGGGCTGGTGGAAGGGCGATCTCGCCACCAACGTGACCATGGACGCCGAAGACCTGCTGCTCCGTCAGTTCCTCGGCATCCAGGACGAGAAGACCGTCCAGGCGGCCGCGCTCTTCATCAGGGGCGAGCAGGGCGAGGACGGCACCTGGGCCACCTTCTACAAGGGACCCGGCGACCTCTCCGCCACCATCGAGGCGTACGTCGCCCTCAGGCTGGCCGGGGACCTCCCCGAAGAGCCGCACATGACCCGGGCCGCCGCCTGGGTGCGGGCCAGGGGCGGCATCGCCGCGAGCCGGGTCTTCACCCGGATCTGGCTGGCCCTGTTCGGCTGGTGGAAGTGGGACGACCTCCCGGAACTGCCACCGGAGTTGATGTTCTTCCCCAAGTGGGTACCGCTCAACATCTATGAATTCGGCTGCTGGGCCCGGCAGACCATCGTGCCGCTGACCGTCGTCTCGGCGAAGCGGCCGGTCCGCCCGGCCCCCTTCGCACTGGACGAGCTGCACACCGACCCGCGTAACCCCAATCCCCCCAAGCGCCTTGCCGGACCCACCAGTTGGGACGGAATTTTCCAGCGCCTCGACAAGGCGCTGCACGTCTATCACCGTTTCGCACCGCCGCCACTGCGCCGTACCGCGATGAAGGCGGCGGCCCGGTGGATCATCGAGCGGCAGGAGAACGACGGCTGCTGGGGCGGTATCCAGCCGCCCGCCGTCTACTCGCTGATCGCGCTCCACCTTCTTGGTTACGATCTCGAACACCCGGTCATGCGGGCCGGACTGGCTTCACTGGACCGGTTCGCCGTATGGCGCGAGGACGGGGCCCGGATGGTCGAGGCCTGCCAGTCGCCGGTCTGGGACACCTGCCTCGCCACCATCGCGCTCGCCGACGCGGGCCTGCCCGCCGACCACCCCGCGCTGGTGCAGGCCGCCGACTGGATGCTCACCGAGGAGATCTCCAGGCCCGGCGACTGGGCGGTGCGCAGGCCCGAACTGCCGCCGGGCGGCTGGGCGTTCGAGTTCCACAACGACAACTACCCCGACATCGACGACACCGCCGAGGTCATCCTCGCCCTGCGGCGGGTCAACCACCCGGACCGTGAGCGGATAGAGGGAGCCATCTCACGCGGGGTGCGCTGGAACCTCGGCATGCAGTCCAAGAACGGTGCCTGGGCCGCCTTCGACGCCGACAACACCAGCGCCTTCCCCAACCGGCTGCCGTTCTGCGACTTCGGCGAGGTCATCGACCCGCCGTCGGCCGACGTCACCGCCCACGTGGTGGAGATGCTGGCCGTCGAGGGCAAGGCCCACCACCCGCGCACCCGGCGCGGCATCACCTGGCTGCTCGCCGAACAGGAGCCCAACGGCGCCTGGTTCGGCCGCTGGGGCGTCAACTACGTCTACGGAACAGGGTCGGTGGTACCCGCGCTGACCGCCGCCGGACTGCCCGGATCGCACCCCGCGATCCGCCGTGCGGTGGCCTGGCTGGAATCCGTGCAGAACGACGACGGCGGCTGGGGCGAGGACCTGCGCTCCTACCAGGACCCCGCATGGGCCGGGCGCGGGGCGTCCACCGCCTCGCAGACCGCCTGGGCACTGCTCGCGCTGATCGCCGCAGGGGAGAGCGACAGCAAGGCCACCGAGCGCGGAGTCGCCTACCTCGCCGAGACCCAGCAGCCGGACGGCTCCTGGGACGAGCCGTATTTCACCGGCACCGGCTTCCCCTGGGACTTCTCCATCAACTACCACCTGTACCGGCAGGTGTTCCCGCTCACCGCACTCGGCCGGTACGTCCACGGGGAGCCCGTCTTCCCCCACTCCCGGTCCGCAACGGACACCCGCAACGCCCGCTGAGGGGGCTGCATGACCCGAAACCCGGGTTCGGCTGGACCCGGCAGTTCCACACCGCTGCTGATCGCCTGCGCGCTCGGCATCGAAAGGATCGCCCTGCGCGGCGGCGACCGCAGCGGTGCGGCAGGACCCGTCCTCGTACTCCGTACGGGGATGGGACCGGAAGCCGCCGACTACGCCATCGCCCGAACGCTCACCGAAGGCCCGGCCAAGGACGCGGCGGTCATCGCCTCCGGGTTCTGTGCCGGACTCGCGGCCGGCATGCACCCCGGTGACCTCGTCGTCGCCACCGAGACCCGGGACCGGCGCGGTGCCACGCCCTGCACGGACGTGGAAGTGCTGGCCGACGCGGTGGCCAGAGCACTGCCGGAACGGGTGGTCCACACCGGGCCGCTGGCCGGCAGCGACCACGTCGTACGCGGCACGGCCGAACGGGCCGCACTGCGCGCGACCGGGGTGATCGGCGTGGACATGGAGTCCGCCGCGACCCTCGCCGGCGCCCTGCGGACCGGGCCGAGGCCCGTTGCCGCCGTCCGGGTGGTCGTGGACGCACCCGAGCACGAACTCCTCAGGCTCGGCACGCTCAGCGGTGGAATATCGGCCTTCCGTGTTCTCCGCCAAGTACTGCCGGCGTTTTACGAATGGCACCGTTCTTTGTTGCTCCCCAGGAGGTGAGCCAGATGGCAATGCCGCTCCGTCAGACCATCAGGGTCGGGACGTATCTCATCGAACAGAAGATCCGAAAGCGCGAGAAGTTCCCGCTGATCGTCGAGCTGGAACCGCTCTACGCGTGCAACCTGGCCTGCGAGGGCTGCGGCAAGATCCAGCATCCGGCGGGTGTGCTCAAGCAGCGCATGCCGGTCGCACAGGCCGTCGGGGCGGTGCTCGAATCGGGCGCCCCGATGGTCTCGATCGCCGGTGGCGAGCCACTGATGCACCCTCAGATTGACGAAATCGTGCGGCAGTTGGTGGCCAAGAGGAAGTACGTCTTCCTCTGCACCAACGCCATGCTGCTGCGCAAGAAGATCGAGAAGTTCAGCCCATCGCCCTACTTCGCCTTCGCCGTGCACATCGACGGGCTGCGCGAGCGGCACGACGAGTCGGTCGCCAAGGAAGGCGTCTTCGACGAGGCGGTGGCGGCGATCAAGGAAGCCAAGAAGCGCGGCTTCCGGGTCACCACCAACTCGACCTTCTTCAACACCGACACCCCCCAGACCATCATCGAGGTACTCAACTTCCTCAATGACGACCTGGAGGTGGACGAGATGATGATCTCGCCCGCCTACGCCTACGAAAAGGCTCCCGACCAGGAGCACTTCCTCGGCGTCGACCAGACCCGCGAACTCTTCAAGAAGGCCTTCGCGGGCGGCAACAGGAAGAAGTGGCGGCTCAACCACTCGCCGCTCTTCCTGGACTTCCTGGAGGGCAAGGCCGACTTCCCGTGCACCGCATGGGCGATCCCGAACTACTCCCTGTTCGGCTGGCAGCGGCCCTGCTACCTGATGAGCGACGGATACGTGCCCACGTACCGCCAGCTCATCGAGGAGACCGACTGGTCGAAGTACGGACGCGGCAAGGACCCGAGGTGCGCCAACTGCATGGCGCACTGCGGCTACGAGCCGACGGCCGTCCTGGCCACCATGGGCTCCCTCAAGGAGTCCATCCGCGCCGCCCGCGAGACCGTCTCCGGAAACCGCGGGTGACGTGGAACCGCGGGTGACGTGATGACCGCCGGAGTCCCGGTTCGGCCGGGGCTCCCGGCGGCGGTCGGCACGGAGGACGCCCGGGGGCCTTCGGGCCGGTCCGGCGTCACGGTGAGCTGAACAGTAGATCCGAGAGGGGGCCGAACGTGGCGATCTTGGAAGGTATCAGGGGTCCACGGGACCTGAAGGCGCTGGACGAAGCAGAACTCGTCGAACTGGCCGAAGAGATCCGGCAGTTCCTGATCAATGCGGTGGCCAGGACCGGAGGCCACCTCGGCCCCAATCTCGGCGTGGTGGAGCTGACGCTCGCGCTGCACCGCGTCTTCGAGTCACCGGTCGACCGGATCCTGTGGGACACCGGCCACCAGAGCTATGTGCACAAGCTGCTGACGGGACGTCAGGACTTCTCGAAGCTGCGCGGCAAGGGCGGCCTCTCCGGCTACCCGTCCCGCGCCGAGTCCGTCCACGACGTCATCGAGAACAGCCACGCCTCCACGGTGCTCGGCTGGGCCGACGGCCTCGCCAAGGCCAACCAGGTACTGGGCAGGCCCGACCACGTCGTCGCCGTCATCGGCGACGGCGCGCTCACCGGCGGCATGGCCTGGGAGGCGCTCAACAACATCGCCGCCGCCAAGGACCGCCCGCTGATCATCGTCGTCAACGACAACGAGCGCTCCTACGCACCCACCATCGGCGGCCTCGCCAACCACCTCGCCACCCTGCGCACCACCGACGGCTACGAGCGGTTCCTGGCCTGGGGCAAGGAACTCGTCCAGCGGATGCCCGTCGTCGGCAAGCCGCTGTACGAATCGCTGCACGGCGCCAAGAAGGGCTTCAAGGACGCCTTCGCCCCCCAGGGCATGTTCGAGGACCTGGGACTCAAGTACGTCGGACCGATCGACGGACACGACGTGGCCGCCGTGGAGTCCGCGCTGCGCAGGGCCAGGCGCTTCCACGGGCCCGTACTGGTGCACTGTCTGACGCAGAAGGGGCGCGGGTACGCCTTCGCGGAGCAGGACGAGGCGGACCGGTTCCACGCGGTCGGCGCGATGGACCCGCTGACCTGCGAGCCCCTCGCCCCGTCCAGCGGGCCCTCCTGGACCTCGGTGTTCGGGGACGAGATGGTCAAGGTCGGGGCCGAGCGGCCGGACGTCGTGGCGCTCACGGCGGCGATGCTGCACCCGGTCGGGCTGACCAGGTTCGCCGAGGCGTTCCCCGAGCGGGTCTGGGACGTCGGGATCGCCGAGCAGCACGGCGCGGTGTCGGCGGCCGGCCTCGCCACCGGCGGGCTGCACCCCGTCTTCGCGGTGTACGCGACCTTCCTCAACCGGGCCTTCGACCAGGTGCTGATGGACGTGGCACTGCACAAGTGCGGCGTCACCTTCGTCCTGGACCGGGCCGGGGTGACCGGCGCCGACGGGGCCTCGCACAACGGCATGTGGGACATGTCGATCCTCCAGGTCGTGCCCGGGCTGCGGATCGCCGCCCCGCGCGACGCCGCACAACTGCGGGCCCAGCTCCGGGAAGCGGTGGCGGTGGACGACGCGCCGACCGTGGTGCGCTTCCCCAAGGAGTCGGTGGGACCCGAGTACCCGGCCCTCGGCCGGGTCGGCGGACTCGACGTACTGCACAGGGACGAGGATCCCGAGGTGCTCCTGGTGTCCGTGGGGGCGCTCGCGGGCGTCTGCCTGCAGACCGCGGAGCTGCTGAAGGAGCGGGGCGTACGGTGCACGGTCGTGGACCCGCGCTGGGTCAAGCCCGTGGACCCGGCGCTGCCGCCGCTCGCCGCGCTGCACTCCCTGGTCGCGGTGGTCGAGGACAACTCCCTTGCCAGTGGCGTCGGTTCGGCCGTAGGGCAGGCGTTGCGGGAGGCGGCCGTCGACGTGCCGCTGCGGACCTTCGGGATTCCCGAGCAGTTCCTCGCGCACGCCAAACGCAGCGAGGTGCTGGCCGACATCGGGCTCACGCCCGTGGAGATCGCCGGGCGGATCGGTGCCGCACTGGCCCCGCCGAACTCGAACTGAGCACCTGACGAAGGAGAGTTGAGGGATGACCGAGGACGCGCCCAAGGGCTTCGACCTGGCCGGGCTGCTGGCCGCGCGCGGCGGCGAGCGGTACGAGCTGCACACGCGGTATCTCAACCACCAGCTGCCGCGCATGCTGCACACCATCGGCTTCGACCGGGTCTACGAGCGGGCCGAGGGCGCGTATTTCTGGGACGCCGAGGGCAACGACTACCTCGACATGCTGGCCGGGTTCGGGGTGATGGGCCTCGGCAGGCACCACCCGGTCGTCCGCAAGGCACTGCACGACGTGCTCGACGCGTCGCTCGCGGACCTGACCCGCTTCGACTGCCAGCCGCTGCCCGGGCTGCTCGCGGAGAAGCTCCTCGCGCACAGCCCGCACCTGGACCGGGTGTTCTTCGGCAACAGCGGCACCGAGGCGGTCGAGACCGCGCTCAAGTTCGCCAGGTACGCCACCGGCAAACCGCGCGTCCTGTACTGCTCGCACGCCTTCCACGGGCTGACCACCGGATCCCTGTCGGTCAACGGCGAGAGCGGGTTCAGGGACGGGTTCGCGCCGCTGCTGCCCGACACCGCGATCGAGATGGGTGATCTGGCCGCGCTGGAACGGGAGTTGCTCCGCGGCGACGTGGCCGGTTTCGTCGTCGAGCCGATCCAGGGCAAGGGGGTGCACGAGAGCCCGCCCGGATTCCTGCGCGCCGCCCAGGAGCTGCTGCACCGGCACAAGGCACTCCTGATCGCCGACGAGGTGCAGACCGGGCTCGGGAGGACCGGGGACTTCTACGCGTACCAGCACGAGGACGGGGTGGAGCCCGACCTGGTCTGCGTCGCCAAGGCGCTCTCCGGCGGCTACGTACCCGTCGGGGCGACGCTCGGCAAGGACTGGATCTTCAAGAAGGTGTACTCGTCGATGGACCGGGTGCTGGTCCACTCCGCCAGCTTCGGGTCGAACGCCCAGGCCATGGCGGCCGGGCTCGCGGTCCTCGCCGTGATGGAGGACGAGAACGTCGTCGCCAACGCCCGGCGGACCGGCGACCTGCTCAAGGCGCGGCTCTCCGAGCTGATCGGCAGGTACGAGCTGCTGCACGACGTGCGCGGACGCGGACTCATGATCGGTATCGAGTTCGGCCGCCCACAGTCGCTCAAGCTGCGCGGCCGGTGGACCATGCTGCAGGCCGCGCGCAAGGGGCTCTTCGCGCAGATGGTCGTCGTACCGCTGCTGCAGAAGCACCGGATCCTCACCCAGGTCTCCGGCGACCACCTCGAAGTGATCAAGCTGATTCCGCCGCTGACGGTGGGGGAGGCGGAGGTCGACCGCTTCGTCGCGGCCTTCACCGCGGTGATGGACGACGCGCACACCGGCGGGGGCCTGATGTGGGACTTCAGCAGGACGCTGGTGAAGCAGGCGGTCCTCAACCGGTGACTTTTTGCCTCAGAGGCAAGTGATTTGCCTCTGAGGCAATCCGTCTGGCCCAATGTAGGTATGACGCCACGCCTCGAAGAGGCGGCCGACGGCTCCGGCGGAAGTGCCGACGAGCTGCCTTCGGTCGCCCCCCACCTGCGGGAACTCCGCCGCAACAGCGGTTTCACGCTGGAGGCCGCGGCCCGCCGCGCGGGACTCTCCCCCGCGCACCTCTCCCGGCTGGAGACCGGACAGCGCCAGCCGTCGCTGCCGATGCTGCTGGCCCTCGCACGTATCTACGGTACGACCGTTTCCGACGTACTGGGGGAGACCACCGGCGAGCGCGACGCCGTCCTGCGGGCGGGCGACATGAGCGCGCGCGAGGCCGACGGCTGGACGTACCGGCAGGCGGGCGGTTCCGGACGGGCCATGCAGGCGCTGCGGGTGCACGTTCCGCACGCGGCGCAGCAGGATCTGGTGCGGGTCCATCCCGGGGAGGAATGGCTGTACGTCCTGGAAGGGCGGCTGCGGCTGGTCCTGGGGGAGAGCGTCCACCTCCTGGACGCGGGCGACAGTGCCCACTTCGACTCGCTCACGCCGCACCGGATCACCGCGGTGAACCCGGGCGGGGCCGAGCTGCTTTTCGTCCACACACTGATGCAGAGCACCGCTGCCGGTCTCTGCCTGCCCCAGGAGTCATGAGATGGCGGAGCTCACCGAGTCACAGAACGCCGCGATGGCCGCGATCGCCAGGGCCGCCGACGAGATGGCCCGCTCCGAGACGGCCGGTGACGGCAAGAAGGCCGACTGGAACGACGGTGCCGGCCGGTCGACCGGGGTGCTCGGCTTCGTGGAGGACCGGGCCCCGCGCGGCCTGGTCCTCCGGGTCTTCCTCTATGTCGCCGTCGGGCACGTCTTCGCGGCCTTCATCTACCTGCTCTTCACGCTGGGCGGCGAGGGCTGAGCGCGAGGGGTCACGAGGTGAGGCGCTCGCGCAGCGCCTCACGGGTGGCGGGGGAGAGGCGCAGGCCCTGGGTCAGGTACGTCTCCGTGTCGCCCCAGATCTCCTCGATGCCGGTGAACGCCGCGTCGAGGTATTCCACGCGGGCGTCGAAGAGCGGCGCGAGCAGGCCCATCACCTCGTCGTTCATCGCCTCGGGGGACGTGCTGCTGCGGCGGACCTTGTAGCGGCGGTGCGGGTCGTTCGACTTGAGGTAGTCGGCGGTGATCGCCTCCCGCCGGACCCCCACCGCGAGCAGCGTCACCGCGATGGCCAGACCCGCGCGGTCCTTGCCCGCCGCGCAGTGCATCAGTGCGGGGACGCTGTCCTCGGCGAGCGCGTGCAGCACCCGGCTGTGCTCGGCGGTCCGCTCCTCGATCATCCGGCGGTACGACTCGGTCATCCGGCGGGCGGCCTTGCCGTCGTCGAGGATCTCCCGCAGCTGGTCCATGCTCCCGTCGCGCACCATCCGCCAGAACTCCGTCCCGTCGGCCGGGTCGCTGAGCGGTATGTTCACGTTCCGCACGCCGGTGAGCGCGACGTCCGGGCCTTCCAGCTTCTGGTCGGCGGCGTTGCGGAAGTCGAAGATCGTGTGCAGGCCCAGGGAGTTGAAGAACTCGGTGTCGGGGCCGGTGGCGTGCGCCAGGTGGCCGCTGCGGAACAGCCGTCCGTACCGGGTCAGCCGCCCGTCGTCGGTCGGCAGGCCGCCCACGTCACGGAAGTTCCGTACCCCGGCGAGCTCGGGCTCCGCATCGGCGGACGACGACGGGGCGGGGACCTGCGGCACCTGCTGGGTCACGAGTGCTCCTCAAGGGTCGTTCGGTGTCGCCGGTCGCGATGGCCGACGAGGGCGCGTTTCGACGATACGACATGGCCCGACATGGATACCTCGGGCAACTAATGGGGATTTGTGCGGCACTTGAGGGCTTCGGGGGCCGGACGGACCGGCGTCGTCCGACCGAATTGAGTGCTTTGGTGAATGCTGAGGCTTTTGCGTGGGCGAGGTCCGGGTGCGGAGTGAGCAGGATCATAGGGAGCCGTGGCGCCCCTGCTGCCGAGGCGTCAAATGGCAGGCCAGGTACGGAAAACGGGCAGCGGGGCAGTTGTGGGGCGACGTGAAAATCATGGAGATGAGGTGCTCGCGGGAAGGAGAAGAAGGGAACGGCTTGTTCCGGCGGCCTCCACTCGCTTACGTTCACCGTCAACCCGGGTGGACCGCCGAATCCTGCCACCGCCCGGCCATCCGCACCCATATTTCTTCGTGTGGCAGGAGCGGGGGACCCAGGTAGTACGCCGGCACCGGAAGACGCGAGTCGACCGGAACGGCTTGGGGTGAAGCCGCGCTCGACGAGAGCGCGACCGGGCATCTCCAGCCCGAACCCGACAGCTCACCTCGCAGGCGCCGGAGAGGAATCCGTCATGCCTGCAAAGGGTAAGCACCGCCGACCGAAGCCCAGTTCCTCGCTCACCCGCGGTTTCGTCGCCGCCGGTACGGGCGGTGCGGCACTGGCCCTCCCGCTGATCGGCGCCACCGGCGCGCAGGCCGCCGAACCGGCAGCTGCCCCCGCCGCCGCACCGGGCCAGGCGGCCCGGTCCGTGGCCCAGCAGGCCCCCCAGATCCAGATTCCGCAGCAGCGCACGGCGGCGCCCGAGGCCGCCCCGAAGGCAGCCCCGGCGTCCGCGCCCAAGGCCGACTCCGCGCGCCAGGCCACCCGTACGTACTCCGTGGTCACCGGCGACCACCTCTCCAAGATCGCCGCGGCCGAGAAGGTGCGCGGCGGCTGGCAGAAGCTCTACGAGGACAACCGGACCGTGGTCGGCGGCGACCCGTCGCTGATCCTCCCCGGCATGAAGCTCTCGATCGGCGCGAAGGCCCCCGGCGGCGCGGCCGCCCCGGCCGCCGGTGCGGGACAGAAGTCCGCGCCCGTCGAGCGCAAGGCCGTCGAGCGCACCGAGAAGCGCAAGGAGCAGCGGGCCGAGCAGCGCCAGCAGCGTACGGAGAAGCGCAAGGAACAGCGGGCCGAGCAGCGCACCGAGTCGCGCACCGAGCCCCGTGGGCAGTCCAGCGGTTCGGGCTCGCGCAGCGGCTTCACCGCGCCCGTGCCGTCCGGCGTCTCCACCTCGTACCGCGCCTCCGGCGGCAGCTGGTCCAGCGGTTACCACACCGGCGTCGACTTCCGGGCCTCCTCCGGCACCTCGGTCAAGGCCGTCGGCGCGGGCACCGTCGTCTCCGCCGGATGGGGCGGCGCGTACGGCAACGAGGTCGTCATCCGGCACAACGACGGCCACTACTCGCAGTACGCCCACCTGTCCGCCCTGAACGTGCGCTCCGGCCAGAGCGTCTCCGGCGGCCAGCAGATCGGCTACTCCGGCTCCACCGGCAACTCCACCGGGCCGCACCTGCACTTCGAGATCCGCACCGGCCCCGGCTACGGCTCGGACGTCGACCCGCTGAGCTACCTGCGCCAGAAGGGCGTCTCGCTCTGACGCACGGGCCGGCGTACGGGCCGACGCACCGGCCGTCGCACGGGCACTGACCCGTACGGCCCCGTGCCCGCCACCCCTTCGTTCCGCCCCCGTACCGGCCCGGTACGGGGGCGGAACGCGTGCGGCGCGAGGCCCCCCTGCGTATTCCGGGTTGAATGAATCTTGACCGGTGGCATATCTCACCCTCCGTCACCCCCTCCCTACGGTGGCGTAGGTCACTTGCGGAAGTGAAGGATGTGTCGACGTGGCAGACGATTCGAGATCATTCAGCGCAGGCACCATCGGGTCGTACGCGGCGATCGGGGACAGCTTCACCGAAGGGGTCGGCGACCCCGGGCCCGACGGCGCGTACCTCGGCTGGGCCGACCGGCTGGCCGTCCTCCTGGACGACCGGGTACCCGAGCACACCTTCCGTTACGCGAACCTTGCCGTACGGGGCAAACTCCTCGACCAGATCGTGGCCGACCAGGTCCCCAGGGCCAGGGAACTCGCCCCCGACCTGGTCAGCTTCTGTGCGGGCGGCAACGACATCATCCGGCCCGGCACCGACCCCGACGACGTGGCCGAACGGTTCGAGAAGGCCGTCGCCGACCTGACCAACGCCGTCGGCACGGTCATGGTCACCACCGGCTTCGACACCCGGGGCGTCCCGGTGCTGCGCCATCTGCGCGGCAAGGTCGCCACCTACTCGGCGCACGTACGCTCCATCGCCGACAGGTACGACTGCCCGGTCCTCGACCTGTGGTCGCTCAAGTCCGTGCAGGACCGGCGCGCCTGGGACTCCGACCGGCTGCACCTCTCGCCGGAGGGCCACACCCGGGTCGCCCTGCGGGCCGGACAGGTGCTCGGCCTGGAGATCCCCGCCGATCCGGACGAGCCGTGGCCGGTGCTGCCGCCGCGCGGCACGCTCGAAGCGCGCCGCGACAACATCCAGTGGGCGCGCGAGCACCTCGTACCGTGGATCGGACGACGGCTGCGCGGCGAGAGCTCCGGCGACCACGTGGAGGCCAAACGGCCGGACCTGATGCCTCTCTGACGGAGAGTCAGGGGGTGATCAGGGGGTGAGTTGTTCGGGGCCGATCAGGGACGTGTTCCCGTCGACGGTGCAGGCGTAGGCCCCGGCCAGCGCGCCCAGCCGGGCGCACTCCTCCAGGGGGCGGCCGGACAGCCGCCCGTACAGGAACCCGGAGACGTACGCGTCGCCCGCGCCGTTGGAGTCCACCACCGGGGCGGGCGGGACCGTCGCCGGGACGTGGCGCGGGGTGCTGCCGCCGTCGCGGGTCAGCAGGTACGAGCCGCCCGCGCCCGCCGTCGCGACCACGGCCCCGGCCCGGCCCTCGCGCAGGATCTCCCGCATCACCTCGCCGATCCGCTCGCCCGCGCCCGCCGCACTCAGGAACACCAGGTCGGCCCGGAGCGCGAACGCCCGGTGGTGGTCGGCGACACCGTCCCAGTCGTGCAGGTCCGTGGAGAGCGGAACGCCCGACTCCACGATGTCGTCGAGCAGGTGGCGGGCGAAGCCCATGATCGACACGTGTGCGTGCCGGGCGCGCCGCAGATGGGGCAGGAAGAAGTCCCGGGGCATCCGCAGGTCCTCGGGGTCACGGGCGTCGTAGAACGACATCCGGCGGCCCGCCGGATCCACCAGGTTGACGGCCCGCCTGGTGCCGGCGGCCGACACGAGGGGCTCGAAGTCGACCCCGCCCTTGGCCATCCGCTCGCGCACCTGGCCGCCGATCCAGTCGTCGCCGATGACGTCCAGGAACTTCACGTCCAGCCCCAGTGCCCGGCAGCCCAGCGCCACGTTGCCGCCGGTGTGGCCCGGCCACTCGCGGATGGGGGCCACGCCGACGGAGTCCGCGAGCGGGACGGGCAGGGCGTCGACGCGTACGACCGTGTCCACACCGCTGCCGCCGATCACCAGGACGTCGAGACCGCCGTCGCCGTCCCACTGCCCTTGCTGCACCACAGTGCTCCCCTTCCCATGCCCCTGGTCTCCCCGACGGGCCCCAGTATGCGGGGTGCGGCCGGGGCCCGTGCCCGGGCGGGAGCAGGTGTGAAAAGGCCGTGTCACCGGCCCGCGAGGTGAATTTCGGTACGGCGGTGGGAGTGGCGCGGCCAGTGGGGGGCCGGGCGGTGCTGGGATGTCCCCGCTCCGTCGCGAGCCCGCTTCCGGGCCCGCCCGTCAGCCCGTCCCCCTCGGAAGGATCCGTCACCATGTCCGTCTCCCTGCCCCTGCCCTTGTCCCGGGCGTCCCTGCCCCTGTCCCGGGCCCTGACCGTGGCCGCGCTCACCGGTGGTCTGCTGGTCAGCGCGGCGCTGCCCGCCGCGGCCCTGTCCGGTGCGGCTCCGGCAGCCCCGGCGGCGGCAGCCCGGCCCGTGCCGTCCACGGTCACCGTCACCGGGGAGGGCGCTGCCGCCGCCGCCCCCGACATGGCGATCATCAGCCTGGGCGTCGAGACCACCGCCCCCACCGCCAAGGCCGCGCTCGCCGCGCAGGCGAAGGCCTCCGAGGCACTGCTCGCCGCCGTCCGCAAGCAGGGCGTCGCCGACCGCGACGTACGTACCGAAAGCCTCTCCCTCAACGCGGTCTACCAGCAGCAGAACGCCCCGTCCAAGGTGACCGGCTACCAGGCCGGCCAGAACTTCTCGGTCCGGGTCCGCGACCTGGCCCGTACCGGCGCCGTCGTCCAGGCGGCGATGGACGCCGCGGGCGAGGCGGGCCGCATCGGCGGCATCTCCTTCGACGTGGCCGACCCCACCGCGCTGCGCACCGAGGCCCGCAAGGCCGCCCACCTGAGCGCTCGCGCCAAGGCGGAGCAGCACGCCGAGCTCAGCGGCCGCACGCTGGGCCGTCTCGTCTCGATCAGCGAGTCGGAGAGCGGGCGCCCGCGCCCGGTGGCCATGCCGCCCGGGGCGATGGCCGACGAAATGCCCGTGGCACCCGGCGAGATCCAGGACGAGGTCATGGTGACGGCGGTCTACGAGCTGGACTGACCGCCACCGGAATAGTGCCCGGAGCGGGCATAGGGCGGGGCCCCGTCACGTTCTCGTAAGGCATCCCCCGGATGCGCCGAGGGCCGCGGTGGCCACCGCCGTCCGTTCCCGGAGCGACCGCGAACGTGCGTCCTCCGGTAACGGGCCCGTGTCCCCGACGTAGCACAGGGTGCACATAATGGAATGAACGACGAACCCCTTGGAGGTGCCGTGACCACTGCGGATTCCCCGCTGAAGCCATTGCGCGAGAAGCTGCGCGGGCTGCGGACCGCGGCGTTCGGAGCCGACGCGACAGGGGAGCGGATGGAGCGCATCCGCCGTTCGCCGAACTTCGCCGACGGCGTTTTCCAGAACCCCGAGGGCACCCGGAGCAGACCCAGTTCCAGCTCCACCCGCGAGCTGCTCTCCACCTACTTCCGCAAGGAGGAGCGCGTCCTGCGTTCCCCCGACGGCACCGTCCCCGTGTACGCGACCACGCTCGCCGACACCGCCGAGCCGCCGGTCTCGGGGCTCCGCATCACCTGGATGGGCCATTCCACGGTGCTCGCCGAGATCGACGGCAGCCGGGTGCTCTTCGACCCGGTCTGGGGCGAGCGCTGCTCCCCGTTCGACTTCGCGGGCCCCAAGAGGATGCACCCGACGCCCGTACCGCTGGCCTCGCTGGGCACGGTGGACGCCGTCGTCATCTCGCACGACCACTACGACCACCTCGACATGCCCACCATCAAGGCGCTGACCAGGACGGACACCGTCTTCGCCGTACCGCTCGGCGTCGGCGCCCACCTGGAGCACTGGGGCGTACCGACGGGCCGCATCCGCGAACTCGACTGGAACGAGTCCACCGAGGTCGCCTCACTCACCCTCACCGCGACCCCCGCCCGGCACTTCTGCGGCCGCGGCCTGCGCAACCAGCAGCACACCCTCTGGGCGTCCTGGGCCGTCGCCGGACCCGAGCACCGGATCTACCACAGCGGAGACACGGGCTACTTCGAGGGCTTCCGCGACATCGGCGCCGCGCACGGCCCCTTCGACCTCACGATGATCCAGATCGGCGCCTACAGCCCGCACTGGCCGGACATCCACATGACCCCCGAGGAGGGCCTGCGCGCCCACCTCGACCTCCAGGGCGGCAGCCCGCTGGGTGTCCTGCTCCCCATCCACTGGGGCACCTTCAACCTGGCCCCGCACCCGTGGGCGGAACCGGCGGAGTGGACGAAGGACGCGGCGGCGGACGTGGAGCAGCCGGTGGCGTTCCCCTGCCCCGGGGAGCCCTTCGAGCCCGCCGGGGCGCTGCCCGACGCGCCGTGGTGGCGGAGCGTTTCCTCGCCCGTCGTACGGCACTGGCGCACGGGAACCGGGGAGGCCGCGCGCGAGCAGGCGGCGGACCGGGGCGAACTCGCACCTGCGGCGGAGAGGTGAGCGGGCACCCCGCCGACGCTCACGGCGGCTGCTGGCGCTGACGTTGACGTACAGCGGGACGAGCTGAGCCGAGGCCCTGCCTTCCCCGATGTGGGGAGGGCAGGGCCTTTCGCGTTTCCCGTGTCCGGCAGGACTTTCGAACTCGCGTCCGACCCCTGCGACCGTTTTCGGGCGGTCGCTTTTCGTATCCCCGTACGACGCCTCATACCAGAGCGGGACCCCGCATGGGCAAGTTTGGCAACTGCCCATCACTCATGGAATGTTCCCGACTACTGTGAGTGCCCGGTGATCAACGGGGGCCCGCATCACCCGAGTTGAGCCCAGCCCTGACCAGGCGGGCCCCGCCATGCCGAATCCCTGGGGCCCCACGTACCGAGGACGCTGATGTCTCATCTTCGCGCACCCTCCGCGCGAGCAGACCGCCGCGAGGGCGGGCGGCACGGCCGGTCGGGGGTCCGCCCCCCGGTGGTGTCCGCTCCCGAGGCGCACGTACGTCCGCAGCTGCTCCGCGCGGCCGTACTGCCGGCGGTGGTCGTCGCCCTGAGCGGCGCGGGCGCGGTGCTCTACACCGTCCGCACGACCGGCACCCGGCCGACCCAGAGCTTATGGGCGGGGCTCGCTGTGGCCGCCGTGCTCGCCGCACTCGCCGTCGGCACCGCTGCGCTGGCCGCCCACCGCACCGCGCGCACCGTGTTCGCACGGTGCAACGAGCTGCGCCGCACCAGTGCGCGCAGCCAGGACGAGCTGCGCGCCGTGGTGGACCGGCTGCGGCGCGGCGAGAGTCCCGACATCCGGCGCACCGTGCCGCCGGGGCTCACCCGTACCGGTGACGAATTCGGCCTGCTGGAACAGGAGTTGGGCCGCGCCCACGACGCGGCGGTGACCGCCGTCGTACAGGCCTCCCAGTTCTCCAGCAGCGCCGGTACGGACCAGAAGGTCGAGGTCTTCGTCAACCTGGCCAGGCGGCTCCAGTCGCTGGTCCACCGCGAGATCCAGCTCCTCGACGAGCTGGAGAACGAGGTGGAGGACCCCGACCTGCTCAAGGGCCTCTTCCAGGTCGACCACCTGGCCACCCGGATCCGCAGGCACGCCGAGAACCTCGCCGTGCTCGGCGGGGCCATCTCACGGCGCCAGTGGTCCAACCCGGTCTCCATGAGCGAGGTCATGCGGTCCTCGATCGCCGAGGTCGAGCAGTACTCCCGGGTCAAACTCGTACCGCCGATCGACGGCACCCTGCGCGGCCACGCGGTCGCCGACATCATCCACCTGCTCGCCGAACTCGTGGAGAACGCCACGGTGTTCAGCGCCCCGCACACCACCGTGCTGCTGCGCGCCCAGTTCGTCACCGCGGGCCTGGCCATCGAGGTCGAGGACCGGGGGCTTGGCATGCCGGTCACCGAGCAGAACAAGATGAACGCCCTGCTCAGCGACCCCGACCAGGTCAATGTGCAGCACCTGCTCCAGGACGGCAGGATCGGACTCTTCGTGGTCTCCGCGCTGGCCCGCCGACACGGCATCGCGGTCCGCCTGCAGAACAACATCTACGGCGGAGTGCAGGCCGTACTCGTCCTCCCGGAGGGCCTGTTGGGCGGCGACCACGAAACCGCGGGAGCCGGTACGTCACGCCAGTCGGGCGGCGGAGTGCACGGAGGCGTGCCCGCCCAGTCGCAGGGCGACCGCCCCCCGATATCCGGTGCGGCGCCCGATGCACGGCAGCCCGGCCCGATGCAGTCCGACCCGCGGCAGTCCGCCCCGAGTCAGTCCGGCCCGATGCAGTCCGACCCGAGCCGGCCCGTACCGCCGGTGCACACGCACCCCGGCGGGCCGTCGCCCGCGCCCCGTGAGGAGCGGCCCAGGTCCACCGGGTCCCCGGCCGGGACGACGGGCAGCAGTCCGCTGCCCGTCCGGGGCGACCGGGCGGACCGGCCCACCCCGGCGGCCGCGGTGCCCGGCGTCACCCACGGCCTCACGGCACCCCCGGAGTTCGTGGTCCCTGCCGAGCCGGTGCACAGCGCGGCAAGGCCGCCCGCCGAGGGTGCCGTACGGGGCAGGGTCAGCAAGCCCCGCCTGCCCAAGCGGCGCAACCAGGAGAACCTCGTACCCCAGCTGAAGGACGGCCCCGCCCCGCGCAAGGACGACGAACAGCCCGCCCTGCACGACCCCGGACTGATGGCCGCCTTCCAGCGCGGCATCGACCTCGCCGAAGCCGCCGACGTACGGACCGAGGAGCCCCCGCACCCGGAGGGCGGCCTTCCGGGGCCCGGTACACCCGAGCGGCCTGTCCCGCCCGAGCTGCCCCGGCGTCACGAACTCCCCGAGCACCCCCGGGGTGCCGGACACCCGGGACGCGGAGCGGCCCCGGAGCAGACCGACGGCGCCCGCCCCGACGACACGAACTTCCCCACCCCCAAGGAGTAACCCCATGGTGAGCGATGCGCCGACCGGCCAGGCGGCCGACCTCGACTGGCTGCTCAGCGGCCTCGTCCAACGGGTGCCGTACACCCGCAGCGCCGTCCTGCTCTCCTCCGACGGACTCGTCAAGTCCGTGCACGGCCTCGACACCGACAGCGCCGACCACATGGCCGCCCTCGCCTCCGGGCTCTACTCACTGGGCCGCAGCGCAGGAATGCGCTTCGGCGACGGCGGCGAGGTCCGCCAGGTGGTGGTCGAGCTCGACTCGACGCTGCTGTTCGTCTCGACGGCCGGCTCCGGGACCTTCCTCGCCGTGCTCGCCGGGCGCGAGGCCGACGCCGCCGTGCTCGGCTACGAGATGGCGATGCTGGTCAAGAGCGTACGGCCGTACCTGGCGACGCCCGCACGGCAGCGGGCGGGCAGTGCGCCGAACGCCCCGGGGCAGTGACCGTGGCGGCCCCGAAGGACGGGCCCTGGCTCGACGACGCGGCCGGCCGGCTGATCCGCCCGTACACGGTGAGCAACGGCCGCACCCGTCCCACCGCCGAACTCGACCTGCTGACCCTGGTGATGGCCACCGGCACGGGCCTGCCCCTGCACCTCGGACCCGAGCACGCGACCGCGCTCGGGCTGTGCGACGACCCGATGTCGGTGGCCGAGATCGCGGCGCACCTGCGGCTGCCCGCGGTCGTCACCAAGGTCGTCCTCTCCGACCTGGTGGACTGCGGCGCGGTCCTCACGCACGCACCCGTCCTCCAACACACTCCGACCGACCGCGACTTGCTGGAGGCAGTGCTCGATGGTCTACGACGACAACTCTGACTACGGCTCCGGAATCGGGGACGACGGCTACGGGGGCGACGGCTACGGCGGCTGGGGCCACGGGGGCGGTGGCGGTGGCGACGTGCCGGGCCCCGAGAGCTTCCCCACCGCGTTGAAGATCCTCGTCGCGGGCGGCTTCGGCGTCGGCAAGACGACCTTCGTCGGCGCGGTCAGCGAGATCGACCCGCTCAGCACCGAGGAACTCCTCACCCAGGCCGGGGCCGACACCGACAGCCTGGAGGGCATCGAGAACAAGTCCATGACGACCGTCGCCATGGACTTCGGCCGGATGACCCTCGACGACCAGCACGTGCTGTACCTCTTCGGCACCCCCGGGCAGGAACGGTTCTGGTTCATGTGGGACGAGCTCTCCAAAGGGGCGCTGGGTGCCGTCGTGCTCGCCGACACCCGCCGTCTGGAGGACTGCTTCGCCGCCGTCGACTTCTTCGAGCAGCGCGGCATCGGATTCGTCGTCGCCGTCAACGAGTTCGACGGCTCCTTCCGGTACGAACCCGAGGAGGTGCGCGGCGCCCTCGACCTCAACCCCGGGATCCCGGTGGTGATGTGCGACGCCCGGCTCGCCAGCTCCGGCATCGCCACTCTCGTCACCCTCGTCAAGCACCTCCTCAACAACGCGCCCGCCGTCCCCACCACAGTCCACGGAGCCCACCCATGACGGGAGCCCACATATGACGTACGACAGGATCGGTCACCTGCTCCTCACTCCCGCCGACCGGGAAGGGCCCGAACGGGCGCGCAGGCTACGGCAGTTGGGGGTCGGAGGGCGGCCCGACCCGATACTCGACGCGTTCGCCGTCCGGCTCGCGCTGGCGGTCGGCGCCCCTTACTCCATGGTCAACTTCATCGACGAGAACCGGCAGTTCTTCGCCGGACTGCACACCCCGTCCGGCACCCACTCCGGCAGCGACCTCGGGGCTGCGGCCGCGGCGGGGCGGATCGGCCGGGCGATGGCCCGCGACCACGGCTACTGCCCGCACGTCGTCGCCCGGCGCAAGGCCCTCGTCCTGGAGGACGTCTGCGACTACCCGCGCTTCGCGGGCAACCCGGTCGTCGACGAGATCGGCATCCGCTCCTACCTCGGCGCCCCGCTGATCGACCGCTCCGGCATCGCGCTCGGCGCGATCTGCGTCGTCGATACCAAGCCCAGGCAGTGGGGGCGGGAGGGGCTGGAGACCATCAAGGCGATGGCGGTGGAGCTGATGGCGGAGATCGACCGGCGGGAGGAAGGGGGAATTTGAGGGCGGCGTCCGAGGGCGGCAGCCGGGAAGGGCAACCGAGGACGGCGTCCGAGGCGGCCCGGTCGTATGCGCCGCACATCCGGGCATTAACGTCAACTGCCGTACTGCGCGCGGATGCCCGCCCCGTTCCGGCCAGCGCTTCGGGCTCGCAGGGCCCGCCGGGCCCTTCAAGGGAGTGCCACACCATGACCGAACAGCCCGACCTCCGCATCGGCGTCCTCGGGTACGGGCTGCGCGGCAGCCTCGCCCGTACGGCACACCGCCCCGGCGCCGGAGCGCGGGTGACCGCCCTGGCGGACCCCGACGACCGCGCCCGCGCCCAGGCCGCCGAAGCCTTCCCCGACGCCGCGACGGCCGCCGACCACCGCAAGGTCCTGGAGGATCCGGCCGTCGACGCCGTCCTCGTCCTCACCCCGGACCACACCCACGCCGACCTCGCCTGCCAGGCACTGCGGGCCGGAAAGCCGGTGTTCGTGGAGAAGCCCCTGGCAACCTCCGTCGAGGACTGCGACACCATCCTGCGGACCGCGTACGAGACCGGCACCCGGCTGTACGTCGGCCACAACATGCGCCACATGCCGGTGGTCCGCCTCATGCGCGAGCTGATCGCGGCGGGCACCATCGGCCGGGTCAGGACCGTCTGGATACGGCACTTCGTCGGCTACGGCGGCGACTGGTACTTCAAGGACTGGCACGCGGAACGCGAGCACACCAACGGTCTGCTCCTCCAGAAGGCCGCCCACGACATCGACGTACTGCACTGGCTGGCCGGCGGCTACGCGCGCGACGTGCAGGCCATGGGCGACCTGATGGTCTACGGCGACAACCCGCACCGCCGCGCCCCCGGCGAGCCCAAGACCGACGACTGGTACACCAAGGACGGCCACTGGCCGCCGCACACCCAGCGCGACCTCAACCCGGTCATCGACGTCGAGGACGTCTCGCTGCTCAACATGCGCCTCGACAACGGGGTCCTGGCCGCCTACCAGCAGTGCCACTTCACCCCCGACTACTGGCGGAACTACACCGTCATCGGCGACGCGGGCCGGCTGGAGAACTTCGGCGACGGCCCCGGCGGCCAGGTCAAGGTGTGGAACACCCGCCGTTCCTCGCACCGTTTCGACGCCGACGAGGTCCACGAGATCCCGGCGGCCGAGGACACCGCGGGACACGGGGGCGCCGACCCGCTGCTGATCGACGAGTTCCTGCGCTTCGTCCGGGACGGCGGCGCGACGGACACCTCGCCGGTCGCGGCCCGGATGGCGGTCGCGGCGGGCTGCCGGGCCACGGAGTCGCTGCGCGACGGCGGGACACCGCGCCGGGTCCAGGAGCCGGACGCGGAACTGGCCGCCTACTTCACGCGGGGGCAGACGCGGGCATGAGCCGGGCGTGACGCGGGCACGGGGCGGGCGTGACGCGGGCACGGGGCGGGCATGATGCGGCGCCTGCCGGGGGAGGTGCAGGACCGTACCCCGCCCGCACCACCCCATCCGCACCCCCCGGCACCCACCGCGAGAGGCAGGCCCCCACCCATGACCACCACCGGCACCGCGACCGCGCACGACGGCGTCCAGATCGCCACGTACACCTGGCTGCCGGACGGCGGCCGACCGCGTGCGCTCGTCCAGATCGCGCACGGGGCCGCCGAACACGCCCAGCGCTACGACCGGTTCGCCCGCCACCTCGTCTCCCACGGGTACGGGGTGCTCGCCTCCGACCACCGGGGGCACGGCGCGACCGCCACCGGCACCGGCGGGTTCGGGGTGACCGGGGACGGGGAAGCGGACAGCTGGCGGGCGATGGTCGACGACCTGCGCACGGTCGGCGGCCAGGCCCGGGCGCTGCACCCGGGGGTTCCCGTGGTGCTGCTCGGGCACAGCCTCGGCGCGATGCTGGCCCGCGACTACGCGCAGGAGTACCCGGACGACCTGGCCGGAGTGATTCTCTCGGGAGTCTTCCGCACCCTGCCCGGGACGGACCTGGAGGCGGCGGTGGCCCGGCTGGAGCGGGAGGTCGCGGAGGGCGGACGCACCTCGGTCTCCGGATTCGTCCCCGAGCGGTTCGCCTCCTTCAACGACGCCTACCCGCACCGCACGGGCTACGAGTGGCTGTCCCGGGACGAGGCCGAGGTCGACCTCTACGCGGCGGACGAACGCTGTGGCTTCGCCTTCAGCGCGGGACTCGCCCTGGACTGGGTCCGGGGCATCCGCAAGCTCAACGACCCGGCGAACGTCGCCCGCATCCCCGCCGACCTGCCCTTCCACCTGGCGGTGGGCGCCGAGGACCCCTGCAACCAGGGGCTGACGCTGCTCCACGAACTCCTGGAGGACCTGCGCTACGCGGGTATCGAGGACCTGACCTGGAAGGCGTACGAGGGCGCCCGGCACGAGATCCTCAACGAGACCAACCGGGACGAGGTCCAGGACGACCTGACGGCCTGGCTGGACAAGCACGTCTGAGCAGGCGGACTGTCAGTGGTGGCCCGTACGGTTTTCCCATGACCACTGCCGAGGACGTACGCAGGGCGGCGCTCGCCCTGCCGGACACGACGGAGAAGCTCGCCTGGGGGCAGCCGACCTTCCGGGTCGCGGGCAAGCTCTTCGCCGCGCTGGGCGACGACGACACGTCGATGGCCTTCCGGTGTCCGAAGGAGGAGCGCGACGAACTGATCGCGGCGGAACCGGAGAAGTTCTTCCTCCGGGCCGGGCACGACGACCACTACAACTGGCTGCGTGCCCACCTGGCCGCCCTGGAGGACGAGGAGGAACTCCGCGCCGTCCTCGTCGACTCCTGGCGGCAGGTGGCACCCCGCAGACTCCTGGCGGACCACCCCGAACTGGCGGGCCCGTGACACACACGCCCGTGCCGGAGGGCTAGCCGAGGAAGGAGGAGATCCGCTCCCGCAGCGATGCCGCGTCGAGACCGTGCGCGGTGAGGTGCTCGTCCAGTTGGCCGTAGCGGCGCAGCTCGCGCTTCGCGACGCCCAGCCCGAGTACCCGGTGCGGCAGGTCGGCGAGCGCGTCGTTCGCGGCGGCGGTCGAGGTGCCCGCGAGGTACGGCTCGACGACCACCACGTCCGGGTGCCCGGCCGCACGCAGCGCCGCCCCGTCGAAGGGCCGTACGGTGGCCGCGTACAGCACCGTCACATCGAGCCCCGCCACGGCCGCGAGCACGTTGTCCAGCATCGGCCCGACGGCGACGACGGTCCCGCCGCGCCCCTCCCGTACGGTGACGAAACCGCCCTCGCCCCGTACCTCCTGCGGCTGCGCGTTGCTCTGCAACGACAGCCGTACGTACACCCGGTCGTCCCCGGCGGACACCGCGTGCCGCAGCAGCGCCTCCGCCTCGTCGGGATGCCCGGGCACGTGCACCGTCCACCCGTCGAGGGTGTCCATGAGGGCCACGTCGCCCGGCGACATGTGGGTGAAGCCGCCCGCCGGCCAGTCGAAGCTGGCGCCCGCGCTGACCAGCACGCCGCCCACGCCCTGGTGTCCGAAGTCCAGCTTCACCTGCTCGAAGGGCCGCTCCACCAGGAAGCTGGCGAAGGTGTGCACCACGGGCCGCATCCCGGCCAGCGCCAGCCCGCCGCCGACCCCCACGAGCAACTGCTCCCTGATCCCGACGTTGATCACCCGCTCCGGGTGCCGGTGCGCGGCGGTCGCGAAGCCGTCCGCGCTGATGTCGGCCAGGACGACGGCGACCCGGGGGTCCTCGTCCAGCAGCCGTCCGGTGGTCGCGATGAACCGATCCCGCATCGTATCCATGGCAAATACCCCTTTTCTGCTGTTTGTTGGCTCAGCTGTCCTGGTTCTTGGGCTCGACGCGGGCCACCACCACCCGGGGCCGGCCCGGGTGCGGCGCGGTGAACGCCGCGTACAGCGCCTCGTGGTCCCGTCCGTCGACGGTCGCCGCGGACCAGCCGGCCGCCTCGAACCGGGAGGCGATCCCGCCGGGCCAGCCGTGCGTGGCGGACGAGTTGTCGACCACGACCACGTTCAGCTGCCCGAGGCCCGCGGGACCCGCGTACGCGATCGCCTCGTGGTTGCTGCCCTCGTCCAGTTCCGCGTCGCCGACCAGGACCCAGACCGAGGGGTCGGTGCGGCCCTGCGCCCGGAGCCCCAGCACCGTGCCGACCGCGAGCGGCAGCCCGTGCCCGAGCGACCCGCTGCCGATCTCCACGCCCGGTACGAGCACCCGGTCCGGGTGGTGCCCCAGCGGCGAGTCGTACGAACCGAACCCCGGCAGCACCTCCTCACCGAAGAACCCCTTCGCGGCGAGCACCGCGTAGTACGCCATCGGCCCGTGCCCCTTGGACAGCAGGAAGCGGTCCCGGCCGGGGGCCTCCGGGCTGTCGGGGGAGACCCGCAGCACCCGGTCGTAGAGCACCCACAGCGCGTCCAGGGTCGAGGTCGCTGCGGGCCCGTGCTTCTCGTCGCCCGTCATCAGCCCCATCAGGTGCCGAAGGTCCTGGTACCCGTACTCCGGCGTCGTCGTCGGCTTCGTCTCCGGCTCCGGCTTCACTTGCGTCGTCTTCGTCGTCATGGAATCGACGATGCAACGTCAACCGGACTTGAGGTCAAGCGACAGTGTGCCGGAATCGGGCGGGCAAAGTCGTTCGCAACCACGTCCTGAAGTGCGGTATTGTTCTCAAGCGCGCTCAGCCAGGGGAAACCCCAGGTCAGGCGGGCACCGGGACGTGGCGCAGCTTGGTAGCGCACTTGACTGGGGGTCAAGGGGTCGCAGGTTCAAATCCTGTCGTCCCGACTGGAGACAGTCGCAGATCAGGGCCGGTTTCGGAGCAATCCGAAACCGGCCCTGATCATTCTTGGGGACTAATTGGGGACCAGTCGGGGGTCCGGCGTCCTTGACCGGGTCAGCGGGTCATGACGATGGGGCTCGGCAGCGAGCGTGGTGCGCGTAGCGCGGTTAAGTGGGCCGAGAGCGTCGCTCCGGCGGCCGTGATCTTGTGGACGTCCGGGTGCAAGTAGCGCTGGGTGGTGGTCAGTGAACCGTGGCCGACGATCCTGCGGATGACGTGCACTTGGACCCGGCGTCGGCGAACCAGGTGAGTGCGGTGTGCCGGAGGTCGTGGCGGCGCAGATGTTCGTAGTCGAGCTTGGTGACCACCTCGTCCCAGTGTGTGGCATCGCGCAGGCCGGCGGTGGAGATGCGTCCGCCTCGTGGGCCGTGAACAGGCGGGCGTTCGGATTGGGGCCGGCGGACAGGATGCGCTGGGCGACGAGGGGGGATCTCCTCGACGATGGGAACCTTGCGGGCCTGCTTGCCCTTGGTGCCCTTGTCGGTCAGCCCGCCGGGCGCGGGTAGGGTCTGACGCCGCACAGCAGCGACTCCTGGCAATCGCAGGAAACGGTCCGCCAGCCCACGCGAATGGCCAGGTCTCATGCCGTCACAAAGTCCTCGTGAGTCGGCCACTTGACCTGTCGGCGGCCCTCGGGGGCGCGTGTGTCTTAGACATGCTGTGGGGACCCGGGACCGGTCCGTAACCGACGCCTCGGCAAGCCCGCCGACCCGGGTCCCCTGCTCAGAGTCGGTGAGTTTGCCCGGGCACGACTCGCCTCAGCGCGGCGGGCCGGGCGACGGCTTAACCGAAGAGGGTGTGGCGGGGCCCATCTCGGGCATCGCCCGACTCCGGGTGCGGGTCACGCCGTGTGCCCGGCGCCGCGCAGCAGTGGAGGGTTGAGCAGCCAGGCGTCTCCGCGGCGGTAGAGGGCAGCCGGGCGGCCGGTGGGGGGGAAGCGTTGATCGCCGGTGGGCTTGACGAAGCCCGTGGTGTTGAGCACCTTGCGGCGGAAGTTGCTCGGGTCCAGTTGCTGGCCCCAGATCACTTCGTAGACCGTGCGCAACTCGCTCAGGGTGAGGAGTTCACGGCAGAAGGCCGTGGCGACGGCGGTGTATTCGAGCTTGCTCCGGACCTGCTCCAGGGCTTCGGCGAGAATCGCCGGATGATCGAACGCCAACGCCGCCTGCTTCCCTTCCAGCTGGGAGACGGGAGCCCAATAGGCGCGCCGGGCGTCGGTGCCGCCCACGGGGGCGGGCAGGTCCGGTCCCAATGCGAGATAGGCGATCGTGACCACTCGCCCCCTCGGATCGCGTCGGGGGTCTCCGTAGGCGCCGAGTTGTTCGAGGTGCAACTTGTTCCCGTCGATTCCGGCCTCCTCGCGAAGTTCACGGAGCGCGCCCTCACGCAGGGTCTCGTTCTTCTGCACGTAACCGCCGGGCAGCGCAGGACGACCGAGGAAGGGCTCCACCCCGCGCTCGATCAACAGCACCATCAACTGCCCGGACCTGATCGTGAAGATCGCCAGGTCGACGGTCACCCATGACGCCTCCACCTTGGTGGAGTCTTTCAGCCAGTCATCCACGCTGAACCCCTAAAGGTCTCATTGACTTAAACGCCTGCGCGATTTATGGTCTCACAGACCAAAACACAACGAGGGCAGGGGCAGGGCATGTTCACTTCCCATGCGCCATCAGCCAAGGCGGTAGGGGACGAACCTTCCGCCGCCACCCGTCACTTATGCAGCGGCGTATACGTGGACGAGCGCTTCCGGGACCTCGTGATCAACGAGGTGTGCACCGCCCCGTACCGCAGGGTCGCCCCGTCCTACGGGTTCGACATCGTCCCAGTCATGCGCCACGCGTGGCGGGCCGCCGCGCTGACCGCGCTGCTGCGGGGGACGGTGGCCGGCGCGGTGGGTGTCCCGGTCTTCGTTGGCGCCCTGCCCACCGCCGTCATGGTCTCCTGCGGTCTCGCTCTCCTGTGCCTGATTCCGCTCGCCGTCGAGCTGAGGAAGTTGGACCGGGACGAGCTTGGGCTCGACCTGATCGGCCCGACCAGGCGCAGCAGGCGGAAGGCACGGAAGTCCAAGCGTCGGGGGCTGGGGCCGGTGCCGGGCCCTCGGGCTCTGTTGAGGTGGCTGTTCCCTCGTAGATACTCGGAGAGCGCACACGCACTCAGGCGCGTCGGCTGGGCTGCGCTGTCCCTGACGCTGGTCGGCCTGATGTTCGCGCTCACCCATCCGCGCCAGGCCACTTCCGCCGTCCATGTAGGCGCGGGTATCACGTTCGTATGCCTCGGCGTCGGAGCCGTAAGGCAGTTGATACTCCACCGCATCATGCGGGCACCGGCTCTGCGGCCCCGGTACCTGTCCCGCCGGGAGCAGGCGGCAGACACGGAGCAGCACCATCCCTGTGCGGTCTACCGCCGCGCTCGTCACAGCGAGGACGATGACGAGGACGACTTCGCTGTCTTCACCCTGTTTGGCGACGAGTCGCCCTTCATCGGAGCGGGTGAGCTGGTCTACCAGTGGAACCCGCCCATGAGCATCCAACTGCTCCGACCATCTGACGACGACGGCGCACCGCTGCACGAACGTGAGCACCCCGTCCCTCCGTTCCGGGCGCATGAACTGGTCGACTATCTGCGCGAGGCGGTCCAGTTGCTCGACACCGACAGCCAGGACGTCCGGCTTCCAGCACGAGTCACCGACCGCGTTTACGTCGCCGAGACCGATGTGGCGATTGACCGTTCGCTTCTGACCCGCGAGTTCGATGCAACGCGGCTGCGGGAGATCATTAACACGCCCGAATCGAAGGAGTACCACTTCCTTGAGGTGACCACTCCCGCTGAAGGAGCCGAGTTCGTCGCGACGGTCCTGCTGCACATCAGCGTTCAAGGGCGCACGCTGAGCATCTCCACCGCCGCGTGCGTCCTCGCCCACACGCCGAGATCTTTCCAGCGCACCGCAGAATTCGGGCACCATGGTGTCCTGGCAGTCGCCTGGGCGGCTCTGCGTGAGCTGGCCATACTACCTTCGGAGATCCGACACTCCTGGCGACTCCTGGGCTATCTCTATTCCCTGGGGAAAGCAGCCATATTTCCCCGCGACCTCACCTCTACGCCAATCCGTAACGTTCTAATCGGTAGCCGCGTGAGCATACGAGAGAAATCGGCGCAGGAATGGTCAAAGATCCAACTGGAGAAAACCGAAATTCTCGGACGGATGAAGACTATAGAGCGCCGGCTTCTCCGGGCTGCCGGTGACTTCCTGGCCACTCACGATGTGGATGCGTCCGAGTTCAATGACCGCGCGACCAAAATTATCAACAGTGGCATCTTCAACTTCGGCGACAACAATAATTTCAGCAACAACGCCGTGGGCGACGCCGCGCAGGTCAGCGCGTCCGCGCACGAATCGTCAGGCCCCAATCCCAGCGGTGGAGGAAACAAGTGAAAACTAATCGCGGAATCGTCAGCCACGGTGACCACAACACTTTTAATAACAATGCCATCGGGGAGCACGCTCGCGTCTCCTTGGCCACTCCCACTCACCGCTCCACGCGCCCCGCCGAGATCGGCTCGGACGGCGAACCGGCCTCCGTCGACTGGGACATCGGTGTGGTCACAATCTTAAGTGAGGAACTGCGATCCGTGGCAGACGAGTTGAAACTCGAACGGCACAAGGTGGGCGGGGGCCTGTATTTCTATCAAGGCGAGCACACCACTCCGGACGCAACCGTACGCATCGTGGCCACCCAGAGTCAGAGCCAGGGGCAGCGCTCGGCGATGGCCGCCCTGGAGAACCTGCGTCGCCACTACAACCCGCGGCTGTGGGCACTCGTGGGTGTGGGCGGTGGGATCCATGATCAGTACGCGCGTGTCGGCAACGTGGTCGTCTCCACCGAGATCGTGTATTACGAGAACCGCAAGGTCAATCCGCTGGGGGACGTCCGTCGGCGCGGGGAGCACCGCCAGGCTCCCGCGCCGGTCGTCCACGCGGTGAACGCCTTCTTCGCCGATCATGGAACCCCGGCACGGATCCACGGGCAAATTGCCACGCACGCGTCGGAGGAATTCGAAGTCTATCCAGGTTTGATCGGATCCGGTGAAGCCGTCATCGCTGACCGGGAGAGCGATATCCGCGAATGGCTCAAGAAATATCACGAGAAGGTCTTGGCAGTGGACATGGAAGCCGGCGGGCTGAGTCAGTACTGGCAGGAAAACTCAGTCCACGGCGCTTCCAATCCCGGCTGGATCGTCATCCGAGGCGTGTCCGACAATGCCGACCAGGATAAGGGTCACGGCTTTCACGAGCTGGCGGCCCGGAACGCCGCGTACGTTTTACGGGAACTTCTGCGCTATCTCTGCTGACTCTCTGTCAAACGGGAACCCGACTACCCGAGATCAGTCATACGCTGGGAGATGGCTCGCATGACTGCTTTTCTGTTCGGAATACTCAGCTCGCTTGCAGCCAGCGCGATCGTCCTCGTCCTCGGCCTCGTACGCGGTTCCCGCCCTCTGTGGTGGCTGGTCGCGGTCTGCTCGCGCCTCTCTGGCGCTGGGCTCGCTCGTGTGTACCGTCACCAGTCGTCCGCCGAAGGCGATATCGCCCGCGATCTCGGCCGAGCCAGTTGGATCAAGGTGCTGGCGGGACGAGGAAACGTACTCACCCGCGAGGTCTTCTCAACCCTGTGGTCGGGGGAGCTATCCCCGGGATCCGTCCAGGTGCTGCTGCCCGACACGCTCGCGCCGGGCGACTCCTGGCTCGACCGACGCTCACAGGATCTACGCCTCTTCGATCCCGGCTTCACGTCCGACCTGCTCAGGAACCAGGTTCGGGCGAACACGGACTACATCGCCCAGGTGACCCGCGCGCAACCCCATGTCCAACTGCGCAGCTTCAACCTCCCCAACACCTGCCGCGTGATCGCCACGGACCGGGCGGCCTACCTCACCTTCTACAGCAGCTCCAGCCACGGCAGGAACTCTCCTTGCCTCTACGCACGGGCCCCCGGACTTCTGTACTCGATAGCCCTCCAGCAGTTCGACGTGGCATGGAGGAACAGTTCCTCAGCCCGCCCCACTCCCTGACCTCTACCGACCTGATGGCCAAAAACGATTCGTCAAGGGGAGCACGGCACGAGTTACCAAGGGGAAGTTGCTACGGGCCTGCTGCGCCCGAGATAGGCGGCACACCTGAGGCTCGACAGGCTTCCCTCGTGCCCAGGCCCGGAGCGTTCTGCGGCAGCTGAGTGAAAAACGTGATGTGCGCAGGCTTGGACTGCTGGCACGATGCCTGGAAGCGGCTGCCCGGCTCTCTCGGACAGCTTTGGTCCAATACCCGCCGCAGACGCGACATCAGACACCGCACGGGGAGCACGGCCCACCAATGACGACGCGCCTGTCCGGAAACGACTTCGCCCTGCAGCTGATCATGCAAGATGGCATGTTCCTGCGGCGCTTCTTGCAGCGAGTCATCGCCAGACCGGAACTGACCACCCTCCCAGTCTTCTGTCTGTACAACTACATATGCCTGATCCTCCACGAGTCCCACCGGGCGCTGGGCCGTATCGCACCCGATCTTGCGACCTCACTTGCCTACGACCATGCCGAGGTGATCGCGCGGGCCCGGAATTCGGTCAAGCTCTACGATGACAAGGCCAAGAAACCGGCGGAGCTGAGTGCCGAATTCCGGCGCATCATCGAGCAGCACCGCCAGGAGTTCCTCAACAACACATGGCTCCCGCTAGCGCGGCCGCTGGAGACAGACCTGGGCCTGGGGCGCTTCCGAGGGAGGCTCGTCTCGACCTCCCACACGGTGAGTTTCTTCCTCGGTTTCCCGCCCGAACGTTTCGAAGCCGAGGTACTGGGCGCACGAATTCGGACGGTCGCTGTGGAAATGGGACGCTACGTGAGGGCCATATCTGACGGACTGCCGTGGGAAGGGCCTTCCTGCCTCGACACGGTGCGCAAGTCAGACTTGAGGATGCAAGACGTGCGAGCCAAGAGGCATTACCGGGGAAGTTTCGACCCCTCTTTGCCTGAGGAGGTCAAAGCATCTTTGACAGCCATGACTTGCGCTCTGAACACCCTTGATGTCCTCTTGTCCGAGGAGGCCGAGCACTCTGCGATCAGTCTTTGGAAGCTGCGCTATATCACGCTCCACCATGTGTTCTCCAGTCTCGCCAAGCTCGACGAGGAGTACGGAGCTGGCCTGCGAACCCCCGACCGCTCCGTGCTGAGGGAGATCCTCGACGCCCCAATGACCGGTCTGATCTTGCAGGCTCACAGCGGCTTTCGGAACACCCTGGTCCACTACGTGCCCCCGCGGAACGTGCACGAGCAACTGTCCCTCCACCAACCGTTTTACGGGTTGTTGGACGCCTACTTCCCCGACGCAGACGCCCGCCTTCTGTATGAGGGGCTCGCCGGCCATACCAGTCACGTCGCCACCATTCTGGATGCCTGGTCGCGATCGCGCATCCCCTAGACGGTGTCCCCGTCGGCACCTACCGGACCGGTAGCTGGCACGATGTTGCTGCTCAGCCTGCGCAGCGCAATCTGAAACACCATCTGCTCGAACACGTGGTGCTCGTTGCGGCTAAAGGCTGTTGCACAAGGATGCCTTTGGGCAGGTCAGTGCCTGTGGCCACGGTCTTCTGGTCATGATGCGAGCGCAAGGTTGTGCATGTGGGCGACGGCCTGGACGGCGCGGTGGAGGCCGTCGCCGTGCTGGCGGCATTCGCGGCGGTTCTTGTAGTTCTTCATTCGGCCGATCACGTGCTCCACCCGGGCACGGACCTTGCGGGGGGCGGCGTTGTCCGCTTCCTCGCCCGGCAGCAGGGGGCGGCGGGGACGTTTGCGATGGGGCACGGCCATACCGCAGTTGAGGTAGGCGCCGTCGCCCAGGACGGTCACCCCCTGGCAGTACTCGGCCAGGCCGGAGGCCCGCCAGGCATGCGCGTCCGCGGTGGTGCGGATATAGCAGGCTTAATCCGGGCACAAGCTGTGCATGGAAGCGTGCATCGTGTACCACCGCGCGTACCGTGTGGTCCCCAACTAGTCCCCAGGATCGCTGTCCTGGCGGTGAGGATCCCTCTGGCGTCTCTGGTCACTGCAGGGTAGAGAGGGCAGATTGACCGGCGGACTGTCAGTGCCCGCGCATAGCCTGCCGACATGTCCTCGACTCGCGATGCAGAAAATATCCTCGACCCTTACTCCTGGGGGTCAACGGGTCGCAGGTGAAGGGCCGTTTTCGAACGGCCCTTTTTCTGTTGTGCGCCGGGCGAGTTGACGACCGGGCAGGCTAGGCGGGGTGCCCCGGTGTGATGTCGTCCGCGTCGCCGAGACGGAGAGCACCTTCCGCCGACGGGTCGTTGACGCCGTGCGCGACGGGCGCGAGGAGAAAGCCGACATGGTCGCCGTCGTCGGTCTGCCGCTCGATCCTGCCGACGAACCAGGCGGGGGAGTCGTCCAGGACCGGAACGCCCCCCGGCCCCGGCGTCCACGGTCCGTGCGCGAATTTGTCGACCTCCTCGTCGCCGGTCTCGCCCCCGAAGAGCGCCGCCAAGTGGTGCTGCTCGGGCCTGAGCAGGTGTACGGCGAGATGCGTGGCCGTTCGGGCGGTCCTCAAGGTCTCGTTGGCCTTGGACAGCCAGACCGTGAAGCGCACCGGACTGATCGAGCACTGGGAGGCGAAGCCCACGAGGCAGCCGGAGCGCCGCTCCCCGGCTGCGGTGGTCACCACGTAGAGGGGGTAGTCCAGCTGGTCGATGAAGCTGTCCATGGCCATCACGGTCTCCTTGTCCGGGGTGGGGCGGCCCAGGGCGTCGAGCCGGTGGTAGCGGTGTCAGTTTGCCGGAAATGGTGCCGGGCAGGCGGAACCCAGCACTTGGGACCACAGGCGCAGTCGCGCGGAGTGGTGCGTACGCCCGCACGATGACGCTCCCGGGTGCGGGAGCTCCGCAACCAGGTCCGTGTCGCGCGCAGCGAGCTCCTCCGGGAAGCGGTCGAGGCAGGGCCGAGGGCTCCGCCCGACCGTGAACGAACGGTCCCTTGACGCCGTGAGCGGCACTCGGTGCCGCTGATCGCGACACAGTTCGATCGCCACGACCAAACGAAAGGCAAACCCATGCTGAAGGCCGTCGCAGATGCTCTCAGGTCCATCGGTGGAGCTGTCGCCACCGTCGTCACCCTCCCCTTCCGCCTGGTCGCCAGGCTCTTCGGTGGTGCGTCCGACACGGCTCGCGGTCGTCACTGAGGCCGCGGCGTTGTTCGCCAGGCCAAGTCCCGGCAGGGTTCTTTGTGTCCTGCGACCAACACTCGCGCCTTCCGCTCTGCCTACGCTGCCCACCGACTTCGGTCGCCACGGCCCGCCCGGGGTGGCGTCCACCCCGTCCCGGAGGAGCCACCCGTGCACCACCTCGATGCGATGCTCGCCGACCTCGAAGAGCTCGTGTGCTGCGAGTCGTTCTCCGCCGACCACGCGGCCGTGGCGCGCAGCGCCCAGGTCGTCGCCGAGCAGGGGCACAGGCTGCTCGGTGCGCGGCCCGAATTCCTGGTGACCCGGGGAGTGACCCATCTGCGGTGGACCTTCGGCACCCCGCGCGTCCTGCTCCTCGGCCACCACGACACCGTGTGGCCGATCGGATCGCTCGCGACGCATCCGTGGTCCGTGCGGCAGGGCATTGCGCGCGGGCCCGGGGTCTTCGACATGAAGGCGGGGCTGGTGCAGATGTTCCACGCGCTGGCCTCGCTGCCCTCCCTCGACGGGGTGTGCGTGCTGGTCACCGGCGACGAGGAGGTGGGCTCGGACACCTCGCGCCCGCTCATCGAGGCCGCCGCCCGCGACTGCGAGGCGGCACTCGTGCTGGAGGCGGCGGCCGGGGGCGCCCTCAAGACCAGCCGCAAGGGCGTCTCGCACTACGAACTCACCGTCCACGGCCGGGCGGCCCACGCCGGACTCGAACCCGAGAAGGGCGTCAACGCCGGGCTGGAGCTCGCCCACCAGCTCCTCGCCCTCGAAGACCTCACCGCCACCGTCACCGCGCGCACCGGCCCCGGGACGACCGTCACCCCCACCCTGATGTCGGCGGGCACCGCGACCAACACCGTGCCCGCCCGGGCCGAACTGAGCATGGACGTACGGGTCCCCAGCGGCGCGGCACAGGACGCGGTCGATGAACTCGTACGTGCCCTGCGCCCCCGCATTCCCGGCGCCCGGCTGGAGATCAGCGGCGGCCCCAACCGCCCGCCGCTGGAGGCCGAGGCCTCCCGGAAGCTCTTCGAACTGGCCGCCGGGCTGGCCGAACGGCTCGGGATGGAGCGCCTCCGGCAGGCGGCCGTCGGCGGCGCATCCGACGGCAACTACACCGCCGGTGTCGGCTGCCCCACCCTCGACGGACTCGGCGCCGTCGGCGACGGCGCCCACGCCGACCACGAACACGTCGAGACCGCCGCGATGCCCGAGCGCGCCCAGCTCCTCGCCCAGCTCGTCGGAGCACTGCGGTGAGTGCCGACGCCGCGCGCGAGATCCGCGAGCTGCGCACCATGGCGGAGTTCGGCGACGTCTGCCGGCTCTACGCCGACATCTGGGGCGCCGACCCCGCCGTCCCCATCGTGCCCGCCGACATCATGCGGGCCCTGGTCCACGCCGGGAACTACGCCGCCGGAGCCTACGAGGACGGCCGTCTGGTCGGCGCCTCCCTCGGCTTCTTCGCCGAACCCGCGGGCACTACCCTGCACTCCCACATCACCGGCGCCCTGGCCGGGCGGGGCATCGGCCTCGCCCTGAAACTGCACCAGCGGCAGTGGTCCCTGGACCGCGGACTCAAGCGGATCACCTGGACGTACGACCCGCTCGTCCGCCGGAACGCCCACTTCAACCTCGACAAACTCGGCGCCCGCCCCGAGCAGTACCTCCGGTCCTTCTACGGCGACATGCACGACGCCATCAACGGCGGTGACGAATCCGACCGGGTGCTCGCCGTCTGGGACCTCGGCATGCCTGTAGGCGACCGGCCGACCCTGCCCCCGGACGTCGCGCGCAGCGTCCGTCAGCAGGACGGCCGTCCCGAAGCCGGGCCGATCGACGCGGAGTTCGTACTCGTCGACCTGCCCGACGACATCGAGGAGCTGCGCCGCACCGACCCCGGCACCGCCCGTGCCTGGCGGCTCGCCGTCCGGCACACCCTCGGCGAACTCCTTGACGGGGGCGGGCAGGTGGTCGGCCTGCACGACAGGCGCAGCTACCTCGTCCGCCGCGCCACACCCCATACACCCCACACCCCGACCCCCGCCACCGCCTCCGCAGACCACCACCCCGGGAGCCACCCGTGACCTCGCTCAAGATCTCCGGCGTCGAGCTGCGGCGGATCGCCATGCCTCTCGTCTCACCCTTCCGCACCTCGTTCGGGACCGAGACCAGCCGGGACGTGCTGCTGGTGCGGGTCGTCACCTCCGAGGGCGAGGGATGGGCCGAGTGCGCCGCCATGTCCGAGCCGCGCTACAGCAGCGAGTACGTGGACGGGGCGCAAGAAGTGCTGCGGAAGTTCCTGGTGCCCGCGCTGCCGAAGGGCCTGGACGTGCACGCCGTGGGCCGCGTACTGGAACCCTTCACCGGCCACCGGATGGCGAAGGCCGCACTGGAGACGGCAGTGCTCGACGCCCAACTCCGGGCTTCGGGCGAGTCGTTCGGGTCGTTCCTCGGGGCGGCGCGCGACCGGGTGCCCTGCGGGGTGTCGGTCGGCATCATGGACTCGATCCCCCAGCTCCTCGACGCGGTCGAGGGGTACGTGGCCGAGGGCTACGTCCGGATCAAGCTGAAGATCGAGCCCGGCTGGGACGTCGAGCCGGTACGCGCCGTACGCGAGCGCTTCGGGGACGAGCTGCTCCTCCAGGTCGACGCCAACGCCGCCTACACCCTGGTCGACGCCCAACACCTCGCCAAACTCGACGAGTTCGGGCTGCTCCTCATCGAGCAGCCGCTCGCCAACGACGACATGGTCCAGCACGCCCAGCTCGCCGGACTCCTGCGGACCCCGGTCTGCCTGGACGAGTCCATCGAGTCCGCCGCGCACGCCGCCGCGGCCATCTCGCTGGGCGCCTGCTCCGTCATCAACATCAAGCCCGCCCGCGTCGGCGGTTACCTGGAAGCCCGCCGCATCCACGACCTCGCGCGCGCCCACGGCATCCCCGTCTGGTGCGGCGGCATGCTCGAAACCGGCATCGGGCGGGCCGCCAACGTGGCCCTCGCCGGGCTGCCCGGCTTCACCCTCCCCGGCGACACCTCCGGCTCGCACCGCTACTTCGCCACCGACATCACCGCACCGTTCGTCCTCGACGGCGGCCACCTGGAAGTGCCCACGGGGCCGGGGCTCGGCGTCGAACCGCTGCCCGATCTGCTCGACGAGGTGACCACCTCCAGCGAGTGGATCGCGCTCTGAGGCGTCGGCGAAACAGGGGCTGGCGCGGGGCCCGAAACAGGGTCCGGAGCGGGACCCGAAACAGAGGCCAACTGTCCTGATTCCGGACGCCTTTGGACGCCTTGACAAGGGTTTGGGACCGCCTCCAGACTGTCGTTGCGCGTCCCGCGACCTGTTTCGCCATACGCACCGAGGTGTCATGATGATTCCCGCGTGCCTTCTCGTGGATCTGCCGCGAGGCGAGGCCCATCGGCTCGACATCGATCCCCCCGTAACGGTGTTCCACACCGAGGACGGCGAGCTCTTCGCCGTCGACGACACCTGCACCCACCAGGACGCCTCGCTCGCCGACGGCTGGCTGGAGGGGTGCGAGGTGGAGTGCCCGTTGCACGCCTCGAAGTTCGACCTCAGGACCGGAGCCGTTGACGCTCCGCCGGCCAAACGCCCGGTCCGTACCCATCAGGTCCTCGTCGAGGACGGAACGGTCTACGTCAGGCTCTCCGCCGAGGCGCCCCCGCCCCGCTCGCAGCCGCCCCGCCCGCAGCCGTCCTGCGTCGTCGCCCGGCTCGCCGGGGAACCCGCGTGAGGACCGTGCGGACGGTGGCCGTCGTGGGCGCCTCGCTGGCCGGTCTCTCGGCGGCCCGCGCGCTGCGCCAACAGGGCTACGAAGGAAGGCTGTTCGTCATCGGCGACGAGCCGCACCGCCCCTACGACAGGCCACCGCTGTCCAAGGAGTTCCTGACGGGCGGTGTCACGGAGGCCGATCTCGCACTGGAGGCGGACGACGAGGACCTGGCCGTGGAGTGGGTGCTCGGCGTACGGGCGACCGGGCTGACCACGACGGGCGCCCACGGCAGCGGCCGTACGGTGCGGCTCGCCGACGGACGGGAGGTCCGCGCCGACGGCATCGTCCTGGCGACCGGAGCCGCCGCCCGCGAACTGCCGGGCACCGAAGGACTCGCCGGAGTGCACACCCTGCGCACCCTGGACGACGCCCGCTCGCTGCGCGGCCAACTGGCCCCGGGCGGAAGGCTCGTGGTGATCGGCGCCGGGTTCATCGGCGCCGAAGTGGCCTCCACCGCCCACGCCCTCGGGCTCGACGTGACGGTCGTCGAGGCGGCGCCGACACCCCTCTCGGGGCCGCTCGGCGAAGCCATGGGAGCCGTAGTCTCCGCGCTCCACACCGACCACGGCGTACGGCTGCACTGCGGCGTGGGCGTCAAGGGGCTGAGCGGGGAGCGCCGGGTCGACGCCGTGCTCCTGGAGGACGGCCGGAGCGTCCCCGCAGACCTCGTGGTCGTCGGCATCGGGGCGCGGCCCTGTGTCGACTGGCTCCGGGGGAGCGGGGTGGAGCTCGACGACGGGGTCAAGTGCGGCCAGGACGGCCGCACCCGGCTCACCGGTGTGGTTGCGGTCGGGGACTGTGCCTCGTGGTACGACCCGTGGACCGGGGCACACCGCAGGGTCGAGCACTGGACCGGTGCGCGGGAGCGCCCCGCCATGGCCGTGGCGGCGCTGCTGTCGGGCGGGACGGCGGAACCCGGCGTGCCCAGGCCGCCGTACTTCTGGTCGGACCAGTACGGAGTGAAGATCCAGTTCGCCGGCCGTGCGGCCGGTGCCGACAGCGTGACGGTCGAGGAGGGCGCGCCGGACGACCGCAGCTTCCTCGCGGTCTACCGCAGGGGCGGGCGGCCCGTCGCCGTGCTCGCGATGGACCGGCCCCGGTCGTTCACGCGCCTGCGCAAGCAGCTCACCGCAGCGACCACCTGACACCCGAGGAGCCCGCCGTGACCTCGAACAGCCTGCCGGACAGCCTGATCGCCACGCTCCCCGGCTCCTCCTACACGGACCCGGGGATCTTCGCCCAGGAGCAGGAGCACATCTTCGAGTCGCTGTGGTTCTGTGCCGTGCGCTCCGCCGACCTGGCCGGCCCCGGCGCCTTCAGGACCGTCGACGTGGGCCGCGAGAGCATCCTGGTCACCCGCGCCAGGGACCGCTCCGTACGCGCCTTCTTCAACGTCTGCCGGCACCGGGGGGCCAAGCTCTGCACCGAGGCGGCCGGCGAGGTCAGGCGCGCCTTCCAGTGCCCGTACCACGCCTGGACGTACGGACTGACCGGCGAGCTGATCGCGGCGCCCAACCTCACCGGCATGACCGGCGTCAGCCGCACCGAGTACGGGCTGAACCACGTGGCCACCCACGAGTGGCTCGGCTACGTGTGGGTGTGCCTCGCCAAGGAGCCGCCGCCCTTCGACGAGGTGGTACGGGAGGTCGTCGCCCGCCTCGGCGACACCGAGTCCATCGAGCGCTACGACGTGCCGGGACTGGAACTGGGCAAACGGATCGTCTACGACGTCCGGGCGAACTGGAAACTGATCGTCGAGAACTTCATGGAGTGCTACCACTGCGCCACCATCCACCCCGAACTCACCGAAGTGCTCCCGGAGTTCGCCGCCGGGTACGCCGCCCAGTACTACGTCGGACACGGCGCGGCCTTCGACGACGGGGCCAAGGGCTTCACCGTCGACGGCTCCGAGGGGCTGGACCGGCTGCCGGGGATCTCGCCGGACCAGGACCGCCGCTACTACGCGATCACCGTCAGGCCGCAGGTGTTCGTCAACCTCGTCCCCGACCACGTGATCATCCACCGGATGTTCCCCATGGCCGCGGACCGTACGGTCGTCGAGTGCGACTGGCTCTACCTGCCGCACGTCGTCGCGGGCGGCCGCGACCTCAGCCGCTCCGTGGAACTCTTCGACCGGGTCAACCGGCAGGACTTCGACGCCTGCGAGCGCTGCCAGCCCGCGATGAGCTCGCGGACGTACGCCGCGGGAGGCGTGCTGGTGCCCAGTGAGCACCACATCGGCGAGTTCCACCAGTGGGTGCGGCAACGGCTGCGCCCACCAGGCGAGTTGACGGAGCTCGCAGGCACCCCTGTCGCGTCCGGCACCACCGGATAGCCGCGCCGCGCTCAGCCCAGGAAGCCCATCCGGTGACTGATCTCCTCCGCACCCGTGATCAGGACCGGGGCCAGGTCGTGCATCCGTTCCTCGGTGAAGCGGTACGAGGGCCCCGACGCGCTCAGTGCCGCGACGACGGCTCCGTCCCGGTCCCGGATCGGCGCCGCGATGGCGTGCAGCCCGACCTCCAGCTCCTCCACCGTCCACGCGTAGCCGCGCTCCCGCGCCTCGGCGAGGTTCTCCTCCAGCTTCGCCCTGGAGGTCAGGGTGTGCGGGGTCATCCTCTTGAGGCCGACCTCGGAGAGCAGTTCGGCGCGCTCCCCGGCGGGCAGATGGGCCAGCAGGATCTTGCCGCTGGAGGTGGCGTGCAGCCGGGTCAGATGGCCCACCCAGTTGTGCGCGGCGACGGCTCCCGGGCCGCGCACCTGGTACAGGTTGATCGCGTAGGTCTCCCGCATCACCGCGATGTTGACGGTCTCGCCGAGCTCCTCGGCGAGCCGCTCGCAGACCGGCCGCCCCTGCTGGGTGATGTCTATCCGGCCCGTGACCGCCCCGGCCAGCCGGACGATGCCGAAGCCCAGCCGGTACTTCCCGCGCTCGCCCGTCTGCTCCACCAGACCGCGCGCCTCCAGCGCGCCGAGCAGCCGGAACGCGGTCGACTTGTGCACATCGATCTCGGCGGCCACCTCGCTGACCCCCGCCTTTCCGCGCTGGGCCAGGATCTCCAGCACGCTGATGGCGCGGTCGACGGACTGCACCCCTCCGGCCTGGCCGCCGCCGGGCTGCACGCCGTCGGACTGCGGACCCGAACTCTCCGTATCGTGACTGTAGTTGCTCACAGCGAAACCATACGCGCGGTGCACAACGGCATCTCGATCCCTCGTGTCGTCCTCGTGTTGTCGCCGGTCGCCGACCCCTTGACGTACGTGCGCCCGTTCGCCAGGGTGTTCCACCACAAGCAATACGGTGCACGATGCGCAACGGAATTCTCGCGAAGGGCTCCGTACGTGGCTGACCTGTATGTGGACGGCGAGGGACGCGACCGCGCGGCCCCCGGGCAGCGGCACGGCACGCTCCAGGATTCGGCGTATCCCCCGGTCATCTCCGTACGCGAGCTGTGGAAGGTGTTCGGGCCCAGGGCGGAACGGGTGCCGGACTCCGAGGAGTTGCGCGGGCTCGGGCGCCGCGAGCTGATGGAACGTACCGGATGCACCGTCGCCCTGCGCGACGTCGGCTTCGATGTCGCGCCCGGCGAGGTCTTCGTCGTCATGGGCCTGTCCGGCTCCGGGAAGTCCACGCTGGTGCGCTGTCTGACCCGGCTGATCGAACCCACCGCCGGAGGAATCGTCGTCGAGGGCGAGGACATTCGCAGCGCGGACCGAGGACGGCTGCGCGAGCTGCGCCGGGAGAAGTTCTCCATGGTCTTCCAGCACTTCGGCCTGCTGCCGCACCGCCGGGTGCTCGACAACGTCTCCTTCGGCCTGGAAGTACGGGGCACCGGCAAGGCGGAACGCGCCCAACGGGCCCGCGAAGTCATCGAGTTGGTCGGGCTCCGCGGCTACGAGGACTTCTTCCCCGACCAGCTCTCCGGCGGCATGCAACAGCGCGTCGGGCTCGCCAGGGCACTGGCCGGCGACCCGGACGTACTCCTCTTCGACGAACCGTTCTCGGCGCTCGACCCACTGATCCGCCGCGACATGCAGAACGAGGTCATCCGGCTGCACCACGAGGTCGGCAAGACCATGGTCTTCGTCACCCACGACCTCTCCGAGGCGCTCAAACTGGGCGACCGCATCCTCATCATGCGCGACGGACGGACCGTCCAGTGCGGTACGGGCGACGAACTCGTCGGCGCTCCCGCCGACGACTACGTCCGCGACTTCGTGCAGGACATCCCGCGCGGAGACGTCCTGACCCTGCGCTGGATCATGCGCCCGCCGGACCCCGAAGACCCGCTGGACGGACCCGAGTTGGGCCCTGACGTGGTGATACGGGAAGCGACACGGGCGGTGCTCGCGGCGGAGCGCCCGGTCAAGGTCGTCGAGAACGGCCGACTCCTGGGTATCGTCGGCGACGAGGAGATCCTCGCAGTGGTCGCGGGACAGGGGACGGGCGGGAACGCGGGCGCGGACAAGGGTGCCGGGCGTGGCGGGGGCGGTCCGGTATGACCGTTGCGCCGGAGAGGCCGGGGGAGTTGGGGGTGCGCCCGGGGGAGAAGGCCCGGTCCTCGGCGAGCGGGCGGCGGGTCAGTCGGCGCATGGTGGTGGCGGCCGTCGTCCTCGGGTGGCTGGTGCTCTTCGCCCTGCTGCGCGGGAAGCAGACCCTCACCCTCGCCGCGGCGGACCTCACCGGTCTGCACCGCTGGTTCAACGACCTCAACGACTCGATCGGCGCCGACCGCAACTCCAACCCCCTCTTCCTCTACTTCTTCAACGAGATCCGCCTCGTCATCGACAGCCTCGTGACCTTCGTGCAGTCGCTGATCTCCCAGCCCACCGACAGCCGCCCGCTGCCGCAGATCGGCTGGCTCGGCGTCGTCGGGACCGCCGGATACGTCTCCTGGGCCGTGGGCAACTGGAAGGTCGCCCTCCTTGCCGTGGCCGGGTTCACCCTCCTCGGGCTCCAGGGGCTGTGGGTGGAGAGCATGGACACCCTGGCGCTGACCCTCTCCGCCGTGCTCGTCGCGCTCCTGATCGGGATTCCGCTCGGGGTGTGGGCGGGGCTCTCCGACCGGGTGCACCGGATCGTGACGCCCTTCCTGGACTTCATGCAGACGATGCCGACCTTCGTCTATCTGGCCCCGCTCACGCTCTTCTTCCTCATCGGCCCGGCCTCCGCCACCATTGCCACCCTGATCTACGCGGCCCCGCCCGCCATCCGGATCACCGCGCACGCCATCCGCTCCGTACCCGCGACCACCGTGGAGGCGGCCGAGTCGATGGGCTCGACGCGGGGGCAGACGCTGCGCAAGGTGCTGCTGCCGATGTCCGCGCGGACCGTGGTGATGGGGATCAACCAGACCATCATGGCCGCCCTCGCCATGGTCACCATCGCGGCCCTGATCGACGCGCCCGGCCTCGGCAAGACCGTGGTCACCGCCCTCCAGTCGCTGGACGTCGGCACCGCGTTCAACGCCGGTCTGGCCATCGTCGTCATGGCGATCGTGCTCGACCGGGTCACCACCGCCGCGAGCGTCAGGAGCCGGGCGGTCTGGGGGCCGGCCGGGCGGTTCGGCAAGAAGTGGCGGCGGACGCTGCTGGTCGCGGGCGCGGCGGTGACCGCCGTCCTGGTGTACCTCTCGCACACCTACGTATGGGCGGCCGAGTTCCCCGGCCGGGGCGGCACCGGCAGCACACTCGCCCGTACCGCCGACGACGTGACCGCATGGGCGCAGGACAGCCTCTCGGGAGTCACCAACGGCTTCCGCGACGCCGTCACCGTCGGCCTGCTCAACCCCTTCCAGGCCCTGCTCACCGACTCCCCGTGGTGGCTCGTCGCCGCCGCTCTGGTCGCCCTGGGCACCGTGGTCGGCGGCTGGCGCGCCGGGGCCACCGCCGCCGTGTGCGTGGGGCTGCTGCTCGGCACCGGCATGTGGTCGGACGCCATGACGACACTGGCGTCGACCGTGGTGGCCACCCTCCTGGTGATGGCCGTCGGGGTCGTCCTGGGCGTGTGGATGGGGCGCAGCCGACTGGTGGACCGGCTGCTGCGGCCGACCCTGGACGCCGCACAGGTGATGCCGCCGTTCGTCTACCTCGTACCGTTCCTCGCCCTGTTCGGCGCCACCCGCTTCACCGCGATCGTCGCCGCCGTGGTCTACGCGGTGCCGGTCGCGACGAAGATCGTCGCGGACGGAGTACGCGCCGTGCCCGAGACCACCGTCGAAGCGGCCACCGCCGCCGGATGCACCACCTGGCAGACCGTCACCAAAGTCCAACTCCCCATGTCCCGCGCCGCGTTGACGCTCGCCACCAACCAGGGCCTGATCTACGTCCTGTCGATGGTCGTGGTCGGCGGCCTGGTGGGGGCCGGGGCCCTCGGCTACCAGGTGGTGGCCGGATTCTCGCAGGGGCAGCTGTACGGGAAGGGACTGGCGGCGGGACTCGCCATCGTCCTGCTCGGCGTCATGTTCGACCGGATCACCCAGGCAGCGGCCCGACGGACAAGCACATGAAGTGCATCACGCGACGTACAAGTACATAAGGAGTACTGACCATGGCGAAGCGAATACGACAGTGGCAGCTCGGCGCGGCCTCGGCCGCGGTCCTCGGCCTGACCCTCACCGCCTGCGGCGGCGCGAAGGTCGGCGACACCGCGGGAAGCACCGGAGGCGCGAAGAGCCCGGGCGGCGCGGGCAAGTGCGGCACCTTCAACATCGCGATCAACCCATGGGTGGGCTACGAGGCCAACGCCGCCGTCGTCGCCCATGTCGCGCAGCACGACCTCGGCTGCAAGGTCGTCAAGAAGAGCCTCAAGGAAGAGATCGCCTGGCAGGGCTTCGGCACCGGCGAGGTCGACGTCGTCCTGGAGAACTGGGGCCACGACGACCTCAAGAAGAAGTACATCACCGGCCAAAAGACCGGTGTCAACGCGGGCCCCACCGGCAACAAGGGCGTCATCGGCTGGTACGTACCCCCATGGCTCGCCAAGGCGAACCCCGACGTCACCGACTGGAAGAACCTCAACGCCCTCGCCAAGAAGTTCGTCACCTCCGAGTCCGGCGGGAAGGGCCAACTCCTCGACGGGGACCCCTCGTTCGTCACCAACGACGAAGCCCTGGTGAAGAACCTCAAACTGGACTTCAAGGTCGTGTACGCGGGCAGCGAGGCCGCGCTCATCCAGGCCTTCCGCAAGGCGGAGAAGAACAGGGAATGGGTCATCGGCTACTTCTACGAGCCGCAGTGGTTCCTGTCCGAAGTGCCCCTGGTCAAGGTCGATCTGCCCGCCTACAAGAAGGGCTGTGACACCGACGCGGCCAAGGTGGCCTGCGACTACCCCGTCTACGAACTCGACAAGATCGCCAGCGCGAAGTTCGCCGCGTCGGGCAGCCCCGCGTACGACCTGGTGAAGAAGTTCAACTGGACGAACGAGGACCAGAACGCGGTGGCCAAGTCCATCGCCGTCGACAAGATGTCGCCGGAAGCGGCGGCGAAGAAGTGGGTCGACGCCAACCGGGCGAAGGTCGACGCCTGGATCAAGTGAGTCGCCCGCCGGCAGGGCGGGTCGAGCGGAGAGCTACGAGCCGGGAGGTGCGGCGATGGCAGGACCCCGAGTGGTCATCATCGGAGCGGGAGTGGTGGGAGCGGCGCTCGCCGACGAGCTCTCCGCACGCGGCTGGAGCGAGGTGACGGTGGTCGACCAGGGGCCACTGCCCGCCGCCGGGGGATCCTCGTCGCACGCTCCCGGACTGGTCTTCCAGGCGAACGCGTCGAAGACGATGACCGGGCTGGCCCGCCGCACCGTCGAGAAGTTCCGCTCCCTCGACGTCGACGGGCAGCCCTGCTTCCTCCAGGTCGGCGGCCTCGAAGTGGCCACCACCCCCGAGCGGCTCGCCGAACTGCACCGCCGCCACGGCTGGCTCACCGCCTGGGGTATCGACTCCCAGGTGGTCGACGCCACCGAGTGCGTCCAACGGCACCCGCTGCTCGCCCCGGCCAGGGTGCTCGGCGGCCTCCTCGTACCGACCGACGGCCTCGCCAGGTCCGTCCTCGCCGTCGAGGCCCAGCTCCGCAGGGCCACCGCGCGCGGCGTCCGCGTCCTCGACCGCCACGAGGTCCTCGACCTCACGCGGGCGGGGGGCCGGGTGACCGGCGTCCGCACCGACCGGGGCGAACTGCCCGCCGACCTCGTCGTGTGCTGCGCCGGAATCTGGGGCCCGAGGATCGCCCGCATGGCGGGCACGAACCTCCCGCTCACCCCGCTCGCCCACCAACTGGCCTGGACGGGACCCGTACCGGCCCTGGCCGGCCAGACCGAGGAGGCCGTCCGCCCGATCCTGCGCCACCAGGACGCCGACCTCTACTACCGCGACTGCCACGACCGCCTGGGCATCGGCTCCTACGGGCACCGCCCGATGCCGGTGTCCGCCGACGACATCCTGTCGGTGGACACCGCCGACGGCATGCCGTCCGTCCTGGAGTTCACCGAGGACGACTTCGCGGACGCCTGGGCCGAGACCCGCTCGCTGCTCCCCGCGACCCGGGAAGCCAAGATCGAGGAAGGCATCAACGGGCTCTTCTCCTTCACCACCGACGGATTCCCGCTCCTCGGCGAATCCCCTGACCTCCGCGGCTTCTGGGTCGCCGAGGCCGTCTGGGTCACCCACTCCGCCGGAGTCGCCCAGGCACTCGCCGAATGGCTGGTCGACGGCCACTGCGGCTCCTTCGACCTCCACGAATGCGACCTCAACCGGTTCGAACCCCACCAGCTCGCCCCGGAGTACGTCCGCGCCCGCGCCTGCCGCAACTTCACCGAGATCTACGACATCCCGCACCCCCTCCAGCCCCCGGGCGACCCACGGCCACTGCGCACCACCCCCTTCTACGCCCGCCAGCAGGAGCTGGGCGCCCACTTCCTGGAGGCGGGCGGCTGGGAACGACCGCAGTGGTACGAGTCCAACTCCCGCCTCCTGAAAGGCCGTTCCATCCCCGAGCCCCATGCCTGGGCCGCCCGCCACTGGTCACCCGTCGTGGGCGCCGAAGCACAGGTCACCCGGGAGACCGTCGCCCTCTACGACATGACCGCCCTCAGGCGCGTCGAAGTCGCGGGACCGGGCGCCGCCGCGTTCCTGGAACGGCTGTGCACCGGCAAGGTCGACAAGTCGGTCGGCTCCGTGACGTACACCCTCCTCCTGGACGTCGACGGCGGCATCCGCAGCGACATCACCGTCGCCAGGCTCGCCCACGACCGCTTCCAGGCCGGCGTCAACGGCAACCTCGACCTCGCCTGGTTCACCCGCCACCTGCCCGCCGACGGCACGGTCCAGGTGCGCGACCTCACCCCCGGAACCTGCTGCATCGGCCTGTGGGGCCCGCTCGCCCGCGAGGTCCTGCAACCACTCACCGAGACGGACTTCTCGGCAACCGGACTGAAGTACTTCCGGGCTACGCGGGCCCACATCGGATCCGTACCCGTCACGGCCATGCGGCTGAGCTACGTCGGGGAACTCGGCTGGGAGCTCTGCACCACCGCCGACCTCGGCCCCACGCTGTGGGACACGCTGTGGCGGGCGGCCGGGCCGCTCGGCGGAATCGCCGCCGGCCGGGGCGCCTTCAACAGCCTTCGCCTGGAGAAGGGCTACCGCGCCTTCGGCACCGACATGACCTTCGAGCACGACCCGTACGAGGCCGGAGTCGGTTTCGCCGTGAAATCCGGCAAGACGGACTTCATCGGGAGCGCGGCCCTGGAGCGGCGCAGGACGCGGGTACGGCGCAGGCTGGCCTGCCTCACCATCGACGATCCGCATGACGTCGTCATGGGAAAGGAACCGGTGTACGACGGCAACGGCCGCGCGGTGGGGTACGTCACCAGCGCCGCGTACGGCCACACCATCGGCAAGGGCATCGCCTATGCCTGGCTTCCCGCCGAACTGGCGGTCCCTCAAACCCCGGTGAGCATCGGCTACTTCGACCGCCGAGTGGCGGCAGTCGTCGCCGAGGAGCCCCTGTTCGACCCGGCGATGGAGCGACTCCGTGCGTAGCGCCAGACACCCTGACCGGCTGTGGCGTACGCCCGAGCCGCGGCGGTCGTACGACGTGGTCGTCGTGGGCGGCGGCGGACACGGCCTCGCCACCGCCCACTACCTGGCGAAGAACCACGGCATCACCGACGTCGCCGTACTGGAGAAGGGCTGGCTGGCGGGCGGCAACATGGCCCGCAACACCACCATCATCCGCTCCAACTACCTCCGGGACGAGAGCACGGGCATCTACGAGCACGCGCTCAAACTGTGGGAAGGACTGGAGGAGGAGCTCGACTACCCGCTGCTCTTCTCGCAGCGCGGCGTGCTGAACCTCGCCCACAGCCTCCAGGACGTCCGCGACAGCGTGCGCCGGGTCGAGGCGAACCGGCTCAACGGCGTCGACGCGGAGTGGCTCGACGAACGGCAGGTGAAGGAGGTCTGCCCGATCGTCGACACCTCGCCGGACGTGCGCCACCCGGTCATGGGCGGCACGTTCCAGCCGCGCGCGGGCATCGCCAAGCACGACCACGTGGCCTGGGGGCTGGCCAGGTCCGCCGACGCCGCCGGAGTCGACCTGATCCAGGACTGCGAGGTGACAGGGCTGGACGTGGTGGCCGGCCGGGTGGTGGGCGTACGGACCTCGCTCGGGCCGATCGCGGCGCGGAAGGTGGCGCTGTGCGCGGCGGGGCACACCTCGGTCCTCGCGGGCATGGCGGGCATCGAACTGCCCTTGCAGACACACCCGTTGCAGGCGTTGGTCTCGGAGCTGCTGGAGCCGGTGCACCCGACGGTCGTCATGTCCAACGCGGTCCATGTGTACGTCAGTCAGGCGCACAAGGGCGAGCTGGTGATGGGCGCGGGCATCGACCCGTACAACTCCTACGCCCAGCGCGGTGCCTTCCATGTCATCGAGGAGCAGATGGCGGCGGCACTGGAGCTCTTCCCGGTCTTCGCGCGCGCCCATGTGGTGCGGACGTGGGGCGGCATCGTCGACATCACCCCCGACGCGTCGCCGGTCATCGGGCTCTCACCCGTCAACGGGCTCTATTTGAACTGTGGTTGGGGCACCGGCGGGTTCAAGGCGACCCCGGCGGCCGGGTGGTGCCTCGCCCACACGATCGCCCACGACGCGCCGCATCCGCTGAACGCCCCGTTCTCGCTCGACCGCTTCACCACCGGCGCGCTCGTCGACGAGCACGGCGCGGCCGCCGTCGCCCACTAGAGCGCCCACAAGAGAGGGGGTTGAACCCATGCTGCTGATTCCCTGCCCGTGGTGCGGGCCCCGCGACGAAGCCGAGTTCCACTACGGGGGACAGGCACACGTGCCGTACCCGGAGGACCCGGCGGGCCTGAGCGACGCGGACTGGGCCCGCTACCTCTTCTTCCGGGCCAACCCGCGAGGCCCGTTCGCGGAGAGCTGGTGCCATGCGGCGGGCTGCCGAAGGTGGTTCCACGTGGTGCGCGACACGAGGACCAACCAGGTGCTGGCCGTGTACCGGCCGGGGGACGCGCGCCCGGCGGACTCGCGCGGGGACGAGGCGGGTGGCCCCCAGCCGTTCCGCCTGGCCACCGGCGGCCGGGTCCGGCGCGACGAGCCGCCCCTGCGCTTCACCTTCGACGGTACGGAGTACACCGGCCTGCGCGGCGACACGCTCGCCTCCGCACTCCTCGCCCACGGCGTCGTCCACACCGCCACGAGTATCACCCTGGGCCGCCCGCGCGGCATCTTCTCGGCGGGCGTCGAGGAACCCAACGCCCTCGTCCAGATCGAAGCGCCCTTCCCCGAACCGATGCTCCCCGCCACCACCGTCGAACTCCACGACGGCCTGGTCGCGGGCGCTCTCGCAGGCCGGGGGCGGCTCGCCACCACCCCGGATCCGGCCCGCTACGACGCCGTCCACGTCCACTGCGACCTGCTCGTGATCGGCGCGGGCCCGGCCGGACTCGCCGCCGCGTCGGCCGCCGCACACAGCGGCGCCCGCGTCGTACTCGCCGACGGCGGAAGCGAGTTGGGCGGCAGCCTGCTGGGCACGGGCGAACTCCCCGGCTGGGTAAGGGAGACCGGGGCACTGCTCGCCGCCGCACCCGAGGTCCGCGTGCTGCTCCGCACCACCGTCTTCGGCCACTACGACGACAACCACCTCCTCGCCGTCGAACGCCGCACCCACCACCTCGGCGCCGACGCCCCCGCCCACGTCTCCCGCGAACGCGTCCACCGCATCCGCGCCCGCCGCGTCGTCCTCGCCACCGGCGCCCACGAACGCTCGTTCGCCTTCGCCGACAACGACCGCCCCGGGGTGATGCTCGCGGCCTCCGCCCGTACCTATGTCCACCGCTACGGCGTACTGCCCGGCCGCCGCGCCGTCGTCTTCACCGCCAACGACAGCGCGTACGCCGCCGCGCTGGACCTCGCGGCGGCCGGGGCGGAGGTGGCGGCGATCGTCGACGCACGCGCCGACGCGGGGGAGTGGGCGCGGCGGGCCCGCGCGGCGGGCATCGAGGTGCTGACGGGCCACGTGGTCACCGGTACGGAGGGTGGCGCGGCGGGCCGAGCGGAGGGTGGCGCGGCAGGCGGCACGTCGGGCGGTACGGGCGGCGGCGCGTCGGGCGGTCCGGGCTGCGGCGCAGCGGGCGGTACGGCGGGCGGCGTGGCAGGCGGAACGCCCCCCGCCGCGGCCCGGCTGACCGGTGTCACCGTCGCCCCGTACGGCCGGAAGGCCACCGCCACCCCCACCCCGAGCCCCGCCCACCGCGAGTTCGCCGCCGACCTCCTCCTCGTCTCCGGCGGGTGGAACCCCGTCACCCACCTCTTCAGCCAGGCGGGCGGCGCCGTCCGCCACGACCCGGAGCTCGGCTCCTTCGTCCCCGACACCTGCCGTCAGGCCGTCGAAGTCGCGGGCAGCGCCAACGGCGTCCTCGACCTGCCCGGCGTCCTCGCCCAGGGTGCGGCCGCAGGCGCCCGGGCGGTCGAGGCCGAGGGGTATACCGCCCGGGCGCCCCGCCTCCCCCGAGTGAGCGCCGAACCGCACACCCCCGCCGCGCACCTCTTCCTGGTGCCGGACGACGACGCGCCGGGTCACGAGCGTGCGCCCCGTTTCGTCGACCTCCAGCGGGACGTCACCGTCGACGACCTGGCCCGCGCCACCGGCGCCGGGCTGCGCTCCCTCGAACACACCAAGCGCTACACCACCGCGGGCACCGCCAACGACCAGGGCAAGACCTCCGGCGTCCTCGCCGGTGGCGTCGTCGCCGAACTCCTCGGGGTGGACGTCTCCGCACTCGGCACGACCACCTTCCGGCCGCCCTTCACCCCCGTGTCCTTCGCCGCCCTCGCGGGACGGCACCGCGGCGCCCTGCACGACCCGGTCCGCGTGACCGCGCTGCACGAGCGGCACGTCGCGCACGGCGCCGTCTTCGAGGACGTCGGCCAGTGGAAGCGGCCCCGCTACTACCCCCGCCCCGGGGAGGACATGGCGGACGCCGTCCTGCGCGAATGCGCCTCGGCCCGTACCGCCGTCGCGCTCATGGACGCCTCCACCCTCGGCAAGATCGACGTCCAGGGACCGGACGCCGCCGTTCTCCTCGACCGGCTCTACACCAACCTGATCAGCAGCCTCAAGGTCGGCATGATCCGGTACGGCGTCATGTGCAACCCCGACGGGACGGTCTTCGACGACGGCACCGTGATGCGCCTGGCCCCCGACCGCTTCCTGCTCACCACCACGACCGGCAACGCCGCCGCCGTCCTCGACCGGACGGAGGAGTGGCTCCAGACCGAGTGGCCCGGGCTGCGCGTCCACTGCACGTCCGTCACCGAGCAGTGGGCCACCGTCGCCCTGGCCGGACCCCGCTCCCGGGACGTACTGGGCACCCTGGCACCGGAGTTGGCGGTCGACCGCGACAGCTTCCCCTTCATGGCCTGGCGCGCGGCGGCCGTCGCCGGGCTCGCCGCACGGGTCTGCCGCATCAGCTTCTCCGGCGAGCTCGCGTACGAGATCAACGTGTCCCCCTGGCACGCCCACACCCTCTGGGACGCGCTGCGCGCCGCCGGTGCCCCGTACGGCATCACCCCGTACGGCACCGAGACCATGCACGTCCTGCGCGCGGAGAAGGGGTACCCGATCATCGGCCAGGACACCGACGGCACCGTCACCCCGTACGACCTCGGCATGAGCTGGGCGGTGTCGAAGAAGAAGCCCGACTTCATCGGCAAGCGGTCCTTCGCCCGCGCCGACGCCGTCCGCCCCGACCGCAAACACCTGGTCGGGCTCCTCCCCGACGAACCCGGCACCCTCCTCCCCGAGGGCAGCCAGCTGGTGGCCGACGCCCAACTGCCAGCCCCACCAGTGCCGATGCTCGGCCACGTCACCTCCAGCTACCGCAGCGCCGCCCTCGGCAGGACCTTCGCGCTCGCCCTCGTCAAGGGCGGCCGGGAGCGGGTCGGGCAGCGGCTGTACGCACCGGTGGCCGGGTGCATGGTCCCGGTGACCGTGGCGAGTCCCGTCCTGTACGACCCCGAAGGAGCCCGCCGCGATGGCTGACACCGCCCTGGGCCGCAGCCCCCTGGCCGGCGGCCCCGCCGACCGCCTTGCCGCCGCGACCCGTACCTCCAAAGGGGAGGTCCGGCTGGCCGAACTCCCCTTCCTCGGCCAGGTCGACGTACGCCTCGACGCGAAGGGCCCGGCAGCGGACGCCGCCGGGCTCGCGCTGGGGCTCGCCCTGCCGGTCGAACCCAACACCCTTGTACGGCAGCGGGAGTTGGCAGCCCTGTGGCTCGGGCCCGACGAGTGGCTGGTGGTCGGGCCGCCCGGGACAGGACCGGACCTGGAGGGCCGGATCCGGGCCGCCACCGACGGCGAACCCGTCGCCGTCACCGACGTGTCCGCCCAGCGCACCACCCTCCTCGTCGCGGGCCCCCGCGCCCGCGACCTGCTGGCCCACGGCTGCCCGCTCGACCTGCACCCCCGCGCCTTCGGTGCGGGCCGGTGCGCGCAGACCACCCTCGCCCGTACCCAGGTCGTGCTGGTGGCCAGGGGGGAACCCGGCGGCGGGTTCTGGGTCCTGGTGCGCGCGTCCTACGCCGGATACCTGGTGGACTGGCTGCTGGACGCGGCGGCCGAGTACCTCTGGAGCCGCTGACCGGTCGGTTCAGTGCGGCTGCGCCGGCAGTACGTGCCTGCCCTCGCGGTCCGTCGACAGGCACAGCGAGCAGATCACCCCGCCCACGGCGCTCGCCAGGACGTCGGGCCGCTCGAAGGGCTGCTCGCAGACGACGCAGTCGTACGTCGTCGCGCTCGGGTTGCCGTCCGCGTCGAGCAGCGGCTCCTCGATGCCGTCGTCCGTGCGGCGCAGGTAGTAACGGCCCTTGGTGAGGACGGCCATGGCGGGCGTCAGGAGCACGGCCACCACCACCGCGACCAGCGGCGAGTACGGCTGGAGGGCGTCGCCGAACAGGCCGAAGTACACGGCGATGGACAGCAGCGAGGACGCCAGGAAGGAGACGAGGCCGACCGGGTTGGCCGCGTACAGCATCCCCCGGCGGAACTCGGGCTGCTTCGGCGACAGCTTCAGGAGGTACTTGTTGACGGCGATGTCGGTGGCGACGGTGACGACCCAGGCCATCGCGCAGTTCGAGTAGAAGCTGAGGACGTTGTTGAGGAAGGCGAACATGTTCGCCTCCATCAACACGAGCGAGATGCCCAGGTTGACCAGCACGAACACGATGCGGCCGGGGTAGTGCTTGGTGACCCGGGTGTACGAGTTGGTCCAGGCGAGCGAGCCGGAGTAGGAGTTGGTGACGTTGATCTTGACCTGGCTGAGCACCACGAGCAGCAGCGCGAGCGGCACAACCAGCCAGCCCGGCATCAACTGCTTGAACGCGGCGGTGAATTGCTCGATCGGCTCGACGGCCGCCGCCACGCCCACCGCGTCCACGATGTACACCGCGAGGAAGACGCCGATCGCCTGCTTCAGCGCGCCGAACACCACCCAGCCGGGACCGGCGAGCATCGTCGCGGTCCACCAGGAGCGCTTGTTGGAGTCGGTCTTGGGCGGCATGAAGCGCAGGTAGTCGATCTGCTCGCCGATCTGCCCCAGCAGCGAGAGGCAGACGCCCGCACCCAGCATCACGGCCGCCGTCGAGATCCCCGTACCGCCCGAGCTGCCCTCGTACGACAGGAACCGGCCGACCGAGTCCGGCTCCGTCGCCACGACGTACACCAGGGGAGCGACGATCAGCACGATCCACAGCGGATTCGTCCACGACTGGAGCTTGGTGAGCGCCTTCATCCCGTATATGACGAGGGGGATGATGACGACGGTGGACAGCGCGTAACCCGCCCCAAGCGGCATCCCCAGCGCGAACTTGAGACCCTGCGCCATGATGGCGCCCTCGGTGGCGAAGAAGATGAAGGTGAAGCTGGCGAAGATGACGCTGGTGATCACGGAGCCGTAGTAGCCGAAGCCGGATCCACGGGTGATCAGGTCCAGGTCGAGGTTGTAGCGGGCCGCGTAGTAGGCGAGCGGGATGCCGGAGACGAAGATGACGGCGGCGGCGACGAGGATCGAGAGCAGGGCGTTGCCGGTGCCGTGGGTCATGCCGATCCCGGCACCGATGGAGAAGTCGGCCATGTACGCGATCCCGCCGAGCGCGGAGGCGCCGACCACGGCGGGGGTCCAGCGCCGGTAGCTGCGCGGAGCGAATCGGAGGGTGTAGTCCTCCAGGGTCTCCTGAGCGGCCGGGCGGCCCGGCTCAGGGGCGGAGGGAGTGGCGGATGGTGCGTGCCCGGGCTCGACGGCGGGGGTCTGATCGACCGTCACGGTGTCTCCAGGGGGAGGGTGGGGGCTGGGAGTTGGCTCGCGGGGCGCTGGTGCGGGACCCGTGGGCCGTGACGGTAGGGGGCGGGTGTTTCGGGGCCCGGCTCGGTGCGTAACACACGTATTTCGGGGCGGGGTGGGTGCGTGGGGGGATGGTGGTGGTGGGGGAGGGGCCCGTATACGGGCCCCTCCCCGAGCTGACGGCCGGTCGGAGAACCGGTCAGGCGACCAGGCGGAGCCAGGCCTTCGTGAGTGCCGCGTGGCTGGCCGGGGTGGGGTGCACGCCGTCGGCGCACCAGTGCTCGGGGGCGGTCTTCGCCGAGAGGGTGGCGAACAGGGTTTCTGCGGCGAGCAGTTGGGCTCCGTACTTGCGGGCGAGGTTTCGTACCGCCGCGATCTTGGGGTTCAGGTCCGCGCGCCACTCCTTGCGTTCGGCCTCTCCGACGAGTGCGTGACCCGCCTGGATGGTGCCCCGGACCGGCAGGAGGAACGGCTCGATGAGAATCAGTTGCGTGCCCGCCTCGGCGAGGGGTGCGAGCAGCCGGTCGTAACCCGCTTCGAACTCCGTCGCCGGGATCACCCGGCCCTCCGGGTCCAGGGTGTGCCAGCCCATGTCGTTGACACCGACCAGGAGCGACAGCACGACCTCGACGGTGCGCTGGCCGACCTGGACGAAGCCCAGCGGCTGGTCGGCGAGTTCGGGTCGGTCGGCCTCGGCGACGCGGTCTTCATCGACCTGCGCCGCATCAACCTCTCCGTACGGCTCGACGACCCCGCACGGGCCGCCGCCACGATCCCCGCCGCGCGGGAACGCGTGCTGCGCTCCTCGTCCCCCGAGATGGCGATCGTCGTCGACGCGCTGGAGGCCGGGCTGTGGGTGCGGCACGGCGAACCCGACCGGGCGCGCGAGCTGATCGAGTCCGCCGAGCGGGCGCTGGCCGAGCAGTTCCCGCACGCGGGCGGCCACGGGCAGGCGATGACGGGCATGGTGCGGGCCGCGCTCTGCGTGGAGCTCGGCGACGGACCGGGCGCCGAGGACGCGCTGCGCCGCGCCCATGCGGCGGCGGTCGCCAGCAAGGACATGCCGATCCTGGCCGCGGTGGCGGTGACCGTGGCAGGGCTGGCCGCGCTGTACGGGCAGTACCGCGAGGTGGCCGTCGTCCTCGGCGCGGCGGCCAGGCTGCGCGGGGCCCACGACCGCACCGAACCGCAGGTCCGCGCACTGGGCCGGCGGGCCAGGACCGCACTCGGCGACGGACCCTTCGACGAGGCGTACCGGATGGGCTGGGAGCTGGACACACAGGCAGCCCTGCAACGGACCGACCCGGCGCGGCTGCGGCGCACGGCGGGCTGAGGACTCTCCTGGGCCGGGCCGAGGACTGCCGTGGGTCCGGCCGCCGCCCTACTGTCCGGCGTCCCGCTCCGTCAGCGGTTTCCCGCCCTGCGCCGACACCGCGAGCGTGGAGACCCGCCCATCCGCCGAGATCTCGATTATCGGCACCGCCTTCCGCTCCGGCGAGCCGTCCCGGCCCAGCGAGATCATGCCGCTCGCACCGCGCACCGTCTCCGGACCGTGCAGCGAACGCCAGATCTGGATGACCTCCGAGCCGCTCACCGTCCCGTTGTTGTTCTCCGAGTTCTCCGCCACCATGCGGATCCCGGCCACCGCGGTGAGTACCGCGTCATGGCCCATGATGGCCTGTCCGTCATCCAGCGCCTCCTCCTTGAACTCGTTGCGGAACCGCCCGTCCGGACCGAACGACGGCATCGCCGCCCCCGGGTAGACCTCCGGCCGCAGCTGCCAGCTGCCCGGGTGCGCGAGACCCGTGTAAACGAGCCGCACGTTGCCGGTCTCCAGGGTGTCCTTGATGTCCTGGAACCCGGCCGCCTGAGCCGTCTGCGAGGCGTCGTCGCCGGAGATCACCAGCACCTGGCGGTCGTCCCGGCACGGACGGTCCTTGAGCGGCGCCAGGAAGCGGGGCAGGTCGACGCCGCGGCCCGCGAAGTAGATGACGTCCGGTTTGGCCGCGCAGATCGTCGACATCCGGGTCTTGAAGGCGGTGGCCACCCCGTCCTCCGCCGAGTTGTACATCTCCGGCTCCCCGGCCAGCCGGTCACGGGGCAGCGCGGCCAGGAACTTGCCGCCCAGCGTCCGCGTGTAGTGGTCGTTGGGACTCTCGTCCTGCACGACCAGCACCCGCTTCTTCCGATACTCCTTCTGCTGCAGGAACGCGGCGGCGGCCGATGCCTCGTCCGAGTTGACCGGTGCGACCCGCACGAGGCCCGGCACCTGGGCGAGCGTGTCAGCGGTCAACACCGAACCCACGGCAGCGAGTTGAAGCCCGCCGGTGGACGTGGGAGCGGTGATCCGCCGGATCACTCCCTCGGTGGCCCGGGTACTGGTGCCCAGCCCGGCCACCGCGACGATGCGCTCCTGCGCAGTACGCTTTCGGATCTGCTCCAGCGTGGCGTCGGCCTGCGCCGCGCTGCTGCCGAGGTGTCCGAGAAGCAGCTTGATCTTCGGGCTGTCGCCGTACTTGTTGGTGCGGTTGGCCTCCATCTGCGCCGTGTACGCACCCTGGATCTCGTGCCGGATCGAGTCGGGCGTATTGGTGTCCTTGTCCTTCGGCACCATCGACATCAGATAGACGATGCTGACGTGGCTCACTCCGCCCTTCCGCGCCGACTCCTTTGCGACGGCGGCGTTCTCGGTGTGGATCCGCTCGAAGAGCGACCCGAGGTTCTTCCCGTCGAAGTGGTGCGAACCGTCGGTCACGCCGACACACGCGCCCTCGACCCGCTCGACGCCCGTGGCGCACGACGTGTCCACCGGCGGATCCGGCCACAGCCACCACACCAGGCCACCCGCCACCAGGGCGACCAGCGCCACGGCGGAGAGGGCGTTGCCCGGCCAGCGCCGCCACCACGGAGGCAGCTCGCCCACCCAGCCGGAGCGGCGCTCCCGGTTCCCGCGCAGCCACCCCATGGGCGGACTCCTCTCGCTCAGCAAATCGATGGATCAATGAAATTGACGGCACGTCAGTCGGTGTACCGGGCCGCCTCGTCCAGCAGGGTGTCCGCGTCCGCGTCCGCGACGGCCGCCACCTGCCGCAGCTTCGCGCTGATCTTGTGGTTCAGCTCGGGGCGCCCCAGCGGCAGCCGGTTGCGCGGATCACCCGCCAGCCACAGCGCCGCGCACAGCTCGGCCAGCGGTCTGCCGAGCCGTTCGTCGTCGTACGCGGCCGGGGCCAGCTCGCGGGCGATCTCGCTCGCCTGCCGCTGCGGGACCGCGTCCGACAGCCACGCCGAGTACATCGGCGCCGCCGTCACGTGGTACAGCTCGCGCAGCCACGGCACCAGGTCCGCGCGCGCCACCCCGGCCGTGAAGTGGTCGACCACCACCTGGAGTTCGCCCTTCGCGAGCCGGTGGTAGAGGCCGTCCAGCGGCTGGTGGTGGCGCTCGTGCCAGGTGGCGAGGAGCTCGTGCAGCCGCCGCCAGCCCTCCAGGGATCCGCACGCCGGATCCGTCAGCCGGTCGAGCAGCAGCAGCCGCAGCCACGGATGCAGCACCGGCTGCGTGTCGAACGTCGAGTCGACGGCGCTCTCGCCCCGGCTGCCCGCCTGCGGCAGCAGATACCCGGACGGGCCGCGCCCGCCCCGGGTGTGCGCGTCCTCCGGAACCCGCCGCGACAGCCAGAGCCGCTCGCGCAGCTCCCGTATCACCGTGTCCCTGGCGTGCTCGGGCTGATCGTTCAACAACCCGGCGTTGACCGCCGACTTGGGGGTGCGGGCGGCAGCCATCAGCAGGGCCGCCGCCTGCTGGTCCTCGGTGAACCCGGCGAGCAGCCTGGCCCGTACGACATCGGTCAGCGGCACCCCCAGACCCGGCGGACGCACCGCCAGCAGCCCGCGCAGATCACTCTCGGCCGGACCGCCCGAGCGCAGCTCCGCCAGCACCTCGTGCAGGGTGCGCACGCTCCACGGGTGCCCGTACGTCAGGCGGTGGATCAGCGGGGTGGTGGCGGGCAGCACCCACGGCTCCGGGGGCCCGGTGTGCCGGGCGGCGCGCTCTCTCTCGTACCGCGTGGCCTCAAGCCCGACCTCGACCTCGTCCAGGTCGCGCAGCCGCACCGGACACCACCAGTCCGGCGGCGCCGCGTCCGCGCGCGGGTTCCACGCCCGGTACGACAGGTCCTCGGGCAGCCGGATGTGCGGATCGCCGGGCGTGCCGTCGCTGGGCCCGGGAACGGCGCGCGTGGACGCGGCGGTGGCGACGATCAGCAACGGGTCGTACACCCCCGAACGGGCCTTCTCCGCGCGTAGCCCGCACAACGTCTCCAGGAAGGCGGTGACGTGCGGACGGCCGATGTTGTCCAGCAGGGCGAGGCAGTTGTAGAGCCGGCCACGGCCGCCGAACGAGGCGGTGAGGTCGTCGAGGAACACCTCGCACAGCTCCCGGTCGACGAAGTCCGCATCGGCCTCGACACCGCTGCGGTGGCGCCGGTTGAGCTCTATCAGGGCGTCGATGCCCTCCTTGGCGCTGCCCCGCCCGTAACCGACCAGCGCCCGGTTGAGGGCGGTGGCCACCGGGAGGTGGGTGAAGCCGCGCACCAGCAGCCCGGCGGCCAGTTCCAGGTTCGGCACGGGGGAGAGGCCGAGGTCGTCGATGACCCCGCCGGCCGTCTCGGCGGCCTGGACCGCGGCGCTGCTGCGGGCACTGCTCAGCGCCGTCTTGAGCTGTTTGCGGGCGGCGTCGCGGTTGTCCAGCGGCAGATCGCGCAGATTCAGCGCCAGCAGGCCCAGCATCAGCCGGGGGAAGCGCGGCGGGCGCACCCGCGAGTGCTTGCGGGCCAGCAGGAACGCCAGGTGCACGGCCATCTCGTACGGCCGCTGGACGGGCAGCGGCGCGTAGTCGATCCGGGCGGTGATACCGCTCGCCGCCTCGCGCCCGAAATGGTCCAGGGCGTACGTCCTGCCGCTGCCGGGCCGCCCGAGCAGCACGAGTACGGGCAGCGGCCGGGCCGCGTCCCGCTGCCAGCAGTCCCGTACGAACGCGGCGATCTCCGCCTGGCCGGCGGGAGTGGTGCTGGAGCCCTGGGACATCCGGTCTCCCTGTGGCAGGAGTGATCGCGGAGGCAGCATCCTGTCACGAACTCGCCGGGGCGGCACAGAGAATTGAATGCTTGGTGCCGCGGCACCTGTGGCTGCTACGGCCGCTACGCCCGCACGGCGAACCGGCGCACCCCCGCCACCCACTCCCTGTCCAGCACCCCGGTCTCCGCCAGTACGTCCAGGTGGGCGTCAACCTCCAGGATCGCCAGCATCCGGTGCAGCTCGGGCAGTTCGTCGAGCCTGCGCCTGCGGCGGGTCCACGGCAGGGCCTCGGCCACGGCGAGCGCGGTACCGGCCCCCGCACGCACTTCCCCGGCCACCGCGTCCAGCCGCTCCTCGTGATGGGCGAGGAGTTCGTCGACCCGGGTGTGCACCCCGTTCGTCACCCGGCCGTGCGCGGGAAGCAGGAGCGCGTCCGGCAACTCCCGTACCAGCCGCAGGGATTCCAGGTACGAGCGCAGCGGGAACTTCTCCGGTACGCACTCGAAGCCGATGGACGGAGTGATGTGCGGCAGTACGTGGTCCCCGGCGAACAGCAGTCCGGCCGCCGGATCCCCGAACACCACGTGGCCCCGGGTGTGCCCGGGAGTGGCGAGCGTGGTCAGCCGCCGGTCCGTGAGCGCGACGTGCTCGCCGTCGTCCAGCCAGGCATCCGGCGGGCCGACCGGCATCGCCCACTCCTCCTCAGAAACCGGCAGAGCGTCGATGCGGTCGCCCAACTCCCCTGCCCCGCAGGCCCGCAGCAGCGCCGCCTGGTGCGGGAAGGGACCGCGCGACAGGTCGAAGCCCTCGATGGAGTGCCGCTCGCCGCGCCCGATGCGGACGCGCGCGCCCATCAACTCGCGCAGCGCGAGCGCCTGGGTGTAGTGGTCCCAGTGGGCGTGCGTCACCAGGATCTGGGAGAGGTCGCCCAGCCCGTGCCCCAGGGTGTGCAGCGCCTCGTCGAGGGCCTTCTGCGTCTTGGGTCCCGCCCAGCCGGAGTCGACGAGGACCGGGCCCTGCGGGTCCTCGATCAGGTAGACGTTGACGGCGTGCAGCGCGGGATCGGGCAGCGGCAGCGGGATCCGGTGGACCCCCTCGCTCACCCGGTGGGCACCGGGCTCCGTCCAGTCCTCGGGCTGGTCCGGGAGGGCTGCCAGGGCCGGCTGGGACGGCTGGTCCGACGGAGGCTTCACCACGACGCCCACCCCGTTTCTTTCCATGGTTGCTACAGGGACTTTCGAGCGTAGTGACGATCCGCCGAAGTGGGGGATTTCCCGGGCGCGTTGAGCATCACACTGCGCAGGGCTGGACGCGGGACGGGTCGCGGCACAGTGCCCGGGAGTGGCCGGTTCCCGCACTGTGTTCGGCTGTTGAACGTTCCTGCCACGGCATCAGTCCGTCGATCTCTTGCGTGGACGCGGGAGGGAGGCGTACCGCATGCCGCGCGAGGTGGCGTACGGGAACGCTGAGTTACCGGCGGCTGTCGCCGAAGGGGCGATGGTCCACTCGTGGTCTGCGCAGAGGTGGGTAGCCGGTGTCGACGTCGGGGCGGGCGTCGGGCTTGGAGGTCAGCGCGCCACCGCCGGGGAATGAGGTCAGACACACCGGGCATCTTCGGGCGACGGGCGTCGCGCGCGGCCGTTCTCACAAATTGTTCTGGGAGACTTCGCGGTCGGACCTCACGCCCGTTCGGTGTCGGTTCCCGGTGTCGGTTGCGCTGATGCCCGAAGTCTCCTGCGCACGAGCGTAGGAGACCGGACCGGCGGTCGAGCCCGGCTGTTTGGCTGACGGTCGTGCGGTACATCGTCCACATCGCCTGAGGGCAGCTGTGCACCCCTTCCGCCCTCAGTAGCAGCACGACTGTTTGCAGGTACATCCCCCCCGCCCCCACCGTCCGGGCGCCACCCGCCGGTCGAGGTGGCAGAACAGGACGACCGCTGCCCCATAGGCCTCAGAGTTCAAGGCGGCGATCTTCACGGGCCTGTCACACCGACCTCATCGGCGTCGCCGCACAACTTGCCGACCGTCACCACAATCCCGCGCTGCGGCAGACGGCCGGCAAGGCTGGCCTGGAACGCACCGCACACCATCCGGCGATCAGATGATCCGAATGAAGTGGTCTAGTGCATTAGCTCGATGTGGGGATGCTCCGGTGCGGCCGGGCAGACGTAGAGCTGTTGGTCGTAGCCGCTGCCGATCTGGACCGCCGTGGGCGTCACGGGGTCGAAGTCGGCAGGTGGGTTGTCCGGTTCTCGGTGTGCGAACCAGGGGCAGTCCTTCCCGTTCCTTTCGAATGAGGCGATGGTCAGCAACGCGTCCATCTCGGTACCGCATTCGGGGCAAGGGCGCGGGTGCGGGTCGGTGGCATTCCAGCGGGGCCGGCCGCCGAGCTTCCAGCCGGGTGCGGCGGACAGGGCGTCGTCGTAGAACCCTTGCGGGGACGCCTCGTGGTCCGAGCCTTCCTCGGTGATCTCCCACGGGCTCCAGTTCTCGATCTGTCCCTGGAGTTCCTTGCTCAGTTCCCGGTGGTCCGGGTACTCGGTGACCTGCTCCGGGTTGAGCAGGCACGGTTTCGGCAGGTAGCCGTCGAACTGCGTCGCGGGCGGGTCGGGCGGTGTCGGTCACCGTAGGCGGCAAGACCTACACCGGTCTGTACGGTTCCACCGACCAGTCCGAACGCCTCTTCTACGGCGACACCACCATGCACAACGGCCCCCTCGGCCTGTCCGCAAAGACCGATCCCAGCGGGGACATGGGATTCAACCGGGAGCCCGGGGGCACCCTGACCTCCATGACGACCGGAGGCAAGGCGTACTACTACCTCACCGACGCACTCGGCTCCGTCATCGCGACGGCAGACGAGACCGGCGCAAAGGTCAACGAGTACCGCTACAGCCCCGCGGCGTCGACGGCACCTTCCCCCAACAAGCCCCGCAGCCCTACCGCTACGCGGGCGGCTACCAGGACCCGACCGGGCTGTACCACTACGGGGCCCGCTACTACGACCCGCGCATCGGGCGCTTCACCAGTCCCGATCCGTCCGGCCAGGAGAAAAACCCCTACCTCTACGCCGAAGGCGACCCCGTCAACCGGATCGACCCCAAGGGAACATTGAGCATAGCGGGGGCACTCAAGGGTGCCACGAAAGCTGTGGGCCTCTATTGCGCAGAAGCTGTCGGTGCCCTCGCGAACGGCCAATACGGGAAAGCTGCCGCCATTGGGGCAGGAATGGCCGCTGGTGCACTCACGGAATCCGCTTGCGTAACTGTTGCCGTTGCCGCTGGAGCGCCCACGGGCGGGATCGGTGGTGCCGCAGTGGGAGCTGCGTGTTTCAAGGTGGGGGACTATGTGGGTGACAAGGCCGAGGAAGAAGGAATGGACGCCTGGGGCTAAATAATTGGGCCGGGGGAGCGCGATTTCGCGCTTCCCCGGCCAACCAGCCGCCCCAGTCGGAGAATCTAATACTCGGAGGGTGACATGGAAAGCAATACTCTTGCGGCGTTGACCGGGGCGTCCGGTGCAATTATCGCCACAATTGTCGTGGTTATAGGCATCGCGGCGGCTTTATATGTTCGACTTAAGAAGTAAGGGGTGGGATATTGCGAATTTCGATCTTGTCGGGCTTGCTTACACTGCCACCAGAAGACCTTTCTGGTGGCAGTTTCGCAACGCCCCACTGGAGAGGATAAGCCATGATCATTGGAAGTGGAATCAACAGTGCGGGCCCTTACGGGACGGCAGTGTTCATTGGATGCATCATCATTCTGATTGTTCTCATTCTTTGGAACAGGTCACGAAAGAAATGAAACTAACCTGTGGGGGAAGTCAGAAGGTTTCCCCACAGGCCCCACAGGCCGGAAGCGAATAAATCGGAGAATGTGGCAGCGAGAAGAAGCGAGGATTGGAGGAGCAAGTGGACTCAACAATAATCATTGTTGCCGTATTCGTCGTGATCGCGCTGCTCGGTTTTCGATACTGGGTTAGGTCGGCGTACGTAGAGAAGCGCCGTCGCGGACGGAACAGGTAGGCGGTCCACACTGGGTGCCATCGCGCATGCCGGTCACCGATTCCACCCCAGGCTCGGTGAGCGGTATGCAGAAGCGCATGGGCTTGGTGCTCGGCAGGAGTGAGTCCCAAGCGGCACGGTCTGCTCCCGAGCTGGGCGACGGCCGGAAGTTCGGGAGGTCAGCTTCCGATGGCTGCCACGACGGACGTTCCTACTACGACCCGCGCATCGGACGCTTCACCAGCCCCGATCCCTCCGGCCAGGAGAAGAATTCCTACCGCCCGAACGCGACCCGGTCATCCGGATCGACCTGACGGGGCTGGTTCCCTGGGCCAAATTCGGCGAGGCCTGCCTGAAAGGCGGAACACGGGCTCTGGTTGTTGGCATACTTACAGGAACTGCGGAAACGGGTATCGGTGCGGTGGCCGAATTCGAGGGAGGATGCGCCCTCGGTGCCGGAATCGAAGCAATCGGAGAATGCGGCGGCGAGGAAAATGGGAAAAGCCTCAGTGATACTTCTGACATCATGGCCATGGTGAAAGTTGCAAAGTCTCTCTTCTGAGGTTCTCTAATTTCTGGTGGGGCGATTTCCTATGCCGTGGCGGCGCGAGGTCGACGCGATCCTGCACGCCGGATACGTCGGCCAGGAGGGCCGCTGGTCCACCGCCGCCCTCCTCACGGCCGGGGGGAGTCGCGCCGCGTCACGGTGCGGGTCGCCGAACGGCAGCTGTCGTACTGGGACACCGGTCGCGGTCGGTGGACCCGGGCCGGGGGCCGCCGGAAGGTGTACGTCGGCGCCTCGTCCCGCGACATTCGGCTGACGGCGCACGTGGACTGCTGAGGCCGCGCGTACCCGGGTACCCGCACCACCGCGTTCCCGCCCGAAACGCCACGGGTCCCGGCGCACCACTGACGTGCCGGGGCCCGTGGTTCCTTCTCGGGGGGGGGGGGGAGCGGTACGGGCTCGGGGGAGGAGTACGGGGGGCAGGTCGGGTCCCTTCGCGCCGTACGCTTCCGTGCTCCCGTATGTACGTTTCGTGCGGGTCCTCCGTGTCGACGTTCAGGCGCCGCGAGCACTCCCGCGACTGATCGCACCGGCCCACCGGCCCACCGAAGGCCCACGGATGGCCTACCGTGTGGGCCGTGAACAGGCAGCACCGGGAGCACGTCCCCAGCCGCACCCCCGGCACCCCACGCACCCCCGGCACCCCGCTGAGCACCGGCGACCTCGGCCCGCCCCGGATACTCATGGCCGTGGCCACCCTGGTCGCGGTCACGCTGGCCGCCGTGGGCAGCTGGGCGTACCTGCGGGCGGGCGGCAGCGCCACCGACGTGGTGCGCGACCTCGCCGTCGGACTCGCGTACGCGGGCGGCGGTCTCGTCGCCTGGTGGCACCGGCCCGCCAACCGCACCGGCCCCCTGATGGTCGCCGAGGGCATCGCCTGGTTCCTCGGCAACCTCCAGGGCACCGGAGTGCCCGCCCTGTTCGCGCTCGGCGCCTGGTGGGAGGCGCTCAACATGGCCGTCCTCCTCCACCTCGTCCTCAGCTTCCCCGACGGCCGCCTCGGCTCCACCCTCGCCCGTCGCCTCACCTGGTTCTCGTACGGACTCGTCGCCGTCGGCGGCCTGCTGCGCACCCTGACCTACGACCCGGCGCGCGTCGCCGTCGAAGCGACGTACCTCTCCTGCACCGGCTGCGGCCCCAACCTCCTGCACATCCCCGCCCTCGCCGACCTCTTCACCCCCTTCGACACCGTCTACCGGTCGCTCGGCTGGGTGCTGTCCCTGGTGCTCGTCTTCGCGATCGTCCGCCGCTGGCAGCACGCGTCCGTCGCCCGCCGCCGGGCCCTGCTGCCCGCCTGGATCGCGATCGCCATCGCCTCCGCCTTCCTGCTCTGGGACCTGCTGCTCCTGCTGCTGCCCGCACCCCCGTCCGGCACCTTCCAGGACGCCGTCTTCCTGCTCTCCGACCTCGCCCAGGTCGCCGTCCCGGTCGCCTTCCTCACCGGGCTGCTCCGGATGCGCCTGCAGCGCGCCGAGGTCAGCGACCTCGTCATCGACCTGGGCACCGACCCCGACCAGGACCGGCTGCGCGAGGTCCTCGGCCGGGTCCTCGGCGACCCCGGGCTGCGGCTCGGCCTGTGGCAGGAGGAGAAGGGCGCCTACGTGGACGGGGCGGGCCAGACCGTGGGCGGCGAGGGCGCCGGGCGGGCCCAGGCTGGACGTATCCAGGGACCCGGACGCACCCAGGGACCCGGACGTACCCGCGTCGACTCCTCCCGGGGCACCCCTCTCGCCCTCCTCCAGCACGACCCCGCACTCGACGAGGACCCCGAACTCCTCGAAGCGGTCGGCGCCGCGCTGCGTCTCGCCCTGGAGAACCTGTCGCTGCGCAGCCAGGCCAAGGAGGTCACCTCACGGATCGTCCGCGCCGCCGACGCCGAACGCGGCCGGCTGGAACGCGACCTGCACGACGGCGCGCAGACCCGCCTCGTCTTCGCCCTGATGGCACTGCGCCGCCTCGACAAGGGCCTGGCCGGCCACCCGGACGCGTCCCTGCGGCACTCCGTCGCGGAGGTCGAGGAGAGCCTCAAGCTGGCCCTCGAAGAACTGCGCGGCATCGCCCACGGCATCCACCCCGCCGTCCTCACCCGCGAGGGTCTCGGCCCCGCACTCACCGCGCTCGCCCAGCAGGCCGCCCTGCCCGTCGTGGTCGCCGCCGAACCCAGGCGCTACGACCCGGTCGTCGAATCCACCGCGTACTTCACCGTCTGCGAAGCACTCGCCAACGCGGCCAAGCACGCCCGCGCCCGGGCGGTCAGCGTCTCCGCCAGGTACGACGCGGGCCGCCTCGTCGTCGAGACCGTCGACGACGGCATCGGCGGCGCCGACACCGCGCACGGCAGCGGACTGCGGGGGCTGGCGGACCGGCTGGCCGCGGTGGACGGGATACTGCACGTGGACTCTCCCGCAGGTGGCGGGACCAGAATCAGGGCGGAGCTCCCGTGCGGGTGATAGTGGCAGAGGACTCGGCGCTGCTCAGACAGGGCATCGTACGACTCCTCACCGACGCGGGCTTCGAGGTCCCCGCCGCACTCGGCGACACCGGGCAGCTGCCCGCCCTCGTCGCCGAACACCGCCCCGACGCGGTGCTCCTCGACATCCGGATGCCGCCCACCCACACCGACGAGGGCCTGGTCGCCGCCGCCAGGATCCGGGGCAGCCACCCCGGCACCGGAGTGCTGCTGCTCTCCCAGTACGTGGAGACGACCGACACCGTACGGGCGCTCGCCCAGGATCCGCGCGGCTTCGGCTACCTGCTCAAGGAGCGGGTCGCCGACATCGACGAACTGGGCGGTGCACTCAAGCGCGTCGCGGCGGGCGAGAGCGTCCTGGACCCCGAAGTGGTGACCCGGCTCCTGGACACCCCGCGCGCCCCGGGCCCGCTCGACGACCTCACCGCACGCGAACGCGAGGTGCTGGGGCTGATGGCGGAGGGCCGGAGCAACGACGCCATCGCGTCCACCCTGGTCATCGGCGGCAAGACGGTCGAGACCCACGTCCGCAACATCTTCGCCAAGCTGGCGCTGGAGACCGATCTCCACGATCACCGCAGGGTCAAGGCCGTACTCACTTACCTTCGGGCCTGACCCGCCTGACCCGCCTGGCCTGACCCGGCTGAAGTGGTCGGACAGCCCGCACGCGCACGCGCATGCGGACCGCCCGCAAGAAGCACCGGAAACCGTTCCGGGACGACGCTTCCCCCGTGTACCCCCGTACTTCCCCCGTCGTCGTCCCCGGAACGGTGCCGGTGAGAACAACCATATGCAGGCCCGAGGGGACCCACATCAGGGCCAGCCCTGAGATCCGGAATCCCTGCGTCCTGCTGGTGTCAATGCGCCCCGTGAGTCACACGGACCCCAGGTCAGCGCTGATCCAGCGCTCCGGGCGCATCGTGAAGACCGACGGCGTCCCGTGCTCCTTCCACGAGAAGTCGACGTACGCCTCGACCTTGTCGGCCGGGAGGTAGCGCGCGGACATTTCGTACAGGTCCTCGCGGGTGCCGGGCCGCTCCTCCACCGGACCCTCCACGGACACGTACCGGATCGTCGGCTCCAGCCGGTCGGCCATGATCGTGAACCGCCCCGCCGCCCGGATCAGCTCCGCCTTCCTGGAGTCGGTCCCGGTCAGGACCCACAGGTCGCCGCCGGGCGCGTACTGGTACCAGATGGGCACGTTCAGCGGTGCCCTGCCGGGGCCCGCGTCCACGGCGAGGGCGCCGATGAACGGCTCGGCCAGGAAGCTCTCGCGGTCCGCGCGGGAGAGTGCCATGGGGTGTGCTCCTTCGAGAGGGGGAGTAGTGAGCCGAGAGTCTCGGCCGAGTGCGTGCGTACGGGTGTGACGAGAGGTCCAACACCACGTCCCTTCCCACGATTCCCGTACAAACACGTCCAGTTGGGCGGGACGGTCAGGGCGGTCCTGGCCTGCGGCCTCAGTGCGCCGCCACCACGATCACGTGGTCGTACCGGGTGAGATCCGGGCCGCGCAGCACCGAGGGCTCCGTGACGTCGCCGCCCCGGACCGGGGCGCGCCCGTTCGGGTGCATTCCCGACGGGTGCGTTCCCGGGGCCGGTTCAGTAGGCCGCCGTACGGGTGAACCGCCCGGCCACCGCCAGATCCGCCTCGATCCGCTCCGCCGCCGCCCGCAGCTCCGGCAGCACCACCGTCCGGCACTCCTCGGCGCTGCGGCGGCTGCTGTGCATGGCGACGTTGACGGCCGCCACCGCACGGCCCGTACGGTCGCGCACCGGTACGGCGATGGAGCGCAGCCCTTCCTCCAACTCCCCGTCGGTGAGGGCGAACTGCTCCTCGCGCACCTTCTCCAGGAGCGCGGCGAGCTCGTCCGTGGAGGTCACCGTGCGGCGGGTCAGCGCCTGCGGCGCGAGGCCGGACAGTCGCTCGGCGCGCTCGTCCGCGGGCAGGTCGGCCAGCAGGACCCGGCCCATCGAGGTGGCGTACGCGGGGAACCGGGTGCCCACCGTGATGTTGACGTTCATGATGCGGCTGGTCGCGATCCGCGCGGTGTACTGGATCTCCCCGCCGGTCAGCACGGACAGGGACGCCGAGTCGTGCACCCGCCGCGACAGGTCCGCCAGATGCGGCTCCGCGAGCTGCGGCAGCGTACGGCGCGACAGCGGCGGGAATCCGAGCGCGAGCACCTGCGGCGTCAGCCGGAACAGCCCGCCCTCGGACGCCACGTACCCCAGGTGCCCGAACGTGATCAGCGCCCGGCGCGCCGTCGCCCTGGCCAGACCGCACGCCTCGGCGACACCCGTCAGGGTCAGCTCGGGCGCACTCTCGCCGAACGCCGTCAGGACCGTCAGCCCCCGGGCGAGCGACTCCACGAACCCGGCACCCAGCTCCTGCTTCGACGCGGTGGTCCAACTCGCCAGCGGCGAGGCCGACTTGGCGGTTTCTGCGGCGGGTGCCGTGCGCAGCTCCCGCTCCATCGCGGCGACCGCCTCGCGCAGCCGGGGCAGCATCGCCTCGCGCAGCGAAGCCGCACCGTGCCGACTGGTGTGGCTGACCACGCTCACCGCGCACACCGGCCGCCCGCCGGGGTCCCGTACCGGCAGGGCCAGCGCGACCAGACCCGGTTCGATCAACTGGTCGTCCAGCGCCCACCCCTGCTCCCCGGCGGCCCGGACGCGGTCCGTGAAGTGCGCCTCGTCCGGGGTGTCCGTCCGCGGCGGTACGGCGGGGAAGGCCAGCCCTTGCGGATCGGCGGTGCGCCGCTCCCGCCAGCGGTCCCACGCGGCACCGTCCCAGTCGGCGGCGAACAGGGCGCCGGGCGCGGTCCGTTCGGCGGGCAGCAGGTCACCGATGCGGAAGCTCAGCGACATCGCCCGGCGGCGCGTCGACTGGTGGACGAAGCGGATGCCGTCCCGGTCGGGCACGGCCAGTGACACCGACTCGTCGAGCGCGTCCGCCAGGCGCTCGGCGTGCGGGCCGAGCAGGGCGGGGACGCGGATCGACGCGAGGTAGGCGTTGCCGAGCTCCATCAGGCGCGGGGCGAGCACGGCGTCCCGGCCCTCCAGCCGGAGGTGGCCCATCCGGGCCAGGGTCCCGGTGACGCGGTCGACGGTGGAGCGGGCGAGGCCGGTGGACCGTACGAGATCTCCCAGGCTCAGCCGGCCGCCCGCTTCGGTGATCCCGCGCAGCACGTCGAGACCGCGCAGCAGCGGGCCGACGGCCTCGGCGGGCGGGTCGGCGGTGGCGCCAGGGGCGGACGCGGTGGGCGCGGTGGTGGTGCTGTTCATGTCGGGCATCGGCTCTCCGTGGGGCAAGTCAGGGGCAACCGTAGCCGGGCAACGGCCGGGCATTGACAGGCCGGACGGGTCGAAGCACACTCATGCCGAGTCAAGTGTGAACTCTAGTTCATCAGGCGAACAGCCTGGGGTCAGGAATTCCTTCATGGACAAGGTCAGGGCCACTGCCGCCGAAGCAGTCGCCGACATCCCCTCCGGAGCCTCGCTCGCCGTCGGCGGCTTCGGCCTCAGCGGCGTACCGAACGTGCTGATCCAGGCACTCCACGAGAGCGGGCCCGACGGCCTGAGCGTGGTCTCCAACAACTGCGGCGTCGACGGCGGCGGCCTCGGACTGCTCCTCGCGGCAGGCCGCATCGTCCGCGTCACCGGTTCGTACGTCGGCGACAACAAGGAGTTCGCCCGGCAGTACCTCGGCGGCGAACTGGAGGTCGAGCTCGTCCCGCAGGGCACCCTCGCCGAACGGCTGCGCGCGGGCGGCGCCGGTATCCCCGCCTTCTTCACCCCCGCCGGAGTCGGCACCCAGGTCGCCGACGGCGGACTGCCCTGGCGCTACGGGACGGACGGCGGCGTCGCCCTGTCCTCCCCGGCGAAGGAGGTCCGCACCTTCGACGGCCGGGAGTACGTCATGGAGCGCGGCATCCGCACCGACTTCGCACTCGTCCGCGCCGCCAAGGGGGACCGGCACGGCAACCTCGTCTTCCACCGCTCCGCCCGCAATTTCAACCCGCTCGCCGCCACGGCCGGCCGCATCACCGTGGCCGAGGTCGAGGAACTCGTCGAACCGGGCGAGCTGGACCCCGACTCCGTGCACGTACCCGGTGTCTTCGTCCAGCGGGTCGTCGAACTGACCCCGCGGCAGGCGGCCGACAAGTCGATAGAACGGCGCATGACCTCCGCGCCCACCACGGAAGGCACGGTGCGCGCCTGATGGCCTGGACCCGAGCGGAAATGGCCGCCCGCGCGGCAGCCGAACTCACCGACGGCAGCTACGTCAACCTCGGCATCGGACTGCCCACGCTGGTCCCCAGCTTCCTGCCCGGAGGCGTCGACGTCGTCCTGCACTCCGAGAACGGACTCCTCGGCGTCGGCCCGTATCCCACCGAGGACCAGGTCGACCCCGACCTCATCAATGCGGGCAAGGAGACCGTCACCGTCCTTCCCGGCGCCTCCTTCTTCGACTCCGCCCTCTCCTTCGGCATGATCCGGGGCGGCCACATCGACACCGCGATCCTCGGCGCCATGCAGGTCTCGGCGGGCGGCGACCTCGCCAACTGGTCCATCCCCGGAAAGATGATCAAGGGCATGGGCGGGGCGATGGACCTCGTCCACGGCGCCCGCCGCGTCATCGTCCTCACCGACCACACCGCCAAGGACGGCACCCCCAAGATCGTGGCGGAGTGCACCCTGCCGCTCACCGGCAAACGCTGTGTGCACCGCATCATCACCGACCTCGGCGTACTGGACGTCACCGACGCCGGACTCGTCCTGGTCGAGACGGCGCCGGGAGTCGGCGCCGCGGAACTCATCGAGAAGACCGGGGCGCCGGTCGCCCTGGGAGAGGTGGCGGGCCGATGAACGGGCTTCGTGGCGTGCGGGGGGCGCGGGGGGTGCGTGACGTGCGTGGCGTGCGTGACGTGTACGTGGTCGACGCCGTGCGTACGCCGGTCGGCAAGTACGGCGGCGCACTGGCCGGGGTCCGACCCGACGACCTGGCGGCCACCGTGCTGCGCCAACTCCTCGCCCGTACCCCTGACTTGGACCCGACAAGGATCGACGACGTCTTCTACGGCAACGCCAACGGCGCGGGCGAGGAGAACCGCGACGTCGCCCGCATGGCCGTGCTCCTCGCCGGGCTCCCGGTGTCCGTGCCCGGCGTCACCGTCAACCGGCTCTGCGGCTCCGGCATGGAGGCCGTGATCCAGGCCGCCCGCGCCATCGCCGTCGGCGACGCCTCGATCGCGGTGGCGGGCGGCGTCGAGTCGATGAGCCGCGCCCCCTGGGTGCTGCCCAAGCCGGAACGCGCGTTCCCCGCCGGGCACCAGCAGCTGCACTCCACGACCCTCGGCTGGCGGATGACCAACCCGCGCATGCCCGAGGAGTGGACCGTTGCCCTCGGTGAGGGCGCCGAACTCGTCGCCGAGCGGTACGGCATCAGCCGCGAGGACCAGGACGCCTTCGCCCTGACGAGCCATCAAAAGGCCGCAGCCGCTTGGCGCGACGGTCTGTACGAGGGTGAAGTCGTGCCCGTCCCGGGAGTGGACCTCGCCCGCGACGAGTGCATCCGCGAGTCCTCGACCCCCGAAACCCTGGCCGAGCTGGGGCCGGTCTTCCGCAAGGACGGCACCGTCACGGCGGGCAACTCCTCCCCGCTCAACGACGGCGCCGCGGCGCTCCTGCTCGTCGACGAGGACGGCCTGCGCGCCACCGGCCGCGAACCGCTCGCCCGGATCGGTGCGAGTGCCGTCACCGGCATCGAGCCCCAGTACTTCGGGGCCGGCCCGGTGGAGGCCGTCGCGCGCGCCCTGAAGAAGGCCGGCCGCGACCTCGCCGACCTGGGTGTCGTCGAACTCAACGAGGCCTTCGCCGCACAGGCCCTGGCCTGCCTGTCCCAGTGGCCGGGACTGGACCCCGGCGTGGTCAACCCACGCGGCGGCGCCCTGGCCATCGGCCACCCGCTGGGCGCCTCGGGAGCTCGCATCACCGGAGCCGTCGCCCACCAGCTCGCCGCCGCGGGCTCCGGAACCGGACTCGCCACCCTGTGTATCGGCGTCGGCCAGGGCCTCGCACTCGTACTGGAGAGGTGACCAACACCCCATGCCCACACCGGAACTGACGCAGCAACAGATCAGCGCGGAGATAGCCGACCGGCACTCCGCCGTGGCCAAGGCGGTCGCGGCCGGCGCCCCCGTCCCGCACCACCCGCCGCGCGACTTCACCCCGTACCGCAGCAGCGTCCTGCGCCACCCCAGGCAGCCGCTCGTGACCCTCACCGGGGGTGGCGACCCGGAGGCCGCCGAACTGCACGGCCCCGTCTTCGGCGTCACCGACGTCACCGAGCTCGACGCCGACCTCACCCGGCAGCACCAGGGCGAACCGCTCGGCGAACGCATCACCGTCAGCGGCCGGGTCCTCGACCGCGACGGCCGACCGGTACGCGGCCAGCTCGTCGAGCTCTGGCAGGCCAACGCCTCCGGACGGTACGCCCACCAGCGCGACCAGCATCCGGCCCCGCTCGACCCCAACTTCACCGGCGTGGGCCGCTGCCTGACGGATGATCAGGGCCACTACGCCTTCACGACCGTCAAGCCCGGCGCCTACCCGTGGCGCAACCACCTGGGCGCCTGGCGCCCCGCCCACCTCCACTTCTCGCTCTTCGGCACCGCCTTCACCCAGCGGCTGATCACCCAGATGTACTTCCCCGGCGACCCGCTCTTCCCTTACGACCCGATCCTCCAGTCCGTCACCGACCAGGCCGCCCGGGACCGTCTGGTGGCCACCTACGACCACACGCTCTCCCGCCCCGAGTTCTCGCTCGGCTACCGCTGGGACATCACCCTCGACGGCCCGGCCGCCACCCTGCCCGACCCCGAGGAGGACCACTGATGCCCGTGACCCCTGTGACCCCTGTGACCCCCATGACCCCTGTGACTCCCGTGGCCTCCGTGCACCCGCCCACGCCGTCGCAGACGGTCGGCCCGTTCTACGGCTACGCGCTGCCCTTCGCAGGGGGCGGCGACATCGCCCCGGCCGGACACCCGGACACGGTCACCGTGCACGGCCACGTCTACGACGGCGACGGTACGCCCGTCCCCGACGCGGTCGTCGAGACCTGGCAGGCGGCCCCCGACGGCTCGCTCGCCGGACGGCCCGGATCGCTCCGCCGCGACCCCGTGACCGGCGGCTTCCTCGGCCGCAACGGCGTCGACTTCACCGGCTTCGGACGGGTGGCGACGGACGCCGACGGCCACTGGGCGGTCCGCACACTGCCCCCGCCCGCCCACCTCCCGTACCTCTCTGTCTGTGTGTTCGCGCGCGGGCTGATGCACCACCTCTACACCCGCGCCTATTTCGCCGACGACCCGGCCGGGATCACCGACGAGGCCTTCGCCGGGCTGTCGGACGAGCGCAGGGCGACCCTGCTCGCCCGCCGCCAGGAGGCGGACGGCGCGCGGTGCTTCGACATCCGGCTCCAGGGGGAGAGGGAGACGGTCTTCCTTGACTTCCGCTGAGACTTCCGCCGAGTACGACGTCGGCCTCTTCGCCCCGGTGGCGGCGGGCAGCCCCGCCGAGACGGCCACCGGCGACACCGCATTCCTCCAGGCCATGCTCGACGCCGAGGCGGCACTGACCCGGGCACAGGCCCGGCTCGGCGCCGCCCCCGCGAGCGCGGCATCGGCGGTCACGACCGCCGCCGACGCGGGCCGCCCCCGCTACAACGTCCGCGCCCTCGCGCTACGGGCCAGGGCGGGCGGCAACCCGGTCATCCCCCTGGTCGCGGACCTCACGGAGGAAGTGGCCGAACTGTCGCCCGCGGACGCCGAGTTCGTCCACCGGGGAGCCACCAGTCAGGACATCCTGGACACGGCCCTGATGCTGCTCGCGGCCCGCACGCTGGACCTGCTGACCGCCGACCTGGAACGCACGGCCGCCACCCTCGCGCACCTGGCGGCCGCACACCGCACCACCCCCATGCCCGGCCGCACGCTCACTCAGCACGCGGTCCCCACCACCTTCGGCCTGAAGGCGGCGGGCTGGCGGGCACTGGTACTGGACGCGCACGAACGGCTCACAGCCGTACGGGAGACCCTGCCGGCCCAACTGGGGGGCGCGGCGGGAACACTGGCCGCGTTCGGCGCGAGTGCGGGGCCGGGGTCGGGGTCGGGGTCATGGACCGGGTCGGGGGAGGACGGCGGCGCGGATCCCACCGAGTATCCGCTGCGGCTCGCGGCGGCCTTTGCCCGCGAACTCGGTCTCGCCGAGCCCGAGTTGCCCTGGCACGTCCTGCGTACCCCGGTCGCCGACCTGGCGGGCGCCCTCGCCTTCACCGCAGGGGCGCTCGGCAAGATCGCCGCCGATGTGCTGGTCCTCTCCCGTACGGAGATCGGCGAACTGGCCGAGGGTGCGGGCGGCGGCTCCTCCGCGATGCCGCACAAGAGCAACCCGGTCAGGGCCACCCTGATCGCCGCCACCGCCCGCCAGGTCCCGGCCCTGGCCGCCGTACTGTACGGATCCCTCGCCGCCGAGGACGAACGCCCGGCGGGCGCCTGGCACGCGGAGTGGCAGCCCCTGCGCGACGCCCTCCGGCTCACCGGCGGGGCGGCCCGTGACGCGGCGGAACTCGTGGCCGGTCTGGTCGTACGTCCCGACCGCATGCGCGAGAACCTGGCCCGTACCGGCGGCCTGATCGCATCGGAACACCTGAGCGCCGCTCTCGCTCCGCTGCTCGGCCACGCCCGCGCCAAGGACCTGCTGTCCAGGGCCTCCCGGTACGCGGCCACCCACGGCACGGACCTGGCGGAAGCCCTGCACCAGCAGCCGGAGGCAGCCACTCTGCCGCCCCTCGATCGCCTCCACGAACTCCTGACCCCCGAAACCCACCTGGGCTCCGCCCCACCCCTGACCGACCGAGCCCTCACCCGCCCCCTCGCCAAACCGCGCGACTGAGACCCGGACCCCCAGACCCCCACCCCCCAGACCTCTGACACCGTCAGGACCCCCGATGACCCACCCCCTCCTTCACCACCGCGCCGACGGTCCCGTCGGCGCCCCGCCCCTCCTCCTCGGTCCCTCCCTCGGTACCTCGCTCTCCGTCTGGCAGCCTCAAGTCCCCGCCCTGGCAACCCGCTTCAGGGTCGTCCGCTGGGACCTTCCCGGGCACGGGGCTTCCCCCGCAGACCTCGTCCGCGAGGGTGCCACCGTCGCCGATCTCGCCCGCCTTGTCCTGGCCCTCGCCGACTCGCTGGCCATCAACCGGTTCTCGTACGCGGGCATCTCCCTCGGCGGTGCCGTGGGCAGCTGGCTGGCCGTGCACCACCCGGAGCGGATCGAGGCGCTCGCCCTCGTCTGCACCGCCGCCAGCTTCGGCACGCCCGAGGTGTGGGCGGACCGGGCCGACGCGGTCCGGCGCGAGGGGACAGGCCCCTTGGCGGAGTCGGCGCCCGCGCGTTGGTTCACCCCCGGTTTCGGAGGCGCCCCCGGCTCGGACGCCGTCTCCGTCGTGGCCCTGCGCGCCGACCACCGGGCCGCCGACCCCGCCGCGTACGCCGCCTGCTGCGACGCCCTCGGCGCCTTCGACCTGCGCGCGGAGCTCGGCAAGATCACCGCCCCGACCCTCGTCGTGGCCGGCCGCGAGGACCGGGCCACCCCGCCCGCCGACGCCCGCCTCCTCGCCGACGGCATCCCCGACGCCGCCCTCACCGAGATCCCGCGCGCCGGGCACCTCGCGAACGTGGAGCGTCCCGCACCCGTACTCGCCGCCCTCCAGGGCCACTTCACCGCCCCCGACCACCCCACCACCGGCACCTACGCCACCGGCATGGCCGTACGCCGACAGGTCCTCGGTGACGCCCACGTCGACCGGGCGGTCGACCGCACCACCCCCTTCACCGCCCGCTTCCAGGACTTCATCACCCGCTACGCCTGGGGCGAGATCTGGACCGGCGACACCCTCGACCGCCGCACCCGCAGCTGCATCACCCTCACCGCACTCGTCGCGGGCGGCCACCACGACGAACTCGCCATGCACGTAAGGGCCGCGGTCCGCAACGGACTCAGCCACGAGGAGATCGGCGAAGTGCTCCTCCAGTCGGCCGTCTACTGCGGCGTCCCGGCGGCCAACGCGGCCTTCGGCATCGCGAACAGCGTCCTGAAGGAACTCAACGACCCCGTGACCGTAAGCGACCCCGTGACCGAAACGGATGACTGACCCCATGCACACCACAGTCGGCATCATCGGCGGCGGCCCCGCCGGACTCCTGCTCGCCCGCCTCCTGCACCGCGCGGGCATCGACAGCGTCGTCCTGGAGAGCCGCGACCGCACCTACGTCGAACAGCGCCAGCGCGCCGGAATCCTCGAACAGGGCACCATCGACATCCTCCGGGCAGCGGGCGCGGGCGCGCGCATGGACCGCGAGGGCATGCCCCACGACGGCATCGAGCTGCGCTTCGACGGCCGCGCCCACCGGCTGGACTTCCCCGCCCTCACCGGCGGCCGCCGGGTCATGGTGTACGCCCAGACCGAAGTGGTGAAGGACCTCATCGCCCTCCAACTGGCCGACGGCGGACCGCTGTTCTTCGAAGCGCAGGTCACCTCGGTCGAAGGCGCGGACTCCGACCGGCCGACCGTCCGCTACCTCCACGAGGGCCGCGAGCAGACCCTCACCTGTGACTACGTCGTCGGCTGCGACGGCTTCCACGGAGTGACAGCGCGCGCGATACCGGACTCGGCGCGCACCACGTACGAGCGCACGTACCCCTACTCCTGGCTCGGCATCCTCGCCGACGCCCGCCCCGTCTACGACGAGCTGATCTACGCGCACCACGACCGGGGCTTCGCCCTCGCCAGCATGCGTTCGCCCACCGTCAGCCGCCTCTACCTCCAGGTGCCCAACGGCACCGACCCCGCCGACTGGTCCGAGACACGGATCTGGGACGAGCTGGACGCCCGCTTCGCGACCACCGCGGACCCCGGCTGGAAGCTGGAGCGGGGGCCGGTTACGTCCAAGTCGGTTCTGCCGATGAGGAGTTACGTGTCCGAGCCGATGCGGTACGGGCGGGTCTTCCTCGCGGGGGACGCCGCGCACATCGTCCCGCCGACGGGGGCCAAGGGACTCAACCTCGCGGCGGCCGACGTGGTCCGGCTGGCCCAGGCCTTCACCCGGCTGCGTGCCACCGGTTCCCCGGACCTGCTCGACGCGTACTCCGACGCGGCGCTGCGGCGGGTGTGGCGGGCCGAGCACTTCTCGTACTTCATGACGACGACGCTGCACGTGGACCCGCAGCAGTCCCCGTTCCAGACCCGGCTCCAGCTCTCGCAGCTGGACCGGATCGCTTCCTCGCGGCACGCGGCGGCCGAACTGGCGGAGAACTACGCGGGGTTGCCGTTCGTGGAGTGAGGTGGGGCGGGCTGAGGTGGGGTGGGGCGCCGCGCGGAGTGTGCGTCTTCCCGCCTCAGGCCAGCAGCCGCAGCGCCCGCTCCGCCCGCCCCACCCGCACCGTCTGACCCCACGTCAGCTCCAGCGCATCCGTCTCCATGCCGTCGCCGAACGCCACCATACGGTCGGACTCCACCGTCAGCCGAAGCCCGGCGTCCCCGTCGAGCACCCCTTCCACCAGGGAGGTTCCGGTGCCGGGGGAGGGCCAGGCCTCCCGTACGAACCACATCAGACGCGGGTCGGACGGGCCCGGCAGCGGCAGGTCCGAACCCCGCTCCAGCCACAGCGAGCGCAGCCACCCGGTGGCGCCCGTACCCGTGCCTACCAGGACTCCGGACGAGGCCTGGGCCTCGGTTACGGCCCGGCCGGAGTCCGGCCCGATGCGATAGCGGGCGGTCTGGTGGGACGGCGGGCCGAGGTAGATCTCGTTGAGGGCCAGCAGCCGCTGGGTGTCGTCCGCGACCGCCTCCACCATCGTCAGCTCGTCGGCGGACGCCCCCGCGCCCACCGCCGACCGCAGCAGCTTCGCCGCGTCGGCCGCCCGGTGCCGCACCAGCACGCCGGGGTTGCGGCCGGGGTCGGTGTCGATGCCCAACACCGGTTGCCCGTCGAGGTACTTGGCGGTGTTGGCGACCAGCCCGTCCTGCCCGACCACCACCACGACGTCCTCGGGACCGAACAGGAACCGGTCCAGGTCCGCCCGCTCCACCCGCGCCTGCCGCCACTGCAACGGCACCGCACCCGCCACCTCCGCCAGCGCCCGCCGCATCCGCCGGTGCCGCTCCTCGACCTCGTCGATGCCGCGCCCCCGCGAGGACAGGAAGAACTCGGCCTGCCCGCGCGTGCCGTGCCGCGCGAGCAACTCCTCGTACTCACTGGTGCGATGGACCAGCACGGCGCGCGGCGCGAGGCTCACGAGACCTCGCCGCCGCCCCTGCCCAGCCTGGCGAGCAGCCCGGTCAGTACGTCGGGCGACAGGGTCAGGCTCTCGATGCGCGGCACGTTCTCCGCGAGCCGGGTGGTGGCCAGGGCGTGCAGCGTGGCGGGGGAGACCTCGCCGTGCACCCGCAGCCAGGCGGCCTGTGCCTGGGCGCGCGCCTCGCCGACCTCCCGCGCGGCCTCGGCCTCGGCGCGGGCGAGCCGTACCGTACGGGCGGCCTCCGCCTCGGCCTGGACCCCGTCGGCGGCGGCCAGCTCCTCGGCCTCGCGGCGGGCGTTGATGCCGCGCTGGTCGACCAACTGCTCCTCCTGCCGGGCCAGTTCGATCTTGCTGGCGAGCTCGTTCTCCGCAATGGCCCGCTCCCGCTCCACCGCGACGGCCCGCCGCTGGTAGGTCGCCCGGTCCGCCTCCTGCTGGATCTGCTCGCGCGCCGGAGTGCGCAGCGCCCGCTCCACGTCGGCCTCGGGACGGATCGCGACCACCCGCACCGCGACCACCTCGATGCCGGTGGCCGGCAGCCTCGGCTCCGCCGCGAGACCGGACGCGATCCGTTCCCGTACCGCAGCCACCCCGTCCACCAGCGCCTCGGCCAGCGGGATCCGGGCCAGCGTGTCCAGGGAGTGCTGCTGTGCGGTCTCGGTGAGCAGGGTCGCCAGCTGCTCCAGCGGGGAACCGCGCCAGGCGCCGGTGTCCGGGTCCACGGAGAAGTCGAGCCGGGCGGCGGCAACGGCGGGATCGCTGATCCGGTACGTCACCGTGGCCTGGAGGGCGACGTCCTGGAAGTCGGATGTACGGGCCCGGAAGGCCATCGCCAACTCCCGGTCGCTGACCGGCACTTCGGAGAGCGCGGCGGTCAGCGACCGGAACCAGAAGCTGAGCCCCGGACCGTCGTGCACCAGTTTGCCGTGCCGGTGGTGACGGACGTGCGCGGTCGGCGCGGAACGCAGGTGGCGCCAGCCCAGACGGCGGGTGATGTCGGCCATGAGGAAGCCCTCCTCTTTCTCGTCATAGCGACGATAAGGGGAGGGCTCCTTATCGTCAAGAGGACGAGATCGGAGTCGGGGGCAGGGGGAGCGCTAGGAGACGAGCGGCCGGACCCCCTCCGCCACGAACCGCACGAACCTCTCCGGGTCGGGCTCGTCCCCGGTCGGCTGGAGCACCACCGAGTCCGCCCCCGCGTCCGCCAGTTCCCGTACCGCACGGGCCACCGCCTCTGCGTCCCCGGCCACCCCGAGGTCGAGCGACAACTTCCGCCGGTCGGCGGCCAGTTCGCCCCGTACCCGGTCCTCGGCGCCGGGCCCGGTCGCGGCCAGCAGATAGACCACGACCTTGTGCGGGGCATCCGCCGCCCGCCCCGCCGCCGCCCGCCCCTCCTCGATCAGCCGGCGCGCCTCCCGTACCCCCTCGGACGAGGTCGACGCGTCCAGGACCGTGCCGTCCGCCGCCTCACCGGTCAGCCGCAGCGTCCTCGGCCCGACACCCCCGGCGAACACCGGCGGCGCCGTGTGCGGCGGCCAGTCCAGTGCCACCTTGTCGAGGCGTACGTACTCCCCGTCCGACGACACCTGTTCTCCGCGCAGCAGTGCCCGCATCGCCGTCAGGTACTCGCGCAGCAGCGTCAGCGGCGACGCGGGCCGCGCTCCCACCTGGCCCATCCAGTCCTGCACCCCGTGCCCGACGGCGAGCGTCACCCGGCCAGGGAACAACCGGTACAGCGTGGCCGCCTCCATCGACGCCAACGCCACGTTGCGCAGCGGCACCGGCAGCAGCCCCACACCCACGTGCAGCCGCTCCGTCCACGCCAGCGCGGCGGACGCGGCGGCGATGCCGCTCTCCAGGAAGCAGTCCTCCCAGAGCCACAGCTCGTCGATTCCCGCTTCATCCGCCACCCGCACCAGCGGACGCAGCTTCTCAGGGGCCAACTGGGGGCGGAACACCACGCCGAGAGTAGTCATGGGCCCCATTCCTACCCGCCGACTCCCGCCCCGGCAACCAGCGTTGACGCCCGGCCCCCACCACTCCCCAATGGACCCCTTCTCAGCGACAGCGCAACTGCTCCCCGGTCATGGGCGCCCCCTCCACCATGCTCCGGTCGTACGTCACCTGGGTCACGCCACGTCCCTCCGTGCCCACGGACACCTGGAACACCTTGCCGTGCCCGGCCACCGGGCGGAGCTGCGCACCGGGCAGCGCCGCGGCCAGCGTGGCGGCGTACCGCTCGGAGGCCGGATCGTACGTGATCACCGTAGGCCCGTCGGCCCTCACCGACGGCACCTGAGCCTTCGTCACCACGAAGCCGTTGCGGCTCAGCGCCTCCGCCACATCGGGGTCGTCCACCCGCACCGGCAGCTTGCCCGGCTCCATCGCGACCGGCACCGCCTGTAGCGTGATCTCCTGGGTCATCGGCCTGCCCTCCCGCAGTGCGGCGAACAGCCGGGCCGCCCGGGCGTCGTCCCACAGCAGCGTGGAGCCCCAGTCGGTCACCCGGTGGTCGAAGGCGGTCATCGGCACGGTCGCGAACTCCATCTGCTCCGGGGTGAGTTCGCGCATGCGCCAGCCGAGCGCGAACAGGGTCGCCAGGTCGGTGCCGGTGTCCGTGCGCAGCTTCGGCGCCAGCGTGCCCGCCGCCTGCACCAGGGCGACCGGACTGCGGAACGTACCCGCCCGCGACAATCGCTCGACCATGCCGAGCAGCAGCCGCTGCTGACGTCGCACCCGCCCCAGGTCACCGGGCGGGGACACCTTCCTGGCCCGCGCGTACCGCAGCGCATTGCGGCCGTTCAGCAGGTGCGCGCCGGGCGCCAGCCGCAGCCCGGACTTCGGATCCGTCAGCGGGCGGTCGGTGCACACTTCCGCGCCACCGAGCCCGTCGACGGCTGCGGCGAAGTCGGCGAAGTCGGTCTGCAGGTAGTGGTCGACGCGGACTCCGGTGGCCTGCTCCACGGTACGTACGGCCAGGTCGGGCCCGCCGTGCTGGAACGCGGCGTTGATCTTTCCGGAGTGCTGCGGATGGTCGTGCGGGGCGAACCGTACGTAGGAGTCGCGCGGGATGGACACCACGCTCAGCCGCTTCCCGTCCTCGGCCAGGTGCACCAGCATCATCACGTCCGTGCAGTCGCACCCCTTCCCGCCGACGTGCAAGTCCTGGATCTGCTGACGCGTCAGCCCGGCCCGCCGGTCGATCCCCACTACGAGCAGGTTCGTGCCGGACGCCGACCGTGCCGAGGGCGGCAGGGTGCTGACGTGGTCGAGCTCGTACGGCGCCGGGGCCTGCGCGTCCGAGGGGAAGGGGGCAACCCCGAGCGAAGCGGTGAGCGAGGCCACGAGCACCGCGGCGAGCGCGAGTCGGCGGGGGGCGGGCAGCCCGGAGCGTGAACGGCTGGACGGCAAGGGGGACCTCCAGGAAGCAGTCCGAAGCAGGGCCGGGAGCGCGGTGCAAATGCGGACAAAGCGTAACGAATTTCCAGAAGACTAACGCAGCCCGCCGAAAAGCGATTGCGATCCGGGTGATCACCGACCTACCCTCCGCGCCATGCTTCCCGAGGTGAAGAGTGACGAGAAGTGGGACGAGGTCGTCCCCGACCAGACGGTCATGCGACGCGCCGTCAAGGACCTGCTCGCAGGACTGAACCTCCCCGGACCGGGCGCACCTCCGCGCCCCGGCTCCTCGGGACCCGTCCCGTCCGGCACCGACCTCGCCGCAGCGTCTCTCACCCCCTACCCCGGTGGCTCGATGCCCGTCTACGCGGTCGGCGCCGACCACGTACTCAAGCTGTTCCCCACCTGCGACGCGGCCGACGGGATCACCGAGGCCCGCGTCCTGGCCCACCTCCAAGGCAGGCTGCCCGTCCGCACCCCGGACCTGTACGCCACCGGCCCGTACGGCCAGGGCTGGCGGTACGTCCTGATGGCCCAACTCCCCGGCGAGGACCTCTCCCTGGCCTGGCCCCGGATCCCCCGGGCCGACCGCGAGCGCATCGTCGCCGAGGCCGGCGAGGCGCTCGCCGCCCTGCACGCGCTCGACCCCGCCCCGCTCGCCGACGTCCTGGGGCCCGGCGACTGGAACGCCTTCCTCGCCCGGCAGCGGGCGGGCGCCGTCGAGCGGCAGCGCTCCCGGGGGCTGCCCGAGGAGTGGATCGCGCGGATCCCCGCCTTCCTCGACTCCGTCACCCTGCCGGTCGCCGCGCCCGGCGCCCTGCTGCACACCGAACTGATGCGCCAGCACCTCGTCGTGGACCCCGAGACCTGGCGGCTCACCGGGCTCTTCGACTTCGAGCCCGCCATGATCGGCGACCCGGCGTACGACATGGTCGCGATCGGCCTGTTCCTGACCCGGGGCGAGCCGGGACTGATGGCCCGCTTCCAGAAGGCGTACGGCCGCGACTTCGATCCGCACCAACTCCTCGCATACGCCCTACTGCACGTCTACTCGAACTTCACCTGGTACTTCCGCGAACTCCCCGCACCGTCCGAACAGACCTGGGAATCCGTCGCGGAAGCCTGGTTCGGCGCCGTCTGAGAAGGTCGTCCGGGATCTCGGACCGGCCGTCGCGGTCCTGCTGGAGCCGGGGGAACCTGGGGCTGCGCACCACGCTCGCCGGGCGGCGCACGGCCCTGCGCCCGTCCCGCGAACAGGCCGGCATCGGCCTGCCGACCACCCATGAGCCGCCCTCGCTGCCGTCCGTGCTCCGCGCCCTGGGCCACCACCGTGAAACGGGGACAGAACCAGAACCCGAGCCCGACCCCGGACGGCGGGCCGAGCCCTCGCCGCTGCCCGCCGCCCCCTGACCGACACCCCGGTCACGCCCCAGGCCGATGATCCGGTCGGCGCGTTCGACGACATCGAGGTCGTGCTCGATGACGAGCATCGCGATGCCGCTTGACCCCGCGCCGGACACCCGCCCGGAAACTTTTGGGTAGCCCTACGGATTGTTTGGTTCCACCTGCACCCCCGATGCTCTGGGGAGTTCGACGGCGGCTCGTCCACCACCACACCTCGGACGCCTGCTCAGGCGACCGGATGTGCCGTGGAGCCTCCCCCCAGAGGAGCAAAGCCGTCGAGCACGGGCATGACCGCACGGGGGCATCTGCGGTCATGCCCACCCCTCGCTGCGGGAACGGCCGAGCACCGACTTGACGGTCGTCGGCCGCATGGCACGGTTTCGGATCGCGGTGGCTCCATCGGGCTGCCGCGTCCTGTTTCCGGCCTGCCCCGCAGGCAGGGGTTGCTCCGTGGTTGCCGGGCCGGCGCGGTCCGGACAGTCGTCGAGGAGGAATCCGTATGAGATCCCACGCTGTGGGCCTGCGCGCTGTCGCCGCAGGGTTTGCGAGTGTTGCCCTGCTGATCGGGGCGGGCACGGCAGTAGGCGCAACCCCCGCCCCCTCGGGGGAGGGAGTGATCGTCGGCGCGGACCGCGCCGACGTGGTGAAGGACTCCTACATCGTCACCCTGAACACGTCGGTCGGCCGCAGTGAGGTCGGGCGGCACGCACGGGACCTGACGGCCGGGCACGGCGGCACGCTGGGCCACGTGTACACCGAGGCTCTGCGCGGCTTCTCCGTCCGTCTGCCCGAGGCCGCCGCCAAGCGGCTCGCCGCGAACCCGGCGGTGGCGCGGGTGGAGGCGGACGGCACAGCGAGGGCCTCCGAGACGCAGACCAATCCGACCTGGGGCCTGGACCGCGTCGATCAGCGGGACCTGCCGCTGGACAAGAAGTACACCTACCCGAGTACCGCCTCGAACGTCACCGCGTACGTCCTGGACACCGGCATCCGCCTCACCCATCAGGACTTCGGCGGGCGGGCCGCCAGCGGCTACGACTTCGTCGACAACGACTCCAACGCCTCCGACTGTCATGGTCATGGCACCCACGTCGCGGGCACCGTCGGGGGCACCGCATACGGGGTCGCCAAGGGCATCAAACTGGTGAGCGTCCGCATCCTCGACTGCGCTGGATCGGGCTACGACTCCGACATCATTGCCGCAGTCGACTGGGTGACCCGGACCGCGGCCAAGCCCGCCGTAGCGAACATGAGCATCGACGGCTCCAAGACCCAGTCGATGAACGACGCCATCGCCCAGTCGATCGCTTCCGGCATCACCTACGCGGTCGCGGCCGGCAATGGCACCACCGACGCCTGCACCCGCTCCCCTGCGTCAACGCCGACCGCGATCACGGCTGGTGCGACGACCAGCAACGACGCCCGCGCCTCGTTCTCCAACTACGGCTCGTGCCTGGACGTATTCGCCCCAGGGGTGAGCATCACCTCGGCCTCCCACACCAGCGACACGGCGACAACGGTCATGAACGGCACGTCGATGGCCTCCCCGCACGTGGCCGGCGCGGCCGCCCTGGTCCTGGCGGCCAACCCGTCCTGGTCTCCGGCGCAGGTCCGCGACAGGCTCGTTGCCGACGCCACCGCCAACAAGGTCACCGACGCCAAAACCGGCTCCCCGAACAAGCTGCTCCACGTCAGCGGTGGCACCACTCCACCGCCGACCGGCCCGAAGTTCGAAAACACGGCCGACTACCAGATCAGTGACCACACCACCGTCAACTCGCCGGTCACCGTCTCGGGGGTCAGCGGGAACGCACCGGCGGCCCTGGCGGTGAGCGTGGACATCCGCCACACCTACCGCGGTGACCTGCGTGTCGAGCTCATTGCCCCCGACGGCAGCGCTTACCGCCTGAAGGACTACAACGGCGACGACGGCGCGGACAACGTCCAGGGCACCTACACCGTCAACGCCTCCAGCGAGATGGCCAACGGCACCTGGAACCTGCGCGTGACCGACAACGCGACCCGGGACACCGGCTACATCAACGCCTGGTCCCTCCAGTTCTGACCCGTTGATTGATCCGGCAGACCGGCTCCGTACTGCCGTCTGCCCCCTTCACGGCCCGTCCCGATAGCCATGGGAGGCGCTGCCCCAGCGCAGCGCATCGGGACGGGCACACAGCACGGGCTGCCGGGCCAAGAATCATCCCGGCGGCCCGTGCACCCTCCCAGAGGTAAAGATTCGCAACCATAACGGTTCTATCACCATAGAATTTACGGCTCGATTTTCCATTCGACCTACGATTTCCTGTTTTAGGGCTAGCGGGACACCGCACCACTCTTGAGGGGCAGCGCGATGAGCGCCAGGCAGACGAAGAAGCAGACACCGCACCGGAAGGGCAAGGGACGGCACAGCAGGACGATGAGCGCGGGCCGCATCACGGCCGCCTGCGCCGCCGCGGCGCTCGCGACGACCGCGGTCGTGTGGATGCAGAGCGACGAGCAGGCCGCGCGGGCCACGCAGCCGGGCACGGCCAAGGTGCCCTCCCTGACCCTGGTCAACGGCAAGCTGTCCTACACGCCGGACGCCTCCAACAACCGCATCCCCGACTTCTCGTCGGCCGGCTACAGAGGCGGCGGCGTAGCCCTGCCCGCCGCCGCGGTCGTCGGACGCGTCGATGCACGCAGCAACAGCAGCAGCGGTGACGACACCCCCCGCATCCAGGCCGCCCTCGACAGCGCCGCGAAGCTGAAGCCGTCGGCTGCCGGTGTGCGGGGCGCGGTCCTCCTGGGACCGGGGAAGTTCCGTGTCACCGCCTCGCTGAAGCTGGCGGACGGGGTCGTGCTGCGCGGCTCCGGCACCGACGTCGCAAAGGGAGGGACCCTCCTCCTTGCTACGGGAGCCCCGGGCTCGCTGGTCACCATCGGCGGTGACGGTGCCTACACCCGGACGGGGCAGCGGGTGACGATCGCGGGCGACGTGCCTGTCGGCGCCGCCAAGGTCACTCTTGAGGACGGCTCCTCCTTCAAGGCGGGCGAGCGGATCGTGGTCCAGCGCCCTACCACTCAGGAGTGGATCAACGCGATCGGCATGAACAAGATCCCCGGCGGCGAGTCCTGGAAGCCGAACTCCGGCATCCTCGCGGTACGCACCGTCATGGGCGTCGCCGGGAAGACCCTCACCCTCGACGCCCCGATCACGACCGCGATCGAGAAGAAGTACGGTGGCGGCACCGCCTGGCACTACACACTCGAAGGCCAGGTCACCAACGCGGGCGTGGAGAATCTGGCCGCGGACGCGAAGGAGTTCACCCTCCACGCCGATTACGATCGGCCCGAGGGCGGCAAGAACAAGGAAGCCGGCGCTTTCGCCTCCCGCCTGGTGACGATCGGCGCCGCACGGGACGTGTGGGTCAAGGACGTGAAGCTGACCCGCTTCGGCTCCGGGTTCTACGTCAACGACAACGCCAGCCGCGTCACCATCGAGCGGGCCGCTGACTTGAACATGGTGGTCCCCGACGGCCTGGCCCCGCCGCCCGCGTTCATGGTCGGCGGACAGCAGGTCCTCGTCCGCGACACCACCGTCACCGGTGACCGCGTCCACGCCTGGACCACCCAGGCCTTCGCCGCAGGCCCCAACGTCTTCACCCGCTCCACCGCCACCTCCCCCTCCGGCAGCGGCCAGATCGACGCCGGCCCGCACATGCGCTGGGCCTCGGGCACCCTCTACGACCAGCTGACCATCAACAGCACCGACAGCGCGTTCATCGCGGCCAACGCCTGGGACGGCGGCACCGGCCACGGCTGGCAGGGCGCCAACAACATGTTCTGGAACACCAAGGCCGCGAAGTACGCCATCCTGACGCCGCCCACCGCCAACAACTGGGCCTACGGCATCACCGGCAAGCAGGTCGACGGCAAGCACGACTACCAGCTCCCGACTCCGCCCGCGCTCGGGACCATCGTCAGCCCCGGCAAGCCGGTAGCCCCCGCCAGCCTCTACGAGCAGCAGCTCTCAGACCGCCACTGACCCCGACGCACCGTACGGGCCCCGCGGGGGCGGGTCCGTACGGCACTGCGGCAGAACCCCGCGCGCGTATCTGCCCGGAACACCCAGGAGAGCCACCCTCTCGTGCACGCACCACGGCCCACCACTGTCCACACCCCCCTGATCGGACGCACAGCCCAGCTCGCCACGCTGTCCCGGGCGGCAGCCCAGCCGCCGAGCATCATCGTCATCACCGGAGAGGCCGGAATCGGCAAGACGCGTCTCGTCCAGGAACTGCTGCGGGACCCGGCGCTGGAGAGCCTCCCGCACCTGATCGGGCAGTGCTCCGAGATGGTGGAAACTCCCGTCCTGGGACCGGTCATCGCCGCGCTGCACCAGCTCCCGGCCAGTGCGCTGCGCGAGGTTCCCGCACTCGCGGGAGCCTTGAGACGTCTCCTGCCCGACCTCGCCGGCTCTCTGCCGCAGGCGCTTCCGGTCATCACCTACGCGCCGGCCGAGACATACCGCCTCTACGGAGCCATCCATGCACTGCTCCGCTCCATAGACCCGGCGGTCCTGGTCCTGGAGGACGTCCACTGGGCCGACGCGGGCACCCGCAAGTTCCTGCGGGTCCTGGCCACCGGCCTCCCCGCCAACCTGAGGGTCATACTCACCGACCGGGACGACGCTCCTCATGCCGCAAGGCACCGTGCACCGGCCTCGTGGCTGTCCGGTGCACAGGTCCACGAAGTCCGGCTGTCTCCTTTGACGGCGGCAGAGACGGGGGAGCTGGCCGCCCAGCTGACGGGCGCGGACCACACGTCCCAGGACTGCGCCGAGCGTCTGCACCGCCGCACCGCCGGTATCCCCTTCGCCATCGAGGAAGTCGTCAGGCTGATCACCGACGACGTCGGCACCACCCTGGACGCCGACGGCCCGATCATCCTGCCCGCCCCGGTACGGCGCGTGCTCCTGGAACGTCTGGCCCTCCTCCCGGGACAGACGCGCGACGTCATTGCCGCTGCCGCTGTGACAGCACGTCCCGTCACCGTCGATCTGCTCGCCGACCTCACCGGCCTGAGCGAACCCGACACCCGCCGGGCCGTCACCATGGCGCTTGAGCACGGCGTCCTGCACCCCGCCGCGGGCGGGACCCTCGACTTCCGCCACTCCCTGGCCCGCCAAGCGGCCTACGAAGCCATCTGCGAGTTCGAACGCGGCCCACTGCACCTGCGCGCCGCCAAGGCCGTCCTCCAGCACATCTCGCCGCCACCGCTCGCCGAGATCGCGCACCATTACCAGCAGGCCGGCCGCGCCAAGTCCTACCTGCGCTACACCGAAGCCGCCGGCGACCGCGCCACGGCGCAGGGCGACACCACCACCGCCACCCGCCACTACCTCACGGCGCTGAGCGACCACCCCTCCGCCACCGCCCGGATCCGGCTCGGCCTCAAACTCGGCAACGCCGCCCTCTCGGCGATGCCCGACGACGCCATCATCCCCGCCCTGCGCGGGACGCTGACCGAGGACGACCCGCCCCGCGCCGCAGCCGGTGAGCTACGCCTCTACCTGGGCACCCTCATGTGCAACCAGGCGGGCCTGGGAGTCGCGGGCATGGACGAGATCGCCCTGGCCGCCGACGAACTCACCGACACCGCACCCGAACTCGCCGCCCGCGCCATGTCCACGATCGCCTTCCCCTCCGTCCAGGGATGGCCCCTCGCCCAACACCTGGAATGGCTGGAGCGCGCCGAAGCCCTCATCCCGCGCATCACGGACCCCGTCCAGCGCACCGCCGTCGCCGTCAACCGGGCCACCGTCCTGATGTTCACCGGCGACCCGCAAGCCTGGAACGCGGCAGCCGCCCTCCCCAAGGCCCCCGCACCGGCCGCCGAGGAAGTCCAGCTCGCCCGCGCACGCGTCAACCTCGCCCACGCCACCACCGCACTCGGCTACCCCGCGACCGCACGCGACCACCTCGCCCAGGCGGACGAGCTCCTGGGACGCAACGGCATCCCCTACCTCCAGGCACTCGCCGAAACCGCCCACCTCCTCCTCGCCTGGACCACCAGCCACTGGGAAGGACTCGCCGAGCGCGCCCAGCGCGCCGTCCACCTCTACTCCGAGATCCGCGACCTCGCCGCCGAGTCCCTCCTCGTCCGCGGCCTGCTCACCCTCCATCAGCAGGGCGACACCGCCACCGCACGCCAAGACCTCACGAACGCCGCCCGCACCTCCCAGCTCGACACCGGCATCGTCCTGCCCGCCTCCGCGGCAGCCCTCGCACGCATCCACCTCGCCGCCGGCCGCCCCGACCACGCACACGCCGCCACCACGCTCACCCTCGACGACATCCGCCGCACAGGAGGATGGATCTGGGCCACCGACCTCGCCCCCACCGCCGTCGAAGCCCTCATCCGAACCGGCCGGCACCCCCAAGCCCAGCAGCTCGTCGAAGACTTCGCCCACGGCATCGAGGGTCGACACGCCCCGGCCGCCACCGCCGCCCTCCTCACCTGTCGTGCCCACCTCGCGGAAGCCGACCAGCGTCCGGACGCCGCCATCCCACTTTTCGTACAGGCCGCCCGTGCCTGGACCGAGACCGGCCGGCCTCTCGAAACAGGACACGCCCTCCAGGGCGCCGCCCGCTGCAGCCTGCCCGCCGACCGCCAACGGGGACAGGAACTCAGCGAGCAGGCGATGGACACGTACCGGCGCATCGGCGCCAAATGGGACCTCGCCAACTGCCGCCGCACGCTGCGCCGCCAAGGGCTGACCCACGTCAGCAAACGCGGCCCCGTGGGATACGGCGACGGCCTCTCACCCCGCGAGCAGCAGATAGCCCTCCTCGCCGCTCAAGGCCATTCCAACCGCACCATCGCCGAGGAGCTGCACGTCTCGCCACGGACCGTCGAGCACCACGTCGCCAACGCCCTGCGCAAACTCGGAATCAGCAGCAGAACCCAACTCGCCGCCGCGCTGACACCACGCCCCTGAACCCAGGGTGCCCACCCTCGGGGCCGCTGACAGGGCCAGCGGCAGGGTTTGCGCATCGATGGATGGAGCCACCCGCGCACCGCACGGTCAGTCCTGTGCCTGCGGCAGGGAGGCGTCGGAGAGGTCGGCACCGGTAGCAGCATCGCGCTGGGAGTAGCCAACGCCGTGCCAGTCCAGGCACATGACGGTCGCGTCGTCCTCCAGGTGGCCGTCGTTGGCGTCGACGATCTCCCCGATGACGGAGCGGGCGGCTTCTCGGGGATGCAGGGAACGGGTGCGGAGGATCAGTTCGGACAGGTCAAGGGCGGCGGCGTTCCGTTCCAGCATGCCGTCCGTCAGCATCACCAGCCGGTCGCCCGGCTGCAGATCCAGCGACTGCACCCGGTAGGAGTGGACGGGCAGCATGCCGAACGGAAGGTCGATTTTTGGAACGAGCTGCGTCACTTCCCCGTCCCGTAGGCGCAGCGGCCAGGGGTGTCCGGCGTTGATGAACTCGGTGCTGCCGTCGAGCAGGCTGATCCGCAGCAGCTGACCGGTGACGTAACCTCCGTCGCGACCGTGCTCCCGCACGGCCCGGTCCGCCTCGACGGCCTGTTCCTCCAGGCTCGCGCCCGCCCGCCGGGCCCGGCGCAGGGCACCCACCACGAGGGTGGCCAGCAGTGCGGCGGCGACATCGTGCCCCATGGCGTCGGTGACGGACAGCTGGACCGCGTCCCGGTCGATCACGTAGTCGAAGGTGTCGCCCCCGACGTGGTCGGCCGGCTCCAGCGCTCCGGCTAGCCCGAACTGCGCCGCCTCGCACGCCAGCGACCCGGGCAGCAGCCGGTGCTGGATCTCTGCTGCCAGGCTCAGCGGGACCGTGCGCCTGCCCCACTGGTACACGTCCGTGAAGGGCCGGTTCGCGATCACGATGTACGCCAGCGCGTGCGCCGTCTCGCCGATCTCCCGCATCGACTCCGGGCCCGGTTCGGCGGGCAGGAACAGCTCAAGCAGCCCGATGGCATCCCCTCGGTTCGTCACCGGAGCGACGATCCACCACAGGCCCTCGCCCGTGACCTGCGTCCTCGGCTGCTGGCTTCGGATCACGTCGTCGTAGAGCGTGCCGCGCAGAGCGATGCGCTGGGCCGTCTTCCCCGTTTCGACGCTGTCCGCGGCACCCAGCCGTACTACCGAGCTGCCGGTGAAGTCGGTGATCAGGAAGGACACCGCCGCTGCCCCCAGGCGGTCCTTGAGAATGCCGGCCACTACATCCAGTGACTCCACAGGCGGCGCGGACTCCGCCGCCTCCAATATGCCTGTCAGTGCCCTCTCCTCGCCCCGAAGGCTCTCGCCTGCGAGAGGACGAGGGGTCCGCCGTCCGCCACCGTCCGTCTCCCCTGAGGGCACGGGTCCTCCTCGCGCTCGACGCCGTCTCAGGACCCCGCCCGGAAGATGCCCGCCCGGCCGACGTCACACCAGCACTGGACGGGTCCGGGCCCTATTGCACCACGGGCCCCGGCGCAGCCTCAGAGGGGTTCCCCGCAGTGCGGCCCTCGGCACCGGCCCGGTCCCCTCCGCCCGTAAAGTCGCCACTCTCATCGAGCGCGCCGACTTTCGTCCGCAAGCTGTTCAGCCGGCGGAAGTGGTCACCTCGCTGTCCGCTCCGCCGGCACGGCGGTATGCGGCGTTGAGGCGCTGGGCCTCTTCGAGTTGGTCTTCGAGGATGACGATGCGGCACGCGGCCTCGATCGGAGTGCCCCGGTCGACGAGTTCGCGGGCGCGGGCGGCGATGCGCAGTTGATAGCGGGAGTAGCGGCGATGGCCGCCCGCGGAGCGCAACGGGGTGATGAGTCGGGCCTCGCCGATGGCCCGTAGGAAGCCCTGGGTGGCTCCGATCATCTCGGCGGCCCGGCCCATCGTGTAGGCGGGGTAGTCGTCGTCGTCGAGACGGTCGAACGAGTCATCTGCTGTCATTTGCACCTCTCTGGAACACTGTCGGGAACGCGCTGGAGGGGCCCGGATGCCATGTGGCACCCGGGCCCCGAAGGAACTGCTACACCATCTGCCGGCCCTGGTACTGCGCCGGCTCTCTGTTTCCGCCGACCCGACGTCGATGCTGTCGGGGATGCGGGGATCGCGGTTGCTTGACCGGAGACCACCTCACTATCGATGTCCTGCGGTACCCGGGCTTCAGCCGTTACCCGGGCGATCCTGATGGCGCTGGTGTTCCTCCGTTCTTTCCCTCTGGATGAACTGCCTTGTTCGTACTGCTGTGATGCGAATGCCGAACTTCCCGGTGCGCGCGTCCGCAGCCGACGCCTTCACCGAGGTACTGCTCACTGACTGCACTGCTGGGTACTGCCACTGCGGATACTTCGCTACTGCTCATGGCGGCCCCTGATCACTGCGGGCCACCCGGTCCGGTCGTCAGCCCCGTCGCCGTCCTGCAACCGCTCTGGCTTCGAAGCTCCACCACCGCACCGCACTGCGTACTGCAACTACTCGTACTACTGCCCGCCAGTTCGTCTCTGCCGGGCCTTGTTGATCTCGGCTACGAGAGAAACCATAACCAGACGACCGCCCAATGTCTACTGCGGCTGGCATAGATTTTCGCGTGCGAGGAGGAGAGGTGGTCGGAGCCCGCCGTAGGAGAGACGCGCGGCGTCCGGCAGCATCCAGGGGTACCCCCCGGTGCCCCCTCCGAAGCGCGAGGTCTGCGCAGCGCCAGTACGACGCACACCGAAGAGGAATTGCCACGGTCGTGAGACCGAAGGGCCGTGTCACCGGCCTGGGATGTCCGGGCCGGCTGTTGACACTTACTCCGCCGTAATCCATGGCCCGAGATGGTGAATATTCCTTCTGCATAGGTCGAATGCTGGGCGTGAATTCGAACGCGAGCGGAATGCGGCAGTCGGATCGCCACGGCGCTTCCGGCGCGCGATGAGGCGTACGCACGGCGTGGGCCGTGTCCGCGCCGCCCGGTAAGGGGCTGGCGATATCGAACACAGGGGTGCGAGCAAGGGCGAAATGCGCCAGATCGTTCCGGTGTTGACCTGGGTGGACGCTATGCGTGGCTGGATCTGGGTCCTGTTTCCAGGGCATTGGCCGGTACCGGGGGATTCCGGACGGTATTTCCGCTCGATGGCAAGAGGGTCACGCGTAAAGATCCGCCCCCGTGGCCACGCCCGCCTCCCGCAGATCACACAGCGCGTATTCTCGGAGCGAATTCCGGTCGACCGACTAGTGTGAACAAGCGATGCTCAACTTGCGTCAGGTGATGGGCAGTTGCATTGTTATTGACGATCGGACATGGGCATATAGGCCCCAGCACAGAGCAGAACACCGCACTGCACGTTGAAACCTGGACTCCAGGGGGAAAACCCATGACTGTCGCTTCGGATCACCGGCTGATTCAGCACCTGCCCCATGTCCCGTTCTACTGTCCGGTACCCGCCGCCGTGCACCCCGCGGCGAAGGTGCTGAACGAGTTGACCGTCGACTGGATGCTCCGACAGCAACTCGACAGTGATCCCGAGCAGCGCCGCCGCCTTGCCCTTTGTGACTTCGGCGGCCTCACCGCGTCGACGATGCCCTATGGCAGCCTTGCACCGCTCACCCTTATGGCGAAGTTCCACGCCGTGCTCTTCTCGCTCGACGACGGCGTCTGCGACGAGGCCCGCCCGACCGCCGGACAGCTGGCGGAGCAGACCTCGCGAATAATGCGTGCCGTCGAAGCGCCTTCCGTACTCGCGCCGGGCGAGTCACGCCACGCCGCGTCCCTGCGCGAACTCCGCCGGGAATTGGAGACGTACGCCACCCCCCGCCAATTGCGCCGCTGGGTCGACGCCATGCGCGTCTACACCTCGGGCCTGGTCTGGGAGGCGCACTGCCGGCGCAGCCCGGGACTACCTTCCCTCGATGACTACGTGACCCTGTGGATGCGGGCCATCGGGATGGCTCCCTCCACGGCCATGATGGAGATCGTCGCGGGTTACTCGGTGCCCGACGAGGACCTGGAGGACCCCCGGGTACGGGCCCTCACCGAGATCACCTGGACCTTGGTCAGCTGGGACAACGACCTCTACTCGCGCAACAAGGAACTGCTGCGCGCCGATGACGACCTCAACCTCATCGACGTCCTGCGCAACGAACTCGGCTGCAGCACCCAGCAGGCACTGGAGCACGCGGTCGCGATGCGCGACCGCGTCATGATTCTCTTCCTGCGGCTGCGCGCCCAGGTACTGCGCGACGGCGGAGCCGAGGTCCGCCGCTACGTACACGACCTGGGGCAGTTCGTGCGCGGGCACCTGGACTGGGCGTCCCGCTGCCCGCGCTACACGGTTCCGGCGCCGGCCGGCGCGACGGTGCGTCCGATGAGCTGGTGGAAGCACCGCCCCGCCGACGACAGCGGCGAACCCCTGCCGCTGCCGACCATCGCCTGGTGGTGGGACCAACTGGAGGCGGAGCGGAGCACGGACCGGACCGTGGTGCCGGCCCAGCGCAGCGCCGCGTAGCCGCCGCACCGCACCCACCCGTACGCCTCGTACCGGTCACCTCAGTAGCCGCGCCACCAGGTGACCAGCTTCCGCCACGCCCGCACCGGCGCCGAACCCCGCCGCTGCGTCGGAATCACCACGCCCGGCGGTACGGAACCCGGCGCCTGCGGTACGGGCCCGGGGTGCGCGGCCGCCGGGCCCGCACCTGCCGGGACCGCACCCACCTGCGCGGGCAGCGGCTGCGCGGGCAACGGCTGGGCGGGCGCGGCCGGTGCGGAATGCGGCACCGAACCCACCTCCCAGTCCCGGCGCGGCGCACCGCGCTGCGCCGGGGCCGTGGGCCCCGCCACCTCCTGCGGCGGCCGCGGCGCGAACGTCACCGGCAGCTCGATCAGGTGCCGGGCCATCAGCGTGCTCCGCCACCGCAGGTCCTTCTCCTCGACGGCGAGCTGGATGTCCGGCAGACGCATCAGCAGGGCGTCGATGCCGGTGTCGGCGATGGCACGCCCGATGTCCTGGCCGGGGCATTCGTGCGGCCCGCCACTGAACGCCAGATGGGCCCGGTTGCCCTGCATGGAGGCCGTCGGGTCGGGGCGTACCACCGGGTCCATGTTGGCCGGGGCGATACCGACGATCAGCGCGTCACCCGCCTTGATCTTCTGCCCGCCGAGCTCGGAGTCCCCGGCCGCCCACCGGCCGAGGATGTTGGTGAACGGCGGCTCGTCCCACAGGGTCTGCTCGACCGCCTCCGGCAGTGTCATATGACCACCGCTCAGCTGTGCCCGGAAGCGCGGGTCGGTGAGCACCATGCGCACCACGTTGGCGATCAGGTTGGCGGTCGTCTCGTACGCGGCGATCAGCACCAGCCGCAGGTGCTGGGCGATCTCGTCGTCCCCGAGCGCCGCCGGGTGCTCCACCATCCAGGTCGCGAAGTCCTCCTCGGGCTCCGCGCGGCGGCGGGCGACCAGCCGGTACAGCGCCGCCATCACGTACTCGTTGCTCGCGATGGCGGTCTCGGTGCCTTTGATCATGTCGCGGGCCGCCTGCACCAGGCGCTCGTCGTACTCCTCGGGCATGCCGAGGATCTGACACATCACCATCATCGGCAGGTGCTCGGCGAAACGGCTGACCAGGTCGGCCTGCCCGTCCTCGCAGAAGTCGTTGACCAGCCGGTTACTGAACCGGTTGATGAACCGGCGCACCCCCCGGTGGTCGATCCTCGCGATGGAGTCGGTGACCGCGCCGCGCTGGCGCTCGTGCTCGGCGCCGTCCGCGAAGACGCAGATGGGCTGGTACGCGAAGATCGGCGCGAGCGGGTTGGTCATGGTGACGGTGCCGTCCTGCAGCAGCCGCCAGCGCCGCGAGTCCCGGGAGTACAGGGACGGGGTGCGGGTCATGTGGAGGTTCTCGCTGTGCCCGAGGACCAGCCAGGCGGGCACGTCACCGTTGATCAGGACGGGTGCGACCGGGCCGTGCTCGGCGCGCAGCTTCTCGTACAGCCCGTTCGGGTCCTTCTCGTGCGCGGGACCGTACATCCTGCGCAGTCCGCCGGGGCCGAACTCGCTCGCCTCGGCGTGCGCCGGGCATTCCGGCGGCGGGACGGGGGACGGGTCGAAGGGGGAGGTCAAGGCAACTCCTGGGAGAGAAAGGGGGCTCCTGGGAAAGCAGGGGGGACGCGGGGGCGTCAGGCGCGCTGCGCGGCGAGCGAGTGCAGGTAGTGCATCAGCGTCATCAGCACATCGCGGCTGGAGGCCCGCAGCCGGGCGTCGCAGTTCACCATCGGCACCTCGTCGGGCAGGTCCAGCGCGTGCCGCAGGGCCTCCATCGGGTGGCTCGGGGCGTCCGGGAAGGTGTTCACGGCGACCACGAACGGCACCCCGCGCTCCTCAAGCCGCCCGATCACGTCGAAGCTGACCTCCAGCCGGCGGGTGTCGACCAGGACCACCGCGCCGAGCGCGCCCTCGAAGAGCCCGTTCCACAGGAACCAGAAGCGCTCCTGGCCCGGGGTGCCGAAGAGGTAGAGGATCAGCTGCTCGCTGATGCTGATCCGGCCGAAGTCCATGGCGACGGTGGTGGCCGTCTTGCCCTCGATCCGGGAGTTGTCGTCCACCCCGATGCTGGCCTGGGTCATGGTCTCTTCGGTGGTCAGCGGCCGGATCTCGCTGACCGAGCCCACCATCGTCGTCTTGCCGACGCCGAAGCCGCCGACGATCACCACCTTGACCGCGGCGGTGGCAGTGGCGGGCAGTACGTCCTCGGACCGGGGACCCGCGAGGGTGTCAGAGCCTTTGAAGTCCATGCATCACCGCTTCGAGAAGGGACCGGTCGGGGAGTACGGCGCGGACGATGGGCGCGCGCGACTCGACCAGTTCGGTAGCGAGGAGGTCGGTCAGCAGCGAGGTGACCACACTGAACGGGAGCCGCAGGTACGCGGAGATCTCCGCCACCGACAGCGGAGCCCGGCAGAGCCGCAGGATCGCGGCCTGCTCGGGCTGCACCGTGGGCGAGGGGGTGGTGCGGGCTACGACCATGGTGACCAGGTCGAGCGAGGCGCGCTCGCTGCCGTCCGGGCCACCCGTGATCACGTACAGCCGTTCGGGATCCCCCTTGGCAGACTCCGGGTCGGCGGGAGCCTGTTCGTCGGGGCCGGGCAGTTTCGCCCGTCGTTCTCGGCGGGGCTGGTGCTTCATACGGTGCGCTGCCCGTCGTGCCGGGGCGGACTGGTCAGGTGGGCTCCGATCCGTACGACCAGGTCCCGCATCCGGGCACCCACCATTCCCGCGTCCACCGTCTCGTCGGCGAGGACCGCGAGGTACGCCCCGGCGCCCGCCGCCATCAGGTAGAAGAACCCGCCGTCGACCTCGATCACGACCATTCTCATCCGGCCGTCGCTGTCCGGGATCTCCGAGGCGACCGCGGCGGCCAGGCTCTGCAGCCCGGCGCAGGCCGCCGCGAGCCGGTCCGCGACGTCCGGGTCGCCGCCGTGCCTGGCGATGCGCAGTCCGTCCGCGGAGAGCACCACGATCTGGTGGATCTGCGGTACGCCGGTGGCCAGGTCCTTGAGAATCCAGTCCAAGTTGGCCCGCTGCTGGATCACTTCAGATCTCCTTTGTCCCACGTGTTGTCCAGATCGCCGTCGGCCGGTTGCGTGTGCGGACCGTCCGTCTCGGCCGGCGGATCCAGCGGCACTCCGTTGGCCGCCTTGGTGAATGCTTCGAGCCAGATGCCCGGCTCGGGTTCTTCCTTGCGTGGCTGGCCGGCTGCCGCCGCGGCTGCCGCGGCCTCAGCGGCGGCGGCGCGCTCCTGCGCCGGAAGGTTGTGCGAACCGAGGGGGGCGCGGCCCCGGCTGCGGCGCTGCGGCAGCCCGTTCTCGGTCCATTCGGTGACCACGGGGACGTCCTCCTCCATGGCCGACGTCGGCATCGCCACCGGCCGGGGCGCGGGCGCCGGGGCAGGTGCGGGTGCGGGCACGGCGGCGGGCTTCGGCGCCGCGGGGCGGGGCTTGCGCTGCGGCGCCCTGGCCTCCTCGGCCGTCATGCCCTCGCTCCGGCCGCCGCGCGGCACGGCGGAGGCGCCGATGCCGTGGGCGATGCCCGGGGCGGGCCCGGTGGTGACGATGTCGCGCGGCACGATCAGTACCGCCCGGACGCCGCCGTACGCGGACTGCCGCAGTGACACCTGGAGGTTGTACATCTGGGACAGCCGGCCGACGACGGCCATGCCGAGGCGGGGGGTGTCGCCGAGCTCGTTGAGGTCGATGCCGGCCTGGGCCTGCGCGAGCATGTTCTCGGCCCGGTTGCGGGCCTCCTCGCTGAGGCTGACGCCGCCGTCCTCGATCTCGATGGCGATGCCGGTCTGCACCTCGACCGCGGTGACGTGCACCCGGGTCTGCGGCGGCGAGTAGCGGGTGGCGTTGTCCAGCAGCTCGGCACAGGCGTGGATGAGCGGCTCGACGGCGGTGCCGATGATGGCGACCTTGGCGATCGAGTGCAGATCGACCCGGCGGTACTCCAGGATCCGCGACATGGCACCGCGCAGCACGCTGAACAGCGGTACGGCACGCGGCCACTGGCGGCTGGGGCGGGCCCCGCCGAGCACCGAGATGGAGTCGGCGAGACGGCCGATCAGGGCCGTGCCGTGGTCGATCCGCAGCAGGTCGTCGAAGACCTCGGGGTTGCGGCCGTGGTCCTCCTCCATCTGCCGCAGCTCGCTGGACTGCTGGTGGACGATGGCCTGGACGCGGCGGGCGATGTTGACGAACGCGCGCTGCGCGGACTCCCTGCGGGCCTCTTCCAGGTCGATGATGTCCAGCACCGTACGGAGCAACTCGCGCTGCGCGTACGGCAGATCGCGGTAGCGCTCGTCGGCGTCGACGATGTCGCGCATCGTCTCGGCCGGGGACTCGCCGGAGCGCAGCCGCCGGATCGCGGCCGGCATCAGTTCCTTGGCGAGCCGTACGGTCTCGTCGTCGTGCTCGGCGAGCCGCCGCTCCAGCGACGCCAGCCGCTGCGCGTGGTCGGCCCGCGCGCGCCGCAACGCCCGTCCGCGCCGCACGATTTCGGCCGTGAGGAGGGCGACGGCGACGGTCGTCACGGCGCCGCACCAGACGACGGGTATCCGGGCGGCCTCCGTGACCGCGACGGCCGCGCCTGCCGTCGCGGCGACCGTCAGGACGACGGCCAGTGCGATCGCCCGGACGAAGGGCGACTCCTGCTGGCGTGCCTGGTGCGCCGGATGCGGCTGACGGTTCTGCCGTGTCTGGGGTGCTGCCTGACGTGGGGGGGATTCAACCCGAACCATGGAGAGCCTCTGGCGGTCTTTGGGGGCGGTGGTTTTTTTAGGGGTATTCCAAACAAGTGCCATGAATGGGAACAAGTGGATGAATTCACATCAACTCGGCTCGTTGTGCGGCGAGCTTAGCCCGGCCGGGTCAGTGCGTCGGCCGGTTCCTCCAACCCCCTGCACCGATCGTCGTCCCAGGCATAGACTCACCGACTTTGCACGTTCGGCGCTCGGTTGTGCACACCGAGTCACCGGATGGGAGGAATATGCCGGGAGTTCAGGACGGTGACGCCGGGGACTTGATAGGAGGCCCGGGGTGGGCGGGAAACACGAAACCGGCCCGTTCGCCCCTTCGAGGGGTGAACGGGCCGGTGACGGCGGTCTGTTGCGGCTCGGCCGGAGCCCGATCGGACCCGGCCGGCTACCTGCCGCGGGTCAGTATCGGCAGCAGCAGCGCCGCGGACCAGCTGAAGTTGGGCGAGTTCAGCGGATTCCCGGTGAGCGGGTCGTAGTTCTCCATGATCGGACCGTTGCCCTTCAACCCTCCCGCGCTGTCGACGAGTTGACGCGTCAGCGCGTCCGCCTCGCGGTCGTACCCGTACCGCCGCAGCCCGCCGAGCGCGAAGTACGCCTGGTCCAGCCAGACCGGGCCCCGCCAGTACCTGGTCGACTGGAAGTACGGCGAGCTCTTCGACACCGTCGGGAACGGCACCTTCGTCGCGAACTCCGCGGGGTCGTTCAGCTTCGCGCGCACCGCCGCGGCCTGCGCCTTCGACGCGCTGCCGCTCCACACCGGGATCGCGCCCTCGATGCCCCGCCCCCGCGCGGTCAGCAGCTCCTTGCTCCCGAGGGCCTTGTCGTAGAACCAGCCCGACGCCGGGTCGTACAGGTTCTCCCGTACGGCGGCGTGGGTCGCGCGGGACTTCCCGGCCCAGCGCGCGGCCTCCGCATCCTTGCCCAGTACGGCGGCGATCTTCGCCAAGTACCCCTGATCGGCGGCCAGATAGGCGTTGAGGTCCACCGACTCCTGGTTGACGGAGTAGCCGACGACCCGGCCGTCCGCACCCTTGTTGGCGACCACGGCGGCGCCCAGCGCCTTGTCGAAGCGCGGTGCGTTGTCCATGCCGCTCTCCCAGGCCGCCGCGAGCCGCTGGTCCTCCGGCGTCGCGTTCAGCGGGTCGACCGTCGCCCCGTACTCGGCGAGCCCGTTGCCGTCGTGGTCCCGGTTGCGGTACCACCACGCCTGGTACGCCGCCAGCTTCGGGTACAGCTCGCGCAGGAAACGCGTGTCGCCCGACCTGGTGAACACCTCCCACACCGACCAGGCGGCCAGCGGGGGCTTGGAGTTGCGCTCGTTCCAGTTTCCGCCGCCCTGCTTCGTGTCGTTGTAGAAGATCGCGTCCGGGATCATCCCGGCGTCCTGCGGGCGGTCGGCGGAGTCCGCCCGTATCTGGTGGTCGAACATCGACCGGATCTGCTCCTGCGCCAGGGACGGCTCGAAGCGGGCCGTGCCGACCGCCTGCTTCCAGGTGTCCCAGGACCAGACCCCGCCCGTGAACCACTTGTACGAGATGGACGGCGTGATGCCGTCGTGCCGGATCCGCCCCGCCGCGCTGCGCCAGTTGGTGACCAGCGTTTCGAGTGACTTCACGGCCGTACGGCGCTGGTCCACGGGCACCGAGCGTGTCACCGAGTCGACATAGTGACGCCAGCGGGCGTCTCCGGAGCGGGCCGCCGCGTCGGGGCGTGCGAGCGCGGACCGTACTTCCGGTGCCTCCTCGGCGCGCTCGGCGGCGGTGAAGGTGTACGACTCGGTCCAGTCGAAGGAGTGACTGCGGCCGGGCCGCAGGGTGACGGGTGCGGCGGACTCGGTGCGGTAGGTGTCCCCGTCGACCGTGGTGCGGACCGGTTCGCGGTGGGTCACCTCGAAGCGCTCGGTGCCGTCGGTGAGGTAGTCCCAGGTCTCGCGCACCTTCGCGAAGTCGACGCCGACGCCGCGCCCGGTGGCCTTCAGCGACGGGGCGTCCTTCATCGGGGCGTCCTCGGGCCGCAGCAGTGAACCGGTCCAGCCCGCACCAAGGGTGCGCGACTCGCGGCCCGTGTTGCTGACCTCGGCCCGGACGAGCGCGGTGCGCCGCGAGGAGAAGCGGAGCTCCAGCGTGAGGCGGAGTCCGCGCCCGAGGTCGTACGACTGGAGGAGCCTGCCCGGCTGCGAGGTGAAGCGGGGGGTGCCGCCTGCCGCGAGGTCCAGCTCCTTGCCCGATTCGGTGAGCCGGATGCGGCTGAAGGCGTTGCTCAGCCACCACGGGTACTCCTGCGCGATGTACAGCGGTCCGGTGAAACCGCCGTACGACGCCCGGTCGCCCGGCTTCGGAAGCGCGTAGGCGTGCCAGGCGCCCCGGTCGGCGAAGACGTTCACCGGGTTGTTGTCGCCGCCGGTGCCCGGGAGCGCCACGGTGGGGGAGCCGTGCCGGTCCAGGACGTCGGCGTAGTCGGGGCGCCCGGTGGGCTCCGGCGGGGCGGAGGAGGCGGGGGCGCTCATGGCGCCGGCGAGCAGCGTGCCGGAGAGGAGGGCCACCGCGAGGGCGTGGGGGCGGGGACGGAAGGGCATGGGCACCTTTTCTCTGAGGTTCTCTGGGGTTCTCTGGGGTGTGGACAACAGGGGTGGCGAGGGAGGGGGTGGGTGGTCAGCGCTTCGGCGGGATGCGGACGACGGCCGCGCCGCGCGGGCCCAGTCGGACCCGGAGCCCCGTCTCCGTACCGGTGAGCAGGTCGTGGCCCGGGAAGGACGGGCAGTCGACCTCCCGTTCCGAGTGGTTGAGGAGGAAGAGGTAGCGGCCGCGCAGGACCGCCTCCACCCCGTCCGGCGCCGGTTTGCCCAGGACGGGGCGCAGGCCCGCGTCGGAGAGTGCCTCATCGAGGACGCGGCCGATGCCGGAGCCCAGGTGGCAGCCGACGTAGCGGGCGTTGCCCCTGCCGTACGGGTGACGGGTGACGGCGGGCAGCCCGGCCAGCGCCCCCGAGGTGTACGCGGCGACGGTCACGGCACCCTCCGGCACCAGCCACTCGCTCCACACGGTGGCCTCGGCGTCCGTCCCCACCCGTACCGCCTCTCCGTCGGGTATCGGCCAGAACTCGTCCACGACCAGCCCGAGCACCTCGCGCAGCGGCCCCGGCGCACCCCCGTCGTGCAGATGGTCGTGCGCGTCGACGACCCCGCTGAACGGCCCGCACACCAGCCGCCCGCCGTCGCGCACGAAAGCGGCGATCCGCTCGGCGTGCTCGGTGCGCAGCAGGTAGAGGTTGGGGGCGAGGAGCAGCCGGTACGGGGACAGATCCGCGTACGGCGGTACGAAGTCCACGGTGACGCCCCGCGCGTACAGCGCCTCGTACCAGGGCCGCAGGAGATCGCGCCAGCGCATCCGCGTCGAGGGGTGGTCGGTGCCCTCCAGCGCCCACCACGACTCCCAGTCCAGCACGATCGCGACCCGGGCGGTGATCCGGCTGCCCGCCACCTCCGCGAGCCGCCCCAGCTCCGCCCCGAAGCGGACCGTCTCCCGCCAGCCCCGGGAGTCGGTGCCCCGGTGCGGCAGCAGCGCGCTGTGGAACTTCTCCGCGCCGGCCCGGGACTGCCGCCACTGGAAGTACATGATCCCGTCGGCACCCCTGGCGAGGGCCTGGAGGGACCAGAGGCGTTGTAGGCCAGGGGGTTTGGGAGTGTTCACCGGACGCCAGCTGACCGCCGACGCGGCCTGCTCCAGCAGCAGCCACGGCTGACCACCCTTGAGGGAACGCATCAGGTCGTAATTGAGGGCGGCGTTCACATGGGCGCGCGGATCGGCCGGGTCGGGGTAGGCGTCGTCCGAGACGACGTCCTCGTGCCGCGCCCATTCCCAGTAGTCCAGGGACTCCATCATCGACATGAAGTTGGTGGTGGCGGGGATGTCGGGGGACAGCTCGCGCAGCACGGAGCGCTCGCCCCGGTGCAGCTTGAGCAGGGCGTACGAGCAGAACCGCCGCCAGTCGAGCACCTGGGTGGGATTCACCGGGCCGGGCGCGGTGCGCGGCGGTTCGATCTCGGCGAAGGAGGTGTAGTGCTGGGACCAGAAGGCCGTCCCCCAGGCGTGGTTGAGGCCTTCGACGGTGGTGTAGCGGTCCTTCAGCCACTGCCGGAAGTGGTCCGCCGAGCGCGGGCAGAAGCATTCGGTGACGTGGTCGCCGTACTCGTTGTGGATGTGCCAGAGGGCGAGCGCCGGATGGTCGCCGTACCGCTCGGCCAGCTCGCGGACCAGGCGCAGGGCGGCCGTACGGTACGCGGGCGAGGACGGGCAGTAGTGCTGCCGCGAGCCGAACTCCAGCCGTACACCGTCGGCGGTCACCGGCAGCACTTCGGGGTGCGCGCGCACCAGCCAGGCGGGCGGGGACGCGGTCGCGGTGGCCAGGTCGACCGCGATGCCGTGCGCGGCGAGCAGGTCGAGCAGCCGGTCCAGCCAGCCGAACTCCCAGCTGTCTGGGCCCGGTTGGAGCTTGGCCCAGGAGAACACGCCGACCGTCACCATGGTGACCCCGGCCTCCCGCATCAGTTTGGCGTCCTCGGCCCAGACCTCCTCGGGCCACTGCTCGGGGTTGTAGTCGCCGCCGTACTGGATCACTGCTTCACCGCCCCGCCGAGCAGGCCGGACACGAACTGCCGCTGGAAGCAGAGGAAGAGGACCATCAGCGGCAGTGTGGCGAGCAGCGAGCCGAGCATCAGCCCGGAGTAGTCGACGCGGGACAGACCGGTCAGGGTGTTGAGTGCGACGGGCACGGTGTACTTGTCCTCCGAGTTCAGCATCAGCAGCGGCCAGATGAAACTGTTCCAGGCGCTCATGAAGGTGAAGATCACCAGGGCCCCCAACTGGGGCCGTACGCACGGCAGTACCACCGTGTAGAAGGTGCGCAGCTCGCCGGAGCCGTCGATCCGCGCGGACTCCAGCAGCTCGTCGGGGAAGTCCAGGAAGCCCTGGCGCATCAGCAGGATCCCGAACGAGCTGGCCAGGAACGGCAGGATCACCGCCTGGTAGGAGTTCACCCAGCCCATGCTCGCCATCATCTGGAACAGCGGCACCAGCAGCACCTGGAACGGGATCATCATCGTCGCCAGGATCACCCCGAGCAGCAGCCCCCGCCCCCGGAACCGGAACTTCGCCAGCCCGTACCCGCACATCGCGGACACGAGCGAGCTCAGCACCGTGTGCACCAGGGCGATGCCCAGGCTGTTGAGCATCACCCGGCCGAAGCCGATGGTCTCCTCCAACCTGGTCAAATTGTCCAGAAGTTGACCGCCGGGCAGGAACGGGGGAGGGGACTGGAACAGCTCCGAGGTCGACCGGGTGGAGGCCACCGCCATCCACACGAACGGCACCAGGCTCACCACCGCCCCGGCCACCAGCACCAGCCCGGTCGCCCAGCCCGCCAGCCTGCGCACCGGAGACCTCCGCCGCGCCGCCGCCGGATCCTTGAGCACAGTGGTGGTCATCGGCGCCGCTCCCGTCCGAACAGGAAGTACTGGGCCAGCGACAGCACCGCGATGATCGCGACCACCACCCAGGCGATGGCCGCCGCATAGCCGAAGTCCAGCTGCTGGAAGCCGGTCTTGTAGAGGTAGACGACGGGGGAGAGGGTGGCGTTGTCGGGGCCGCCCCTGGTCAGCACGTAGTTCTCGTCGAAGAGCTGGAGGGTGCCGATGGTGGAGGTGACCGCGCAGAACAGGATCACCGGCCGCAGCTGCGGCACGATCACCCTGCGGTACGTGGTGAAGGCCCCGGCGCCGTCCAGCGACGCCGCCTCGTACTGCTCCTTGCCGATCGCCTGGAGCCCGGCCAGCAGGATCACCGCGTTGTAGCCGGTCCACCGCCAGGTGAGCGACCCGATCAGCGAAATGCGCGCCCAGGTGGGGTCGTTGAGCCAGTCGACGGGGGTCAGCCCGAGCAGCGTGAGGAACTGGTTCGCCAGACCGCCGTCGGTGCGCAGCAGTACCTGGAAGACGACGGCGTACGCGACGAGCGTCGTCACGGCGGGCAGGAAGTACAGCGCCCGCCAGGTGCTCCGGAAGCGCAGCCAGGACTGGTTGAGGATGCCCGCCAGGACCAGCGCGAGCGCCACCATCACCGGGACCTGGACGAGCAGGATCAGCGCGATGTTGAACAGCGACTCCAGGAACGCCGGATCGTCGAGCATCCGCCGGTACTGCTGGAACCCCACCCACACCGAGGTGCCGTCGCGCTCGGAGGTGAAGCTCTGCAGCAGGCTCGCGCCCAGCGGATAGGCGAAGAACACCGCGAACAGGACGGCGGCGGGCCCCGCGAACAGCCAGGGGACGATTCGGCGGCGCCGTCCGCGGGGCGGTGCCTCGCGCGGCGGGGGCCCCGCGGCGGGGGCGGCGGGCAGCGTGCTCGTGGGTGCGGCCATGGTGCGCTAGCCCGCGATCCGCGGCCGGCCGGTCGCGGCGGCGATCTGCCCGGCGGCCGTGTCCAGGGCCTGCTTCGGGTCCTTGCCGCGCAGCAGGATGCCGGTGATCGTCGAGTACATGATGTCGGTCGCCTTGGCGCCGTCCTTGTTGTACTCGACGGGCGGGGTGGTCGGTGCGAGGTCGGCGAACACCTTGAAGGCGCTCTGCCCGCCGAAGTACTCCTGCGGGCTGCTCAGATACGGGTCGGCGAGTGCGGGCAGATAGGCGGGGAAGAGCCCTTCCTGCTTCAGCATGGACACCTGGTTGGCGGTGTCGGCGAGCAGGAACTCGACGAAGGCCCAGGCGAGTTCGGGGTTCTTGCTCTGCGCGGGTACGGCCAGGACCGAGCCGCCGCTGTTGGAGGTGCGTACGCCCCCGGCGTCGAAGGAGGGCAGCGGCATCACCCCGAACTTCCCCTTCAGCTCGGGCATGTCGGACAGCAGGGTGCCGATCCACCAGGCGGCGGTCGGCGTGGTGGCCGCCTTGCCCTCCTTGGTGCCGGTGACCAGGCCGTCCCACTGCTTCTGGTAGTCGATCAGGCCCTTGTCGGCGAGCGTCTTGAGCAGGGTGGCGGCGCGCAGGCCCTCGGGGGAGTCGACGGCGACCTTGCCGCCCTCGTAGAAGTGCTGGCCCTGCTGCTGGAGCAGCATCGCGAAGGTGGAGTCCTCGACCGGGTCGAGGATCAGCATCTTGCGGCCGGTGCGCTTCTTGAGCTGCTCGCCCGCCGCGACGAAGTCGTCCCAGGTCCTGATCCGGTCCGCGGTGATCCCGGCCGCGCGGAAGTAGTCCTTGCGGTAGTAGAGCCCGCACGGGCCGATGTCCCAGGGCAGGGCGACCACCTTGTCCTGCGGGTTGACCACCGTCTTCCAGGCGGCCTTGTCGAAGTCCTTCCGGTGCGGTCCGGCCAGCTTGGTCAGGTCGTAGAAGCCCTGCGGGAAGGTCCCCATGTAGGTCGCCATCCGGGTGCCCTCGACGGTCAGTACGTCGGCCAGGCCCGACCCCCCGCGCAGCCCCACGGTGATCTTGTCGTAGGCGCTGTCGTAACCGATGTCGGTGATCTTGACGGTGACCCCGGGGTGCTTCTGCCGGAAACCGGCGGCCAGTCGCTCCATCGCCTTCGCCGCGACGTCCCAGGACCAGACGGTGATCGACCCCTTGAGCGCCTTGTTGTCACCCTTCTTCGCCTCCGGGACCTCCGGGGCCTTTCCGCCGCCGTTGGTTCCGGCGCCCCCGGTGGCGCAGCCGCCGAGCACGGCCGTGGCTCCGGCCGCCAGCCCGGATGCCAGAAGTGCGCGTCGTCCAGGTCGAGTTGACACCCTTGTCTCCTGCCCTCGGAATGCTTAATGCTGTATACAGAACACTGAATGACGCCTTGCTGCGTCAAGAGGTCGTACGTCAACTGCCCCTGAAAACACCGGAGTCCGCGCGATCGGACGCCCGGGACTTCACCGCACGCGGAAGGCGCGGAATGACTCCACCCGAGCAGACACCCCAGGCCCCGGCGGTCCCGCCACTGGAAGCCCCGCCCGTGGCGCACCGGCCCGTGGCGCCCCCGCCCGTGGCCCACCCGTACATCCCCAACTCCGTCCCCGCCGTGCGGCGGGCGATGCTGGACGCCGTCGGCGCGACGAGCGTCGAGGACTTCTACGCGGACATCCCCGAGGAGATCCGGCTCCACCGCCCCCTCGACCTGCCTGCCCCCCTGCGCTCCGAAGCCCAACTCACCCGCCACATAGAGCAGTTGCTGCGCCGCAACACCCCCGCCTCGCACATGCTCAGCTTCCTGGGCGGCGGCTGCTACCCGCACCACGTGCCCGCCGTCGTCGACGAGGTGATGGGCCGGTCCGAGTTCCTCACCGCGTACGCGGGCGAACCGTACGAGGACCACGGCCGCTTCCAGACGATGTGGGAGTACCAGTCGCTGATGGCCGAACTCCTCGACGTGGACGTCGTCAACGTCCCGGTGTACGACGGCTTCCAGGCCGCCGGTACCGCCCTGCGCATGGCGGGCCGCGTCACCGGCCGCCGTACGCTGCTGATCAGCGGCGACGTCGACCCGGACAAGCTGTCCAAGATCCGCGACTACGTACGCCCCGACCACGACGTGGTGCTCCTGCCCGCCGACCCGGCGACCGGCGGCACCGACCTGCCGGCCGTACGGGAGGCCCTGGCGGCCGGGGGAGTGGCGGCACTGTACGCGGAGGCCCCGAACCGGCTCGGTCTGGTCGACGAGGCGCTGCCGGAAATCGGTGAACTCGCCCACGCGGCAGGTGCGTTGTACGTCGTCGGCTGCAACCCGATCTCCCTCGGGGTGCTCGCGCCGCCCTCCTCGTACGGCGCCGACCTCACCTGCGGCGACATCCAGCCGCTCGGCATCCGGATGAGTTACGGCGGCGGCAACGCGGGCTTCATCGGCGCGCGGGACGAGGAACGGCTCGTCGCCGAGTATCCCACCCGGCTCTTCGGCCTGGTCCCCACCGACGTCGAGGGCGAGTACGGCTTCGGCGACGTCGCGTATGAGAGGACGTCCTTCGCGGTCCGCGAGGAGGGCAAGGAGTGGGTCGGCACCGCCGCCGCACTGCACGGCATCGGCGCCGGGGTCTACCTCGCCCTGATGGGACCGCAGGGCATGCGGGACATCGGCGAGACGATCCTCGCCCACACCGCGTACGCCAAGCAGCGCCTCGCCCGCATCCCCGGGGTCGAGGTCCCGCAGGCAGACGGCGTCCACTTCGCGGACTTCCCGGTGCGCTTCACCGGCGGTCGCACCGTCGACGAGATCCACGCCGACCTGCTGGAACGCAACATCCACGGCGGCATCCCGCTGACCGGGGACCGGGCCCTGTACTGCGTCACCGAAGTCCACACCAAGGCCGACATCGACGAACTGGCCGACGCCCTGGAGGAGATCGTCAAGTGAGCGCCCACTCCGCAGCAGGCCCGGTCTCCGCCGAGGACGCCCGGATCGCCCCCAAGCCCGCACTCCGCCGCTTCCACCAGGCGTCCTGGGACGAGAAGCTCATCTTCGAACTGGGCTCGCCCGGCGAGCGGGGCGTCCTCGTACCGCCCGTCGACCCGGCGGTCACCGAGGCCATCGGCGGCGCCCCGGTCGAGGTCCCGGCCGCGCTCCGCCGACGTACCCCGCCCGCACTCCCCGAGATCGGCCAGCAGCAGGTCCTGCGCCACTACCTCCGGCTCTCCCAGGAAACCCTGGGCGCCGACCTCAACGTCGATGTGGGCCAGGGCACTTGCACCATGAAGTACAGCCCCAAGGTCAACGACCGCTTCGTCACCGACGAACGCGTCGCGGGACTGCACCCCCAGCAGGACCCCGCCACCGTCCAAGGGGTCCTGGAGATCCTGCACCGCCTGGAGGGACTCCTGTGCGAGGTCTCCGGCATGGACAGGGTCTCCCTCCAGCCGGGCGCCGGATCCGCCGCGATCTACGCCAACGTCTCCATGATCAGGGCCTACTTCGCCGACCGGGGCGAGGGCGGACAGCGCGACGAGATCATCACCACGATCTTCTCCCACCCCTCCAACGCGGCCTGCGCCAAGACCGCCGGCTTCAAGGTGATCACCCTCCACCCGGACGCCGACGGCTACCCCGACATCGAGGCCCTGAAGGCCGCCGTGGGCCCGCGCACGGCCGCCCTCCTCATCACCAACCCCGAGGACACGGGCATCTACAACCCCCGCATCGCGGAGTTCGTCCGCATCGTCCACGAGGCCGGGGGCCTGTGCGCGTACGACCAGGCCAACGCCAACGGCATCCTCGGCATCACCCGGGCCCGCGAAGCCGGCTTCGACCTGTGCCACTTCAACCTGCACAAGACGTTCTCCACCCCGCACGCGTGCGGCGGCCCGGCGGCGGGCGCCTGCGGAGTGACCGAGGCACTCGCCCCCTACCTCCCGCGCCCCACCGTCGAGTACGACGGCGAGAGCTACCGGCTGGACGTCGAACGCCCGCACTCGGTCGGCAAGATCCGCCCGCACCACGGCGTCGTGCCCAACCTCGTCCGTGCATACGCCTGGATCATGTCGATGGGCGCCGAAGGACTGCGCGAGGTGGCGGAGACCGCCGTCCTCAACAACAACTACCTCCTCCACCTGGTACGGCAGATCCCGGGCGCCTCCGTGCCGTACGCGACCGGCCGCCCGCGCGTCGAGCAGGTCCGCTACAGCTGGGAGCGGCTGCACGCCGACACCGGCATCCACAGCGAACAACTCGGCCTCCGCGCCGCCGACTTCGGCACCCACTACTGGACCAGCCACCACCCCTACCTGGTCCCCGAACCGATGACCCTGGAGCCCACCGAGTCCTACTCCAGGGCGGACCTGGACGAGTACGCGGCGATCCTCGCGGAGGTCGCGCGCGAAGCCTACGAGGACCCGGAAACGGTCCGCACCGCCCCGCACCGCTCGACCATCCACCGGGTCCGGCCCGAGGCACTGGACGACCCGGCGCGCTGGTCGCCGAGCTGGCGTACGTATCGCCGCAAGGTCGCGGACGTAAATGCGGGCGCGGGCGCGGACGGAACGTGATCGGCCTGGTGGTCAACCCGGTCGCCGGACTGGGCGGCCGGGTGGGCCTGGACGGCAGCGACGGTCCGGCCACCCAGCACCGCGCCCTGGCCCTGGGCGCGGTGCCGCACGCGGCCGACCGGGCGACGACAGCACTCCTCGAACTGGCCGCACGGATGGGGGAGTTGGAGATCACGACGGCCTTCGGCCCGATGGGCGAGCATGCGGTACGGGCCGCGGGCCTGGTGCCGCGAGTGGTGTACGGGGGCGGAGCGGACCCGGTCCGCCCCGGGGCGACCGGGCCGCACCACACCACCGAAGCCGTACGGGCCCTTGCCGCCCACGGGGTCGGACTCATCCTGTTCGCCGGGGGCGACGGGACGGCGCGCGACGTGCTCGCGGCGCGTGACGCGCTCGGCGTCCCCGGCACCCCCGTGCTCGGCATCCCCACCGGCGTCAAAATGCACTCCGCCGTGTTCGCCGTGAACGCCCGAGCCGCAGGGGAAGTCGCGGCCGGGTGGCTCAACGGCGGTACGGCGACCGCGATACGGGACGCCGAAGTCATGGACCGCGACGAGGCCGGGCTGCGCACCGGCCGGCTCTCCTCCCGGCTCTACGGCTGGCTCCCGGTGCCGTACGTCCCCGTCCGCATCCAGCAGCGCAAGGCGGGCAGCACCGCCGCGTCCCCCGACGCGGTCAACGGCATCGCCGCCGAACTCGCCTCCCGGCCCGCCCCCGGCGACCTCCTCGCCCTCGGCCCCGGCACGACCACACGTGCGGTGGCCGCCGCGCTGGGCGTGGACGTCCCGCTCACCGGAGTGAGCGTCCTGCGCCACGAACCCCCCGCCCGGCCGAACCGGGCCGATCGGTCTCCGTACTGCCTCCTGGCCACCCGCCTCTCCGCCGACCGGCTCCTCGGCCACCTCTCCTCCCGCCCCGCCCACATCGCCCTCTCGCCCGTCGGCGGGCAGGGGTTCCTGCTCGGGCGGGGCAATCAGCAGATCTCCCCGGAGGTGGTGCGGGCCGTCGGCGTCGACCGGCTGCTCGTCCTCTGTACGGAGTCCAAGCTGGCCGCGCTGCACGGGCGGCCGCTCCTCGTCGACACCGGGGACGACGACCTGGACGCCGAACTCTCCGGATACCGCAGGGTGATCACCGGCAGCGGCCGCAGCGCCCTGTACCGCGTCACCTGCTGACCGCCGTCCCACCCCACCCCACCTCATCCCATCCCCACCCACCTCAGGGAGCCCACATGATCGACCTCACCGGCAAGCGCGCCCTCGTCACCGGCGGCGGCGCCGGCATCGGGCGGGCCACCGCCGTCCTGCTCGGCGAACTCGGTGCCCGGGTCGTCGTAGCCGACATCGACGTGGACGGCGGCGAGGCGGCGGCCAAGGAAGCGGGCGGCGTCTTCGTGCGCTGCGACGTGTCGCAACGTACCGACTGCGAATCGGCCGTACGGACCGCACAGCACGAACTCGGCGGTGTGGACGTGCTGTTCAACAACGCGGGCATCATCAGGCGGTCCACCGTCTGCGAGATCACCGACGACGACTGGGACCTCGTGATGGCCGTCAACATCCGCTCGATCATGCTGATGTCGCGCCTGGTGATACCGGGGATGGCCGCACAGGGCGGCGGCTCCATCGTCAACACCGGGTCCGGATGGGGGATGTCGGGCGGCGGACGTGCCGTCTCGTACTGCGCGTCGAAGGGCGCCGTGGTCAACATGACCCGCGCCATGGCCATCGACCACGGCCCCGACCGCATCCGTGTCAACTGCGTCTGCCCCGGCGACACCGCCACCGGCATGCTCGCCGAGGAGGCCCGCCAGCTCGGCGAACCGGCCGAGGACTTCTACGTGGACGCCGCCGACCGGCCGCTCGGGCGCATCGGCCAGCCGCGCGACATCGCACAGACCGTCGCGTTCCTCGCCTCCGACGCCGCCGCCTTCATCAGCGGCGCGATCGTTCCGGTCGACGGCGGCGGGACCGCCTAGTACCGCCGGGGGGTGTGCGGGCAGGGCCGTGAGCGGCCGTTAATCTGGGAGAACCCCTGAGGGGTCACACGAGGGGAAGGGGTCGGCAGCCATGCCAATCGAGAACCGCCCACTGCGCGAGCAGGTCAAGGAGGAGCTGATCAAGCGCCTCGGGCGCGGGACGATCCCGACGGACGAACCCATCAACGAGGTCAGGCTGGCCGGCGAACTCGGGGTCAGCCGCACACCGTTGCGCGAGGCCCTGATCTCGCTGGAGCGCGAGGGGGTCATCACCAGCGAGCGCGGCAAGGGGTTCCGCTTCACCCCGATGAGCGCCCAGGAGTTCCGCGACCTGACCACCATCGTCGTATCCCTCGAAACGCTCGCCCTGCGGTCCAGCACGCCCGAGCAACTGGCGGCGCTGGCGCCGAAACTGCTCGCGGAGGCGCGGGCCTTCTCGGTCCCGCAGGCGCCGCACGACCTGATCGAGCAGTACGACGACGCCTGGCACGACCTGCTGCTCTCGGGCTGCACCAACCAGCGGCTGATGACCCTGATCCGGTCGTTGAAGCTGACGATGCACCGCTACGAGCAGGTCGCGCTCGGCGACCAGGACGTACTGGAGCGGTCCGCCGAGGAACACGAGCGGATCGCCGAGTTCCTGGTGCGCGGCGACGTGGAGGGCGCGGCGCGGGCCCTGGAGGAGAACTGGAACAGCGGTATGGACCGCATCCTGGAACGGCTCGCAGCCTGACGGCTGTTCTCCGCCCCGGAAACGGCTCGGTGGCCCGGTCCCGCGCACCTCAGGAGCGGGGGGACCGGACCACCGGGGAGACCGACGTCCGCGAAGCGCGACGTAGTACAGGGAGGGCGTCAGGCGATCGACGCCGAAATGATCGCCGCCACCGCGATGTTGCAGGAAGCCGTCACCCACACCGCCGGGTGCGGCTCCTGCTCGACCAGGGTCGCGCCCAGCTTGCCGGGCGTGATGACGTCGACCACCCAGAACGCGACCGCCATCATGATCAGCCCGAGGACGCCGAAAGCGGCCGTGGACAGCAGCCCCTTGCCGAAGTCGTTGTACGTCGTCCAGATCGACGTGAAGACGATGCCGCCGATGCCGAGCATGGCCGAGCTGAGCAGCAGGGCGCAGTTGCGGTTGCGGTCCTGCCAGATCTGCTTGCCCAGCTTGCCGGGGGTCAGTGCGTCCACCAGGAAAATCCCCAGGGCCAGCAGGATGACGCCGAGCGCGCCGTAGGCGGCGGCGCGGCCAATTCCGTTGACGATGTCGTCCATTGAGAAGTCAGTCTCCGCGGTGAAGGTCCGGGTAACGGTCCCGGCGAGGTTACGTGTGTTAAAGGAGACGCAAAACCTATCGCACGGGGTTCGTGCCACCGGTTTTGGCCCGGGGAACCGCCGACCGGTCACGATCCGGCCCGCCCGACGCGATCCGCCTGGGCCCACACGGTCCATACGGTCCGCTTCGGCTCGGGTCGGTCTGCTCCGCACGGCACGTTCCGGCCCGGGTCCATACGGTCCGGCTCGGTACGGTCCGGTCCGGCTCGGCGCGGCGCGGTCTGGTCCGCACCACGGCACGGCTCGGCCCAGGCCCAAACGGCCCGGTCCGGTTCGGCCCGGTCCGCCCGGCCGGTCCGGTCCGCACGGCTCGGCCCAGGCCCACACGGTCCGGTTCGGCTCGGCCCGGGCCCGCCCGCACGGCACGGTCCGGGCCCACACGGCCCAGCCCGCTCCGGTCCGGCTCGGCACGACTCCGTTCGGAACGGACCGCACGGCGTTGACCGGCTCAGGCCGGCTTGCGTGCCGCAGGGGCTGGCCTCGCGGCCGCCACCCCCGGCCACACCTCTACTCCCGCGGCTTCTCGCGAGGGCCACCTCGACAAGCTGGTCCGGATGGCCATCAAGGCGGGCGTCAAGCCGGTCGAGGCCATCCAGATGGCCACCGTCAACACCGCCGAGATGTACCGCATCGACCACCTTGTCGGCTCCCTCACCCCCGGCCGCTACGCCGACCTGTACCTGATCTTCCTGGAGATCATCGCCATCCCGGAGACGCGATCACCGACCTCGGCGTGATCAACTACCACACGCAGTCGGTGGTGGACCCGCTGCTCGGCGCCTGACGCACCACACGCCTGCCCTCCTGAACCGCCCGCCGAAGTCCCTTACGCCCGAGGAGACCCACCCATGACCCCCGAGAGCCCCCCGACCACCCCCGTCGACGCCTTCGTCGCCGGACTGCCCAAGTGCGAACTGCACCTGCACATCGAGGGCACCCTCGAACCCGGACTCAAGTTCGCGCTCGCCCAGCGCAACGGACTCCGGCTGCCGTACGCCGACGAGGCCGCCCTCCGTGCCGCGTACGCCTTCCACGACCTGCCCTCCTTCCTCGACGTGTACTACGAGGGCATGACCGTGCTCCGCACCGAGCAGGACTTCTACGACCTGGCCGCCGCCTACGCCGCCAAGGCCCACGCGCAGAACGTCCGTTACGCGGAGATCTTCTTCGACCCGCAGGCGCACACCGGCCGGGGCGTCTCCTTCGACACCGTCGTACGGGGCCTCACCCGCGCACTGGACGACGCACGCCGCGACACCGGCTTCCGCGGCCACCTGATCATGTGCTTTCTGCGCGACTTCCAGGCCGAGTTCGCGATGGCGACGCTCGTCCAGGCACTCCCGTACAAGGAGTGGATCGTCGGCGTCGGCCTCGACTCGGACGAGAAGGGCAACCCGCCGGTCAAGTTCGCCGAGGTCTTCGCACGGGCCCGCGAGGAGGGCTTCCGGCTCACCATGCACTGCGACATCGACCAGGAGAACACCACCGAGCACATCCGCCAGGCCCTCGACGTCATCGGTGTCGACCGCATCGACCACGGCACCAACGCCATCGAGGACCCGAAGTTGGTCGAGGAGCTCCTCCGCCGCGGCATCGGCCTCACCACCTGCCCGATCTCCAACGGCGTCGTCACCGAAGGCATGAAGGCCACCGAGATCAAGCAGCTCTTCGACCTCGGCGTCAAGGTCACCGTGAACTCCGACGACCCCGCCTACTTCCCGGGTTACGTCGCGGAGAACCTCGCCGCACTGCGCGCCGAACTCGGCCTCACCGATGCCGAACTGGTGCAGCTGGAGCGCAACGCCGTCGAGATCTCCTGGGCCCCGTCCGCCGTCAAGGACTCCTTGCTGGCCGAACTGGACGCGTACGGCGCCTGATTCAGGCCGTTCCACCCCACAGGCTCCGTCAGCCCCTTCAACTCGCATCACTACCCAGGGAGTTGGCGGGGCTGCGGTGTGTCACGATGGTGCCGCCCTGCCCATGGGGGCAGGCGTGACCACAGGGGGGCCTGTATGTATCTGCGCACGAACTCGACCCGGCTCGTGAGATCGCGCAGAGCCGTGGCCGGAGCGGGACTCACGGCCGGAGCTCTGCTGCTGTCGCTGCTGGGAGTCCAAGCGGGTCCCGCCCGGGCCGCCGAGCCCGCCCCGCAGCTCAACGTCCAGCGGACCACCGGCCTGCGGGACGGTGACATCACCACCTTCCGCATCACCGGCGGACCCGCCAAGCAGTACGTGTGGGTGAAGGAGTGCGGCGCCCGCGCGGCAGAGGCGACCTGCGACGACAACACCCGGCGGCAGTTCCGGGTGCTCCCGGACGGCACGTACCGCCCCTCGCCGAAGAAGCTCTACGCCCAACTGGAGACCCCGTCGGGGAAGGTCGACTGCCGGACCCGGACCCGGACCGCCGCCGAGCCGTGCGAACTGGCCATGTTCGACAACGACGGCAACCTCCTCACCTCGACGCCCCTGCACTTCCTGCCGGACGCCCTGCTGGAGGCGGCACCGACCTTCCGCATCACCCCGAACCGGAACCTGACGCACGGCCAGAAGGTCACCGTGACCGGGCGCGGCTACGAGCCGCAGTACCACTTCCTGGTGGTCCAGTGCATCGCGGGCGCGCTCGGCTACACGGACTGCACCAGCGGCCCCCGCCCGCCCGCCACCGACGACAAGGGTCGCCTCAAGCGCGAGGTCACCGTACAGGCGGGCTTCCGCACCCGGTCGGGCCGTGACGTCGACTGCCGCCCGAAGGGTGCCTGCGAGCTGGTGGCGTTTGCCTCGCGGGTACGTGGCCCGGAGAGCGTGCGCGCCGCCCTGCGCTTCGACCCGGCGCAGCCGCTCCCGGCCTCGTAGGAGGGCATACGGGAAGGGGGGGGGGGGGGGGGGGGGGGGGGGGGGGGGGGGGGACCCCCCCACCCCCCCCCCCCCCCCCCCCCCCCCACACCCAAAACCCTCCCACCCCACCCACCCACACC